>CBIHOW010000067.1:0-29211 GCA_966211695.1 uncultured Massilia sp. | reverse complement strand
AGAAGAACCGCGGCCAGACCGTCACCGTCGACCTGCGCCAGCACATCGGCGACGAACAGAACCTGTTCGGCAAGGCGGCACTGCCCGGCCTGACGTCCGCGATGCTGATGCGCGGCACGACGAAGTACGACCGCGTGCAACTGGCCGACGCGTTCGAGAAGCTCAAGATTTCGGGCAGCCTGACCCACTTCCAGACGACGCGCGAGAACCTGCCCGAAGCGCTGAAACTCGTTGCCCACGTGTTGCGCGAACCGGCCTTCCCGGCCGCCGAGTTCGAGCAGCTGCGCCAGCAAACGATCGTCGGCCTCGAGGCGAGCCGCAGCGAGCCGACCAATGTCGCGTCGCGGGCGCTGAATGAGCATTTCGACATTTATCCCAAGGGCGATATCCGCCACGAAACGACGCTCGAGGAAGATCTCGCCGACATCAAGAGCGCGACCCTGGACCAGGTCAAGGCATTCCACCGCGATTACTACGGCACGGTGCCGGCCGAGATGGCCATCGTGGGCGATTTCGATGCCCAGGCGATCGCGCCCCTCGTGGACCAGTTGTTCGGCCAGTGGAAAGCCCCGATGCACGTGGCGCCCGTGCTGCGCAAGAACGGCGACATCGCACCGATCCACGCATTCCTGAATACGCCCGACAAGGAAAACGGCTTTTATACGGCCCGGATCAACGTCGACCTGAACGTCGAGGATCCGGACTACCCGGCGCTGATGCTGGCCGATTACATCTTCGGCGGCGGCGGCATGCGCTCGCGCCTGATGGATCGTATCCGCCAGAAAGAGGGCCTATCGTATGGCGGCGGCTCGAACCTCGTGGCCGGCGACCTCGACCGCGCAGGCATGTTCGCGATCAGCGCGATCGCCGCGCCGCAGAACCTGGCCAAGGTGGATGCCGCCGTGCGCGAGGAACTCCTGCGCGTACTCAAGGATGGCTTCACGACGGCGGAACTCGCCGGCGCCAAGTCGGGTCTGATGCAACAGAGGATCCAGAACCGTGCCGACGACGGCGCGCTGGCGGCAGGGTGGACGTCGTATCTGTACCGCGGCCGCACGTTCGAATGGTCGGCCGAGTTCGAGCAGCGTTTGATGGCAGTCACGCTACCCCAGTTGAACGCGGCGTTCCGTAAGACGATCGACCCGGCGAAGATGTCCGTCGTCATGGCTGGAGACAAGGCAAAAGTGAAACCTGCACCCTGATTGCAACACTCGGCCGTTCATTATCTTGCAAAAATGCGGAGAAGCTTGGTCAATGCCCGAGACGGGCGCTATCATGTTGCCTGAGCGCAGTATTGCTTGTAGGAAGCAAAGCTTGCGTAAAGATATTGAAAAGGAAGCATGATGAAGGGCATGACCAAGCAGACTCCGAGCGGCATTTCATATGCGGGCAAGGTAGTGCTGGTAACCGGCGGCGCCAGTGGCATCGGCCGCGCGACGGCGCTGGCATTCGGGCGCGCGGGCGCCTGTGTCGTCATCGCCGACACGTCGGTCGACGGCGGCCACATGACCGCGGCCTTGATCGTCGAAGCGGGCGGCAAGGCGCTGTTTGTGAAAGCCAATGTCACGGTCGCGGCGGAAGTCGAAGCCTTGATGGACAAGGCGGTGGGCCATTACGGCCGCATCGACTGCGCCGTCAACGGCGCTGCCGTCGAGGAAGAATACCTGCCGCTGGCCGAAGGCGAAGACGACCAGTTCGACCGCATCATGGGCGTCAACGTCAAGGGTGTGTGGCTGTGCATGAAGAGCCAGCTGCGCCAGATGCTCAAGCAGGAAGGCGGCGGCGTGATCGTCAACGTCGCGGACGCCGGCGGCCTCGTGGCGGCACCGCACCGCGCCATCTACTCGGCGTCCAAGCACGCCGTCGTCGGCCTGACGAAGAGCGCGGCCGTCGAATACGCCAAGGACGGCATCCGCGTCAACAGCGTGTGCCCGGGCGCCGTCAAGACCCCGATGCTGGCGCGCATGCTCGAGCGCGAGCCGGGGCGCGACAAGAAGCTCAAGGCGGCCCATCCGATGGGGCGCATCGCCGACCCGTCCGAGGTCGCCAACGCCGCGCTGTGGCTGTGCTCGGAACAGGCGTCGTTCGTCACGGGCCACCAGCTGGCCATCGATGGCGGCCTGACCGCGATCTGATCAGCGCTTTGGTGGCGCCTTTGGCCGCGGCTTCGGCTGCGGCTTCGCCTGTGGTTTCCGCTGCGGTTTCAGTGCCGGCTTCGCGGCCTTGTATAACGTCACGGCATCCTCGCGGGCGCGCGTGAGCGTGCGCATGGCCGGGTGGTCGTCATGCGGCGAAAAATACTCGGCGGCCTGCGCGTCCACGACGAGCTTGATGGCGGTGGCGTCGTCGAGGTCGTACAGCTCGGTCAGCAGGGTGGCGACTTCGTCGAGATAGGCTTCGTAGGTCAGGTTGGCCATGGCGTCGTTGTTGTGAATGGTGGATCAGCCGGCGCTCAGCTCGGCCACGAAGTCGTACATATCGCCGCGGAAATAAGAGCGGCAGAATTCCACGGCCTGGCCGTCCGGCAGGAAGCCCAGCCGTTCCACGCACAGGCCCGCGTCGCCTTCCTTCGATTGCAGCAGCTTCGCCTGCTCGGCGTTCAGCAGCAGGGCGGACAGGCGCTGCAGGGCGCGCACGGGGCGCTTGCCGTTCGCTTCCAGCGCTTCGTACATCGACACGTCCACCGCATCCAGCGAGGGCAGGGCGGATGCCGCGATGGTCGCGTATTCCAGGCACATCGGCATGTCGTCGGCGTAGCGGATGCGGTTGAAGCGATAGACGGCCGCGCCCGGCGACAAGCCGAGATGCAGCGCTTCTTCCGGCGTCACCAATCCTTCCGACCGCTTGAGCCAGACGCTGCGCGGCGTGCGGCCGCGCGAGCGCATGTCTTCCGAGAACGACGTCAGTTTGGCGAAATTCTTTTCGATGCGCGTGTTGATGAAATTGCCCGACCCGGCGCGGCGTACGAGCAGGCCTTCTTCGACGAGGCCGTCGATCGCCTTGCGCACGGTGATGCGCGAAATGTCCAGTTCGGCCGCAAGCTGGCGCTCGGCCGGCAAGGCTTCCGCCGGGCCATAGACGCCGCGCTCGATCGCGTCGCGCAGGGCGCGCTGCAATTGCTGGTAGAGCGGCAGGTTGCTGGTGGCGGAGAGCTGGTGCATCAACTGCGCGAGGTGGGACATGCGGCGGTATTCAAGGGGCGGACGATGCCTTCGATAATACCAAAAAAAGACCGCCCGTCACTTGGGCCGGGGATTGGCCAGCTTCCGGTCCGGCTGCAGCAGTTTGCCCGAACGTACGGCTGCCACGGCCGCGGACACGGACCGCGCCACGTTGCGCACCTCGTCCTGGAACGCCGTGTCCTTGTCGAGCGTGTCGTGGCTTTCGGCATACGATTCGTAATAGCCGACGTAGCGGTCGAGCAGGGCGGTGGGACCCGCGTCGATCAGGCCCATCCAGTCGAGCCAGTCGGACAGCGAGCGCCGCGTCGCTTCGATGCCGGCCACGTCGCCATGCACGACGACGCCGTAGATGCGGCCGGCGAGATGCTTCGGATAGTCCCAGTCCTTCTCCAGCGCCTTCGCTTTTTCCGCGTCCTTGCCGTGCGTGGAGCTGGGATCGGGATTGCCGCCGTCGGCGCACACGAGACGGTCGATCATCAGTTTCAGCACGGACGGCGACTGGTACCAGTATGTGGGCGTGAGGATGATGACGCCGTGCGCGGCAACCCAGCGCTCGTAGATCTCGTTCATCCAGTCGTTTTCCTGGTTCAGCGAGTGGTTCGGGTAGCAACTGCATGGCCAGTGGCACAGCGGCATGGCCGTCGACACACAGGCCTTGCACGGGTGGATATGGCGGTCGTAGTCGGAAATGATGCGCGACAGGTCCAGCAGGTCCGTGTCCACGCCCTCGGCCGCGAGCACGTCTTCGCACAGTTTTGTGAGGCGCCATGTCTTCGAGATCTCGCCGGGGCAGCTGCCGTCGTTGCGCGCCGCGCCATTGATCAAGAGGATGCGGTGCGGCGTGGCCGGATCTTTCTGGCGCGCCTCGGCCGCGAGCAGGCGATCGTGCGCTTCTTTCCATTCGACGGACAGGTCGTAGCCCGGATCGGCGAAGCCGGGGCCGGCCTTCACCGTGATCGGGGCCTTGTGCGAATCGACGTAGGCCTGCCACGCGACCTCTTCGACGGCCGCCAGTTCCTTCGCGACGGCCTGGTAGGCAGGGTCGTAGAAATCGCGCGAAAAGACGAGGTGGAATTCGTCGCGGTTCAGCTTCGCGGGCGCCTGGCCCTTGCGTACGGTCGTCATGGCGGCCCTTTCCGGAAGAGTTGCGGCGATTATCGGCCGGCCGGTCTGGCTTGCCCGTTCGCTAATTCACACAGACGAAAGAAAAGCAGCGTGAGCCACAAAATCCCACGCCAAAAAATTCGGGGTCAGAGCACATTTTTCAGAAAATTCGGGGTCAGAGCACTTTTTGGAGCATGTGTTTCGAAGCAAGTTCTGGCCAACGCGGTGAGTCTTTCGGCGTGACGTCGTGTCGAGGCTGCGCACGCCAAAACGTCGGGGATCGATATGCTCCTGGACATTGATTCGAAATGTGCTCTGACCCCGAATTCGGCGTGAAATGTGCTCTGACCCCGAATTTCAGGCGAAAAAAAACGGCGCGAACCGGAGTCCGCGCCGCCTTGTCGGCCGATGATCCGGCCGGGATTACTTGGCTGCCATCGCGCCCGTCGGGTGGTTCAGCAGCAGGATCCAGTACTTGGCCGTGTCGGACAGGCCGCCGCCGGCTTTGACTTCCTGGAAGGTCTCGATGGCTTTGTCCTTCTGGCCGGCTTTCGCATAGGCCATGCCCAGGCGCAGCTTGGCTTCGTCCGGCGACTTCAGGCCGCCCTTGGCGATACCTTGCTGGATGAAGGGGATGCCCTTGTCGAACTGGTCCATCGTGACGTACGCCCAGCCCAGGTTGACGAGACCGGCACCGGTCTTGGCCTTGGCGGCGCCCGCTTCGCCGGCCGCGATGTTCTTGGCGTCGCTTGCCGCTTCCTTGGTGGCGCGGTCGCGCAGCTGGCGGTCCTTGGCGGCGCCGCTACCGGTACCCAGCACGCCGGCGGCGAAGCCCGCGTCGACGACCTTCTTCGCTTCGGTCGGGAAGCCGTCCTTCAGGGCCAGCTCGGCCAGTTCCGTGTAGGCGTCCGACGACATCTGCTTGACGGCTGCGAATTCGAGGCGCAGTACGTCCGGGATGTTGGCGTCCTGGAAGCCCGGCTTGCGCACGATGCCGCGGCTGATCAGGTCGGTCCAGAAATCGTCGTTCGGGTAGTAGGCGGTCAGTTTTTCGAGGCCGCGCAGGTAGGCAGCGTCATCCTTGACCTTGTTCGCGGCCGACGCGTACAGGCGCAGGTCTTCCTGGGTCGGGGTCTTGCCGGCCTGTTCCGCGGCCTGCAGTACCGGTTCCTGGGCCTTCAGCGCCGACGCGAAGTCGCCGCTCAGGTAGTACGAGCGGATCAGGGCCGAGTTGATCTGGTCCGTTGCCTTGCCCGACGCCTGGATCTGCTTGTACAGCTCGATCGCCTTCGGATAATTCTTGGCGTTGTAATACATCGTGGCCAGTGCCTGCGTGAAGTTCGGCTTGTCCGCTTCCGGCAGCTTGCCCGACGCCAGGATCGCTTCCAGCGCGCCGATCGCCATCTGGTCGTCACCCGTCGCGGTGCCCAGCGACAACTTCATGCGGTTCAGCACGTACGTTTCGTACGGCGTCTTGTCCGGGAACGCTTCGGCCTGGGTGATGCGGTTCTTCACCTCGCCATAGTTCTTCGCATCCATCAGCGGCTTGATCTGGGCCGGGTCGAGCAGCTTGAACAGTTCCGGGCGGACGGAGTCGGGCTTCGGCGCGGCGGCCTCGGCTTTCTTGTCCTGCGCCGACGCGCTGTGCATCAGGGCCGGCGCGGCATTCAGGCCAAGGGCGGCCAGCATCATGGCAAGGCGGGCGAAACGGAATTGGGACATTGAAAAATCCTCTCTTAATGACGATAAAGTTGCACCGATCAGTGGCTCAAATACATACGCCGACGGTGCCGGGTGCCGATCTCGGACAAAGCGTGCATTGTCCCACAAACTGCTGACGGGCGTGGCAATTGTGCCCCAGCCGTGCGATGTCGGTATGCGTCGTTACAATGCGTTACCGCGTGCCGTCAAAAGCCGGGCACCGGACAGCGGCCCGTAGCCTCGATCCCGCCTGCCAGCCAGGCCCGGACGGCATCCAGCGCGGGCGGTGCGAACCCATAGGTCATCAGCGCCGGCGCGGCGAAGTCGAGGGCCTGGTACGGGTTCCACAACGCGAGGTGGAGATGAGGCGTCCACGTGGAACGCGCGTGCGGGCCGTAGCGGCGGCGCGAGGTCGACGCGAGGATCGTGAAGCGGCCGTCCTGCGGCAGCGCATTCCAGTCGAAGGTCTCGGCATCGGCGAACGTCACCAGGTCGACATCGAACAGCGTAGCGAGCATCGCCGCGATGGCGCTGGCGGGCACGCCCGCTTCCGACACGCCGTCGCTGACGACGTCCTGGCGCGCGACGAGGCGCACCTTGCTGCCCGGCGCGGGACGCAGCGGGTTGCCGCGTGCCGTCAGCGCCCGGCGCCATGCGACGGCCATCAGCGCGCGGTCCGCGTCTTCCGTCGTGTACGGCATGGCCCCGGCCGGATGCACGCGCGCGAGGCGGTCCAGTCGCTCCAGACGCGCCTGCACATCCGCCAGCGGCAGGCGGCCGTCGGCGATGGCGGCCGCGATGGCGTCGATGGTGGCTGCCTGCGTGTCGCGGCTGCCGATGGCCATCACCATGTCCGCGCCGGCCATCAACGCGTTGACGGCCGCCTCGCCGGCGTCGTAGCGGTGCGCGATCGCGTGCATGTCCATGCCGTCCGTGATGATCACGCCGTCATAGCCCCATTGCGTGCGCAGCAGGTCGTGCAGGATCGCGCGCGACATCGTGGCCGGGTTGTCGGCATCCAGGGCAGGATAGACGATGTGCGCCGTCATCACGGCCGGCGCATGCGGCGCGGCGGTGCGGAACGGCGCGAATTCGAAGCGCTCCAGTTCCGGCAAGGGTTTGTCGACCGTGGGCAGGTCGCGGTGCGAATCGACGTGCGTGTCGCCGTGGCCGGGGAAGTGCTTGACGCAGCAGGCCACGCCTTCGCTGTCGCTGCCGGCCATCCATGCGAGGGCGAGCGGCGTCGCTTGTTGCGGATCGGCGCCGAACGAGCGCTCGGCGATGACGGGATTGCGCGGGTTATTGTTCAGGTCCAGCACGGGCGCGAAGTTCCAGTTGAAGCCCATGGCGCGGATCGCGCGTGCGACGGCCGCGCCCACGTCGCGGGCGAGCGTCTCGTCGCCCGCCGCACCGAGCGCCATCGCGGACGGCGGCGGTGGCACCCACAGCGCGCGCACGACGGCGCCGCCTTCCTGGTCGAGCGCAATCAGCGCGTCTTCGCCCATCGCGTCTTTCAGGTCGCCCGTGAAGCGCGTCAGCTGCGCGGCATCGAGCATGTTCTGGCGGAACAGGCACGCGCCGCGGATGCGGTGGGCGCGGATAAAGTCCGCCGTGCCGGCGTCGAGTTCCGTGCCGAACAGCCGGATCATGATCAGGCGGCCGGCCAGTTGGCGCAAATCGTTCGTGTGCATCAGTGGGCGGGTCAGTGTGTTTTTGTGACTTTGTTCAGGTGGCGCGGCCGGTCCGGATCGAGGCCGCGTGCTTGCGACAGGTGCGCGGCCATCACGTAGAACGCGTTGATCGCGACGATCGGGTCGAGGTCGGGGCAGCAGGACACGGGCAGGTCGAGGTCGCGCGAGGCGATGTCGGTCGGCGCCGCGAGCAGCACGCGCGCGCCGCGCCCGCGCATCTCGTCGGCCAGCGCGACGAGGCCCGCCTGCGCGGGACCGCGCGTGGCGAAGATCAGCAGGGGATAGCCGTCGTCGATCAGCGCCATCGGGCCGTGCTTGATCTCGGCGCCGGAAAAGGCTTCGGCCTGCAGTGCCGACGTCTCCTTGAATTTCAGTGCCGCTTCCAGCGCGACGGGGAAGCTGATGCCGCGGCCGACCACCATGATGTTGCGGGCCGGCGCCAGCACCTCCAGCGCGGCCGACCAGTCGGTCCGCGCGGCCTGGCGCAGCGCGTCCGGCAGCGCTGCGAGACCGTCCTTCAGTTCCTGGTCCTGCTGCCATTCCGCGACGAGGCGTGCGCCGGCCGTCAGGCTCGCGATGAAGCTCTTCGTCGCGGCCACGCTTTGCTCCTTCCCGGCGCGCAGCGGCAGCGCCCATTCCGCCTCACGTGCGAGCGGCGAATCGATGTCGTTCACGAGCGCCACGGTCGTCGCGCCGCCCTGGCGGAAGTAGCGGATCGGTTCGACGACGTCCGGGCTCTGGCCCGACTGCGAGATCGATACGGCCAGCAGGCCGGCGGCCTGCAGCGGCGCCTTGTACAACGTGACGAGCGACATCGGCAGCGATGTCACGAGGCGGCCCATGCGCGCCATGATCAGGTAGGCGAGGTAGCTGGACGCGTGGTCCGAACTGCCGCGCGCCACCGTCACCGCGTTATGGAAGGAGGCGCCCCGCAGGCGGTGGCCCAGCGCGGCGTAGCGGTCGGCGTCGTGCGCCAGCTGCAGGGCGACGCAGTCGGCCGCGGACACGGCTTCTTCAAGCATCAGCGAGGTCACACTGTTCTCCTTCGATATAAACGGTTTTCAGGTTCAGGTCGCGGTCGAGGACGACGAGGTCGGCGAAGCAGCCCGGCGCGATGCGGCCGCGGCGCGTCTCGCCCAGGTAGTCGGCGGCGTTCGTCGACACGCGCCGGGCGGCGTCGGCGAGATCGAGGCCGATCGAGACGAGGTTGCGCAGCGCCTGGTCCATCGTCAGCGTGCTGCCGGCCAGCGTGCCGTCCGCGAGGCGCACGCCGCCCATGCATTTGTGGACGACCTGGCGGCCCAGCATGTACTGGCCGTCCGGCATGCCGGCGGCGGCCGTGGAATCCGTCACGCAGTACAGGTTCGGGATGCAGCGCAGCGCCGTGCGGATCGCGCCCGGGTGCACGTGCAGCAGGTCCGGGATGATCTCCGCGTACTGCGCGTGGGCGAGGGCCGCGCCCACCATGCCGGGATCGCGGTGGTGCAAGCCCGGCATCGCGTTGAACAGGTGCGTGAAGCCGGCCGCGCCGTGTTCCAGCGCGCGTACGCCGTCGTCGTAGTTGCCGTTCGTGTGGCCGATCTGCACGCGGATGCCGGCGTCGGCCATCTGGCGGACGAGAGACAGGTGACCGTCGATCTCGGGCGCCACGGTAATCAGGCGCATTGGCGCCTGCGCATTGAAGCGCTCCACCTCCGCCATCGTCGCCTCGCGCGCGAACGGCGGCTGCGCGCCCAGCTTGCCCGCGTTGATGTACGGGCCTTCCAGGTGCACGCCGAGGATGCGCGCCTCGCCCTTGCCGCGTTGTTCGCACGCGGTGCCGATGGCGGTGAGCGCCCGGTCGATGTCGTCCAGCGGCGCCGTCATCGTCGTCGCGAGCAGGCTCGTCGTGCCGTGTCTTGCGTGCAGGCGGGCGATCACATGCGGCGCGTCGCCCCCTTCCATCATGTCGCGTCCCGCGCCGCCGTGCACGTGCAGGTCGATGAAGCCGGGCAGGATGTAGTCGTCGCTGTTGGCGCCCGGGTCGGCCGCGTCGCCTTCGATGGCGGCGATGGTCGTCGTGCCGTCCTCGATGCGGATGCGGCCGCGGATCCAGCCGTCCGGGGTCAGGATATTGCCTTGCATGGTGGGTCCTTTCACGCCGCGAGGTGCAGCTCGATCATCTTCAACGCGCCCCGCGCGGAATCGCCTTCCGGCGCGCGGGCGCGGGCCGCGAGCGCGGGCGGGAGCCAGTCGCGCAGGGCGGCACCCAGGCCGCCGCACAGCGCGAGCGGGAGCGTCCCGTCCGGGTCGAGCGCGCGGGCGATGGCGGCCGCTTCCTCGCCGGCCTTCGTCAGGATGGCGCGCGCGGCCGGATCGTCCGCGTGCCGCAGCACGAGCGGCGCGAGCGTGGCGTACGCCGTCTGCGTGGCCTGGCCGAGCCAGACCTGGATCGCGACGCGATTGCCGCCGCAGGCGTGGATGACGGCGTCGGCGAACGCGCTGCCGGGCCGGCGTCCGTCGAGCACCTGTTCGATGTGGTTGATGGCGGCAAGGCCGATCCAGCCGCCGCTCGCCTCGTCGCCGGCGGGGAAGCCCCAGCCGCCCACTTCGCGCCGCGTGCCGTCGGGTTGCAGCACTTCGCCGACGCTGCCCGTGCCGATGGCGACGATGGCGCCGGGATTGCCGCTGTGCGCACCGAGAAGCGTCGTGAACGCATCCGTTTCGAGCCGCAGCGCGGCGTAGCCCGGATCGGCGTCGACGAACGCCTGCGCCCACTGGCGATTGTGCACGCCGGCGAGACCCAGGCCGATGGCCATGTGGTCGAGGGAAGGTTGTTCGATGTTCGCGGCGGCGAACGCCTGGGCGACGGCATCCTGGACGGCCGCCCACGCGCGGTCGATGCCGAGGCCCAGGCCGGACGGGCCGCTGGTGCCCTGGGCCAGTTCGACGGCGCCGTCGGGAGACAAGCGTGCGAGGCGCACGCGCGTGCCGGTGCCGCCGCCGTCGACGCCGATGAGATAGTCGATCATATTGAAGTGCTGTGCCGGGAAGGTCAGGGCACTATAGGCAGCACGGATAGGCTTGTCAACAGGTATTTAATTGGTATTGTCGAGTCGCCCGGACGATGGGGAACTGGTCTCGTTTTCTCTGCTGGTGATGCCGGTCTCGAGCGAGAAATTGGTATTAGAAGCGGTATTCTCGTCGCCGCCGCGCAGCCACTCGAACAGGATCGCCATCATGAACGGACCCACGAACAGGCCGATCACGCCCAGGGTCGAGACGCCGCCGAGGAGGCCGAACAGCACGGCGAGGAACGGCAGGTTGACGCGCCGGCCGATCAGTTTCGGGCGGATGAATTTATCGACGAGGAACAGCTCGAACGCGCCCCAGCAGAACAGGCCGAGCGCGGCGCCGGAATGGCCCTGGCCCAGCAGGAGCAGCGAGACGAGCGAGAACGACAGCGGCGCGCCGCCCGGCACGAGCGCGAAATACCCCGTGAGCACGCCCAGCAGCGCCGGCGCCGGCGCGCCCGCGATGGCGTAGGCGGCGCCGAGCACGCAGCCTTCCAGGATGGCGACGGAGACGAGGCCCAGCGCCGTGCCGCGCACGGACAGCGGGAATACGCGGCGCAGCATCGGATACTGGCGCGGCAGCGCGCGCATGCCGGCCGTGTCGACGTGGCGGATGGCGGCGGGACCGTGCAGGTACAGCACGAACAGGGTGAGCAGGGCGAGGAACAGGTACAGCGCGTTTGCGAGGATCGTCGAGCCCCACAGGCGCGCGGCGCCCGTCAGGTGCGGGGCGAAGTCGCCGGCCGCGCTGCCGACGAGGCGGTTCAAACCGCCCGGCAACGCAAGGTGTTCGTTCCACCACTGGACCGCGTGTTCGGCCACGAGCGGCAGGCGCGCGATCCAGGCGGGGACGGGGATGCCCGTCTCGTTGGCGCGGGCCAGGAGGCGCTGCACGCCGGCCAGTTCGCCGCCCAGCGTATCGAGCAGCAGGATGGACGGGCCGACGAAGCCGAGGATCAGGAGGCCCACGAGGCAGGCCGCGCTGGCGGCCGGCGGCCAGCCGCGGCGCTGCAGGTGGACGTGCGCGGGCCAGGTGATGACGGCGAGCAGGCCGGCCCACGCCAGCGCGCCGAGGAAGTGCTGCAGGAGGACGGCCAGTGCCAGCGCGAACAGCGCCGGCACGAGAAGCCTGGACGCGCGCCGGTCTGTCATGCCTGCTGCAAGGCCGCGATGCGGTCCTCGCACGACGGGTGGCTGCTGAACAGGGCCAGCACGCCGCCGCCGGCGATGCCCGATGCGGCCAGGTTCTTCGGCAGGTCGGCATGGTCGATGCCGCCCAGGCGACGGAGCGCGGCGATCATCGGACGGGGCGTGCCCATGATCTGCGCGGCGCCGCGGTCGGCACGGTATTCGCGCTGGCGCGAGAACCAGGCCACGATGATGCTGGCCACGAGGCCGAACAGCAGGTCGCACACCACCGACGTGATCGTGAACGCGATGCCGGGGCCGCGCTCCTCGCCGTCGCGGCGCAGGAACTGGTCGACGGCATACGCGACGACGCGCGCCAGGAAGATCACGAACGTGTTCACGACGCCCTGGATCAGCGTGAGCGTCACCATGTCGCCGTTCGCGACGTGCGCCACTTCGTGCGCCAGCACGGCTTCCACTTCATCGTGCGTCATCGACGTCAGCAGGCCGGTCGACACGGCGACGAGCGACGCGTTCTTCGTCGCACCGGTCGCGAACGCGTTCGGCGCGCCTTCGTAGATCGCGACTTCCGGCATCGGGATGCCGGCCTTCTGCGCCTGGCGCGCGACGGTGTCGAGCAGCCAGCGCTCGGTGGGGTTGGACGGTTGCTCGATCACGCGCGCACCGGTCGTCCATTTCGCGATGGGCTTGGACAGCCACAGCGAAATGAACGCACCGCCGAAGCCCATCAGGCCGGCGAAGACGAGGAGGGCGCCCAGGTTCAGGCCCTTGGCCGTCAGGTACCGGTCGACGCCCAGCAGGCTCGCCGTGATGCCCAGCACGAGCATGATGGCGAGGTTGGTGGCAAGGAAAAGCAGGATGCGTTTCATGGTCGTATCTCTCATCAATAACAAGAATTGCGGCCCACGGGGCCGTTGTCAAGGCGAAGGATAGGACAAGGAGACATCTTGGAAAAGCGAAGTAAACAGAAGGATTTCTTCGAAAAAATGGAATTATAAATGACGAACGTCGACCGGCGCTTGATTCCAGTCGTCGTCGCGCCCGTTCAGGTACGTGACGGGGAGCGCCGCACGCGCGTCGGCCGGCAGGTCGTCCAGGCAGTGTACGCTGACCGCGACATAATCTCCCCAGCGCGGCGACGTGCCCGTGCCGAACGGCCGGATGCCGCACGTGGCGCAGAACAGGTGGCGCTCCGTGCGCGTGTTGCAGCGGTATTCCGTGAGCGCGCCGTCGCCTTGCAGAAGGCGGAATGCGGCTGCCGGCACGATCGCGGCCCAGTTGCGCTGCTTGCTGCACAGCGAGCAGTTACAGCGGATCGTGCCGCGCCCGAGGTCGATGTCGGCCGCGAAGCGCACTGCACCGCAATGGCAGCTGCCGTGCCAGGTGCGCAGGCCGGCCGTCATTGCGCGGCTTTCACGAGCGGCAGTTCGACGTAGCTGCTGTGGTAGATGCGCTGCGTGGCCTTCCTGTAGTCGCCCGGCTGGGCAAAGAAGATGTTCGGCACGAACGTCTGCGGATTGCGGTCGTACAGCGGGAACCAGCTCGACTGCACCTGCACCATGATGCGGTGGCCGGGCAGGAATACGTGGTTCGCCGTCGGCAGGCCGAAGCGGTACGACAAGGCCTTGTTCGGCGCCAGCGCCTTCGGCTGGTCGAACCCTTCGCGGTAGCGGCCGCGGAAGATGTCGCCCGCCACCATCAGCTGGTAGCCGCCCATCGCCGGCTGCGATCCCACCTGGTCCGGGTACACGTCGATCAGCTTTACCACCCAGTCGGAATCCGTGCCGCTCGTCGATGCGACGAGGTGCGCGACCGGTTCGCCGCTGATCTTCACGGGCGCGGAGAGCACGTCGGACACGAACGTCGCGACGTCCGTGCGGCCCGACGCCTCGCGCTGGTCGTCGACGAGCCAGCGCGGCCACGTCTGGCCCTTTGCTTCGTCGTAGCCGTACGGCGGGATCGGGCGTTGGCGGAACGGCACGGGCTTGGCGGGATCGGACACGTACTCGTCGTAGCCTTTCGCATCGGCCGCGCCGCCCAGTACGGCCTTCTGGCCCGCGGCCAGGCGCAGCGCGACGGGTTCGATGGCGCATCCCGAGATACAACCACTGGGCCACGCCGGTAGGTTGCGCCAGCGGTTCGTACCGGTTTCGAACGCCGTCACCGTCGGAATCGCGGGCACGTTCGCATCGCCCTTCAGGTAGCGCGCGAGGAACGGTTTCAATACCTGCTGGCGCCAGTACAGCGCGGTGTCGCTGCCGAATCTTAACGTGCCGAGCGTGCTGCCGTCGCCGATGGCGCCGCCGTGCGACCACGGGCCCAGCGACAGGAACACGTTGTTCCCCGTGTCGTGCGGCTTGATCGCCTTCCACACGGCGATGGCGCCGTAGATGTCTTCCGCGTCCCAATAACTGTGCACGAGGAGTGTCGGCACGGTGACGCTCTGGCGTGCGAGAATCCGGTCCATCGCCTGCTGCTGCCAGAACGCGTCGTACGCAGGATGCGCGACGACCTTGTTCCAGAAGCCGCTCTGTTCCAGGCCCCGCTCGCGGCCCAGCGCGCCCGCCGAACCGGCGCGCAGATACATGTCGTAGTCGTCCCAGTTCGTGACGGGCCACTTGGCCGTGTTCGCGCGCGTGACGACCTGCTCGAGCATGTACGACATATTGATCTGCCGGAAGGCGCCGTTGTGGAACCAGTCGTCGCCCATCCAGCCGTCCACCATCGGGTTCATCGGCACCGCGACCTTCAGCGCCGGGTGCGGATTCACGAGCGCCATCAGCGGCAGGAAGCCGTCGTACGAGATGCCGATGATGCCCACGCGGCCGTTCGTCTCCGGCACGTTCTTCGTCCGCCAGTCGATCGTGTCGTAAGTGTCGGTCGAATGATCGACGGGTGTCGGATTCAGCGGGCCATGCAGCGGGCGGTTCATCACGTAGTCGCCCTCGGACCCGTACTTGCCGCGCACGTCCTGCACGACGCGGATGTATCCTTCGCCGGCGATGACGTCGGCCGCGTTGTCGTAGCCCGTCAGGATCGTCTCCAGGTCCGAACTGTCCGCGTGGTTCACGAGGCTGGACGCATCGTACGGCGTGCGCGTCAGCAGGATCGGCGCATCCTGCACGCCCTTCGGCACGATGATGATGGTGTTCAGCTTCGTCCCGTCGCGCATCGGGATCATCACGGTGCGCCTGGCGTAGTTGAAGCCGGCGTCGGGCGCCTTGAATTCGGCCGGGGTTTCGGAAGGGAGTTCGGGATACTGCGGCGCCGTTTGCGCGTGCGCGACACCGGCGAGCGCCAATGCGATGGTGAGCAGGGCGAGGCGCGGGAATGACGTCATCTTGGTCCTTGGCGTGTCGTGGGCGGCGCCCGCTACATTAGCACAAGGCCCCGTCGTTCACCCGTGGGCGGTACGGCGTGCGGGATGCGGATGGTCGAGATGGACTTCGCGCAGCGCGGCCTCGAACAGCACCACACGGCGCGTGCGCGGCAGCGCTTCCCACCACGCGAGCGGGAAGGTGAGGCGGCGGTCGGCCATGCGCACGAAGGCGTCGAAGCCGGGCTGCGTCTCGGCCAGTACGATGGCTTCGTCGAGATGCGCGGCCCGCACCTCGATGCGCATGCCGTCCTCGTTCGCATAGGCCAGCACGCGGCTCACGTCGTCCCACGGCACGACGGTGTCGTCGACGGCGAAGCCGTCCGGGCGCACGCGAAGGGCGGGGGCAAGCGCCGGCACGAGGCGGCGTTTCAGGCGGGAAAACATGGAGAGCATGAGCGGCTCCCTTCAGCGCGACGTGCGCGAACCGCTGCGGTCGACGAGCAGCAGCTGGCCGCGCGCGACGGTCTTCGTGTCCGCGCGGTCGGGCTGAGAGATGACGTTGACCGATGCGGTGCCCGGTCCGTGCACGACGATGTCCGCGTGCGTGGCCGTCAGGCCGTGGCCATCGAGGCTGCCCGAGCCCGCGATCTGGGCGTCGACCTGGGCGACGTTCCCGTCGATGCGGGCATCGCCCGGACCGTTCATGCGCAGCAGCAGGCGTTTGCCGGACATGCTCGCCTTCAGGCCGCCGGAGCCGTACAGTGCCGCGTCGAGCGTATCGCCCACGTTCGCCAGGCTGACGCCGCCCGGACCGCGGCCGCGCACCGTCGCCTTGCCGGTCTTGAGGCCGGCCGCATCGAGATCCCCCGAACCCGCGACTTCCACGTTCAGGTCGCCCACCGTGCCGGCCAGCGCGACGTTGCCCGGCCCGTTCATGCGCAGCTGCGCCGTCCCGGCCTGCAGGCCGCGCACGGCCAGTTCGCCCGAGCCGTCCACTTCGCCGTCGAACTTGCGGATCGCGCCCGCGACGCAGGCATTGCCCGGCCCGCGCTGCACGCTGCGCGCACCGCCGTCGATGCGCAGGTCGCAGCCTTCGAAGTCGCCCGAGCCGGACATGTCGAGGTCCAGTTCGCGCGCGCTGCCGGACAGCTTGACGTTGCCCGGTCCGCGCATGCGCGCCGTTACCTTGCCGGCGCGCAGGCCATCCGCTTCCAGGTCGCCGGAACCGCCCGCCTGCACGGACAAGGCGCCGTCCACGTCGGCCAGCGCCACGTCGCCCGGCCCGTTCAAGGCCAGGTCGACGTCGGTGGCCTTCAGGTGCTGCAGTTCCAGGTCGCCGCTGCCGCTGGACGTCACCGTCAGCCGGCGCACGGCGCCGCTCGCGTGGACGTCGCCCGGGCCGTTGCCGGCCAGCGTGAAGCTGTCGCTTTTGATGTGTTCGATCTCGACGTCGCCGCTGCCCGCCACCGTCAGGCGTTTCAGCGCGGCCGCGCCGATGCGGACGGTGACGGTCTCGCGGCGCTTGCCGAAGTTGAAGAAGAAACCGTGCTGCTTCCCGGGCCGCACGACGAGCGTGTCGCCGCGCACGACGGTCTCGATCTCGGCCAGCTGCTTGCGGTCGCCGCTCAGTTCCAGCGCCGGCTTCGCCTGGGCATCGATGACGACGTGGTACGGGCCCGCCAGTTCGATCGCGCTGAATGCCGTGACGGCGCGCCGTTCCGTGGCGACGGCGGCGCCCGCATCCTGAGGCTGGGCGAACGAGGCGGGCGTCGTGGCGATGGCGCCGGCCGCGAGCGCGGCGGCCAGGACGGTGAGTTTGAGGGCGGTCTTCATGGTGTCGTCGTCGTTGTCTGCGGCAGCGCCGGGAGACTGCACGATACGGCAAGCCAGGCGGCGGCGCAGCCGCCTTTCGACGAATGCGCGAAAACGGGGGACAGGCTGCAAAAAACGGGCGCTGGATGGACAAGCCGTCATCCCCGCGTAGGCGGGGATCCAGGTTTGCGTGCTGTGCGGCACTGCCAAATCGGGCCCCCGCCTCCGCGGGGGCGACGGTCTTCAGGGCGGCTATTTGATAAGCGTTACCGAGAACCCAGCCTGTTCCAAATCGCCCAGCAGCCCGCCGCAATCCGCATCGTCATGCCGCGCCGCGAACAGGTTGCGCACGGGGACCACGTAGAAATGCGTGCGGCCATCCGCCACCTTCCTCATGCGTGCGATCCAGTCGCGGTTGCGCGCGCAGACGAGGCCTGCGTCCAGCGGCGCCAGCCGGGCCAGCGGGCTGCCGTCGGACGGCGCGCGGCCGTGCAGGAGGGCGTCGAAGTCGCGCGTCAGGCGAGGTACGGCGGTTGCGGAGGATGGCGCGCTGTCCACGACGTCACGCAGCATCATCGTGCGGCGCGGGCCGGCCGCGCAGTAGGCGCGCATCATGCCCGTGCGGTAATCGATGTCGTGCACGGGGATGTCCGGGCGCGCATGCGCGAGCGCCTCGGCGACGTTACGCTCCGGCGCGGCGGACGCGAGCGAGGCCGTTTGCAACCGCGCGAACTGCAGCAGCGTGAATTCGTCGCTCATCTCGATCAGGCGCGCCCAGGACTGCGCCTGCGTGTCCGGGTCGGGCGCCTTCGCGAGCGCCTTGACGTCGAGGGCGTCGCGCCGGGCCATGTCGGCCTGCAGCGCGAGCGTGAGGATGCGCTGGCGCGCGTCGTTCAGCATGGCGATGCCTTGCTCGTCGAGCTGGCGCAGGTCGCACCCTTCTGTCGATGGTCCTTCCTCGCCATCGCCCACGCCCTCGACCGACAGCGTGGCGGACGCACGCAGGGCCGGCAGCACGGCGCGCGTGTAATAGCCGTCGAATTCGACCGGCAATCCGGCCGGCGTCGCGGCCAGCACGTACAGCGTGGTCGTGCCGTGTCCTTCGACCGCGTGCGTGGCTTTCCACAGGCGTGCGGTGGCGGCTTGCGCCGTGCACGCCGCCAGGGCAAGCGCGCACGCGAGGATGCGGTGGAGGAGGGCGGTCTTCATGCCGGGATTATAGCTACGCGGCATCGTCCGCATTGGCAGCATGACAACCGCGACCGGCTGTAGCTGTGGCTGGAGCGCAACGACGGGGCTTACCGGACCATTACCAGCCCCCCATCCTGACGCACGTGTGGCGCCCGGCCGTGGCCGGAATGGAGGGTGAATGTCATAATGGGCGCCACGTCAAGGAGATCATCGTGATTCGCTACATGGGCACCCGCAAGAATGCGGAAGGTGCCTCCGTCTATATATTCATCGTCAACGGCATGGAAAAGGAAGTGCGCGAGCACGCGCTCAAGCAGCATCCAGGCTGTTACGAGGCGCTGCCGGCCTCGGTGAAGGCGAAGATCGCCGCCAACCGCGCATGGTTGGGAAAACTGTAGGGCTGCTGGCCGCGATGCTGGCCACCTTGCTGGCGCTCGCCGGTCCCGCGCATGCGCAGAGCCAGGACAAGCAGCCGTCCACCTTCGGTCCCGTCATCGGCGCGGCGCTGCTGTGCCACGACCATCTCGACAACAAGTATTTCCATGCCTGGCTGAAGACCCATTTCGGCCCCGCCTACAAGCACGAGGGCGGCGCGTACTGGTTCCGCACGGGCGAGACGACCTTGTGGGGCGCGCCCGTCACCGAGGTGATGGTCAGCGACGACACGAGCGAGTGGGTGTTCGTGGGCGCCGTCGCCGAAGTGACGCCGGACGAACTGGAACAGGCCATCCGCAAGGCGGCCGGCGTGCGCCACCAGGCCGCCGACGCGTCGCCTTACCCTTTGCGCGTATCCGTCCCCGGCAGCACGATCGCTTACTACAATGCCAAAAGCAAAATATACTGCGCGAAGTTCAAACCGCTGCCGCCGCGCCGGTAAGCTTTTGGTATTGGCATGTACACAAATTATTTCCACTTGAAGCAGGCGCCGTTCTCGATCGCGCCCGATCCGCGTTACCTGTTCATGAGCGAACGCCATCGCGAGGCGCTCGCGCACCTGTTGTACGGGATAGGCAGCGGCGGTGGCTTCGTGCTGCTCACGGGCGAGATCGGCGCCGGCAAGACGACCGTGTGCCGCTGCTTCATCGAGCAGGTGCCGGACGACTGCCGCCTGGCCTATATCTTCAATCCGAAGCTGACGGTCGAGGAACTGCTGCAGACGATTTGCGACGAATTCCGCATCCAGGTCGCACCGGCGGCCGGGGTGAAAGCCTACGTCGATGCGATCAACGCCTACCTGCTCGACAGCCACGCGCAAGGGCACAACAACGTGCTCGTGATCGACGAGGCGCAGAACCTGTCGGCCCAGGTGCTGGAGCAGTTGCGCCTGCTGACGAACCTCGAGACGAGCGAGCGCAAGCTCCTGCAGATCATCCTGATCGGCCAGCCGGAACTGCGCACGATGCTCGCGCGGCCGGAACTGGAGCAACTGGCCCAGCGCGTCATCGCCCGCTACCATCTCGGCCCGTTGTCCGCCGCGGAGACGAACGCCTACGTCGCGCACCGCCTGGCCGTCGCGGGCGTGCAGGGCGCGACGCCGATCCCCGCCGCGCTGGCGCCGCAGATCCACCGCCTGACGGCCGGCGTCCCGCGCCGCATCAACCTGTTGTGCGACCGCGCGCTGCTCGGCGCCTATGTCGAGAACAGCCGCGAGGTCACGCCGGCAATCCTGCGCCGCGCCGCGCGCGAAGTGTTCGCGGGCGACGAAGCGATCGCCGGCGAACCCCGCAAGCCGCTGCGCTGGCCGTTCGTGGCCGGCGGCGTGCTGGCCGGCGCCGCGATCAGCGCGGCGGCGTGGCAGGCGGTGCCGCATCGGCCTGCATCTGTGTCTGCATCGGCACCGGCGGCCGTTGCGACGAAGGCGCAGGCCGCGCCCGCGAAGCCGAGCATGCAGCCGAAGCCGCTGGCGCTGGCCACGCAGGACGACGCGCTGCGCGAACTGGGTGCGCTGTGGGGCCGGCAACTGCCGGCCGCCGGCGCGTGCGACGCCGCGCCGCGCCTCGGCCTGCGCTGCTACCAGGGCCGGGGCGGCCTGTACGAACTGCGCCTGCTCGACCGGCCGGCCATCGTCGGCCTGCACGATGGCGCCCGGGTCGGCTACGCCGTGCTGACCGGCATGGACGACGACACGGCCACGCTCGCGATCAACGGCCAGCGCCACACGGTGAGCCTGGGGCTGCTCGCCACGCGCATCGACGGCGAATACACGACCCTGTGGAAGGTGCCGCGCGGTTTCCGCGACCAGGTGGGGCCGGGCGACAGCGGGCCGGACGTCGACTGGATCGCGGCCCATCTGGCGGAACTGGACGGCAAGCGCGCGGCGCCGCCGGCCGGGCAAGTCCTGGACGAGCCCACGCGCCGCCTGCTGCGCGCGTTCCAGGTCAAGCAGAACCTGAAGGCGGACGGCCTGGCCGGTCCGCGCACCTACATGCGCCTGAACCAGCTCGCCGGCGTCGACGAACCGCGCCTGCTGGCAGCCACCGGGAAGTGATATGTCGTACATCCTCGAAGCTTTGAAGAAGGCCCAGGCCGAACGCCAGCTCGGCAACGCGCCGACGATCCACGCGCCGCAGGCCGTCACGCCCGCGCCGGCGGCTGCCGCGGCGAACCGCAAGCCGCTGTTCATCGGCCTCGGCGCCGGGGCGCTCGTCGTCGTCGCGGGCGCGCTGGTCTTGTGGCGGCCGGCGCCTGCGCCCGCGCCGCAGACCGTGACCCAACGCGCGCCGGCAGCGCCTGCGCCGGAGACGCTGGTGGTGAGTGCGCCGCCCGCGCCGCCTCCCGCGCCCGTGCGCGAACGCGCGTCCACGCCCGCGCCCACGCCCGCGCCGACGATCGCGGCGCACGCGCCCGCGCCATCCCGGCCAGCCCCGGTTCCGGTGCCGGCCGCGCCCGTCGCCAGGGCCGCCCCGGAAGACAGCCTGCCCTTCCTGCAGCAGCTGCCCGACGCCCAGCAGCGCGACATCCCGCGCGTGACCTTCGGCGGCTACATGTATTCCGCCAATGCGGCCGACCGCCTGCTGATCGTCGACAAGGCCCTGCGCCACGAAGGCGAGGAGGTCGCCCCGGGCCTCGTGCTGGAAAAGCTGCTGCCCAAGGCGGCCGTGATGAACTTCCGGGGAATCCGCTACCGTGTCGCCTACTGACGCCGCCGGCCGCGGGCCCGTGCTGGGCGTGATCGGCTGGTCCGGCAGCGGCAAGACGACGCTGCTGGAATGCCTCGTGGGCCGGCTGGCGGCGTCCGGGCTGCGCGTCAACGTCGTCAAGCACAGCCACCACGACATCATGCTGGAGCCGCCGCACAAGGACAGCGCCCGCATGCGCGCGGCCGGCGCGGCCGAGGTCATGATCGCGTCGCCGTACCGCGTGGCCATCATGCGCGAGCTGCGCGGCGCCGCGGAACCGTCGCTGGCCGAACACCTGGCCCGCCTCGCGCCGGCCGACCTGACCCTGGTGGAAGGCTATAAATGGGAAGCGTTGCCCAAGCTGGAGGTGTACCGGCCGGACGTCGGCAAGCCGCCGATGTTCCCGGACGATCCCCACATCGTGGCCGTCGCGTCCACGATGGCAAGGCCAGGCGGCCTCGCGCCGCACGTGGCGTGGCTGGACCTGCTCGACCCGGACGCGGTCTTGCAGTGGGTCAGGCAATTCAATGGCTTGCCCGCCTAAAGTTCCTGCGCATCCTGCCGTTAAAAGGGGATAAGCGGTAGTCCGGGCAAAACTCGTCTGCCGCCCGACCGTCGACACACCCACCAGGAGCGCATATGGACGCCTTAGGTATCGCCAAGCTTGCCACCAGCATCGCCGACACCGGCACCCGCCAGGACGTCGCCGTGGCCGTGCTGAAAAAGACGCAGGACATCCAGGCCGCCGCGGCCACCCAGCTGCTGGAAGCCGTGCAGTCGGCCGCGCCGACGCCGAACCTGCCGCCGCATCTGGGCAACCACATCAACACGACCGCCTGACGCGCGCATCAGCAGCGGAAGTCAACGGAACCGCCGCCGCCCGCGTTATCGGCCCAGTACCCGGCGCGACGGGGGCGGCCACACAATATCATCCGCTCAGCCGCCACCATCGGGTTGCCGCCAGAGACGACAACGTCCGGCGCGCAGCCGACAACGGCCGCCCCGGCCGGGTTACTTTTCCCCTCAGCAGGTCCCGGCCGGGATAGAATGCCTGCCGCATCGTACGTACTCGTATTTTGGAGATCCCAATGAATAAACGACAAGCCCTGATCGCCGCCGCGCTCGCGAGCGTCTGCGCCACCCAGGCAACGGCCGGCGGCCAGATGGATGCGCAATCCGGCAACGAAGAAAAATGCTACGGCATCGCCAAGGCCGGCCAGAACGACTGCGGCACCGCCACCCACGGCTGCGCCGGCATGGCGACGGCCGACAAGGATCCGGGCGAATGGAAATTCGTCCCGAAGGGCACTTGCGAAAAAGCGGGCGGCAAGCTCAATCCGCCGAAGCAAGGCAAATAAGCCGCGCCATGGCCGCCGCTGAGCGTGCCGGTATTGGCCTGAGGGCACCGCATTACCGCGATTTCCTCGACCGCCGCCCGGCCGTTGGCTGGGTCGAGGTCCACACGGAAAATTTCCTCGCGCGCGCCGGTCATGATTGGCGCGTGCTGTCCGCGGTGCGCCGCGACTATCCCGTCAGCCTGCATGGCGTGGGCCTCGGCCTCGGCTCCGTGCACGGCTTTTCCGAAGACCACCTGGCCCGCGTCGCCGCCCTCGTGCGAACATTCCAGCCGGTCCTCGTCTCCGAGCACTTGTCCTGGGGCGCGCTGCGCGACCGCCAACTGAACGACCTGCTGCCGCTGCGGCTGGACCAGGAAGCGCTCGCTCTCGTCGCCGCGCGCGTCCAGCGCGTGCAGGATAGGCTGGGACGGCGCATCCTCGTCGAAAACGTCTCCACCTACGTACGCTTCGCGGGCGACGCGATGAGCGAGGCGGATTTCCTCGCCGAACTCGCGCGCCGCACGGGCTGCGGCGTGCTGCTGGACGTGAACAACCTGTACGTCAACGAGCGCAACCACGGCGAGGACCCGTATGCGGCCATCGCCGCGCTGCCGCCCGGCTGCGTGGGCGAGATCCACCTGGGCGGGCATCTCGTCACGGACGACGGCCTGATCGACCACCACGGCGCCCGGGTCGCGCCGCCCGTGTGGGACCTGTACCGCGCGGCGCTGGCGCGCTTCGGCGCCGTGCCCACGATTGTCGAATGGGACACGGATTTGCCGCCGCTCGACGTGCTGCTCGACGAGGCGGCGCAGGCGGATGCCATGGCCGCGACGGCGGGGCAGGGCGCCGTTGCCGACATCGCCGGCATCGCCGTCACGCCCGTCGATCCGCCCCCGGCGGGCGGCCTGGACGCTCTCCAGCTAACGTTCGGCGCCGCCCTGTTCGACAGCGCGCATGACGCCGCATTGGCTCCGCTGCTGAAAGGCGATCCGCGCCGCGTCGGCATCTACCGGGGCAACCTGCACGCGCACTGGACGCTCGCGCTCGCGTCGGCATACCCCGTGCTGCGCCAGCTGGTGGGCGACGAATTCTTCGATGCGCTGGCACGGGTCTATGGCCGCGCGCACCCGGCGGTCGATCCGGACCTGAACCGGTTCGGTGCCGCGCTGCCGGACTTCCTTGCCGCCTTCGCACCCGCCGCCGAGCATCCCTACCTGCCCGACGTCGCGCGTCTCGAATGGTGCGTGCACGAGGCGTGGTTCGCGGCGGGCGTCGCTACGTCGGGCGTCGCTACGTCGGGCGCCGACTCGCCTCCCGTAACGCTGGCCGGCCTGGCGCCCGCTGCATTCGAAGCGGCGCGCGCCGTGCTGCATCCGTCGCTGCGCCTGCATGCGTCGCCGTGGGCCACGGTGGCGCTGTGGCGCGCGCACCAGGCGGGCGGTCCGGACTTCCCGGATGAACTTCGTGTGCAGACGCACGCGCTGGTGCTGCGGCCCCGTGTCGACGTGGTCGTGGAGACCGTCGACGCGGCGGAACATGCAGCGCTGGTATGCCTGGCGCGCGGCGAGACATTCGGCGCGGCGCTCGATGCGGCATTCGACGTGGACGGGGACTTCGACGTGGCCGCGCGCTTGCGGCGCTGGCTCGAAGGGGGAATCGTGGTGGGATTGAAAGACGAGGCAAAGGCGGCGCCGTGGACGATGGCGCCGCGCAATCAGTGATAGAAGGCGCGCAGGATCCGTTCTTCGCCGGTCCGGTCGTGGTGCCGCTCGTTGGCCGCGCGCGTCGCTTCCATCATCCGGTTCAGCTGTTCTTCCTCGAAGCGGGCCAGTTCCTCGTTGGCGGCATTGAGCGCGACGGCCAGCTTGGCACGGGCGTTCTGGTACACGACACCGGTGTAGTGATCGGTATTCTTGAGCAGTTCTTCCGCGTTTTCGATGACGAGACGCAGGTCGCCGATCAACCGCTGCTGCGTCATGGAGCTTGGTTCTGGGGTTTCCATCTTCCTCACCTTTAGCCGAATGTTACGACTTCAATATAGAGAAGGGGGACTGCCCAAGTTTGTCAACGCGCAAACGTCAACCCTACCGTCGGGGACGGCTCGCGCGGTGCAACCGCCGGGTGCGCGCGGTGCGCCTCGACGCATCTCAGCGCACCTGGATGCGGATATCGCCCAAGGTCACGACCTGGCCGGCGCGGATCTTGGCCGTCTTGCGCAGTTCCTTCTTCCCATCGACCGACACGTCGCCGCTCGCCACCACGTGCTTGCCGGCGCCGCCGCTGTCCACCACGCCGACCAGCTTCAGCAGCTGGTTCAGCTCGATGAACTCCGAAGTCAGGTCAAAAGTTGTTGTTTGCATTTTATCCTCTGTTAAAAAACGGCGTCGTACTGTTGTGTTCGTTTAGACAATACTTTTCAAAAAAACGACGTCGCCCCCACGCGGGGCGGGGGCGACGTCATGAACGCTGTGCGATACGGTCAGGCCGGGCTGGGCCGCGTCATCTCGATCGGCACGATCCACTGGTCGAACTGCGTCTCGTCGACGAAGCCGGATTGCAGGGCCGCCTGGCGCAAGGTCAGGCCGTCGTGCTGGGCCGTCTTGGCGATCTGCGCGGCGCGATCATACCCGATATGCGGGGCCAGCGCGGTCACCAGCATCAGCGACTGCTCCATCAGCTCCCCGATGCGCTTGCGGTTCGGCTCGATGCCCTGGGCGCAATGCTCGTCGAACGACCGCATGCCGTCCGCCAGCAGGCGCGCGCTCTGCAGGAAGTTGTGGGCGATCATCGGCTTGAACACGTTCAGCTCGAAGTTGCCCTGCGCGCCGCCGACGGTGATCGCGACGTCGTTGCCGAACACCTGGCAACACAGCATCGTCAGCGCCTCGCACTGGGTCGGGTTCACCTTGCCCGGCATGATCGAGCTGCCCGGCTCGTTTTCCGGGATCGTGATCTCGCCCAGGCCGGAGCGGGGGCCGGACGCCATCCAGCGCACGTCGTTGGCGATCTTCATCAGCGCCGTGGCCAGCGTCTTGAACGCGCCGTGCGCCAGCACCATCGCGTCGTGGCCGGCCAGCGCCATGAACTTGTTCGGCGCCGACTTGAATTGCAGGCCCGTACGCGACGAGATCTCGGCCGCGATGCGGTTGGCGAATTCCGGATGCGCATTCAGGCCCGTGCCCACCGCGGTGCCGCCGGCGGCCAGCAGCAACAGGCCGGGCAGCGTGTTCTTGATCGCCTGCTCGGCGAATTCGAGCTGCGCCACGTAGCCGGAGAATTCCTGGCCCAGCGTCAACGGCGTCGCATCCTGCAGGTGGGTGCGGCCGATCTTGACGATGTCGACGAAGTCGCGCGACTTTACTTCCAGGGTGCCGCGCAGCTTTGCCAGCGCCGGCAGCACGTCCTTGGCGACGGCTTGCGCGGCCGCCACGTGCATCGCGGTGGGGAACATGTCGTTCGACGACTGGCCCATGTTGACGTGGTCGTTCGGATGCAGCAGGCGCGCCTCGCCCCGTTCGCCGCCCAGCAGTTCCGAGGCGCGGTTCGCGAGCACCTCGTTCATGTTCATGTTGCTCTGTGTGCCGGAGCCGGTCTGCCACACGGACAGCGGGAATTCGGACGGATGGCGGCCTTCCAGCACTTCGTCGGCCGCGCGGATGATCCCGTCGGCCTTGTCCTGCGGAAGCTTGCCGAGCGAGCGGTTGACGGCGGCGGCGGCGCGCTTCACCTGGGCCAGCGCGGCGACCAGTTCCGGCGGCATCTTCTCGCTCGAGATATGGAAGTGGTGCAGCGAACGCTGGGTCTGCGCACCCCACAGGCGATCGTTCGGTACGTCGATCGGGCCGAAGCTGTCCTTCTCAATCCGGTTTTCCATGGATGCATCCTGTTGGTTTGACAATGGAATTAAAGAGTGTACCGCAACGGCCGTTAACCACGGTGAAGCCCCCATTTTTCCACGCCATGGCCCGCCGCACCCGCCTTTTTCTCTCCTGTCTCGCCTTGTCCGCGCTTGCCTGTGCCCACGCGGCCGAGCTGGGCGAGCCGCGCGTGTCGTCGTACATCGGCCAGCCGCTCGTGGCCGACGTCGAGCTGGCGATGCTCGACGATGCCGCCACGCCCGTGCAGGTGCGCGTGGCCAGCCCGGAGGTCTACAGCGGCGCCGGCATCGCCATGCCGCCCGTGCTGTCCAGCCTGAACCTGTCGGTGATGCGGCGCGACGGCCGCCAGTTCCTGCACGTGACGTCGCTGCGTCCCGTCGACGCGGACCACGTGCACCTGTACCTGGAACTCGTCGACAAGGGGCAGCGCGCCGTGCGCCTGGCCACGTTGTGGCTGACGCCGGATCCGCATCCCGCGCCGCCGCCCGCGCCTGCGCCCGTACGCGCGGCGGCACCTGCGCCGGCGCCGGCCCCTAACCCGGACGCGGCATTGCTCGCGCAGGTCGAACGGGCCCGCGTGGCGCACGCGGCGCCGGTGGTCCGGCGCGAAGCCGTAAAACCGGTAACGCCGCCGCCCAGGCCGGTGGTGCGCCGTCCTCCGCCGGCGCCCGTCGCGAAGCCGGAGACCCCGCCGCCTGCCTGCGCGCCGCGGGCAGAGGAAGTGCAGGCCTGCGCGGCCCTCGGCGCGAAGAACGACGAGTTGCGCGCGCGGCTCGGCCAGGTCGAGGACCGGATGAAGAAGCTGCAGGTGACGCTGGCTGCGCCGGCCGTGGTGCATGACGCGCCCAAGCTGGAGAACAAGCCGGAGAGCAAGCCGAAGGAAGCCGAGGTGAAGCCGGAGCCGTCGAAGGAGGCGCCGCCGCCCCCGAAACCTGTCGGCCCGCGCCCGATCTCGTCGATCAAGCCGCTCGTGCCGCACAAGCCGAAGGCGCCGCCGCCGGACGAGAGCCTGCCGTGGGGCTGGATCGGCGCCGCCATCGGCGTGCTGGTGCTGGCGCTGGGCGGGGCGGGGGCGTATGTCGTCGTCCGCCGCCGCAAGGCGACGCCGGCGGTCCCCGACAAGCCAGGCGTGTTCGAGACATTGAAGGCCCGTTTCGCGGCACGGACGAAGGCGCCGAAGGCGGACAACGAGGCTGCCGAGCCGACGCTGGAGTAGCGTTCAAAATCTTCGCGCGAGTCGTCTACACAAGTGCGATTTTTGCGTTATACTAAATCCCGAAGTACACGGATCAGGGTCCGCCGCAGCCACCACCGATAGCGTGGCGCGGGGTCGGACGATCGCTGAGGAAGCGCCTGATACCGGAAGCGGTTCGCCGGCCGACAGTGGCAGGTGGACGCCGGAGGCAACCGGCAAGAGGCGACGCCAGGGGATGCCTGGTGGTCGCGCTCCCAATTTCTGAAAATCGCTGAAAACCGCGCAGATGACTCGAGTCGCTGCGCGGTTTTTGTTTGCGCGACGCGCGTTGGCCTCCCGCTCGGGTTATCGCTACCATATGGTCAGATCATCGATCGAGGAGGGGGACATGAACGACACCGCGCCGGAGCGCGCCGACCTGTTTTCCGAGTACTGCCCGTCGCGTGAAGTGCTGAAACATGTGACGAGCCGCTGGGGCGTGCTGCTGCTCGTCGCGTTGATGGACGGCACGCACCGCTTCGGCGAACTGCGCCGCAAGGTGGGCGGCATCAGCGAAAAGATGCTGGCCCAGACCCTGCAATGGCTCGAACAGGACGGTTTCGTGCAGCGCATCGCGCACCCCGTCGTCCCGCCCCACGTGGAATACCGGTTGACGCCGCTCGGGGAGCAGATCGGGCACAAGCTCGGCGACCTGGCCGCGTGGATCGAGGGGAATCTGGACGGCATCCTGGCCGCGCAGCGGAAAGCACGTATCGACCAGGAAGCAAAAAGCCCCTTGGACGGGAAGTCGAAGGGGCTTGTCGCGAAGTAGGGCGGATCAGTGGGCCGGGCTCAGCGCGCGGTCCAGCTGGCCCATCCACGGCTCGGTGATGTCGCGCACGGCGCGGTCGTTGGCCATGATCTGCTTGAGCAGGTCGATCTTGCGCTTGCGGGCGGCGCCGTCCAGGGGCGGCACGCCGCTCTTCGCCGCGCTCGACTGCAGGGCGCACTGCGTTTCCAGGCGGGCCAGGCTGTCCCAATCCCCTTCGCGTGCGGCCACAGCCATGCGGCTGCTCAGCGCGGCGATGTTTTCATACATTGCGAGGACTTCGTTGGACGTCATGACTGCGCTCCACCATTGAGGCAAACTCCGGCCGGATTGCCGGTTGTCTGTCTTTTACGGCAGCGTTTTGGAGAACTTTAGGGTTTTCGAAAGATTTTTTTGAAATTTTTTTGGGGGCAGCACGTTATAGTGCACGCCAGCTTCACCAAACGAACCTGAAAACATAAAGGGACATCATGAACATCAGCATGACTCCGATCAAGACCGCCATCGTCCTCGCGATGTGCGGCACCGTGCTCGTTACCCCGGGCGCGATGGCATCCGGGCAAACCCCGCCCGCAGCCAAGGAGATGGGAACCACTGCCCAGGCCACCCTCCGGCCGGGCGACGATTTCTTTGCCTGGGCCAACAAGGACTGGCTTGCCAAAACGACCA
>CBIHOW010000066.1:0-29304 GCA_966211695.1 uncultured Massilia sp. | reverse complement strand
CCCGAAGCGCTGCTCAATTTATCAGCACATTTTTTTATGGGATTGTTGCGCACACGCCAGAAAAGGCTTGCCAATCCCGCCAGCATGCCTTTTAAGGAAGCTCGTCGAGCACGGCCGGACGCAGGTGGTCGACCTCGCCCCAGCTGCTCAGCACGAGGCTGCGATCGGCCGGATCGAAGCGGAAACGGTTGATGCTGGCGTTATAGACCTTGAAGTCGCGCGGCGTCTCCAGCGGCAACCCGCGCGCCAGCCGGTAGGCGCACTCCAGCACGCCGCCGTGCGCGACGAGCGCGATCGTCCTGCCGGGGTTCTGCGCCGCCAGCGCGAGGACGGCACCGGTAGCGCGGTCGAAGAAGGTACGGAAGCTCTCTCCCACATTGCGGCCCGGCGGCAATTGCGCATCGACGTCGCGCGCCTGCCAGGCGGCGAATTCGCGGGGAAAACGTTCTTCGATCTCGCTGTACAGCAAACCTTCGAAGCCGCCGTAGCCGCGCTCGCGCAGCGCCGGCTCGATAGCCACCGCCAGTCCGCGGCGGTCGGCCACGGCCTGGGCCGTCTGATGGGCCCGGCGCAGGTCGCTCGCGACGATGAGATCGAGGGGCTCGCCCGCCAGCGCGCCCGCCAGCAGCGCGGCCTGGCGCTCGCCTTCGTCGTTCAATGGAATGTCCAGGTGGCCTTGCAGGCGGCGTTCGGCGTTCCAGGCCGTTTCGCCATGGCGGATCAGGAGGATGTCGGTGGGTGCTGCGGATGCGTTCGTTGTTGTCATGCGGATGCGTCGCTCCGCACCGCGGAGCGATCGTTCAGGGCTTGCTTTGTCAGGAAATCAGGAAGGCTGGCCGATCAAGTTACCCGTCACGTCCGGGTTGAGCGAATACACGCCGAAGATCTTCGCCTCGTCCAGGATGTGCCCCGTGATGGCCAGGCGCACTTCCTTGCCCGTGAAGCGGCCTTCCAGCGGCAGGCGGGGGATGTCGAGGGCGTACAGCGTAAAGACGTAGGTGTGCACGCGTTCGTCGTTCCAGGGCGGGCACGGGCCGTCGTAGCCGTAGTATTCGCCGGCCATGTCGGGATCGTTCGCGAACCAGCCCGTGTAATCGTTGATGCCGTGGCGCAGCTGGTGCTCCGTGCCGTTCTTGATCGTGAACGGCACCAGCGGCCCGCTCTTGCCGCCCGGCGTGACCATGTCCGAGAACTTGCCCTCGGCGAAGGATTTCAGGCACACGGGAATGTCGACGAGGGACCAGTGATAGAAGTCCGTGCGCGGCAGCGCGTCGGGCACCGTCCGGCCCTCCTTGTTCACGTCCGTGCCGTCCGTCGGCACGTCGATGTCGTGCACGAGCAGGACCAGCGACTGGGTACCGGCCGGCACGTCGTCCCAGGCGATGTGCGGGCTGCGGTTGGTCGACAGCTTGATGTGGCTGCCGGGTTCCATCTCGGCGAACGCACATCTGGGCGGAATCATGTCGCCCTCGGTAAAGGAATCGCTCCAGATCTTCATGTTCTCTCTCCCTGCATCCTTAGCCTCAGACTCTCGCCGGGGCGCGCGGTTTCCACTTTCAGCCGGCGACACGGGGTGGATCAATGCGCAGCCAGAACGTCACGGGCCCGTCGTTGATCAGCGCCACCTTCATGTCGGCGCCGAAACGCCCCGTTTCGACGATACCGTGCCGCTCGCGCGCCTGGCGCACGACATGGTCGAACAGGCGGCGCCCGTCCTCGGGTGCGGCGGCCGGCGAAAACGACGGGCGAGTGCCGGAACGGGTGTCGGCCGCCAGCGTGAACTGCGGCACGAGCAGCAAGCCGCCCGCCACGTCCGTCACGCTGCGGTTCATCTTGCCGGCGTCGTCGGCAAACACGCGGTAGGTGAGCAGCTTCGCGAGCAGCGCGTCGGCTTCCCGCTCCGTGTCGCCCTTTTCCGCGCACACGAGCACCATCAGGCCGCGGCCGATGGCGCCCGTGACCTCGCCGTCGACCGTGACGCTGGCCTCGCTGACGCGTTGCAGCAGACCGATCATGCGGTCAGGGTCACGCGGGCGAACTTGCGCTTGCCGACCTGCAGCACGAACGTGCCGGCCTGCACCTGCAAGGCCTTGTCCGCGACGACCGTGCCGTCGATGCGCACGCCGCCCTGGTCGATCATGCGCATGGCTTCCGAGCTGGACGCGCACAGGCCCGTCTGGCGCAGCAGTTGCGCCAGGCCCAGCGGCGCACCGGTCACGGCCACTTCCGGCACGTCGTCCGGGATGCCGCCCTTGGAGCGGTTGACGAAGTCGGCCAGCGCATCCTCGGCCGCCTGCTGCGAGTGGAAGCGGGCGACGATTTCCTGGGCCAGCGCCACCTTCGCATCGCGCGGGTTGCGGCCGCCCTCGACCTCGGCTTTCAACGCGGCCAGGTCCTGGAGCGAGCGGAACGACAGCAGCTCGTAATACTTCCACATCATCACGTCCGAGATGCTCATCAGCTTGCCGAACATCGTGTTGGCCGGTTCCGTGATGCCGATGTAGTTGTTCTTGGACTTGGACATCTTCTCGACGCCGTCCAGGCCTTCCAGCAGCGGCATCGTCAGGATGCACTGCGGTTCCTGGCCGTAATCTTTCTGCAGTTCACGGCCGACCAGCAGATTAAATTTCTGGTCCGTTCCACCCAGCTCAAGATCCGCTTTCAAAGCGACCGAATCGTAGCCTTGCATCAAGGGATAGAGGAACTCATGGACCGAAATCGGAGTCCCACTCTTGTAGCGCTTGGTAAAGTCGTCGCGCTCCATCATGCGGGCGACGGTGTAGCGCGAGGCGAGCTGGATCATGCCGCGCGCGCCCAGGGCGTCGCACCATTCGGAGTTGTAGCGGATTTCCGTGCGCGCCGGGTCGAGCACGAGCGACGCCTGCTTGAAGTAGGTGGTGGCGTTGGCTTCGACCTGCTCGCGGGTCAGCGGCGGACGGGTGGCGTTGCGGCCCGACGGGTCGCCGATCATCGACGTGAAATCGCCGATCAGGAAGATCACCTGGTGGCCCAGGTCCTGCAGCTGGCGCAGCTTGTTCAGCACGACCGTGTGGCCCAGGTGCAGGTCGGGCGCCGTCGGGTCCAGGCCCAGCTTGATGCGCAGCGGTGTGCCGCTCTGTTCCGAACGGGCCAGTTTCTGGGCAAATTCGCTCTCGATCAGCAGCTCTTCCACACCGCGCTTGGTGATGGCAAGGGCTTCCTGGACGGCGTCGCTCAGAGGGAGAGGCGCCGGACCGGCTGCTGGCGTTGCAATTTTTGCATTACCAGAAATTTCTGGAGAAGTCATAAAAAATTTGTAGGAAAAGGACTAAAGCGGTTGTAAGACCCGGTATTTTGATATAATTCGCGATCCCATCAATCTTGCCGCACGAAAAGTTTCAACGACAACACTAATAACAACGACAAATGGTCTTGGGCTGTTCAAGCGGTAAATTTTAACTGATTGCATGAACCCATTACAGAAAATCGCCGGCAAGCGCTGGTTTGGTCTGGCTGAAACGAGCCGCAAAACCCGCATCGTAGCCGGGGGTACTGCAGCCCTGGCACTGTGCGCCTTCGGCGCCACCGCAGTCGCTCCGATCGCACCGGACGCTTCGGACATGCCGGTCAAATCCGTGGCGCAAGACCTGCAACTGCCGAACCTGGCAGACCAGATCGCCGCCCTCCAGCAAGACCAGCAGCAATTCATCCACGAAGAACGCATCCGTCCGGGCGACTCGCTGGGCACCGTGTTCAACCGTCTCGGCATCGAAGACCAGCAAGCGCAAGCCTTCGTCCGCAGCGACAAGACCGCCCGCTCGATCCTTTCCCTCAAGACCGGCAAGCGCATCCAGGCCGAGACCGACGAGAACGGCCTGCTGCTGACCCTGCACGCGACGATCGCCGACAAGGACCAGTTCAAGACGGTGACCATCACCCGCAAGGGCGACAAATTCGTGTCGAACTCGGCACCGGCCCAGCTCGAGCGCCGTGTCGAGATGCGTTCGCGCAACATCAACAGCTCGCTGTACGCCGCCACCGACGATGCCGTCGACGGCAGCCAGATCCCCGATTCCGTCGTCAACCAGATCATCGAGATGTTCTCGACGAGCATCGACTTCCGCTCGGACCTGAAGCGCGGCGACCGTTTCAACGTCGTCTACGAAACCTTCTGGCTGGATGGCGAGATGGTGCGCACGGGCCGCATCCTGGCCGGCGAATTCGTCAACCGCGGCGTCGCCTACCAGTCCGTCTGGTACGAAGACCCCGTCACCCACCAGGGCGGCTACTACAGCCTGGACGGCAAGTCGCTGAAGAAGGCGTTCCTGAAGTCGCCGGTGGCGTTCAACCGCATCTCGTCGGGCTTCTCGATGCGCGTGCATCCGGTGTTCGGCACCTGGAAGAAGCACGAAGGCGTCGACATGGCCGCGCCGCTTGGCACCCCGATCAAGGCATCGGGCGACGGCGTCGTCGACTTCGTCGGCACCCAGAACGGCTACGGCAACTTTGTCGTGCTCAAGCACTGGTCCAACTACAGCACCGCGTACGGCCACATGAGCCGCTTCGCCAGCGGCCTGCGCCGCGGCCAGAAAGTGTCCCAGGGCGACGTGATCGGCTACGTGGGCACGACGGGCTGGGCAACGGGTCCGCACCTGCACTACGAATTCCGCATCGGCGGCCGCGCCACCGACCCGATGGCGCTGAAGAACCTGCAGCAGCAGCCGCTGACGCCGGGCGAAATGGCCCGCTTCAAGATGGCGGCGGCCGAGATGTCGCACCGCTTCTCGCTGCTGTCGCCGGCCGGTAACGCGATGGCTGCACGCTGATCCTTCAGCATTGCGATTCGAACGCCTTGCACGGCTTGCCGGCAAGGCGTTTTGCTTTCAGGAGTCCATGATGGCATCCACCCTCTACATCGGCCTGATGTCCGGCACGAGCCTGGACGGCGTCGACGGCGTGCTGGCCGATTTTTCCGGCCGCGGCATCCGCACCCTGGACGCCGCGTTCACGCCCTTCCCGGCCGACCTGCGCGCCGAACTGATGGCCTTGCAGGCCGCCAGCGCCAACGAACTGGAACGCGAAGCGCTGGCCGCCAACGCGCTGGCGCGCTGCTACGCCGAGTGCGTCAAAACGCTGGCCGCGGTGGCGCCGGGCCCCGTGCGCGCCGTCGCCGTGCACGGCCAGACGATCCGCCACCGCCCGGAACTGGGTTTTACGCGCCAGACCAACAACCCCGCCCTGGTGGCTGAACTGACCGGCATCGACGTCATCGCCGACTTCCGCAGCCGCGACGTCGCCGCCGGCGGCCAGGGCGCCCCGCTCGTCCCCGCATTCCACGAAGCCCGCTTCGGCAAGAAGAACCAGGTGCGCGTCGTCGTCAACATCGGCGGCATCGGCAACATCAGCGTACTGCACGGCGACGGCCGCGTGAGCGGCTACGACACCGGCCCCGGCAACGTGCTGATGGACTTGTGGATCGCGCGCCACCAGGGCAAGGCATACGACCAGGACGGCGCCTGGGCCGCGACGGGCACCGTCGACGCGCCCCTGCTCGACCTGCTTTTGGATGAACCCTATTTCCGCCAGCCGCCGCCCAAGAGCACGGGCCGCGACCTGTTCCACGCGGACTGGCTCGATGCGAAACTGGCGCAGCGTCCGGGCGTCTCCCCCGCCGACGTGCAGGCCACGCTGACGCGGCTGACGGCCGTGACGATCGCCCGCGCGATCCTGGCAGAGGCCAGCGCGCAGGCCGTCTACGTGTGCGGCGGCGGCGCGTACAACGGCGTGCTGCTGCGCGACCTCGCCGACGCGCTCGGCGGCAACATCCCGGTCGCGTCGACGGACACGCTGGGCGTCGCGCCGAACCGCGTGGAGGCCCTCGCCTTCGCATGGCTCGGCTACCGCTTCCTGCGCCGCCAGCCGGGCAACCTGCCGGCCGTGACAGGGGCCGCCGGGCCTCGCATCCTCGGCGCGCTGTATCCGGCCTGACGATGCCTGTGCAGCAAAACCACGGCCGCCTTCTCATCGGCGCGCCGCACTTGTACCATTGTGTCTACCCAATACGCTTAAGAAAGATTTCGCAATGACGTTTATCACCTTCACGCGCGCGCTCGCCCTTGCGCTGGCCGCCGCAGCAGCAGTGTCCGTACCCGCCCACGCCGACAGCTTCGCGTCGTCCGCCTCCAGCGCGGGTTCCGCATCGTCGGGCAGCATTTCCGATTCGATCGGCGGTTCCAGCAACAGCTCGAGCGGCGACAACAGGCGCGCGGAGACCGGTCCTTACCGCGTGATCGACGTCGCCCAGGCGCCGGCCAAGGCGGGTGTCACCCGTATCACGCTGCGCGCCGTCGCCGGCGATGCCGCTACCCAGTTCTGGGTCGACGTGCCCGACCGCGCGCTGGCCGACCGCCGCGTCGACAAGGGCGAAGTCGTGCAGGTGAACGAGCGCGTGTACGGCTATGAATTCGCCTACGGCGATACGAAGAAGCCGTTCTTCCTCGCGCTGCAGGACGACTGGTACCGCGACCTCGCGTCGCGCAAAGTGACGATCTGATGATGCTCATGCGGTTCCTCGCGGCCGCGCTCATGCTGTCCGCGAGCGCGACCGCGGGGGCCGGCATCCCGACGTTCTGCGACCGCGCCGACAAGGTCACGGCCGCGGACCAGGACCGCGTGCTGCGCTTCGCCGCCGCCGTCAAGGACGAGCTGGCGCGCTCCGGCAGCAACCTCGCCCTCGTGGCGCGCGCGGGCCTGGACCTCTCCCGCTTCGGCCTGCTGTATTCGCACGCGGGCATCGCCCTGAAAAACAATCCGGGCGGCCCATGGGCCGTGCGCCAGCTGTACTACGCCTGCGACGAATCGCGGCCGCGCCTGTTCGACCAGGGCATGTCCGGCTTCGTGCTCGGCGCCGACGCGCCCACGCACGGCCACGTCGCCTTGCTGTTCCCGCCCGCGCAGGACAGCGCGCTGCTGGAGAAGGCCGCGCTCGACAAGCCGCTGGCCCTCGCGCTGCTGGGCACACGCTACAGCGCCAACGCGTACGCCTTCGGCACGCGCTACCAGAACTGCAACCAGTGGGTGGCGGAGCTGATCGCGTTCGCGTGGGGCCGGCTCGACCCGGCCGATCCCGCACGCGCGCGCGCACAGGCGTGGCTGCGCGCGCAAGGCTATGCGGACACGCCCGTCCGCATCCCGTCGCACTGGTTGATGTTCGCGGGCCAGTTCGTGCCCCTCGTGCACGTGGGCGACCACCCGCTCGACGATATCCACGCGCTCGCGCTGCACATCAGCGTGCCGACGGCGATCGAGGACCTCGTAAAAAAAGAATCCCCGGGGACGCGCCGCGTGGAACTGTGCCACGACGAGCGCCGCATCGTCGTGCACCGCGGCTGGGAACCGCTGGGCCCAAGCTGCGAACCGCTGCCGGGCGACGACGTGATCGCCCTCGCACCCTGATTCGGATGGCCGTGTAAGATGGCGTCTCGCCAACTTACCTCGACCGCCCCATGTCCAGCCAACTGCTCCGCCACGTCGTCCTGTTCTCGTTCAAGGACGATGCTTCGTACGACGACGTCGACGCCATCGTGACCGGCTTCGCCGACCTGCCCTCGTCCATCCCCGGCATCACCGCCTACGAATGGGGCACAAACGTGAGCCCGGAAGGCCTGAACGACGGCTTCACGCACTGCTTCACGCTGACATTCGCCCAAGCCGAGGACCGCGACGCCTACCTCGCGCATCCGGCGCACCAGCGCTTCGTCGCGACGCTCAAGCCGGCGCTCGCCAAATCGCTGGTGCTGGATTACTGGGCCAAATAACGCATGCGTCCGCGTGGGCACAGGGTGCCCACCCTACGCAGTAACGCATTACTCCTTGTGGACGGCGCTCCAGGTCATGTCCGGCAGCGTCACGTCCACCGAGACCGGCAGGTCGTCCGCTGCCTGCCCGAACAGCACGCGATACGTGCCCGCGCGAATGCGCCAGCTGTTGTCCGCGACCTCGTAGGTGGCCAGCAGGCGTGGATCGACGGCTTGCGTGAAGGTATTCGCGCCGCCTGCCTGCAAATCGAGCTTCTGGAACGCGACGAGACGCTTCGGCGCTTCCCAGCCCGACGCCTTCACATCCGCCGGCGCGACGTACACCTGCACGACGCCCTTGCCGGTCACCTTGCCCGTGTTGCGCAGCGCGGCGCCGACCGTCAGCGCGCCATTCGCGACGTTCGCTTTCGGGTCGGCGACCGCGAAGCTCGTGTAACTGAGACCGTGGCCAAAGGCGAATAACGGTTTATACCCTTTCGCGTCATACCACTTGTACCCGATCGCGGCGCCTTCGTGATAGGTGATGTGGACGGGGATGCCGTCCGGCTTGCCGAAGCCCGGAATCTCGGCATGCGCCAGCTGCGCGTTCGACGCGGGGAAGCTGATCGGCAGGTGGCCGGACGGATTCACTTTACCCGTCAGGATGCGCGCGATCGCCTGGCCGCCGCGGATGCCCGGATAGAACGCCTCCAGCACGGCCGGCACCTGCGGCAGCCACGGCATCAGGATCGCGCCGCCCGATTCCACGACGACGACCGTCTTCGGATTGGCGCGCGCGACGGCGGCGACCAGCGCATCCTGGTTGCCGTCCAGTTCCAGCTTGCCGTCGAAGCCTTCGCCCATCCACTGCGTCACGAACACGACGGCGACCTCGGATTGCTTCGCCAGCGCGACGGCGGCGTCGATGTCCTTGCCGCTCGCGTACGCAACCTTCGCCTTCGGCAGCTCCGCCTTGAGTGCCGCCAGCGGCGCCGACGGCATGTAGATCACGGGGCCCGGCCACTTCGTCGGCTCCAGATTCGGCACGGCATTGCCGCCGACGGGCGTCACGCCGGACGAGCCGCCGCCCGCCAGCACGCCCTTGTCCGCATGACCGCCGATGACGGCCACGGACTTCACGTTTGCCAGCGGCAGCAGGTTGCCCTCGTTCTTCAGCAGGACGAGCGATTCCTCGGCGGCGCGCTGCGCGACGTTCGCATGTGCGGCGAAATCGATCTTGCCGACCTTCGGCGGATCGTCGAACACGCCGGTCTGGAACAGCGGCCACAGGATGCGCTGCGCCATGTCGTCGAGGCGGCGCATCGAGACTTCGCCCTTGTTCATCGCCTCCTTGAAATTCTTGGCCGAGTAAAAGGGGCCGTGGTGGTTGCAGCACGGGTAGCCCGTGAACTGGTCGAGGCCATAGTTGGCGGCATCCGCCGTCGAGTGGACGGCGCCCCAGTCGGCCATCACGTAGCCCTTGAACTTCCAGTCCTGCTTGAGCGTCTTGTTCAGCAGGTATTCGTTCTCGCACGCCCAGCGGCCGTTCACGAGGTTGTACGAGCACATGACGGAGCCGGGCTTCGACAAGTCGTTGACGATCTCGAACGCGAGCAGGTCAGACTGGCGCATCGCCTCGGGCGAGATCGTGACGTCGACCGTCGTGCGCTGGCTTTCGTGGTCGTTGACGGCGAAGTGCTTCATCGTCGACACCACGTGGCGCGCCTGGATGCCGTTGATCAGGCCCGCGGCCATGCGGCCGGCCAGCAGCGGATCCTCGCCCACGTATTCGAAGTTGCGGCCGTTGCGCGGCTCGCGCGCCAGGTTCGCGCCGCCGGCCAGGAACGTGTTGAAGCCGGATGCGCGCGCCTCGTCCGCGATCATGCGTCCGCCCGCTTCGGAGACGGCCGGGTCGAAGCTGGCCGCCGTCGCCAGCGAGGACGGCAGCGCCGTGCGCTCCATGCCGCCCACGCGCACGCCGATCGACGCGTCGGTCTGCCACTGCGGCGGGATGCCCAGGCGCGGGATGCCGGGCACGTAGCCGGCCGAGCCCTCGATGTGGTGCGCCGCGACATCCGCCTTGATCGCCGGCGGCACGATGTCGTCCGGCTGCTTCGCGAGGTCTTTCTTGTCGGTGTAGCTGACGATCAGCAGCAGCTTTTCGTCGAGCGTCATGGCGGCGACGGCGGCGCGGGCGCGCTCGTCGGCGGATTTCGATTTGTCGAGCCACGCGCGGTCCTGCGCCTGCGCGCCCATCGCCGCGCAGGCGAGAAGGACGGCGACGGTCGTCTGTTTCATCATGCTTGTCTCCCTGTTATTTGTGGTGTGTGTCGATCACGCGGAACTCGCCGCCGACGTGCATCATGCTCATCAAATACAGCATGCCGTCGAAGTAGCGCTGTTCGCCGCTGGGCACGGGGGTGTCCCACAGCGCGCGCAGGAAGTCGTCGGACACCTGCCCCGGCGTGGCCGCCAGGCTGCCGACGGCGGCCGCCGCCAGCATCCCGGTCGAGTGGCGGTCGGACAGCGGCTTGCCGTCCAGCGTGTAGCGGTCGGCGAAGCGATCGATCCCCTGCCCGGCCAGGAAGCGCTGGACGCGGTCGCTCAAGGCCTGCTGGCGCGGGTCCTTGTTCCACCAGCTGCGGTCGACGGACCAGTTGCTGATCGTGCGCCAGCTGTCGTAGCCGAACGAACCCGGGCTGCCGTCCCAGTTCTTCAGCGGCGTGCCGTCGAAATCGGCGCGGTCGGGGCCGAGGCCCGTCGCGGGGTCGGCCGTCTTCACGAAGAAGTCGCGGCTGACGGCGGCGGCCCTCGCCCAGAACGCGCGGTCTTCGCGCGGCCCCCAGCGCGCCCACAGCTCGTAGAACGCGGGCAGGTGGTAGGACGGATCGGTGCCGGGGATGAAGGTCTCGGGCACGAAGCGGACCATCGCGTGGGCCTCGTCGACCATCGGCCCGACCGTCACGGGACGCGGCTCGCGGTGCGGACGCTGCGGCGGCCACGGCTTGCCCGCTTTCCGCGCCTGTTCCTGTTCGTGGCGGTTGTTGGGGCTGGGCCAGGGCGTGGCCGGCTCGACGAACGGTTCGTCGCCGGGATGGATGCGGAACGGCGGCGTGGCCGTCACGACGGGGTGGTGCCGCATGCCGCGCAGGATGGTATCCGCTTCCTTCTGGTAGTCGTAGATCCCGTTGCCGTTGCCCCAGCGCCGCGCCGCGAAGTACAGCGCCATCGCATAGTATTCCTCGCCGTCCGGCGCGGCCCCGGTGGCGCGCGGCGTGCCGTCCGTGCCCATCGACCACGCGAAATAGCCGCGCGACGGGTTGGCGGGGTCGGTCGTGAGCATGTACGTCTTCGACCAGTTCCACAGCGCGTCGAACTCGCGCTTCTTGCCGAGCTGGACGGCGATCATCATGCCGTAGCTCATGCCTTCCGTGCGGGCGTCGTTGTTGGCCCAGTCCGTGATGTACGCCAGCGTGCCGTTGTCGTTCGCGCCCGTCTCGAAATAGACGCGCTCTTCCTGGCCGTCGCCGTGGAACAGCCGTTGAAAAGCGTGCTCGATTTTCGCATGGGTCTCTTGCGGGCTGCGGCCCAGGCGTTCCGCGAACAGGTTGCGGTAGCGCTGCGTGCGATAGGCGCCGGTGCCGTCGTCAGTGGCTGCCGTGGTGGTGGCAGCTTTGCCGGTGGATGGTGCTTCTGCCTGGGCGGCACCGCCCCAGGCGAAGATGATAGCGGTAACACCGCTGAGTAAAATAGGTGCCCTCGACATTGTTTTTCTCTCGTTTCAGGGTGTTGTGTGTCTCCTTGCCGCCACATCAGCACGACGCGGTCAGTGTACTACGCACGTGACTGTTAGCAATTGTTAATGAGTTGTCATTACGGCGGTATCCAACACTTCGTCGGGACGAAAAAAAACCGCCCCGGCAATGCCGAGGCGGTTTTCGATGTCGAAGCGTGGATCGCTTACATCGAGAACGACGAGCCGCAACCGCAGGTCGACTGGGCGTTCGGGTTCTTGATGACGAACTGGGCGCCTTCGAGGTCGTCCTTGTAGTCGATCTCGGCGCCGACCAGGTACTGGTAGCTCATCGAGTCGATCAGCAGGGTAACGCCGTTCTTTTCCATCGTCGTGTCGTCTTCGTTCACGATTTCGTCGAAGGTGAAGCCGTACTGGAAGCCCGAGCAACCGCCGCCCTGCACGAACACGCGCAGTTTCAGGTCGGGATTGCCTTCTTCCTCGATCAGCTGGGCAACCTTCTGGGCAGCGCTGTCGGTGAAGTTGATGGGCGCGGGGATCGTGTCTTGTGCGTTTTGCACTTCGGCGACTGCATTCATGGATAAACTCCTGATTGGATTCGGATTTCGTCCATTATAGACCGTTGGCGCCAGTCATGCTGAAGCCCCTTCGGCCGCCACGCCGAGGTGGAAAACGGGTTCGGCGGCCGTCACGGGCTCGGCATGGTGGGTCAGCTTGCCGGTGACGAGGGCGCCGCCGTGCATTTCCAGCAGGCGGTAATGGACATCCCCATGTATGCGGCCTTTCGGCTGCAATTCAAGGAGTTCGGACGAATACACCGTCCCCGCGATATACCCGTTGACGACCAGGTTGGCACAGCGCACCTCGCCTTCGATGCGCGCGTGTTCGGACACGATCAGCACGCTGTCGTTGCCGTCCGCGGCGACCACGTTGCCGTGCACCTCGCCGTCGATGCGCAGCCCGCCGGTGAACACGAGATCCCCTTCGATGCGTGCGGAAATACCGATCAGGCTATCGATTTCGCTTTTTGCGTTACGACCGAACATGATTGTCCCCTGTGCTTGGCGTTGGCTCTGTCCAACGGTCAATGTACCGTTGCCAACACAGGTCGCCTTGATCTGTGTCTTGTGACCAAGGCTTGCGAGAGTACGTGTTTACGGCAGCAGCGCGATCTGCTTCAGGCCAGTGCTTTCCGGCAGGCCAAACATCAAATTCATGCACTGCACGGCCTGGCCGGATGCGCCCTTGACCAGGTTGTCCTGCACGACGAGGATGACGACGGTATTGCCGTTGTCCGGACGATGCAGCGCGATGCGCAGCATGTTCGAACCGCGCGTCGACCGGGTTTCCGGATGCGAGCCGAACGGCATGACGTCGACGAATTCCGCATCCTTGTACTGCTCTTCGAACAGGGCTTGCAGGGCTTCGTTCGTGATGTCCTGCGTGAGGCGCGCGTACAAGGTCGAGTGCATGCCGCGGATCATCGGCACGAGGTGCGGCGTGAAGATCAGGCCGACCTTCTGGTCCGTGTAGCGCTGCAGCTGGGCCGAGGTCTCCGGCGTGTGGCGGTGGCCGTGCACGCCATAGGCCTTGAAGTTGTCGCTCGCTTCCGAGAACAGCGTGCCGATCTCGGCCTTGCGGCCGGCGCCGGACACGCCCGACTTGGCATCGGCGATCAGGTTGCCGGCATCGATGATGCCCGCCTTCAGCAGCGGATAAAAGCCCAGCTGCATCGTGGTCGGATAGCAGCCCGGGTTGGCGATCAGGCGCGCCTTCTTGATGTCTTCGCGGTTCAGTTCCGGCAGGCCGTACACGGCCTCTTCCAGCAGGTCCGGCGCACTGTGCGGGATCTTGTACCACTTCTCGAACGTGGCCTGGTCCTTCAGGCGGAAGTCGGCCGCCAGGTCGATCACTTTCACGCCGGCGGCGATCAGTTCGGGCGCCTGGGCCATGGCGACGCCGTGCGGAGTCGCGAAGAACACGACGTCGCACTGCTTCAGGTCGGCCTTGTCCGGGCTCGAGAACGCGATGTCGACGTGGCCGCGCAGCGAGGGAAACATGTCGGCGACGGGCAAGCCGTCTTCCTTGCGCGAAGTGATGGCGGTCAGCTGCGCCTCGGGGTGGGCAGCAAGCAGGCGCAGCAATTCCACGCCCGTGTAGCCGGTGCCGCCAACGATGCCAACTTTGATCATGTCTGTTTCCCCTTGGTAAATAGATAAGTTCTTGTACGAACCCACAATTTTAGCAGGCTGTCCATGCATGTGCTGCATTGCCGCATGGCTAAAGTCTACATTCGGGGTCAGAGCACATTCTTTTAAAGATTCGGGGTCAGAGCACATTTCCTGGCAATTGCATCAGGGATAACAAATTTTTCTCCCGAAGAGGAGAAACGACCGGGTTTCGACATCCGCCGGGGCGCGGAGGCGTCGTTCCAGCACGGCGAAAAAATGTGCTCTGACCCCGAATCTGAAGAAAAAAAGGACCTGACCCCGAATTTGGGCAAGAAAAAAGCCGCCGGCTTTGCAGCAGGCGGCTTTTCGTTTCGGCAGCAGCGCAAAGGCGCTGCAGATCCGATTAACGCTTCGAGAATTGCTTTGCGCGACGTGCTTTGCGCAGACCAACTTTCTTACGCTCGACTTCACGGGCGTCACGGGTGACGAAACCGGCACGTGCCAGGTCGCCCTTCAGGCCTGCGTCGTAGTCGATCAGTGCGCGGGTGATGCCGTGGCGCACTGCACCTGCCTGGCCGGACTCGCCGCCGCCATGCACGTTGACCTTGATGTCGAAACGCTCGACGTTGCCGGTCAGTTCCAGCGGTTGACGGATGACCATCAGGCCGGTTTCGCGCGAGAAGTATTCGGCGGCCGGTTTGCCGTTCACGATGATCTGGCCGGTGCCAGCCTTGATGAACACACGGGCCACTGCACTCTTGCGACGGCCGGTGCCGTAGTTGTAGTTACCGATCATGTCAGTTCCTTACTTAGATTTCGAGTGCTTTGGGTTGCTGGGCAGCGTGCGGGTGCGTGGCTTCCGCATACACTTTCAGCTTCTTGATCATTGCGTAGCCCAGCGGGCCCTTCGGCAGCATGCCTTTGACGGCTTTTTCCAGGGCACGGCCCGGGAAACGCTGTTGCATTTTCAGGAAGTTGGTTTCGTAGATACCGCCCGGGTAGCCCGAGTGACGGTAGTACTTCTTGTCGTTGGCCTTGGTGCCGGTCACGCGCAGCTTGCCTGCGTTGACGACGACGATGAAGTCACCGGTATCGACGTGCGGGGTGAATTCCGGCTTGTGCTTGCCGCGCAGTCGGAGTGCCACTTCGCTGGCAACACGTCCGAGGACTTTGTCCGTCGCGTCAATCACGTACCAATCGCGCTGGACTTCATGGCCCTTAGCGGAAAAAGTTTTCATGTTGACTTCCTATGTATAGGGAATTAATGCTCGAATGGTGGTTCCGCGGGCGATACTACATCGCGGACTCTGCCTTATTGTCTTTTCCCGAGCAAATGGAAAGCCCACGACTATAGCCGATTCCTCACCCGACAGTCAAGCCGCACCGGTCTGGATCCAACGCAAGGACATCTGTGCGAGATCATGCAATTTTGCAACTTTTCATTGACCACGAAATCGATGTCAAATTAGTATGACCCGCATCAAAAAGGAGACCGCTCGTTGAAATCCATCCTGCTCCTGGGCGCACTGCTGGCGGCCGCCATCCCGGCCACGGCCGCGCCGGCGCAAACGCACAGCTGCCACCTGCCCGGCGTCGAGGAAGCCCTGCGCTGCCTCAAGCTACCCGTCCCAATCGAACCCGGCAAAGCGGCCACCCTCGACCTGCACGTGACGATCGCCCCCGCCCTGCGCCAGGGCGCGCGGCCGGACCCGCTGTTCGTGCTGGCCGGCGGCCCCGGCGAAGCGGGCAGCGACGTGCTCCCCCTGCTGTCCACCGCCTTCAAGCGCGTGCGCGCCACGCGCGACATCGTGTTCGTCGACCAGCGCGGCACCGGACTGTCCGGCAAGCTGGAATGCCCGTCCGACGCCGACGCGGATGCGCAGCTGAACGATGCCGAGGCCGACGCCGCCATGCGCCGCTGCATCGCGGCCAGCAAGGCGCCGTTCGCCGCGTACACGACGACCGCCGCCGCGCGCGACATCGAGTCCGTGCGCCGGGCGCTGGGCTATGACCGGATCAACCTGTGGGGCGGCTCGTACGGCACCCGCCTCGCGCAGGCGTATGCGCGCGCCTACCCGACGGGCACGCGTGCCCTTCTGCTCGATGCCGTGGCCGCGCCCGACCAGGTGATCCCGGCCGGCGGCCGCGACAGCCAGGCCGCGCTCGATGCATTGTTCGCCCAGTGCGCGAAGGATGCCGCCTGCGCCCGCGCCTACCCGAACCTGCGTGGCGAATTCGATGCGCTCGTCGGCAAGCTCGATGCCGCGCCCCTGAAACTCAATCTGCCCGACCCGCGCACGGCGCGGCAAGTCGACGTCACGATGACGAGCGAACGCCTGCTCGACACCGTGCGCAACATGCTGTACGCGCCGGCCGACGCGCGCCGCCTGCCCTTCCTCGTGCACAGCGCCAGCGCGGGCCGCTGGCAGCCGTTCGTCGCGCGCCGCAACCTCGCCGCCGACTTTTCGCCCGACGGCTCGCCCGCCACCCTGCTGCACCTGGCCGTCGTCTGCGCCGAAGACATGCCGCGCTTTACGCCCGCGCTGGCCGCGAGCGATGCGAGCCCGCTCACGCGCACCCTGGCCGACCGCCTGCGCGGCCTGTGCCGCGCGATGAACGTGCCGGCCGTGCCGGCGACGCCCCCCGCGCGCATCGCCGCGCCCGTGCTGCTGCTGTCCGGCGCCCTGGATCCCGTCACGCCGCCGCGCCGCGCCCGGGACGCCGCCCGCTTCATGGATCATGCGCAGCTGCTGACGGCGCCGAACGCCGGCCACGGCGTGTCGCAACTGGGCTGCGCACCGCGCCTCTTGCGCGCCTTCCTCGACCGGCCCGACGCCAAGGTCGACGGCACCTGCCTGAACGAGATCCCGGCCCCGACCTTCCAGCTCGGCAGCGCCGGGCCGCAACCCTGAACACAGGCTACCCATGATCGAAGCACAAGAAGTCCGCAAACAGTTCGGCGCCGTGCAGGCGCTGGGAGGCGTCAGCTTCACGGCGCGCGACGGCCAGATCACCGCGCTGCTGGGCCCCAACGGCGCCGGCAAGACGACCCTGCTGCGCACCCTCGTCGGCATGCTCAGGCGCGACCACGGGACGATCGCCGTCGACGGCATCGACCCCGAACGCGATCCGCTCGCCGTGCGCGCCAACATCGGCTTCCTGACCGACCAGTTCGGGCTGTACGAGCGCCTGTCCACGCGCGAATACCTCACGTATTTCGGCGAGTTGAACGGCATGGACAAGCGGGCGCTCGCCGCGCGCATCGACGAGGTCTCGGAAATGCTCGCGATGGACGACATCCTGGAACGCCGCAGCAAGGGCTTCTCGCAAGGCCAGCGCATCAAGGTGGCCCTCGCGCGCGCGCTGCTGCACCGCCCGCGCCACCTGCTGCTGGACGAACCCACGCGCGGCCTGGACGTGATGAGCACGCGCGCCGTGCGCCACGCGCTGTCCACGCTGCGCAAGGAGGGCTGCTGCGTCGTGATGGCCACGCACGTGATGCAGGAAGTCAGCCACCTGTGCGACGACGTGATCGTCATCGCCAAGGGCCATACGGTGGCGCAGGGCACGCCGGACGAGTTATGCCGGCGCACGGGCATCGCCAACCTGGAAGACGCGTTCGTCCGCCTGGTCGGCACCGACGAGGGGATCGTCGCATGACCTCCAAATTCCTCGTCGTCTTCAAAAAGGAGTTCCGCGAATCGCTGCGCGACAAGCGCTCGCTGGGCCTCCTCGCGTTGTTCACCCTGATGTATCCGGTGCTGCTGGGCGTCCTGCTGCACCAGTGGATCGACCGCGCGACGAAGCCCGAGCGCGAAGGCATCGTGCTGGCCGTGATCGGCGGCGCGCAGGCGCCCACCCTGATGGCCCAGCTGAAGCAGAAGAACATCACCGTGCACGACACGCCGCCCATGGACGAAGCCGCGATCGGCGACCTGCTGCGCGCCCACAAGGCGGCCGCCGTGCTGCGCCTGCCCGGCAAGTACGCGAGCGACTACGCCGCGATGCGGCCCGCGCGCATCGAGCTGTGGTTCGACTCGTCGACGGACCAGGACGGCCGGCGCGACGTCGAGGACGTGCTGAACGCCTACGGTTCGAACATCGCCAGCGCGCGCCTGCTGGCGCACGGCGTGTCGCCGGCCGCGCTGTCGCCCGTGCAGGTGCAGCGCTACGACACGGGCACGACGGCCGCGCGCTCGGCCGGCATCATCGGCGGCATCCTCGGCTTCCTGTTCTTCCCCGCGTTCATCTGCGGCCTGTCCGCGGCCGTGGATTCCACGGCCGGCGAACGGGAGCGCCGCTCGCTCGAAGTGCTGATGGCGCAACCCGTGCGCACGTGGGAACTTGTCGCCGGCAAGTGGCTGGCCGCCGCGGCGCTGGCCGTCATCGGCATCACGCTGGAGCTGATGCTGGCGCATGCGATCTTGTCGTGGATGCCGCTGGAAGAAATCGGCATGAGCTGGCGCGTGGGCTGGGGACGGCTGCTGCTCGTCTGCCTCGCGTCCGTGCCGCTGTCGCTGTTCGCGGCTGCCATGCAGATCGCGGTGGCGATGAACGCCCGCTCGTTCAAGGAAGCGCAGAGCGTGCTGTCGATCGTGATGCTGGTACCGATGCTGCCGGGGCTCGCCGTGTCGATGCTGGAACTCAAAACGGCGTCCTGGATGTACCTCGTGCCGATGCTGTCGAACCAGACCCTGCTGCGCGAGACGGCCAAAGGCGGCGACATCGGCCTGCTGCCGTTCGTGCTGACGTTCCTGTGCTCCGCCCTCGCCGCTTGGGCGGCCGTCGCGTTCGCCGCGTGGCGCATGAAGAGCGAGCGTTACGTGCTGGCTGTCTGAAGCGTTACGAGCACGGCGCGCCGCGCTGGCTTAGAATGGACGTCTTTACCTGTCAACAAAGCGGAGAAATCGATGGAAGTCAAAGTCAGCTGGAACGGACCGTCGGGAATGAGCTTCCGGGCCGAAACCGGCTCCGGCCACCTGGTGAACATGGATGGCGCCCCCGAGGGCGGCGGCCACAACCTGGCACCGCGCCCGATGGAAATGGTGCTGCTGGGTACCGGCGGCTGCACCGCCTACGACGTCGTGCTGATCCTCAAGCGCAGCCGGGAAGACGTGCGCGGCTGCGACGTCACCTTGAAGGCCGAACGCGCCGAGACGGATCCGAAGGTGTTCACGAAGATCCACTTCCACTTCACCGTCACGGGCCGCAACCTGAAGGAAGCGACCGTCGAACGCGCGGTCAACCTGTCGCACGACAAATACTGCTCGGCGTCGATCATGCTGGCCAAGACGGCCGAGATCACGCACTCGTTCGAGATCGTGGAAGGTTAAACCAATCGTAGGGTGGGCAGCATGTGCCCACGCGGACGTGTGCGTCATGCCGGCATTCGCTACCTAGATGTAATACGCCGTCGTGGTCATCACCTTGGCCATGGCGCGCATCGCGGCCTTGACCGGCAACGGCATCTCGGCCGCGCCCATTTCCTGGGCCTTGGCACCGTGTTCGATCTCGTCGTCGCGCATCTGCGTGACGATCGCGCGCGACTTCGCGTCCTGCGGCGGCAGCTGGTCGAGGTGGCTGTTCAGGTGCGCTTCGACCTGGCGTTCCGTCTCCACGACGAACCCGAGGCTGACGGCGTCGCCCAGGCGCGAGGCAACCGTCCCCAGCGCGTAGGCACCGGCATACCACAGCGGATTCAGCAGGCTCGGCTGCGAACCCAGTTCGGCCAGGCGCTCGGCCGTCCAGGCCAGGTGATCTTCTTCCTCGCGCCCGGATTTCGCGAACTGCGCGCGCATGGCCTGCGTCGACGCACGGCGGCCCTGGGAATCGTACAGCGCCTGGGCGCACACTTCGCCCACGTGGTTCACGCGCATCAGGCCGGCGCTGTGGCGCTGTTCCTGGGCATTCAGTTCGCAGTCCGGGGCCGCGACGCCCGGATTCGGCCGCGCGGCCTTCGCCACGCCGCCCACGACACGCAAGGCCTTGTCGAAACCGACGATCAGGTGGTCAAGAGGGTTGATGGTGCGGGTTGTCATGAGGGACCTTATCAGCTTGTTATTCGATAAGCCGAATTATATGCCCTCGCCCGCCGCCCCTTCCTCACGTGTCTTCTGGACACGCTTCTGCGCTTCCAGCCAGTCGTGCACGGGTCCTTCCACCTCGAGCTTCGAAATATTCTTCGCGACGCCCAGGTTCAGCTCCAGCAGGAACGGGATCGAGTCCGGCGGCACGTCCGTGCACGTGGCCGTAAAGACCGCCATGAAGCGTTCCGATTGCAGCACCGGCAACACGTTCTTGCCGCTCATGAATTGCAGGATGCTCGTGATCGTGTGGCCGCCGCCGATCGTGTGGTAGATGAAGCGATTGAACTCACGGTCCACGGTCTTGAAATCGATGGTTTCCTTCGTCATCAGGTTGGCCAGGTAATACAGACCGACGGCGACGCGGAACCAGTCCGTCGACTCGGCCCGGCTACGGCCCTGGCGCGTAACGGCCAGGATATTGTCCTTGTTGATGAGAGTATCCATAGGGCCATTATGCATGTTCTTGCGCGGCCCGGATATCATCGGCAATGTTGCCAGAATAGACATAAGTCATTCCGCGTTGTATGCTGGCCTGCATCCTGCTCCCGCTTTTCTGCACTCTGGACTTGTGAAAACGCCGTGTGTCGCACCGCTGCTGCCGCATCGGCTCCTTTTTAATACAATGCAACAGTCATGAAATGCGTGCATTGTCACGAGCAACAGGAGTGTTCATGGAATTACAAATCCGCAACTTGTCCAAGACCTATGCCAACGGCGTGGTCGCGCTGGACAGGGTCTCGCTGAGCATCCCGCCCGGGATGTTCGGCCTGCTCGGCCCCAACGGGGCCGGCAAGTCGACCCTGATGCGGATCCTCGCCACCCTGCAGGAATGCGACAGCGGCTCCGTCTTCCTGGACGACATCGACGTGCTGGACGAAAAGGACGAAGTGCGCCGCCTGCTGGGCTACCTGCCGCAGGATTTCGGCGTGTACCCGAAAGTGACCGCCTACGAACTGCTCGACCATTTCGCGCAATTGAAAGGCCTGTCGCAGCGCCACCGCCGGCGCGAAATCGTCGACGCCCTGCTGCAGCAGACCAATTTGTTCGAGGTGCGCAACCAGAAGATGGGCACCTTTTCCGGCGGCATGCGCCAGCGCTTCGGCATCGCCCAGGCGCTGCTGGGCGACCCGCAGCTGATCATCGTCGACGAGCCGACGGCCGGCCTCGACCCGCAGGAGCGCGTCCGCTTCCACAACCTGCTGTCCGACATCGGCGAGGACAAGACCGTGATCCTGTCCACGCACATCGTGTCCGACGTGGCCGACCTGTGCGCCAACATGGCCATCATCAACAAGGGCCACGTGCTGCTGTGCGGCGAGCCGGTGCGCCTCATCGAAGGCATCGAGGGCAAGATCTGGGCAAGAGTCGTGAGCAAGGCAGACCTGCCCGCGTTCCAGAAGCGCCACACCGTCATCTCCACGCGCCTGCTGTCCGGGCGCACCCTGATCCACGTGTACGCCGACCGCTATCCCGGCGACGACTTCGAGCCGATCCACCCGACCCTGGAAGACGTCTATTTCGCCACCATCGCCGGCCGCCACAACGACATGGCCGGGAACTGCTGATTCATGGGTGCGCTCCTCGCCATCGCCGGCTTCGAGGCCCGGCAGCGCCTGAAGCTGCTGTCGACCTGGGTGTATTTCTTCGCCTTCTTCGCGCTGGCCCTGCTGTGGATGGCCGCCGCGGGCGGCGTGTTCAAGGAAGCCTTCGTCTCGTTCGGCGGCCGCGTATTGATCAACGCGCCGCGCCAGATCGCCCTGAGCGCCGCGTTCCTCGGCTCCCTCGGCGTCATCGTCGTCGCCGCGATGATGGGCCGCTCGGTGCAGCAGGACTTCGAATACGAGATGCACCACTTCTTCTTCAGCGCCCCGATCCCGAAATACGCCTACGTGTTCGGACGCTTCCTCGGCGCGCTGGCGACGCTGGCCGTCGTGTTCTCGGCCATCCTGTTCGGCACCCTGCTGGGGACGGCGCTGCCCGGCATCGATCCCGCCCGCCTGGGACCGTATTCGGTGGCGGGCTACCTGCTGCCCTACTTCCTCACGCTGGTGCCGAATCTGTTCATCTTCGGCGCCATCTTCTTCGTGCTCGCGGCGCTCACGCGGCGCATGCTGCCCGTGTACGTCGCCAGTGTCGTCATGCTGATCGGTTACATCGTCGCCCCGTCGCTGGCGCGCGACCTCGATTACAAGACGCTGGCCGCGCTGATCGACCCGTTCGGCACGACGGCGCTGATCCGCCTCACCGAGTACTGGAACCTCACGGAACGCAACACGCTGCAGATCCCGTTCGCCGGCGTCTACCTGGTCAATCGCGCCATCTGGTCGCTGTTCTCGCTCGTCGTCCTGCTGCTCGGCTACTGGCGCTTCAGCTTCGTGTCCACGCCGGCCGGCAGGCGCGGCCAGGCGCGGCCCGAACCGGAAAGCGCGCCGCAAGCGCCGTCCGGCATGGCCGACCTGCACGAGCCGCCCGACTTCGCCGCGCGCAACCTCGCCGTGCTGCTGGCCAGGTCGAGCTGGATGAACCTGCGCGAGTCGGTCAAGAACGTCTACTTCGCCGTGATCGTCCTGGCCGGCATGCTGACCCTCGTCGTCAGCTCGCTCGACCTGGGCGCGATCTACGGCACGAAGACCTACCCCGTGACGTACATGGTGCTGGAACTCATTCGCGACGTGTTCGCGCTGTTCGTCCTCGTCGTCACGACGTTCTATGCGGGCGAGATGGTGTGGCGCGAGCGTGAGGCGCGCATGGCCCAGATGATGGACGCGCTGCCCGTCCCCAGCTGGCTGCCGCTGGCCGCCAAGACCATCGCCCTCGTCGGCCTGCAAGTCCTGCTGCTGCTGGCCGCGATGGTATGCGGCATGGGCATCCAGCTGGCGCACGGTTACCTGACGCTGGAGCCGGGCCTGTACCTGGCGACGCTGTTCGGCATCCTGCTGCCCCGCTACGTGCTGCTGGCCGTGCTGGCGATCGCCGCCCAGGCCATCCTGAACCACAAATACCTCGCCTACTTCGCGCTCGTCACCTATTACGTCATCACGCTGTTCCTCGGCGGCTTCGGCCTCGACCACCCGATGCTCGTGTACGGCGCCCTGCCGGACCTCACGTATTCCGCGCTGAACGGCTTCGGCCACTACCTGGCGCTGCAACGCACCTTGCAGGTCTACTGGGGCGGCGCGGCGATCGTCCTGTTCACCATCGCGCTCGTGCTGTGGCCGCGCGGCGTGAGCGACAGCTTCGCGGAACGCCTGCAGCTCGCGCGCCGACGCCTGACGCCCGGCGTGCTGGGAGGCTTCGCGGCCGGCATCCTCGTGTTCGCGGCCAGCGGCGGCCTGCTGTGGTACAACCTCGTCCACCTCGGCACCTACCAGACGGCGTGGCACAAGGAACAGGTGCGCGCCGACTACGAGCTGCGCTACAAGCGTTTCGCCAAACTGCCGCAGCCGCGCATCACCGACGTCGGCCTGCAGGTCGACATCCATCCCGACACGCGCACGCTGAAGGTGCACGGCTTCTATCAACTGGAAAACCGCACGGCGGCGCCGCTCCGCGACGTCATCCTGTTCCAGAAGCCCGGCCCCGAGTTCCATCCGCGCTTCGCGCAGGCGGCGCGGCTGCTGCGCGCCGATCCGGAGCACGGCTTCTATCACTACCTGCTCGCGTCTCCCCTGCAGCCGGGTGCGCGCACGGCGCTGGAATTCGACCTGCTGGACGCGCCGGGCGGCGTGCTGGGCCTGGGCCGCGACACGGCCGTCGTCGGCAACGGCACCTTCTTCAGCAACGACGTCCTGCCGCACGTGGGCTACCAGCGCGCGGTGGAACTGGAGGACGACCGCGATCGCAAGCGCCACGGCCTCGCGCCGCGCGAACGCATGGCCGCGCACGAGAACGAAGCGGCGCGCGCGAACAGCTACATCGCCAACGACGCCGACTGGATCCACTTCGATGCCGTCGTCAGCACGAGCCCGGACCAGACCGTGGTCGCGCCGGGCACGCTGGAGCAGGAGTGGATGAGCGGCGGCCGCCGCTGGTTCCATTACAAGGCCGACAAGCCCGTCCTGAATTTCTATACATTCCAGTCGGCCCGCTACGAAGTGCGTCACGACCGCTGGCAGGACGTGACGATCGACGTCTACTACCACCCGGGCCACGAATTCAATGTCGACCGTATGATCCGCGGCGCCAAGGCGGCCCTGGAATACGGCACGAAGCATTTCAGCCCCTACCAGAACCGTGAGCTGCGCATCGCGGAATTCCCCCGCTACGCGTCGTACGCGCAGGCGGCGCCGGGCACGATCCCGTTCTCGGAAAGCGTGGGCTTCATCGCCAAGGTCGATCCGGACTCGCGCAAGGACATCGACTACCCGTACTACGTCAGCGCGCACGAGGTGGGCCACCAGTGGTGGGCGCACCAGATCGTCGGCGCCGACATGCGCGGCGCGACCGTGCTGTCGGAAAGCCTGGCCGAATACACGGCGCTGATGACGATGAAGAACACGCTGGGCTCCAGCAAGATGCGGCGCTTCCTGCGCTACGACCTCGAGGAATACCTGATGGGCCGCGCGCGCGAGAACAAGAAGGAGCTGCCGCTGGCGCAGAACGAGAACCAGAGCTACATCCACTACCACAAGGGCAGCCTCGCGATGTACTTGCTGCAGGACCTGGTCGGCGAGGATGCGGTCAATGGCGTGCTGCACGGGCTGCTGCTGGAGTACGCGTACAAGGGGCCGCCGTATCCGACCGTGGCGACGCTGGTCGAGCGCCTGCGCGGCATCACGCCGCCGGACAAGGCCTACCTGATCGACGACCTGTTCGAATCCATCGTCCTGTACGAGAACCACGTCGACGGCGCGACGGCGCGCCGCCGGCCGGACGGCAAATACGAGGTCGAGATCCGCGCCACGGCCGGCAAGGTGCGCGCCGGCGACCAGGGCGAGGAAAAGCCGCAGGTGTTGCGTGACTACGTCGAATTCGGCGTCGACGACGAGGCCGGCAACCCGCTCGCACGCGAGCGCCGGCTCGTGACGCAGGCCGACCAGCGCGTCGTGCTGGTGGTCGCCGGCCGCCCGGCAAGGGCCGGTATCGACCCCGACAACAAGCTGATTGACAGGAAACCGACAGACAACATGCAGCCTGTCGACATGCACTGAACTTCACGTTATGATCTGGTCACAATATCCTGCTAGGAGACCTCCATGCCTATCGTCGCCGAACTGGCTGCCCAGATCCAGCAACTATCCGCCGAGGACAGGCACGAGCTGATGCGTCTGCTGATGGTGGACAGCGACGACGGCGACCAGGATGCCGACGAAGCCTGGCGCGCCGAGATCGTGCGCCGCGTGAAGGCCATCCGCAACGGCGAGGCGGCCATCCGCGCGCTGCAGGACGACTGGCGCGAATAACGCCGGCGCTGGACGTAAAAAAACCGCGATGCCGGATGGGTCGCGGTTTTTTTATGAACGTCGCCCCCGCGCAGGCGGGGGCCCAAGTTCTGCTCGCGTCAACGCAGCGCTAAAATTGGGTCCCCGCCTTCGCGGGGACGACGCAGTGCGGTTTATTCACCGGCCACAGCCTTCTTGGATACCGTCGCACGTTTCGCCGGCGCCTTGCGGGCCGTGGCCGTCTTGGCCGGGGCTTTGGCCGCCGCAGCCTTGGCCGCAGGCTTTGCCGCCGCCTTGCGCGCAGCCGGCTTGGCCGCCGCCGCGGTTTCACCCTCCTCCGCCTGATCCTTGCCCTTGGCGGCGCCCGGCTTGGCCTTGCGCTCCTCGAACTCGAAGCTGATCTTGCCGTCCTTGCCCCGCACGAGGAACGCCTTGAACGGACGGCGCGTGCGCTGCGAAATAAAGCCCGGCAGCAGGTCGGTCTTGCCCTCGTTCAGCAGCTTGGCCATCTGCTCGGGCAGGATTTCCTGCTGCAGGATGATGCGGCTGCTGCGGAAATCGCAGGTCTTCGGCTTGGCGACCGTGTGCTCGCAGACGTAGGCGAGGCCCATCTCGTACACGTTGCCGGTGCATTTCGGGCACGGGCCGAGCGGGGTCTGGCCGGTGAAGTCCACGCCTTCGCCCTCTTCGCCCTCGTCCTGGTCCTGGCCGAAGTCGAATTCCAGCTTGTAGTTGCGGATGTCCTCGTCGCGCACGATGCGCAGGATCGCGGCGAACGGCCGGCCCATCTTCGAGCGGAAGCCCTGCAGCGGGCCGATCGTGCGGTTCGCGAGCAGTTCCTCGACTTCCTCGATCTCGAACTGGCGGCCGCCCGGCACCTTGCTCATCGAGAAGTCGCACTTGGTGCACGCGAAGCGGCGGTAGTTTTCCTTGACGACGCCGCCGCAGTTCGGGCACGGCGTGCGCAAGGTCGCGTACTCGCCCGGGATCGTGTCGTTGTTGTATTCCTTGGCGCGCTTGACGATGATCTCGGTCATCTCGGCGATCTCGCGCATGAATTCTTCGCGCGAAATCTGGCCCTTCTCCATCTGCGACAGCTTGTATTCCCACTCGCCCGTCAGTTCCGGCGCCGTCAATTCGTTCACGCCCAGGCCGCGCAGCAGGGTCATCAGCTGGAACGCCTTGGCGGTCGGGATCAGCTCGCGTCCTTCGCGCAGCAGGTATTTTTCCGTCAACAAGCCTTCGATGATCGCCGCGCGCGTGGCCGGCGTGCCGAGGCCCTTGCCGGCCATCGCGTCGCGCAGTTCGTCGGAATCGACCAGCTTGCCGGCACCTTCCATCGCCGACAGCAGGGTCGCTTCGTTGTAGCGTGCGGGCGGTTTCGTCACGAGGCCGTTGGCCGTGACTTTCTCCGTGAGCACCTTCTCGCCCTTCGCCACCGGCACGAGGCTGGCGCCGTCCTTGTCGTCGCCCGTCGTGTCCTTGCCGTACACGGCCAGCCAGCCGGGGTTCGTCATGACCTTGCCCTCGGTCTTGAACTGGTGGCCTTGCACTTCCGTGTAGCGGGTCGTGACGAGGAATTCCGCGGCCGGGAAGAACACGGCCATGAAGCGGCGGGTGACGAGGTCGTACAGCTTCTGTTCCGGCTCGGACAGGTTCTTCGGCACGACGCCGGTCGGGATGATCGCGAAGTGGTCCGAGATCTTGCTGTTGTCGAAGATGCGCTTGTTCGGCTTGACCCAGCCCTTGTCCAGGATCTGCTTGGCGAACTGGTGGTAGTTCGGGTTGCCTTTCAACACTTCCAGGGTCGACTTGACGGTGTTCAGGTAGTCTTCCGGCAGCGCGCGCGAATCCGTACGAGGGTAAGTCAGCACCTTGTGCTTTTCGTACAGCGCCTGGGCCAGGCCCAGCGTGTTCTTGGCCGAGAAGCCGAAGCGGCCGTTGGCCTCGCGCTGCAGCGACGTCAGGTCGAACAGCGCGGGCGCCATCGACGTCGTCGGTTTCGATTCCTCGGTGACGTTACCCTGCTTGCCCATGCAGGCGGCGACGATCGCTTCCGCGTCGACCTTGGACCACAGGCGCTCGGGGCGTTTTTCCGGGTCGGCGTCGTCCTTCTTGAACTTCGTGTCGAGCCAGCGGCCTTCGTACATCCCGGCCTCGGCGCGGAATTCCGCCCGCACTTCCCAGTAATCGCGCGGGACGAATTTCTTGATCTTCTCTTCGCGCTCGACGACGATCGACAGGGTCGGCGTCTGCACGCGGCCCACGGTCGTCAGGTAGAAGCCGCCTTCCTTCGAGTTGAACGCGGTCATCGCGCGGGTACCGTTGATGCCGATCAGCCAGTCCGCTTCCGAGCGGCAACGGGCGGCGTCGGCCAGCGGCAGCATTTCCTGGTCGCTGCGCAGGTGGGCGAAGCCGTCGCGGATCGCGTTCGGCGTCATCGACTGCAGCCACAGGCGCTTGACGGTCTGCTTGGCCTTGGCGTTCTGCGCGATGAGGCGGAAGATCAGTTCACCTTCGCGCCCCGCGTCGCATGCGTTGATCAGGGTGTCGACATCCTTGCGCTTGATCAGCTTGTTCAGCACTTTGAGGCGCGACTCGGTCTTCGCGATCGGATTCAGCGCGAAGTACGGCGGAATCACCGGCAGGTGGGTGAAACTCCATTTGCCGCGCTTGACGTCGTATTCCTCGGGCACCGCGATCTCGAGCAGGTGGCCGACGGCGGACGACAGGACGTATTCGTCGGATTCGAAATACTCATCGTGCTTGGTAAAGCCGCCGAGCGCCTTGGCGATGTCGTTCGCCACGGAGGGTTTTTCGGCAATGATGAGGGCTTTGGTCATATGGTTCCTAAATCGGGCGGCGCGATAGGCCGGCCCCTTGGTCTTATTCTTAGCTTATTGGTAACAATCAGCAGATAGCGGCCAATGATAAGCGGGTTGCCGCGCAATCCGCAAGTAGACTCTGCCTGCGTGTTCCTTGATGCAACTCGGCCATGCTGCCTTGAAAAATACGCTTGATCTTGCTTTACCGCAAGAAAAAACGGGGCCGCAGCCCCGTTTCATCATTTTATATGGTAGCGCCGTCAATGCAGGAGGCGCGGCGCCGCATCTTCTTCGTCCGACCCGAACAGGTCGTCGAACATCAGCGCGTCCGGCTCCTTGCCCTGGCTCCACAGGAGCATCAGGACGATGATCTTCAGCTTGCCCAGCGTCACGGGGGATTCGTCCAGCGCCAGTGCGCGTTCGATGACGATCTCGCGCTGCGAAGCGGACAGCAAACCGGCCAGTTCCAGGAACTGGATGAAGCCGACGGCGGCGGTGCCGAGCGTATCGACTTCCTGGGCGATGTAGAAGCGCGTGCCGCTCGATTCGAGGGCGGGGTTGGTGGTCCCGGCCATTTCTGTCAGGCCGTTCAGCCAGTCGAGCGCTTCGGAAATTTCGACATCGTCGAAACCGACGGCAGACAGCTTGCGTGCCAGGGCAGCCGGCTCGGGGCAGGCATCGGGACGATAATACGTCTCGTAAAGATAGACTAGGATGTCGAACATGGTGACGCTACTGTAGCAGCTAAGCTTCGTGTGGCACAAGTGCGTCACGTACTCCAATGCCGCCCAGAAACATCAGCGTTGTTTATCGGCCTTATCGGGTTCGCCAGCATATTTTCCGCTCATTATCCCTTCCATATCCTCTGGATGAGGCCTCCCGGCAGCCGTTCGAGATACCCTGGCAACTCCAGCACGAGCAGGCGCGCAGCCAGTTCTCCCGGGCTACAGCCGAGGCGCGCCAGCAATATGTCGGCGTCGACGGGGTCGTGGCCGAGGGCGTCCAGCAGCGCGGCGTCCGCCGGGGCGCTGGCGTGTACGGCGGCACTGTTATCGATCTTAATATCTGTTAACGGAATATCTGCGACGGGTAGCCTGGCCGCCTGCTGCGCCAGCAGCGGCGACAGCGCGAGCGCTTCCAGCACGTCCCGCGCCGTGTCGACGAGCTTCGCACCCTCGCGGATCAGCATGTGGCAACCCTTGGCCAGCGCGGCGTGGATCGAGCCGGGAATCGCGAACACGTCGCGCCCCTGCTCGGCCGCCTGGCGCGCCGTGATCAGCGAGCCGGACTGCACCGCCGCCTCGACGACGAG
>CBIHOW010000065.1:0-29411 GCA_966211695.1 uncultured Massilia sp. | reverse complement strand
GGCCGTACCCGTGAAGGTCGGCGTGGTGGCGGCCGTGATGCCGTCGCTGTTCGATACGCCCGTGTCGCTGGCGGCGTCCAGCACCGGCGTCGACGATGCGGCCGGCGCGGCCGTGTCGAGCGTGTAGGCGTGGCTGTCGGCCGTGCCGGTGTTGCCGGCGGCGTCGACCACGCGCACTTTCAGCGTATTGCTGCCGGTCAGCGTCGCGCTCAGCGACCAGGTGTTGGTACCGACGGTGGCGGTGGCCGTCGTCCAGTGCGCGCCGTTGTCCAGCGAGACTTCGACGTGTTCGTCCGACGCCAGGTTGGCGCTCAGCGTGCCGCTGATGCTCTGCGCCGCGGTCTGGGTGACCAGGTCGGTGCCCGACGCGCCGGTGTCGGCCGAGAAGGCGACGCTGGCGTTCGTCGTGGTCGGCGGGGTCGTGTCCGCTCCGTGGACGTTGGTGACGGCCACGTTGTCGATCAACACGGACTGGAAATTGCTGGCGTTATTGTCGACGACGATCTTCAGCTTCGTGATCTCGGTCATCCCGCTGAACGTCACCGTGCTGAGCTGGTTGAAGGTGCCGTTGAAATTGTACGCCATGTCGACGGTCTTGCTGTCGACCGTGTTGCCGTTTGCGTCGAGGCCGGTGATCGTGACGTTGGCGTGCTGGACCCCGGTACCGTAGTACGCCCCCGAAGTGTCCAGGGACAGATCGAGCGACGTCACCGAAAACACCTTGCCGGCGTAAAACGACACCTCGGCCGGATGCGCGGCGACGGCGTTCGACTGGATCATGAAATCGACCATGTCGGGCGTCACGATATTCGCGGCGGTGTCGTTGTGCAGGTGGATCTGGTAGGCCCAATCCTGCGCCAGGGTGAAATAGAAATCGACCCCATTCTGGCCCCACGAACTGGAATAGCCTGCATTGAGATCGAATGTGGCGGTCGCCTGGGTGAGCGCCAGCACATCGTCGTAGCTCAGGCTCTGTCCCGCCGCGCCCACGCTGGCCGTTTCCACCTTCCCGCTCATCACTTCCAGTTGCCAGTCGCCGCCCCGCGCCGCACTGCCGGTCAGGTCGTTCGATGCCGCCACGTCGGCGCCCGTGGCAATCGCCAGCTGGTCGACGAGGGCCTGGCCACGGCTCCCGGCACCGGTGTCGCAGCCGTACAGGAGGATGTCGCCGTCCTTGGTCATGCTGCGGCCGATGGCGTTCAGGTCGGCCTGGTGGTCGCCCAGGCTGGCCGCGTCCAGCGTCAGCGCGCCCAGGTTCGCGGCGCCGGCCGCGCCGTGCGAAATGATGTGCAGCGCATCGATGCCGGTCCGTCCGGCCAGCGCGTCGGCGATCTGGTGCACGCCGTCCGCGGTGGAATCGAGGATGACGACTTCACGGCCGGCGCCCAATTGCTGCGCCAGCGACTGGTAATCGGCGACGTTGTCTTCGATGAAGACGATCTCGGTACGCGGCCGCGCCAGTTGCACGTCCTGGAACGCTGCATCCAGGGACGGGGAGACCGGGGCGGCGGACATCGTGCCGGTCGAAATGATCAGATCGTCGCCGGTGCCTTCGAGGTAAGTGGAGCTCATTCGGGTTTTCCTTGTTGCGTGGGCTGGGCGGTAATGACGTTGGCGGTGCTGCCGGCGGGGTCATTCCAGAAGGACATCTTGCTGTATTTGTCGAACAGGTCGGCCGGGATCACGGCGCGGCGCGGCGTGAATTTCACCTGCGCCTTCACGCGATGCAGGCCGGGCACCCCCACCTGCAGGTCGAAGTCCTCGGCGTCGTACTCGACGTTGTCGAAGTCGTGCTCGAAATGCGGTTCGCCGAGGAAGTCGTAGATCAGCGGCAGGACCTTGGCGGGCGCCTTGGCCAGCAGGTCGTAGTCGACCAGCAGCAGCGAACCCGCATGCTCGCCATAGAAGGCTTCGCGCAGCGCGGCCCAGGGAAAACCGACCAGGTTGTCCGGATGAGCCAGGAAATCGAGGCGGCTGTACACGGTGCCGCGGCCGCCGCCGGCGCCGAACAGGCGCGTGTTTTCATACGGATTGGCGCGCACCATCTTCTCGATGCTGTCCATGATCCACGCGACATTGCGCACGCAGGCAATCACCTTCGCCTGCGGAAACAGGTCCAACAGCAGGGGCAGCCTGGCGCACCAGGCACGGTTCGTATCGAACACGATCTCGCGGTCGACGTCCGCGTAATACGCATCGAAGATGCCGCGCAACAGGGCCTTGCGCTTGTCACGGCCGACGACGGGGGCGAATTCCGACCCCGCACTGAACTGGCTGATGATCGACGAGCACAGGCCGACGACCGGGCTCGACATGCCCGCATGGAATCGCGGATTTTGCAGCAGGATGCCCGACAGCAGCGTGGAGCCGGAACGCGGCAAGCCGGAAATGAAATGGAATTTCCTGTTCGCTGACACTGGAATGGTCACTCATGAAATATTGAATGGAAATACATCCGGATGAATCAATCACCCGTGTATTTCCCTCATCATGCAAAGACTGTTTCAGTGGAGCAATGGAGAAATGACATTAAAACGAAAAATACAGTAATGTGTTCCCAAATCGAGACACTCGACGATCCCGTTCAGACGCGCGGGACGAGCAGCCCGCGTCGCTCGAGCACGTCGACGAGGCGCGCGACTTCGTCGTCGACGGACGTGGTCGCGCTGTCGACGACGAGTTCCGGCGCATCCGGCGCTTCATAGGGAGAAGAGATGCCGGTGAACTCCGGCAACAGGCCCGCGCGCGCCCTGCGGTACAGGCCCTTGGGATCGCGTGCCTCGCACACGGCGAGCGGGCAACGGCAATGAACTTCGATGAAACAGGGTGCCGGGATCAGGGCCCGGGCCCGGGCGCGGTCGGCGCGCAGCGGGGAGATGGCGGAAACGATCACGATCTGTCCGGCCTCGTAGAACAGGCGCGCGACTTCGCCGATGCGGCGGATGTTTTCGGATCGTTCGGGGAGGGAAAAACCGAGGTCGGCGCACAGGCCGTGCCGGACCTTGTCGCCGTCCAGCACGAACGCGTTGCAGCCGCGCTCGAGCAGGACCCGTTCGGCGGCCTGGGCCAGCGTCGTCTTGCCGGCGCCGGACAGTCCGGTAATCCAGACCACGGCTCCGGTGGGGCGCCGCCGTTCCTCGTCACCAACAGGCAGCGGAACAGCGGGCGCGGTCATGGCTTATTCGACGATCGTCTGCGCCTGGCCTTCGCCGCGCGCGCGGATCTCGCCGATGCGGTACACGGTCTCGCCGGCCGCCTTCAGCTGGGCTTCGGCCGCGTCCGCGTTCTCCTTCGAGACGATGACCGTCATGCCGATGCCGCAGTTGAACACGCGGTGCATTTCGGCGTCGGCCACGCCGCCGTGCTGCTGCAGCCACTGGAACAGCGGCGGCAGGGTCCACGACTTGCTGTCGAGCACAGCCGTCAGGTTATCCTGCAGCACGCGCGGGATGTTTTCGACGAGGCCGCCGCCCGTGATGTGCACGAGGCCCTTCACTTCCATCGCCTGCATCAGCGCCAGCAGCGGCTTCACGTAGATGCGGGTCGGCTGCATCAGCGCGTCGGCCAGCTTGCGGCCGTGGAAGTCGGCTTCCAGGTCCGGCTTCGACACTTCGATGATCTTGCGCACCAGCGAATAGCCGTTCGAGTGGATGCCCGACGAGGCCAGGCCCAGCACGACGTCGCCCGGGGCGATCTTGGTGCCGTCGATGATCTGCGATTTTTCCACGGCGCCGACGGCGAAGCCGGCCAGGTCGTATTCGCCGTCCGGGTACATGCTCGGCATTTCGGCCGTTTCGCCGCCGATCAGGGCGCAGCCGGCCTGTTCGCAGCCGGCGGCGATGCCTTTGACGACGGCGGTCGCGGTCGGGACGTCCAGCTTGCCGCACGCGAAGTAATCCAGGAAGAACAGCGGCTCGGCGCCCTGCACGAGGATGTCGTTGACGCTCATGGCGACGAGGTCGATGCCGACCGTGTCGTGGCGGTTCAGTTCGAACGCCAGTTTCAGCTTGGTGCCGACGCCGTCGGTGCCGGACACGAGGACCGGTTCCTTGTACTTCTTGCTGATTTCAAACAGCGCACCGAAACCGCCGATGCCGCCGAGCACGCCTTCGCGCATCGTGCGCTTGGCAAAAGGTTTGATCGCTTCGACCAGGGCGTCGCCGGCATCGATATCGACACCAGCGTCGCGGTAGGAGAGAGAAACATTAGATGGTTGGCTCATGGTATTTGGCAGCGGAGGCGGTAAAATAGTAGGCGGTTGACAACTGGGCCTTTGACGGCGTGCACCGGCAGTAGCCAGTCGGTCAATCCATTATTTTATCAAAACGGCCTGCCGCGGCATCGTTTTAACGGTCAAGAACAACAACTACATGCCTTTTTCCCTCAGCCCGGAGCAAAAACAATCAGCGTTTTGGTTGGCACTCTGGCTGGCTTGCGGTCTGCTGCTGTACGCCCTCGGGCCGATCCTCACCCCGTTCATCGCCGCCGCCATCCTCGCCTACGCCCTGAACGGCGCCGTCGACCGGCTCGAACGCGCGCGCCTGGGCAAGTTCCACCTGCCCCGCTCGCTCGCCGTCGCCGTCGTGATCCTCGCGTTCCTGGCGGCCGTCACCGCCCTCGTGCTGATCGTCGTGCCGGTGCTGCGCACGGAATTGCCGCTGCTGCAGGCCCAGATCCCGGATGCGCTGGCCCGCATCGACACCATGCTGTCGCCCCGGCTGGCGCAGCTGGGCATCCACATCAAGCTGGACGGCAGCAGCCTGCGCACCATCCTCACGCAGCAGATCATGACGTCCAGCGACGAGATCTGGACGACGGTGCTCGCGTCCGCGCGCGTGGGCGGCAGCGCCCTGCTCGGCTGGATCGCGACGGCGATCCTGATTCCCGTCGTGCTGTTCTACCTGCTGCTGGACTGGCACCGCCTGCTGCTGCAACTGGAAAATGCCGTGCCGCGCCGCTGGGTGCGCCAGACGGTGGGCATGGCCCAGGAAGTCAACGCCCTGCTGGCCCAGTACCTGCGCGGCCAGCTCCTCGTGATGCTCGTGCTGGCCCTGTATTACTCGGCGGCGCTGGCGCTGGCCGGCTTCGAGGTGGCGCTGCCGGTCGGCATATTGACGGGGCTGCTCGTATTCATCCCCTACCTGGGCTACGGCCTGGGGCTCGTGCTGGCGCTGACGGCCGCCATCCTGCAGTTTTCCGACTGGAGCGGCGTGATCGCCGTGGCCGTGATCTATGGCGCGGGCCAGGTGATCGAAGGCTTTTTCCTCACGCCGCGCCTCGTGGGCGAGCGCATCGGGCTGAATCCCCTCGCCGTGATCTTCGCCCTGCTCGCCTTCGGCCAGCTGTTCGGCTTCGTGGGCGTGCTGCTGGCGCTGCCGGCGTCGGCCGTGCTGATGGTGGCATTCCGCCACTTGAAACGCCACTATCTGCGCAGCAGCTTTTATAATGCCTAGTTCATACGCACACGACATGATGAGAACCGAGCCATGAAACAGCTGGTGCTCGATTTGGGCGCCGAGCCGGCGCAAAGCCTCGACACCTTCCAGATAGGGGAAAATGCCGAAATGGCGCATTTGATGCACCAGTTCGCCCAGCGCGCATCGCGCGAGCATTTCTGCTACCTGTGGGGAGAGACGGGCGCCGGCAAGACGCATTTGCTGCAGGGCCTCGCCGCCACTGACGGCGCGCGCTACATCGCAGCCAATGCCGGTGCGGACGAATACGTATTGACACCCGATGTGACCCTGTACCTCGTCGACGACGTCGACCAGCTGTCGCCCGAGCGCCAGATCGACGCCTTCGCCCTGTTCAACCAGGTGCGCGAGCATGGCGCCTACATGGTGTGCGCGGGGCCGGTGCCGCCGGCCGTGCTGCCCGTGCGCGAGGACCTCCGTACCCGCATGGGCTGGGGTCTCGTGTACCAGATCCACGGCCTGTCCGACGACCAGAAGATCGCCGCCCTCACGCAGGCCGCCGAGGCCCGCGGTTTGACGCTGTCCGCCAGCGTGTTACCCTATCTGCTGTCCCATTTCAAGCGCGACATGCGCTCCCTGTCGACCATGCTGGATGCGCTCGACCAGTATTCGCTCGAGACCCAGCGTCCGGTCACGGTACCGCTGCTGCGCGACCTCTTGCTTCAGGGCAATCCCAGCAGTCCACACTCCGAACCAAAAGAATGAACGACCTCGCGCTGTTTGACCTCGACCACACCCTCCTGCCGATCGATTCCGACTACGAATGGGGCCAGTTCCTCGTGCGCCAAGGCGTCGTCGACGCCACCGAACACCAGCGCCGCAACGACGCCTTTTTCGCGCAGTACAACGCCGGCACGCTGGACCCGGTCGAATACCTCGAATTCGCCCTCGGCACCCTGGCGGCCTTCGATCCGGCCCAGTTGAAGGACCTGCAGGCGCAGTACATGCGCGACGTGATCCGCCCGAACATCCGCCCGAAGGCCCTGGACCTCGTGCGCAAGCACCAGGACGCGGGCGACCTCGTGGCGATCATCACGGCGACCAATGCGTTCGTCACGGCCCCGATCGCGCGCGAATTCGGCGTCGAGCACCTGATCGCCGCGCGCCCCGAGCTGGACGAGCGCGGCCACCCGACCGGCAAGCTGGCCGGCACGCCCACGCAGGGCCACGGCAAGGTGACGCACATGCACGCCTGGCTGGACGGCCTGGGCCGCCCGTTCGACAGTTTTACCCGCAGCTGGTTCTACAGCGATTCGCATAATGACATCCCGCTGCTGTCGGTCGTCTCGCACCCGGTGGCGACCAACCCGAGCGAGAAACTGAACCAACACGCCAACGCCCACGGCTGGACTTCACTGCATCTCTTCAATGATTAAAAAATTCATCCGCAAAATCCTGGGCGTGAAAGACGAGCGCGACCCGACCGAACCCGTCATCCTCGGGCCGGAGCAGCACGGCATCGATCCGAAGCTCGTGTCGAACAATGCGGTGCGCGTCACGCAGACGCTGCAGGAAGCCGGCTTCAAGGCGTTCGTCGTCGGCGGCGCCGTGCGCGACCTGCTGCTGGGCGTGAAGCCGAAGGACTTCGACATCGCCACCGACGCGACGCCCGAGGAAGTGAAAAGGCTGTTCCGCCGCGCCTTCATCATCGGCCGCCGCTTCCAGATCGTGCACGTGATGTTCGGCCAGGACCTGCTCGAGGTGACCACCTTCCGCGGCAACGGCAGCGACAACGCGCCGAAGGACGAGCACGGCCGCGTCCTGCGCGACAATAACTTCGGCCCCCAGCACGAAGACGCCGCACGGCGCGACTTCACCATCAACGCCATGTACTACGACCCGGCCACGCAGACGGTGCTCGACTACCACGGCGGCATCGAAGACATCCGCGCCAAGGTCCTGCGCATCATCGGCCAGCCGGAAGCGCGCTACCGCGAAGACCCGGTCCGCATGCTGCGCGTCGTGCGCTTCGCGGCGAAACTCCAGTTCACGATCGAGCCCGCGACCCGCGCCCCGATCCCCGTGATGGCCCCGCTGATCAACAACGTGCCGGCCGCGCGCGTGTTCGACGAAATGCTGAAGCTCCTGATGAGCGGCCACGCGCTGGCGTGCCTGAAGGAGCTGCGCTCGTCCGGCCTGCACCACGGCCTGCTGCCGCTGCTGGACGTCGTGCTGGAACAGCCGATCGGCATGAAGTTCGTGACGCTGGCACTGGAGTCCACGGATACGCGTGTAAAAGCCGGCAAGGGCGTGTCGCCGGGCTTCCTGTTCGCGTCGCTGCTGTGGCATCAGGTGCTGGAAAAGTGGAACGCCTACCGCGCGGCCGGCGAATCGCCGATCCCCGCGCTGCACCTCGCGGCGGACGACGTCCTCGACAACCAGACGGACAACCTGGCCCTGCAGCGCCGCATCGCCACCGACATGCGCGACATCTGGGCCATGCAGCCGCGCTTCGAGCGCCGCAACGGCAAGTCGCCTTACAAGCTGCTCGAGCATCCGCGCTTCCGCGCCGGCTTCGACTTCCTGCTGCTGCGCTGCGAATCGGGAGAGCTCGATGCGGAGATCGGCAACTGGTGGGCGACGTTCTACGCGGGCGACATCGCCGAGCGCGAACGCCTGATCAATTCCACGCGCGACACGCAGCCGTCGAGCCAGAAGAAACGCCCGCGCCGCCGCGGTCCGCGCCGCACGGAGGGTGAAGGCAGCGCTCCGGCAGACGCACAGCACGCCGCGGGCGGCGAATGATCGCCTGGGTCGGCATCGGCGCCAACCTGGGCGACGCGCGCGCGAACGTCCTCGATGCGATCGGGCGCCTGTCCCGCCTGCCCGGTGCCGCCTTGCTGCAAACGTCGTCGCTGTACCGCACGGCCCCCATCGATTCCTCGGGCGACGACTACGTCAACGCCGTCGCTTCGCTGGACACGGCGCTCGATGCGCACGCGCTGCTGCAGGCGCTGTTCGCCATCGAACAGGCGCACGGCCGCGAGCGGCCCTACCGCAATGCGCCGCGCACGCTGGATCTCGACCTGCTGCTGTACGGCGATGAAGTCATTGACGATGCGCCCACGCTGATCGTTCCTCACCCCCGCATGCACGAGCGCGCGTTCGTGCTCGCCCCACTGGCCGAAGTGGCGCCCGATCTCGTCATCCCCGGCCGCGGCGCCGTGCGCACCCTGCTCGCCAACGCCGGCGACCAGGGCATTGCCCGCCTCGCTTAAAGAACCGGTAGGGTGGGCACCCCGTGCCCACGCGAACGCCGGCGAACCGCAAACGTCCGCGTGGGCGGGGGCCGCCCACCCTACAACCGCATCGCCAGGTACACGCCGGAGACGGCCAGCGTCATCAACGTGACCGGCACGCCCACGCGCGCATGGCGCTTCCAGTCGATGACGATCCCGCGCCGCGCCGCCGCATCCACGACGATGATGTTCGCGATGCTCCCCACGATCAGCAGGTTGCCCGCCAGGGTGCTCACCAATGCCAGCATGACGCCGCCCAGCGGGTGGTGCACGACCGGCATCAGCAGCATCACGGCGGGCACGTTCGAGACCAGGTTCGAGAGCACGAACGTGGCGGCGAACAGGGAGCCCGGCTGGTCGAGCCGCACGCCGAGCGACGCGAGCCAGGCGATCGCATGCGCCGTGAACCCCGTGCCCTGGAAGGCGGCGTTCACGACGAACAGGCTCATGAACAGCACCAGCAACTCCCAGTCGACGAGGCCCAGCATGTTCTGCGAACGCAGCTGGCGGCTCATCAACAGGATACCCGCGCCGATCAGCGCCATGTGTTCCCGGGGCCACGGCGCGACGAGGAAGGCCACCAGCAGCGCGCCGGCGATCATGAGGCCCTTGGTCGTCTGCCACGCATCGAACGGGATGGTGCCGGCCTGCGGTGCGGCGTCGGCCGCGCTTTCTTCCCACCGGCCCCTGGTCTGCCGGGCGATCAGCACCCAGCACGCGGCGAGGCCCAGCGCGACCGGGAGGATCGCGTCGAGGAAGTAGCCGTCGAACGACAGCCGCATCGTCTGGCCGATCAGCATGTTCTGCGGATTGCCGATCAAGGTCGCGGCGGAGCCGATGTTGGAGGCGCACGCGAGCGCCAGCAGATAGGGAACCGGCGCAAGCCCGCGCCGCCGGCACGCATCGACGAGCAGCGGCGCCATCGCGAGGCACACGATGTCGTTGCTGAACACGGCCGACAGCGCCGCCGAGACTCCAATCAGCACGCCCAGCAGGCTGGCGGGCCCCAGCGCCAGGCCGGCGAGCTTGTGCGTGACCCAGTCGTAGAAGCCGCCCAGGCGCATCTGCGCCGAGACGACCATGAAGGCGAACAGCAGGGCCATCGTCGGCAGGTGGATGGAGGCCACGGCCTGCTCCAGCGTCAGCGCGTTGATGCTGATGAGCGCGATCGCCCCGAGGAGCGCGACGCCGGTCCGGTCGAGCCGCAGGAACGGCAGGCCGCCGAGGATCATGCCAAGATAGACGATGAGAAAGATGATGAGGATGGTCGTGGCCATGGGGTTGCACGAGCGCCGGCGGCGTTTTCAGGTAAGATCGCGCATCTTAACAAACCATACCGGGTACGCCTGTGACCGCATGCCTGCCCGGGACGCATGACACGCCGGGGCGATCCTCCGGGTTATTTTGATTTGCAAAGGAATACTATGAGCGCTTATCTGGGCGGCACCTCGACGAACGAAGCACCGGCACGCAAGGCCGTGACCTTGCCCTCGCTGCTGGCGATGCGCGCGACCGGCGAGAAGATCGCCATGCTCACCTGCTACGACGCCAGCTTCGCGTCGCTGATGGACCGCTGCGGCGTGGACATCCTCCTGATCGGCGATTCGCTGGGCATGGTGTGCGCCGGCTACGATTCCACGCTACCCGTGACGGTGGCCGACGTCGCGTACCACACGGCGTCCGTCGTGCGTGGCCGCAAGAACGCGTTCGTGCTGGCCGACCTGCCGTTCGGCACCTACGGCACCCTGCAGCAGGCCTACGACAGCTGCGCCGCGCTGATGCGCGCGGGCGCCCAGATGATCAAGATCGAGGGCGGCGCCTGGCTCGCCGAGACCGTCCGCTTCCTGACCGAGCGCGGCATCCCCGTCTGCGCCCACATCGGCCTCACGCCGCAATTCGTCCACCAGCTGGGCGGCTACCGCGTGCAGGGCAAGACCGACGAAGGCGCGGAACAGCTCAAGCGCGACGCGCTGGCGCTGCAGGAAGCCGGCGCGGCGATGGTGCTGCTGGAAGCCGTGCCCGCGGCGCTGGGCAGGGAAGTGACGGGCATCCTGCAGGTGCCGACGATCGGCATCGGCGCGGGCCCGGACTGTTCCGGCCAGGTGCTCGTCATGCACGACCTGCTGGGCGTCTTCCCGGGCCGCAAGGCGCGCTTCGTGAAGAACTTCATGGAAGGCCAGACGAGCATCGACGCGGCCGTGCAGGCCTATGTCGCGGCCGTGAAGGACGGCAGCTTCCCGGCGCCGGAACACTGCTTCTGACGTTTTGACCATGAGCGCGCAAGGAGACACCACCCGGTTATTCCTGGCCCTGTGGCCGGATGACGCGGTGCGCGACCGGTTGCGCGCCTGGCGCGACGCGTGGACGTGGCCGCGCGGCGCGACACCCGTAGACTCCAACAAGCTGCACGTGACCCTGCACTTCCTCGGCAACCAGCCCACCGCGCGGCTGCCCGACTTCCTGGACGGTTTTCACGTGCCCTTCGAGCCGTTCCACCTGCAGTTCGGCCGCCCCGCGCTGCAGCGCAGCGGGATCGCGTGGATCGAGCCGCACAGCGAACCGCAAGCGTTGCTGGACCTGCATGCGCGCCTGTCCGACGCCATCGTGGCGCTGGGCCTCGTGCCGGAAGCCCGCGCCTATCGCCCGCACGTGACGATGGCGCGGCGCGCGAACGGGGCGGTGATGCCGCAGTCCGGCCCCCCGGTCGATTGGCGGATCGAGCATTACGCTCTGGTTGAATCGCGCTCCGGCGCATACACAGTATTACGAGAATACGCGTAGGGTGGGCACCCCGTGCCCACGCGTGACGCTTGCGATGTGCTGGCGTTCGCGTGGGCGGAGGCCGCCCACCCTACGACCGCACGCGTTTCGAATTTGCCGCGATCACGATCCCCGACAACGACAGGATGCCCAGCGCCACGGCGATATTCGTGTGCGCCGCGATCGCCCCCAGCAGCGGCGGCGCCATCAGCAGTCCCGCGTAACCGAGCGTGGCGACGGTCGCGAGGCCGCCGCCGGCCGACATCCCCGGCATGCGCGCGGCCGCCGCGAAGATCAGCGGCACGACGTTCGCCGCGGCGAGGCCGATCAGCGCGAAGCCCAGTGCCGACAGCATGAAGTGCGTGCTGGTCACGGCCAGCATCAGGCCCGCGAACATGCCGAGACCGCCCACCGTCATCACGCGCAGGGGACCGAAGCGCAGCACGAGCCGGTCGCCCGCGAAACGGCACGCGGCCATCGTCACGGAGAAGGCGGAGTAGCCGAGGGCCGCCGTCGCCGCGTCGACGTGCGTCCGCTCCTTCAGCAGCAGCGCGCTCCAGTCGACCAGCGCGCCCTCGATGGCGAAGCACAGCAGGGCCAGCAGGCCGAGGAACAGCGCGGGCCCGCGCGGCAAGGCGAAGTGGCTCGCATGCGGCGCCGGCGGGACGACCAGCAAACGCCAGCCGCACGACACCACGGCGGCGAAGATGGCGGCGCTCACCATCACCGCGCCGCGGCCGTCGCCGAGGCCTGCGCCGATCAACAGGCCGCCGACCGCCGCGCCGATCAGGCCGCCGAGGCTGTAGAAGCCGTGGAACGACGACATCGTCGGGATGCCGCGCGCCGCCTCGACTTCGCTGGCGTTGGCGTTCATCGCCACGTCCAGCACGCCGTTGCTGGCGCCGAACGCGTACGCCGCGAGGAACAGCGGCACGAGGCCGCCCACGTTCATCAGGACGGCGCTCATGAGCGCGAACAGCAGGCCGCTGCCGACGACGACGGCGCGCGTGCCCCAGCGCCCCGCCATCCAGCCGGACAGCGGCATCGCGGAGATCGCGCCGCCGGCGATGGTGAGCAGCAGGAAGCCGAGCACGCCCGTGTCGATGCCGGCGCGCGCCTGCACGAGCGGCACGTGCGCGGCCCATACGCCGATGCCGGCGCCGTTCAACAGGAAGATGGTCGACACGGACCAGCGCGCGGCATGCAAACCCGTGGCCGGGGCGCGTTCGAGGGCTTTGGTGTCGTCGATGCGGCTCATGCGCGGCTCCTTGCTGCCAGTACGATCTCGGGTGCGCGCTCGCCCTTGCGCAGGCGTGCGACGACGCTGGGTGCGGCATCCGCTTCCAGCACGAGGCGGTCGATGTCCGCCAGCGGCGCGATCGGAAACGGCGCCGGCGCTTCCAGCCGCTCGTTCAGCGCGGCGACGACGCGCCGGCTGCCCGCGGCCAGGATGGCCTGCTTGAGGATGGCTTCCTCGGCGTCGCTCGCGCCCAGGCCACGCTCGGCCTCCACGCTGCACACGCCCACGACCGCGACGTCCACGCGCAGGCGCTGGATCTCGGCCAGCGTCTGCGCGCCCATCACGGCGCCCACGTGGGCGCAGTACACGCCGCCCAGCAGCACGACACGCGTCGTGCGCAAATGCCCCAGGCCCAGGGCGATCTGCGGGCTGTTGGTGATAATGGTGGCGGCCCGGCCGTCTTCCAGCTGGCGCGCGAACGCGAGGTTCGTCGTGCCGGCGTCGACGAGCACCGTGTCGCCCGGTTGCACGCTGTCGGCCAGCGCCCGCCCGAGCATCTCCTTGCGCGCTTCGTCGGCATCCAGCCGCTGGCCGAAGCTGGGCACCGGCTGCGTGCGCCGCATCGCGCCGCCGTGCACGCGGCGCAGCAGGCCGGCCGCGTCCAGGTCGCGCAAGTCTCTCCGGATCGTGTCTTCCGACGTGTTGAACCGCTGCGCCAGTTCGGCCGCCAGCACCTTGCCCTGCTGCTCGACCGTGTCGACGATGTGTTGCCGTCGTTCTTCCGCCAATTGCATGATTTCTCCTTGAATGCATGAACTGTACACGTTTAAGCATGAACACGCAATAATCAATACAAACATGCACATTCGTGCATACAGGCGGTCTGGTGGTTGGTTCGCCGGGCAATCGTTGTTACACTCCCTGCATTCATTATCAGAACAATATGCACAAGTCCGCTGCCATCCTGATCGTCGACGACTATCTCCTGATCCGCACCGCCGTGCGCCAGGTGCTGACGGAACTCGGCTTTTCCAACGTGTTCCAGGCCGAGAACGGCAAGACCGCGCAAGACCTCATGCGCAAGCAGCCGATCGACATCGTCATCGGCGACTGGGGCATGCCGGTGATGAGCGGCCTGGACCTGCTGCACTGGATGCGCCACGACGCGCGCTATGCGAAGACGCCGTTCATGATGCTGACGGCCGAGGCGAATCCTGCTTCCGTGCGCAGCGCCCTGCAGGCCGGCGTCAACGCCTACATGATCAAGCCGTTCACCGTGCACAGCTTCGCCAGCAAGTTCATGGCGATGATCGGCACGGTGCAAGAGTCGGAACCTGCGCCGGAGCCCGTGCCCCGGCCCGACAGCGCGCCGCCGCCGGTACTGAAGCCGACGCCCGTCCAGGCCGACGTCATCGGCCTGCAGGCGCCGCTGGCCGAGCGCCTGAAACGCTGCACGGTGCTGATCGTGGACGACGTGCCGACCAACATCGAGGTGCTGGCGGGCGCGCTGAAGGACGAGTACGCGATCAAGGTGGCGATCAGCGGCCGCAAGGCGCTGGAGATCGCGGGCGCCTTCCCCATCGATATCATCCTGCTCGACATCATGATGCCCGTGATGGACGGCTTCGAGACGTGCCGCCACCTGAAGTCGAATCCGGCGACGGCGCACATCCCGATCATTTTCCTGTCCGCGAAGGATGCCGTCGACGACATCGTGGGCGGCCTGCGCCTGGGCGCCGTCGACTACGTGTCGAAGCCCGCGGACCCGACGATCCTGAAAGCGCGTATCGCCACGCACCTTGCCCTGTCCACGGCGATGGGCGACCTGAAGCGCCAGAACGAACTGCTGATCGAGAACGCGCACCTGCGCGAAGACGTGGAGCGCATGACGCGCCACGACCTCAAGAGCCCCATCGCCGTCACCCTGCACGCGAGCCAGGCGCTGCTCGGCAGCGACCTGCCGGATCCGCAGCGCGCGCATGCGCACATGATCGAGATGGCCGCCAACCACGCGCTCGACATGATCAACCGCACGCTCGACATCCATAAGATGGAAAAGGGCGAGTACCAGCCGGCGCTGCAGCCGTTCGACATCAAGGACCTGCTGGCGCGCGTCGCGCAGCAGACGGAGCTCGCGTTCACGGACCGCCGCATCGCGATCCGCTTCGCCGCGCCGGGCGACACCGTCTGCCTGGGCGAATCGCTGCTGTGCTATTCGCTGTTCTCGAACGCCTTCAAGAACGCGGCCGAGGCCGCGCCGCCGGGCGGCACGATCAAGGTCGACGTGGCGCCGGGCCCCGGCAGCCTGCACGTCGTGATCGACAACGAGGGCGAAGTCCCGCTCACCATGCGCGGCCGCTTCTTCGACAAGTACGCCACGGCCGGCAAGCAGGGCGGCATGGGGCTCGGCACGTATTCGATCCGCCTGATGGCCGAAGTGCAAGGCGGCGACGCCACCATGGAGACGGGCGACGGGCATACGCGGCTGACCATCACGCTGCCCTGCGTGTGACACAACGTTACTCCCGATTGCCGTAGGGTGGGCACCCCGTGCCCACGATCGTGATCAGACGAGGAGCATCAGATGCTCCCGCTCCCATGAGCTGATCACGCGCGAAAACGTCGCGAACTCGAGCTCCTTCACTTCGCAGAACGCCTGCACGAACAGGGGCCCCAGCATGTCGGCCAGCGCCGGGCACCCGCGCAGCTGCAGGATCGCATCCTCGAGATTGCGCGGCAGGTCGCCGTGGATGTGCTCCGCGCTTTCGGGCGTCGGCGCCGACGGCTCCAGTCCCTCGACCATGCCGAGGAAGCCGCAGGCCAGCGTCGCGGCCATCGCGAGATACGGGTTCACGTCCACGCCCGGCACGCGGTTTTCCACGCGGCGGCTGGCCGGGCTCGAATTCGGGATGCGGATGCCGCACGTGCGGTTGTCGTAGCCCCAGTGCACGTTCATCGGCGCCGACTGGAAGCGCGACAGGCGCCGGTAGGAATTCACGTGCGGCGCGAACAGGAGTGTCGCCGGCGGCACGTAGCGTTCCAGCCCGCCGATGAAGTGGCGGAACAGCGCGCTTTCCGATCCGTCGTCGTTGGAAAAGATATTGCGGCCGTCCGCATCGACGATGCTCTGGTGTACGTGCATGGCGCTGCCCGGCTCCGTCTCCATCGGCTTGGCCATGAATGTGGCAAAGATGCCGTGGCGCAGCGCCGTCTCGCGCACGGCCCGCTTGAACAGGAATACGCGATCCGCCAGTTCCAGCGCATCCCCGTGCGCAAAATTGATTTCCATCTGGCCGGCGCCGGCCTCGTGGATCAGCGTTTCTACGCCCAGCTCGTGCTGCTTGCAGAACGCCGACAATTCCAGGAAAAACGGATCGAAATCGTTGACGGCGTCGATCGAATAGGATTGCCGGCCCTGCTCCGTGAAGCCGCTGCGGCCCGTCGGCGGGCTCAGCGGTTCGTGCGGATTGGTCGTGCGCGCGACGAGATAAAACTCCATTTCCGGCGCCACGACGGGCCGCCAGCCCCGCTCCGCGTACAGGCCCAGCACGCGGCGCAGCACGGAGCGCGGGGCGAGGTCGACCTGGGTGCCGTCGAAGTTCGTGCAATCGTGGATCACGAGCGCGACACGCTCCGTCGCCCACGGCACGACGCGCATCGTGGCCGGATCGGGCACGCAGATCATGTCCGGATCGGTGGACCCGACGTACGGGGTATTGTTCGGTTGTTCGCCGTGGACGGTGTTCAGCAGGACACTCTTCGGCAGTCGCATGTGCTCGCCCGCCAGGAACAGGTCTTTTGGAAGGATCTTGCCGCGGGCAATGCCCGTCATGTCGGCAATGACGCACTCGACTTCGTGGATATTGTGTTCGCGCAGAAAATCGCGCATCGGATCATGCGCTTCGGAATCCATCACACTCCTCGCTTCATTCGATGCGGCCCAATATAGCATCGGCGATATTTATACCGCGCGCGGGTCATGTGCCTTCATTTCTGCAATTCGTTGCCGCGATACCGCACTTCGCGTCAAGGACATCGCGCCCGCCGCCGTCCTGCGTCATACTTTCTGAATGGAACAGCTGACGACGACCACGACGAAGCCGACGACCGCCCGCATGTGGCGCAACTACGCCTGCGGCTGGCTAGCGTACATGCTGCTGTTGGCGGTCGTGCTGCGGCTCGCCGACTCCAGCCAGCATGGCTACAACTGGCGCGGCCTGGTCCCCATGCTGTGGATCGTGCCCCAGGCCTTCGTGCTGGCCCTGCACTGGCCGCTCAGCGGCTGGATGGAGCGGCGCCAGGTGTCGTTCGCGACGCGCTGCCTGATCCACGTCGTGGGCGCGCCGACCTATGCCATCCTGTCGTACGCGCTGCCGGGGCTGCTCTACGAGACGACCCAGCCGCTGTCGTTCTACGTCTGGCCCGTGCTGTATTCGATGATGGGCTATGGCGTCATCGCGACGATGTTCCACATGATCCGCGCCAACGACGCCCGCCGCCGGCAGGAGGTCGCCGTGCAGCAGGCACACGCGCTGCTCGTCGCGACGGAGTTGAACGCGCTGCGCAGCAAGCTCAATCCGCACTTCCTGTTCAATACGCTGCACTCGATCATCGCCCTCACCCGCAAGGACCCGAACGCCGCCGAGACCGCGCTTTTTCAATTCTCCGACATGCTGCGCTACGTGCTGGACACGGAAAAGACGGGCAACGACCGCGTCACGCTGGACGACGAACTGCGCTTCGTGCGCGACTACCTGGAACTGGAAAGCCTGCGCCTCGGTTCGCGCCTGCACGTCGACTGGGAACTGGACGACGCCGCCTCCAGCCACCTGCTGCCCGCGCTGTCGCTGCAGCCGCTCGTGGAGAACAGCATCAAGCATGCCTTCAATCCGCACAGCCGGCCGGGCCGCCTGCTGATCCGCACACGCCTCGACGCGCGCACGGGCAAGCTCGTGCTGTCCGTCGGCGACGACGGCCCCGGCGCCGACATCGGCCGCGTGCGCGCGTCGAACGGCCTGGGCCTGCGCACCGTCGAGCGCCGCCTGCAACTGGAATACGGCACCGACGAGGGACTCGCCATCGAAACGGCGCCGGGCGCCGGCTTCGTCGTCACGATGGCCATTCCCCTCGCCGCCAACGACAAGGAATTTGTATGAATGCCCGCACCGTCTTCATCGCCGAAGACGAACCGCTCGCGCGCGACGTCCTGCGCGATTTCATCTATGCGCACGCCGGCCTGCGCCTCGTGGGCGAAGCGGCGGACGGCGCCAGCGCGCTCGCGCAGATCGACCGCATCCGCCCCGACATCGTCTTCATGGACATCCAGATGCCCGAGATGACGGGCCTGGACGTGCTACGCCGCCTGACCGTCGTGCCGGACATCGTGTTCACGACCGCGTACGACCAGTACGCCGTCACCGCGTTCGAACTGAACGCCGTCGACTACCTGCTGAAACCCTTTACGCGCGCCCGCTTCGACGCGGCCGTCGCGCGCCTGCTGGAGACGCCGGGATCGTCCGTCCCCGCGCGCGAAGACATCGGCGCCGCACTCACGCTGGCGGTCGACCGGGTGCCGACCCGCATCGAACGCATCCTCGTGCGCGACCGCGGCCGCATCTTCCCGCTGTCCGTGAACGAGATCGCCTATCTGAAAGCGGATGCGAAATACACGGCGATCGCCGCACGCGGCCACACCTTCCTCGTGCGCATCGGGATCTCGGAACTGGAAGCCCAGCTGGACCCGGGCCGCTTCATCCGCATCCACCGCTCGGCGCTCGTGAACCTCGACTTCGTGGATTCCATGCGCGCGGACGACCAGTCGCAGCTCGAGATCACGATGCGCGATGGCGCGGTGCTGACGGCGAGCCGGGAAGCGTCGAAGATACTGCGTGAGATGGCGATTTAAAACGTCACCCGCGCCCCATGAACGTCGTCCCTGCGAAGGCAGGGACCCAATCTTGCGTGCACGGCTGCGCAACGAACTTGGGCCCCTGCCTCCGCAGGGGCGACGGTTTTGAGGGTGCAGGTCAGAGTTGGATCCACGTCGTCTTCAGCTCCGTGTACTTGTCGAACGCGTGCAGGGATTTATCGCGCCCGTTGCCCGACTGCTCTTCGTGGATTCCATGCGCGCGGACGACCAGTCGCAGCTCGAGATCACGATGCGCGATGGCGCGGTGCTGACGGCGAGCCGGGAAGCGTCGAAGATACTGCGTGAGATGGCGATTTAAAACGTCACCCGCGCCCCATGAACGTCGTCCCTGCGAAGGCAGGGACCCAATCTTGCGTGCACGGCTGCGCAACGAACTTGGGCCCCTGCCTCCGCAGGGGCGACGGTTTTGAGGGTGCAGGTCAGAGTTGGATCCACGTCGTCTTCAGCTCCGTGTACTTGTCGAACGCGTGCAGGGATTTATCGCGCCCGTTGCCCGACTGCTTGTAGCCCCCGAACGGCACCGTGATGTCGTCGTTGTCGTACTGGTTCACGTGCACGGTGCCCGCGCGCAGCTTGCGTGACGTGCGGATCGCGCGGCTCATGTCGGACGTCCACACGGCGGCGGCGAGGCCGTACGGCGTCGCGTTGGCCTGGCGCACGGCGTCGTCGAGGTCCGTGAACGACAGCACGGACAGCACCGGCCCGAAGATCTCCTCGCGCGCGATGCGCATCGTGTGGTCCACGCCGTCGAACAGCGTGGGCTCGATGTACAGGCCGCCCGTCTCCGCGCGCGCCGCGTGGCCGCCCGCGAGCAGGCGCGCGCCGGCCGCCTTGCCGTCCTCGATATAGCCCAGCACCGTCTTCATCTGGATCGCGTCGACGATGGCGCCCATCACGGTCGATTCGTCGAGCGGGTCGCCCGGCGCGTACTGCGGGATCAATGCGAGCGCCTTGTCGAGGAACGCGTCCCGGATCGATTCCTCGACGAACAGCCGCGACGGCGCGTTGCAGCTCTCTCCCTGGTTGAAATAGATGGACCCGATGGCGCCCGCGACGGCGGCATCCAGGTCGGGACAGTCCGCGCACACGATGTTGGCGGACTTGCCGCCCAGCTCCGTCCACGCGCGCTTCAGGTTCGACTGCCCCGCCATCTGCAGGATCTGTTTGCCCACGCGCGTGGAACCGGTAAAACCGATGCAGTCGACGTCCATGTGCAGCGCGAGCGCGCGGCCCGCCTCGTCGCCGTAGCCCGGCAGCACGTTGAACACGCCTTCCGGCACGCCCGCCTCCAGCGCCAGCTCGGCCAGCCGCAACGACGTCAACGGCGCCTTTTCCGACGGTTTCAAAACGACGCTGTTGCCGGCCGCCAGTGCGGGGCCGATCTTCCACGCGGCCATCAGCATCGGATAATTCCACGGGATGATGGCGGCCACGACGCCGACCGGTTCGCGCGTGATCAGCGCCAGGCTGTCCTGCGGGCTCGGCGCGACCTGGTCGTAGATCTTGTCGATGGCCTCGCCATACCAGCGGATGCAGTTCTGGGCCAGGCGCACGTCCACGCTCTTGCTGTAGCGAATCGGCTTGCCCATGTCGAGGGTTTCCAGCAGGGCCAGCTCGTCCTCGTGCGCGAGCATCAGGTCGGCGAAGCGGACCAGGGTGCGCTTGCGCTCGGCCGGGGCCTTGCCGGCCCAGCGGCCATCCTCGAACGCGGCGCGGGCACTGGCGACGGCGGCATCGACGTCGGCCGCGTCGCAGCGGGCCACGTCGCCCAGCTTGCGGCCGTCGATGGGAGAAATATTGTCGAAACGGGCGCCGGATGCGGCGTCGACGCGTCGGCCTCCGATGACGGCGCGGCCGTCGATGTGCACCGTTTTGGATCGCTCATGCCAGCTTTGGGTGGTCATAATGTCTCCATGCAGATGTCATCCTGTTGTCAGGCCGATACTAGCAAACAAAATCGATCCAAATGCCGATTTCTGCCGCTATAATCGCGAATTTTTCCCACCCGCATTTTCTATTTCCGCCTTCGCCGGGGAGCACTTTACTGATATGAATACCATCCTGATTTCATCCGTCGTGCTCTACCTGCTCGGCACCCTGGGCCTGGGCGTCTGGGCCGGCACGCGGATCAAGGACACGTCCGACTTCGCCGTCGCCGGCCGCAGCCTGCCGCTGATCATGGTGGTGACGACGACGTTCGCCACCTGGTTCGGCGCCGAGACCGTGATGGGCATCCCGGCGAAATTCGTGCAGGGCGGCCTGGGCGCGCTGGTGGAAGACCCGTTCGGCGCCGGCACCTGCCTGATCCTCGTCGGCCTGTTCTTCGCCGCCCGTCTCTACAAACTCAACCTGCTCACCATTGGCGACTACTACCGCGCGCGCTACGGCAAGGGCATCGAAGTGTTTTGCTCGGCCGCCATCATCCTGTCCTACCTCGGCTGGGTCGCGGCGCAGATCACCGCGCTGGGCCTCGTGTTTTCCGTGCTGACGGGCGGCGCGATGTCGGAGACGGCCGGCATGATCGTCGGCACGCTCGCCGTGCTGATCTACGTCGTCATCGGCGGCTTCCTGGCCGTCGCCATCACCGACTTCATCCAGATGATCGTGCTGGTGGTCGGCCTGTCCATCATCGCCGTGTTCTCTGCGAAACTGGCCGGCGGCACCGGTGCCGTCATCGACATGGCCCACAACGCGAACCTGTGGCACTTCCTGCCGGAAGCGAAATTCACCGACATCGCCTTCTTCGTCGGCTCGGCCGTGACGATGATGCTGGGCTCGATCCCGCAACAGGACGTGTACCAGCGCGTCATGTCGGCCAAGAACGCCCCGACCGCGCGCGCCGGCGCCGTGATCGGCGGCGCCAGCTACATCATCTTCGCGTTCGTGCCGATGTTCGTCGTCGCGTGCGCCGTGATCGTGATGGGCAATGATGCGATGGAACTGGCCAAGAGCGACTACCAGCGCGTGCTGCCCACGTTCGTGATGACGAAGATGCCGCTGATCATGCAGATCCTGTTCTTCGGCGCCCTGCTGTCCGCCATCAAGAGCACGTCGTCGGCCACCCTGCTGGCCCCGTCGACGAGTTTCACGGAAAACATCCTGAAAAACCTGCGCCCGGGCATGAGCGACCGCCAGCAACTGCTCGCGATGCGCGTCACCATCGTCGTATTCGCCTCGCTCGTGCTGGCCTACGCCATCGCGATGAAAGGGACGTCGATCTACGACCTCGTGTCGTCCGCCTACCAGGTGACGCTCGTCGGCGCCTTCGTGCCGCTCGTCACCGGCCTGTACTGGAAGCGCGCGACGACGCAGGGCGCGATCCTGTCGCTGGTCGCCGGCATCGGCACCTGGATCGTGTTCTTCCCGCAGATCTCGCCGCTGGGCGAAGTCTTCCCTGGCCAGCTGGCGGGCCTGCTGGCGGCGTTCGCCGGCATGTTCATCGGGTCGCTGGCGCCGCAGGTGCTCAAGAACCGGCACGAGCCGCACAAGACGGCGGTGAGTGTATAAACAGGAAATTGGGTCCCTGCCTGCGCAGGGACGACGTGCTGTTGATAACGCAAGAATAGCGTCGACATTGTTCGTGAGTTAGCTTCAAAACCGTCGTCCCCGCGAAGGCGGGGACCCAAGGCCAAGCAACCGAAGTCAGTCCAGCCACCGCCGACCAGCGACATCCACCAACGTCTGGTCCAGACAAAACCGTATCCGTTCCACCATCTCGTCGACCTGCGCACAGGTCATCACGAGCGGTGGCGCCACGATCATCCGGTCCCCGACGGCACGCATGATGACGCCGTTGTCGAACATGTGCTGCCGGCACACCATGCCCACGCCCAGGTCGCGCGCGAACGGTTCGCAATCGTGCACCGTCGCGCCCTTGCGGCGCACGAGGTTCAGGCCGGCCGCCATGCCGATGCTTTCCGCGTGCCCCACGAGCGGGTGCTCCGCCAGGCGGGAAAACGCGACGCGCAGGTGCGGTCCCGTCTCGCGCGCGACCTTGTCGACCAGTTTTTCCTCTTCGATGATGCGCAGGTTTTCCAGCGCCGCCGCGCAGGCGACGGGGTGGCCGGAATACGTGAAGCCGTGATTGAAATCGCCGCCGCGCTCGATCAACGCGCGCGCCACCCGCTCCCCGACCAGCACCCCGCCAAGCGGCACGTAACCGGACGTGACGCCCTTCGCGAACGGGATCAGGTCCGGCCTCGTGCCCAGGCGCTCGCAGCCGAACCACGTGCCGAGACGGCCGAAGCCGCAGATGACTTCGTCCGAGACGAGCAGGATGCCGTACTTGTCGCAGATGCGCTGGATTTGCGGCCAGTATGTCTGCGGCGGGATGATGACGCCGCCCGCGCCCTGCACCGGTTCGCCGATGAAGGCGGCGACCCTGTCCGGCCCCAGTTCCAGGATCTTCTGTTCGAGCCAGTCGGCCGCCAGCAGCCCGAATTCCGCTTCCGACAGGCCGCGGCCTTGCTCGCCAAAATGCGGTTGCTCGATGTGGTGGATGTGCGGGATCGGCAGCGCGCCCTGGGCATGCATCGCCGCCATGCCGCCCAGCGACGCCCCGGCGATCGTGCTGCCGTGGTAGGCGTTGCGCCGGCTGATGACGATCTGCCGCTCCGGCTGGCCCATCAGCTGCCAGTAGCGCCAGACCATGCGCAGCGCCGTGTCGTTGGCTTCCGAGCCGGAGCTCGTGAAGAACACGTGTTCGAACCCGGGCGGTGCCAGGCTCGCCAGTTTTTCCGCCAGCTTCACGGCCGGCACGTTCGTCGTGTTGAAGAAGCTGTTGTAGAACGGCAGAACATCCATCTGCCGCGCGACGGCTTGCGTGATCGACGTGCGGCCATAGCCCACGTTCACGCACCACAGGCCGGACATGCCGTCGATGATTTTATGCCCGTCGGAATCCCATAAATAAATGCCGTCGCCGCGCACCATCACGCGCGCGCCCTTCGCGCTCAGGGTGCCGTGGTCGGTGAACGGGTGCAGGAAATGGGCGCTGTCGAGCTGTTGCAATGTGCGGGTGTCATGGTCCTCACGGACCGGCGCGCGCAGGCCTGCCTCGAATGCCATGCTGTCGAAAGTCATGATGATCTCCTTGTCGTCGTCGTCGCATGGTCATACGTGCAGTAACAGGTGTTCCCGTTCCCACGGGCTAATGACCGTCATAAATTCCTGGTGCTCCAGTTCCTTGACCGCGGAATAGACGTCGATGAAGCGTTCGCCGAGGATGTCGCGCAGGCGGTCCTCGCCGCGCAGCAGGGTCAGCGCTTCGGACAGGCCCTGAGGCAGCTCGACCTTCATCTTGTAGGCGCTGCCCTCGACCATCGGCGTCGGCTCCAGCTGTTCCTGGATGCCGAGGTAGCCGCACGCGAGCGTGACGGCCAGCGCGAGGTAAGGATTGGCGTCGGCGCCGATCACGCGGTTTTCCACGCGCCGGTCCTGCGAGCCGGACACGGGCACGCGGAACCCCACGGTGCGGTTGTCCACGCCCCATTGCAGGTTGATGGGCGCGGCCGTGTGGCGCACGATGCGGCGGTACGAGTTCACATACGGCGCGACGATCGCCATCGCGGACGGCATGTATTTCTGCAGGCCGCCGATGTAGTGGCGGAACAGGTCGGACGGCGATCCGTCGGCATTGCTGAAGATGTTGCGGCCGGATTCCGCGTCGACCACGCTCTGGTGCACGTGCATCGCCGAGCCGGGCTCGCCAGCCATCGGCTTGGCCATGAAGGTGGCGTACATGTCGTGTTTCAGCGCCGCTTCGCGCAAGGTGCGCTTGAAGTAGAAGACCTTGTCCGCGAGGCCCAGCGGTTCGCCGTGCTGGAAATTGATTTCCATCTGGCCGGCGCCGATTTCGTGGATCAACGTGTCGACGTCGAGGCCCATCATGTCGCAGTAATCGTAGATGTCCTCGAACAGCGGGTCGAATTCGTTGACGGCGTCGATGCTGTAGACCTGGCGGCTCGTCTCGGAGCGCCCGCTGCGGCCGATCGGCGCGGCCAGCGGCAGGTCGGGGTCGATGTTCTTCGCCGTCAGATAAAACTCCAGTTCCGGCGCGACGAGCGGCTTCCACCCCTTTTTCTCGTACAGTTTCAGCACGCGGCGCAGCACGCTGCGCGGCGCGAAGTCGACCAGTTTGCCGTCGGAGAAATAGCAGTCGTGGATCACCTGCGCCGTCGGGTCGACGGCCCACGGCACCATCGTGATCGTGCCCGGGTCGGCCTTCAGGATCATGTCGCGGTCGGTGGTCGAGATCGCGCGGTCGAAGGCGTCGTCGTCGGACGGCGAATTGCCCGTCACGGTCATGCCCAGCACGATTTCCGGCAGGCGCATGCCGCGGTCCTCGGTGAATTTCACGCGCGGGAGGATTTTTCCACGCGCGACGCCCGTGAGGTCGGGCACCAGGCATTCGATTTCGGTGACTCGTTTGCCGTTGAGCCACTCGTCCATGTCGTTATATGAAAAATTGTCTCGGATAGCCATGATGTTCTCTCTGTCCGTTAATGGATTGCACGCGAGCGCAAGCGCGCCGCCCGCGGGCTGCGTGGATGTCGAGCAGGGATCAGGGAAGCTATGGGACGGGCGTGACCGCCCATTTCGCGTCGGGGGTCATGATGGTGTCCGTTTCGTTGATCTGTAGGCGCGGCAGGCGGCGCCGAACGCGCCGAACATCTTCATCGAATGGGGATTGTGGACGATGCGCCATTCCGGGTGCCATTGCACGGCCAGCGTGAAGCCGGGTGCACCCTTCACCGAGAAGGCTTCCACGAGCCCGTCTTCCGCCGTCGCCTCGACGACGAGGCCCGGCGCCAGTTCGTTCACGCCCTGGCCATGCAGGGAATTCACGGGAATTTCCGGCAGACCGATGATCTGATGGAGCATACCGCCTTCGACGAGCTGCACCTTGTGCGCGTCGCCATACTGCTCGTCCATGCCCAGTTCCGGATTCTCGCGGTGGTCGAAATGGCCGGGCACCGCCTGCACGGCCTGGTGCAGGCTGCCGCCCAGCGCCACGTTCATTTCCTGGAAACCGCGGCAGATCGCGATGATCGGAATGCCGCGTTTCACGGCCGCGCGGATCAGCGGCAGCGTGGTCTGGTCGCGCGCCGGGTCCTGCGGCAGCGACGGGTCGAGCACTTCTTCGGAGTAATAGCTGGGATGAACGTTCGACGCGGAGCCCGTCAACATGATCCCGTCGCACAGGGCGAGCATCGTTTCGAGGTCGAGCGCCTCCCCCAGCGACGGCAGGATCAGCGGGGCGCAGTCGGCACCGAGGACGACGGCGTCGACATACTTGTGCTGGGCCGCGTGGTAAGGGTGTTCACCGAAATCGCGGGTGCAAGCGGGGACGAAAACGATCGGGCGCATGGTCTCTACCTTGTAGTGAGCGCACAGGAACCATCATACGTATAAAGTGGTCCGAATGCGAGTGGCCGTTGTTTCAGATCAAGGAAACCGCATTCCCAATGCAAACGCTTCCTGGGATCTGCTAGTCGAGCGGGTTCGCTGTTGTAACCCGTAGCAAAAGCTTAACGTCAACTAGAAAACGATGCCAACACAAACGGGCCGTTCCCGGGCATCGTGCTATCGTTTTGACAGCCCGAACGACATGACGAGGACACCATGCTGAACCTCAATGATCCTTCCCTGCTGCGCCGGCAGGCCTACATCGACGGCGCCTGGTGCGACGCCGACGACGGCAAGACCGTCCCCGTGATCAATCCCGCCACCGGAGAAACGCTCGGCACCGTGCCGCACATGGGCGCACAGGAAACCCGGCGGGCCATCGAAGCGGCGCAGGCCGCGTGGCCCGCCTGGCGCAGGAAGACGGCGCGCGAACGCGCCCTCATCCTGCGCAAGTGGAACGACCTGATGCTGGACAACGCGGACGACCTGGCCGCCATCATGACGGCCGAACAAGGCAAGCCGCTGGCCGAATCGAAGGGAGAAATCGCGTACGCCGCGTCGTTCATCGAATGGTTCGGCGAGCAGGCCAAGCGCATCGAGGGCGACGTGCTGGAATCGCCCGCGCGCGACCGCCGCATCGTCGTCACGAAGGAACCGATCGGCGTGTGCGCCGCGATCACACCATGGAATTTCCCGGCCGCGATGATCACCCGTAAGGTCGCGCCGGCGCTCGCGGCCGGCTGTCCCATCGTGCTGAAACCGGCCGAACTGACGCCCTGTTCCGCCCTCGCGCTGGCCGTGCTGGCGGAACGCGCCGGCGTGCCGAAGGGTGTGTTTTCGATCGTGATCGGCGACTCCAAAACGATCGGTGCGGAGATGTGCGCGAACCCCATCGTGCGCAAGCTGAGTTTTACCGGCTCAACGCCGGTCGGCCGATTGCTGATGGAACAATGCGCACCGACGGTCAAGAAATTGTCGCTGGAACTGGGCGGCAACGCGTCGTTCATCGTGTTCGACGACGCCGACCTCGATGCCGCCGTCGAAGGCGCCATGGCCTCCAAATACCGCAACATGGGCCAGACCTGCGTGTGCGCCAACCGTATCTACGTGCAGGATGGCGTGTATGAGGCGTTCGCGGAAAAGCTGACGGCCGCCGTTGCGAAGCTGAAGGTGGGCAATGGCATGGAGCCGGGCGTGAACCAGGGGCCGCTGATCGAAGAAAAAGCCGTGGAGAAGGTCGAGCACCACATCGCCGATGCGCTCGGCAAGGGTGCCCGCCTGCTGCTGGGCGGCAAGCGCCATCCGCTGGGCCACACCTTCTTCGAGCCGACGGTGCTGGCCGACGTCACGCCACAGATGCTGATTTCGGACGAGGAAACGTTCGGCCCCGTGGCGCCGCTGTTCCGTTTCAAGACGGAGGACGAGGTAATCGCCCTCGCCAACGCGACGGAATACGGCCTGGCGTCGTACTTCTACGCGCGCGACATCGGCCGCGTATGGCGCGTGGCCGAGCGGATCGAGTCCGGCATGGTGGGCGTGAACACGGGGCTGATTTCGAACGAGGTCGCGCCGTTCGGCGGCGTGAAGCAGTCAGGCCTCGGGCGCGAAGGGTCGAAGTACGGGATGGACGACTATCTCGTCATCAAGTACATCTGCCTGGGTGGCCTTTAGACCGCCTAACAAACTCTACAGTTGCCGTAGGAGCAACAGCCACGTACACTGGAGCCGTTCCGGTCGTCGGCTATCGGCCAATTGTCGACCTAGCCAATCGACCACAACCCATGGAAATAGTCTCGGATTCACCAAGTGGGCGCTTTCCAGTTCATGCTGACGTGCGGGAGGCCAGAAATTCACTTTGGGTGTACAGCCCAAGCATCTGGGATGCAGAGCGGAGTCTGTACATACTTTCGTTTAAAGACGAACCTTGGTCCATAGGCAAGAGCATTTGGCTTAGCGAGAACAAGGTTCATCTGACCCTTAGGAAGTTCCCTGGAATCATCGGCCAGAACAAGTGAATGTCGAGATCGACTGCATCGCTCAAACTGCGATGATGGCTTCCGCAACACAAACGCCCTTGCAGACATCGAGTCTGTCCTCGACCGCGCTCTTACATGGGTTTAAAAAGAAGCAACCGCCGGCTCTGTCAAAGGCCCGCAATGGGCCGGATGCCGCGGCCGGCCAATAACGGACCGTTGTTATTGAAAAAAATTATATGAACTCTCGTTCACCAGACGGCTATACGCCGCCTAAAAATCGTGCTGAGCTTGAACGGAGATACCAAGCTGGTGAGCGCCGCTTCCCGAATACCGACCTTAGTGACGCAGACCTTTCCGGAATCAACCTGGATGGTGCCGACTTCGAGAAGCATTCTTGGTTTCCTGATGCAGATTTCTCTGGCGCGAGCTTGCGTGGCACGAGCTTTAGGGAATGTAATCTTAAATGCGCTAACTTCTCGAACAGTGACCTTACCGGTGCCATCCTTGAACTGGCCGCGATCGAATCGATAAACGCAAAAGGTGCGGCGATCGGAGGAGCCAAACTCCGGGGCGCCACTTGCTACGGATACGAACTCGCCGAGGGCGACGCACTTCCGTCTTGGGAAAAGTAGGTTGATGCCGGAAATCGGCCAGGAACGTACTTTCGCCGACCTCGATTGAGTGTCGTCCATATAATTCATACCCTCAAGACTGCCATGCACATTCGCTCGGTTCTATCTGCGTTCCTGCTCCTCGTTCCGGTCGCCTCTACTGCTTCAGAGGCGATGATTTACGGATTCGTTTATGAGTGTGAGGCGAATGAGATAAATCGAGCCATGGTTAACGCGTGTTCAAGTCGATTTCCCACACTTGCAAAGCAAGCCGATGAGGCTCTTGCTGCATGGCGCGACCGTAACCTGGCTAAAGCAAACGCAGCTGCGAAAGCATGTTCCACCGGCATAAGTGCATCAGCGGAAAACGCATCGACGAGTGAACGCGAGGCCGTCCGTAAAATGTTCGCCGATTTGAAGGCGGAAATGGCCGCCAGCTTTGAGGCTGAGATCCGCAAACAGGGAGTAGCAGTCTGCCGCGACACCCTAGAACAGCTTCAAACAGCCGGGGGGCCACTTGAGATTCGCTAAATGGGTCGCCAGTTCCCGTACGCTGAACGGCCGAGCTCGAACGAGACCGGCCATCCGGTGGCGCATCCGGAGCTGGCCGTGCCGGGTCAGCGCTTGTACTCGTAATACTTGCGCGCATCCCCCCGCACCTGGTCGGCCGGATACTTGGCGCGATTGAGCACCATCTTTTCCTGCACCGCGGCGAGCAGGTCGACGTCGAGCTTGTCGGCCAGGCGCACGAGATAGACGAGCACGTCGGCCATCT
>CBIHOW010000064.1:0-29828 GCA_966211695.1 uncultured Massilia sp. | reverse complement strand
GTTGCGCGCTCGCGCCGCCCATCGATCCGCCCGCGATGAAGTCGAATTTCACGTTGCGCGTCTTGGCCTGGGCGGCCTCGATGGCCTGTGCCACCAGCACGGCCGCCTCATGGTTCGCCTTGAACACTTTGCCCACCGACTGGCCGATGCTGCTGAAGGCCTGGCGGACGTCGCGCATGTTCTGCGTGCCGCCGAACATCACGCGCACCTCGAGCCGCTGGTTGCCGTGCTCGTCCACGCCGATCTTCTCGTCCCACGCCATGTGCGCGACGTGGGCAGCACGCACCAGCTTTTCCCGGTCGGCCGCGGGCAGCAGGTTGAACAGGCGCGACGTGCGTATCGACGCGTCCATGTAATGCTCGGACGTCAGTTCCGTACTCGGCGGCCGGTAGGTCATCGGCATGTGCCGGGCGAGCTGTTCCGTGAACACGTCGGCGCTGCCGCCCTGGGTGCGGAGACACGCCACATGCTCGATCCGGTATTCCGTGTCGTCGGTGCGGAGGATCGGGGACAGCGCTTCGGCGAAGCGCGCCGCCAGCCGTTGCACGGCGACGAAGCTGGCCGACTCCGGCTGGGAGGCGAGCGGCTCGCCTTCCTGGTCGGCCCGGTTCGCGAAATGCACCTGCAACAGGTTCACCGTCTTCCCGTCGGGGCCGGTGACCTGGCGTTCGCTGATGAAGCAATTGGCCGCCCTCGCCGCCCGCGACAGGGACGCCAGCACGTCGGGCTGCAGGCCCCGGCCGAATTGCGTCCGGCCGATCGACCCGCTGTCCAGCATGGGAGGCTGGAAATCCAGCGGCGCGCGCAGCAGGCGGCCGGCGGCCTTCAACTGCGCGTCCCGCTCACGGCCCGGCGCGGCGGCGGGTCCCATGCCCAGCGCTTCCGTGATCTGCGACACCTGCTGGTCGTCCAGGCGGTGCATCGACGTCAGCGTATCCGCCATGCAATCGATCTTCGGCCCCGACGCCAGCTTGCCGAACGACTTCGGACGCGCGGCCGGTGGCGCCTCCGTGCGCGCGGGCTCGGGCTCGGGCTCGGGCACGGGCGCGGCACGGGCTGCGTCGTCCGCCCGCATCAGGTCCGCCAGCGTCGGCCGCTCCTCGGTACGCATCAGCTCCGCCAGCGTGACCCGCGCCGGCGCCGGCGCCGGCGCCTGCGCCTGTGCGTGACGGGCGCTGAACTGTTCCAGCCGCTGCAACGGCGCCTGCACGTTCGCCGCCGGCGGCTGCGTCTTGGGGCGCCGGCCCGGCACCGGCAAGGCGAATCCGAACGTGCGCCTGGACGCGCGGCTGGTCTGGGGCTTGGCATTGGACGCGGTCTCGGCAGCCGGGCTGCCGCCGAGCGGTCTCACCGTCGATGAAATCGTTTTCATATCAATTTCCAAGGTCATGCGCGCGGCCGCGCAACGTCTCAACAATGATGTATGGGGTGCAAGCCGATCAAGGCCGGGCCTCGAGGGCCGCGCGCGGCAGGTTGCGATAGACTTTTTTTGCGTAAGCGACGCGCAGCTCGGGCTTGCCGGCGTTGTAGGCGCCGACGGCGGTCCATGAATTACCCAGCTTCTGCATCTTCCCCGACAGGATCCACGCCCCGACCTGGATATTCGTGCAGGCATCCATCAGCTCGGCCTCGCCGATACCGTACTGGCGCAGCGTCGGCAGCCAGCTGCTGTTGATCTGCATGAGCCCGATGTCATAGGAACCGTTCTTGTTTTTCGGACCGATCGCGGCGGGGTTCAGGCCCGATTCCGTCTTGGCGATGGCATACAGCAGGTAGGGGTTCACGCCGTAGCGTGCGCCCGCATCGTCCCAGCACGCGTGTGCGGGGCCGCAGGCGAGCGCGCACGCGAGGATTGCCGCCGCACGGCGCAAAGTGGAGGTGCCGCTCATGGGGTCAACGTTCCATTCATATATTTAAAGACGTTGTCCGGCGGCTGGCACGACATCAGGACCCCGTTCGCATCCTTCTTGAACGAGCCGATGTTGTACGTGGTGCTGCCGTCCGGATTCAGGATATTGCAGGGCGTGCCCGGCGCGACGGCTTCGTTGAGATACAGCGTGGGGCCCTCCATCCAGGTCCTGCCGACCACCCAGTCGCCCTTGATCCCGCCGTGGTTCGAGGTAATCGTATTCTCCGCCGTGACCGTCCCGCCGCTGACGACGGCGGTGTCCCCGGATACCGTGCCGGACACGTGCAGGTCGCCCTTCTCGTCGGCGGCCAGCGCCACCCACTTGCTGCCGCTGTAGGTGAAGCCGCGGTTCAGCGCGGTGACCATGCGCACGTCGCCCACCGTGTTGCCCGTCGTGGGCAGATCGTCGAAATTCGCCACCGGCGCCTTCCACGTCGACCCCGACTGCCACAGGCCGTCGGCCCCGCACGTCAACACCGCCCTGCTGGCGCTGTCGATCCCGATGGCCGCCGCGCCGCCGCACGCCGTCCCCAGCGTCACCAGGGCCGCGCCGGCGAATCCCAGCGGCGTGTTCATCTGGTTCAGTTGCGGCCGGCCGGGCACGGTGTCGCGGTAGAGGAAATCCGTCGACAACTGGCCCGGCCCGTCGTAGAACAGGCCCGACACGAGGTGGCCGCCATCGTGGCCGGCCGTACCGTTCAGGACCGTCGTGCCGCCACACGCCACGCCTTGGTATGCCGCCGTGGCGAGTTCCCACGACGACCCGCGCGCCTTGGCGGGCTGCGCGGCGCTGACGTAGCCCCCGCCCTGCCCCGCCATCATGGCCACCGCCGCGATGGCGCGGTCCGGGATCGCGGTGCCGCCGTACCCGGCCACGAGCGCGTCCAGCCGGCCCGGTGTGGGCTGGCGCACCAGCACGCACGCGCCTTGCTGATAAGGATTGGTCGCGGCAAAGCCGGCCGGCAGGAAGCCCGCCGTTTTCAGCTGCGCCACGGTGACGGCCGTCACGGCGCCCCCGTTCGTGCTGGTGACGAGGCCGCTGTAATTCGCCGCAAGATACCGGGACGCGGCCGCCACGACCTGCGCCTGCTGCAGGGCCGCCTGTTGTTCCCTCACTTCGTCGATCGAATCGCCGATCATGGTGGACAGGCCGACCAGCAGCGCCGACGCGATGGCGAGCGCCGCCAGGACTTCGATCAGTGTCATGCCGCGCTGCCGCCGCATCGTGTTCATCGTTCGTTCCTCAATCGCAGTGCGCCTGCGCCAGCCAGACCGGCGCGCCGTCCGGGATGACGGCGTCGCCCAGCGGCGGCAGCGCGATGTGCGTCCCGTCCACGGGCGAAACCAGCGTATGGTCCGCCGCGTGATAGACGCCGACGTTGAGTGAGTTGCGCGACAGCGCCAGCAGTTCCGTGACGATCGGCCGCGTGCCCGCCGCGGCGGGGAAAATGTAGATCTGCCCCGCGCTGTCGCGGTAATTCGTCCAGGTTGCCGTGGCACCGGTCGCCAGCCTGGACCACGCCGGCAGCAGCCCGGCCGCCTTCAGGTCGGCCAGGCTCACGCTGGTGTCGGTGACGTTGTTCGCCTTGAACCAGGCGATCACCGCTTCCCGGTAGATCCCCATGGTCCCGGCATCGTCGCCGGCCTGCTGCTCGACCACGGCCTCGCGCCGCTGTTCGGCCGGCCAGCCGTACCAGCCGCCGAGCGAGACGGCGAGGACGACGATCAGGACGGCCCACATTGACTCAGGCTCAGTTTGCCGTGAATGCGACCGTGTTCGCCGCCGCGCCGCACAGCTTCGCGGCTTTGGCTGCAGCGGCGGGAAACACAGTGATCTGATTGGCATCGGCGCCATCGGCAATCTTCGTCCAGCCGGTCGCGCCGCTGACCACGGTCATGCACACGTCCGGCGGCATCTGGGTGTAGGTGATGGTGAACGTCGCATCGTCCGCCGACGAGGGGGTCACGGTGCCGCCCCACGTGTTGTTGATCGCCGTACCGTCGCTGGAGACCGACAGCGTGCCCGGGATGGCCTTCGCGGTAATCATGTTTTTCAGCATGTCGGCGTCTTTGTAGGGCTGGCCCGAATACATCTTGCGCAGGGTGGTGCGCAAGCCCGTGAGCTCTTCCGTGGTCTGGTTCGACCGTGCGCTGCCGAAGGCATTCTGCAGCAGCGATACCGCGGCCAGCACGACGATGGCGGCCACGCCCAGGTAGGCGATGGCTTCCAGCAGCGAGGCGCCGCGCTGGCGGTGCAGGTGGGCGAGGCGGGCACGGCGTTGGTGCTTGGTAGCAAACATTTCTTTTCTCCTTATGTTGGAATCAATGTACTGCGCGTGTCATCGTTGCAAGTTCGTGCTGGATGCCGAAGAAACCCGTCACCAGCCAGCCGATCACGGCGGCCATCACGAGGATGGCGACGCCGTTCAGGATCTTCATTTGATTGGAAATCTGCTGGATACCCTCCTCCCGCCATTCGTCGGCCAGCACCTTCAGCGCCTCGCCGAATCCGCGGAACTCGGCATACACGCACAGGTCGTCGATCACTTCGGCCGACGGGAAACCGTAGCCGGCGTTGCGCATGGCTTCGCCGCAGTTCAGGCCCGAGCGCACGCCCAGCAGCGCGCCGTCGAGGCGTTCGCGCAGCCATGGGTCGGCCATGTCGGACAGGCGGCTGAGCGACTTCTCGACCGTGACCCCGGCCGTCTGCAAGGCCGAGAACGCGAGCAGGAAACCGCTGCCGACGACCAGCCGGTAGATCGAGAACGGCGCGAAGCGGTCGGCGACCACGCGCAGGTTGCCGCGCCAGCGCGGCAGCGCCGCCGCGATGCCGCCCGCGACGAGCACCAGCACGCCGACGATGACGACCATCCAGTGCTGGACCACCTCGGACATGACGTACAGCGACCTTGCCGCGCCATGCCAGTTCGTCGGGTCGGTGATGCGGGTGAACTCGGGGATCACCCGCGTGCCGAACAGGTAGACGTAGACGAGGATCAGCGCCAGGATCGCGCATGGGTAGACGAGCCCGCCGACGATCACGCCCTTGATGCGCTGCTGCGCCTGCACGACGTCGACGACCGCCAGCAGCGCGGCCTCCACGTTGCCGGACTGTTCGCCGGCCAGCAGGATCATGCGCTCGGGCCGGGGCGCCCAGCCTTCCAGGCTTTCCGACAGCATCCTGCCGTTCTGCACCTGGCGGCGGCAGTCGTCCAGCACGATCGCCAGCGGCTCCTGCGGCTTGCGGCCATTGTCCGACGCCCGTTCGCGCAGGACTTCCAGGATCCGCAGCAGCGGCAGGCCGTTGGTGAGCATCTTGGCGATCTTGCGGTACAGGCGCACGCGCGCCGATGCCGAGAACTGGGTCTTCGCCCAGGCGCGGGAGACGTCAAACCGCATGGACGGCCTCCAGCCGGCACCCCGGCCCCGCGAGGTGGCCGACCACTTTTTCCGCCATGCGCGGATCGAGCTCGCCGGCCGCGACCTTGTCGATCGCATGGCCCAGCATCGTGCGCCCGTCCAGGTGCTCGAGCCAGTACGCGGTCGCCGCGCACTTGTCGCCGGCCCGGATGAACTTGAAGAACTGGGCATCCGGCACGATCACTTCCGCCAGCACCGACCGCCCCACCGTGCCCTGCATGGCGCAATGCTCGCAGCCGCCGCCCGTCACGCGCACGCGCGGCAGCGCGCCGCCCACCGTTTGCCGCACGCGGGCATACATTGCCGGCGGCACCGCGTCCGGCGTATCGACCAGCGGCCGGCTGCAATGCGGGCACAGCACCTTGACGAGGCGCTGGCTGATCAGGCTCGTGATGATCGTGTGGTCCGCCACCAGGCTCAGCGGCAGGCCGAGGTCGAGCAGCCGGTCGACGATCGCCAGCGCGCTGTTGGCGTGCACGGTCGTCCACACCTGGTGGCCCGTCATCGATGCGCGCAGGGCGTTCTGCGCCGACGCGGCATCGCGGATCTCGCCGATCATGATCACGTCGGGATCGAGCCGCATCGCATTCGAGATCGCGGCCGAGAACTGGCGCGCGCGGTCCGCTTCCGTGCAGGCATTGGTCACGGCCGTCTGCACCGCGCCCTCGATCGGGTATTCCACCGGGTCTTCGACGGTCAGCACGTGCAGCTTGCCGCCCGCCTCGATGATTTCGCCGCTCAGGATGCGCTGCAGCGTCGTCGATTTGCCCGAGCCGGTGGGGCCGCTGATGATGTTCATCCCGATCGGCTGCTCCTTGATCTGCTGGAGCAGGCTCGCGTGGGTGTCGCTGAAGCCGAGCGGGCGCAGGTCGACGTTGTCGCCGGCGTCGTTGTACAGCAGGCGCAGCACCATGACGGCGCCTTCGCTGGTGGGCGCGGTGGCGATGCGCACGCCGTACAGCCTGGGCGGCAGCTTGTCGCGGTCGGAAATCGCCGCGTCCTGGCGTTCCATCGGCTTGTACGAATTGTCGGACACGGACGTCATCGCCCCGTACAGCGTCGCCAGCAGGCGCTCGCCGTATTCGCGCGTCTGGACGCCTTTCGGCACCAGGTCGTTATGGATGCGGAACCACGTCTCGGTGCAATCCTTGCGGACGCGGATGTGGATGTCGGACGCGCGCGCCTGGCAGGCCCGGTTCAGCAAGTCCTTGGCCGTCACCTGCATGAGCGAGTGTTCGTGCTGGGGCTGGGCACCCGCGCCGCCGCCCTGGTAGGCGCGGGCGATGGCCTCGATGCGGGCGAACGTCACCTGGAACGGCCGGCGCATCTTTTCCAGCCGCGCGATGTACGACAGCACGTGGCGGTTCAGGTTCTGGCCCTCGGCGACGAGCAGGCGGCCGTCGCTCAGCAGGCACAGCAGCTTGCGCTCCTCGGCGCTGGCCTCGAACGTGCCCGAATTGCTCAGCACGACGGCCGAGCCGATGTCGCCGGCCTGCGGCTCGGTTCGTGCCGCGGCGCGCTGTTCCGGCCGGTCCAACGCGAGCAGGTTCATCGCGCGGCTCCCGTCGGCATGCCCGGCGGCGGGCCGGGGACCGCGGGCACCGCCGGCAACGCGGAACCGTATTGCGGCTGGGGCGCCGCCTGCGCGAGGCGGACCCGCTGCCTGCCCTTCCTGACGATCACGTTGCCGGGCGCGATCGACACGACCTGCATCCCTTTCGGCAGCATGTCGCCGGGCTGCACCTCGATGACGCCGCCGTCGCCCAGTTGCAGCGTGGCGAACACCGCGCGCCCCACGCCCTCCACGCTGCGCACCTGCGGATCGCCCGCGCCGGGCGCATGCGTGAGCGCGCTGGTGGCCGCCTGGATGTTCGCGATCTGGTTCTGCTTCATGAGGATGCTGCCCTGGACGTCGAGCTGGCGTTCGCGCGCCTTCAGCAGCAGCGTCTCGCCTTCGATCCGGCTCAGCTTTTCGGCGGTGGGATCGGCGTACGCGTACGTGCAGCCGAGCAGGGACACGAGCACCGCGCACCAGAGGGACTTACTTGACATACATGACTCCTTCCAAAGACCAGTGACCGGCCCGGTTGACGATCCGGTCGATCCGCACGCCGGGCCGGTCGAGCAGTCCGGCCAGCGCCGTCGGCAACAACCCCTGGCTGTCGCAGCTGAACGAATACGCCTGCCACTGCGGCGCGGCTTCCTGCGGCTTCGCCGCGGGCGCCGGCAGGCTGGCGATCCTGAATGCAATGCCCATGTGTTGCAGATCGGAGATGATTGGTTCCATCAACGCCGCGCGCTCGAGCAGCGCCTCGGGCGCGCGCCGTGCGAGCTTGAGCGGCACGGCCAGCGTGGCCTTTTCGCCGTTCAGGTCGAACACGGCGTCCGGCACTTCTTCGCGCAGCAGGGCCAGCGTGGAACCGTGGCGCGACCATGCGTAGCTGACCGTGTCGGCGGTGCACACGTACTCGTCGAGCAGCCACCCGCCGGCGGCCAGATGGCCGAACCCGTCGACGCAGGCCTGGGCCAGGCTCGCGGGCGCCGGCTTGGCGCCCCACGGCGGTGCTTGCACGGCCGGCGCGACGCGCCGCAGCACGGCCTGGCGCTCGGCGAGGCGCGCTTCTTCCGCCAGCTGCTCGGCCTTCAGGCGCTGGACGTGCTGCATGTACATCCACCCCGCGGCGAGCGACAGCACGGCGCCGCCCGCCGCGAGCGCCGGCCAGACATTGCGCCGGGCCTGCACGGGCTGCAGGCCCCACCAGCGGTGCGCGCGGATGCGCCCGTCCTTGCGGTGCGGGAAGAAGCTGTCGACGGTGCGCGCTTCGAAATTGTGGAAGCCGTAGTCGGCCAGCTCCGCATCGCCGAGGACGACGTTCCAGCCGCCCAGGGCATAGTCGCCGTGCAGCCGTTCCATGACTTCCTCGCGGGTGCCGGCGAAATCGCCGTTCGGGAGGAAGTTCGCGTCGCGCGCCGCGAAATAGGCCCACATGCCGTCCGGCAGCTTGAGCGCGGCGAGCCAGTTGTGGACCCGCTGCTGTTCGCCGTCGTAGTACGCGCCCTCGAGCGCCAGCGTCTTCGAGATCACCGCGCCCAGCGAGAACATGCCGCGGCGCGCCCCGTCCGCGCTCTGGCCGAAGCCGGCCTGCGCGATCGACTGGTCGGTGCGCAGCACGTACAGGTCGGAATCGATCTTCGCGCCCAGTTCGCGCGCCTCCCGGGCCAGTTCGCGCGGCCGCGACAGCGACTGCCAGAACAGGCCGCACACGAACCGGTGCTTCTCGATCTGGATGATGTGGATGGCCATGATGCCGGTCGCTTCGCGTCAGGGCCCGACCAGGGTGGGCGTGATCAGGATCACGATGGACTCCTTGGCGCTGGCCGCCTTGCTGCCGCCGCCGAGCGCGACGTTGCGCGCGCTGCCCACGCCCTGGCGGTCGAGGTTGTCGTCGGTCTGCTCGAACCCGCTGATGATCAGGGTCTCGTTCGACTTCATCGCCACGCGCTGCAGGAAGTTGCGGGTATCGATCTCCGGCGTCTCGATCTTGCTGGTGCCGCTCTCCACTTCGCGGATCGTGTTCAGCGCCGAGATGTCGGTCGAGAACTGCAGCAGCACCGTGCCGTTGGCCAGCACGTGCGGCAGGATGCTCATGTTGAAGCCCGACGTGACGGTGCCCGGAATCAGCGTCGTGGTCGTGCCGACCTGGGGCACCACCGTCGTCTGCGACTGCTGCAGGTACGATGTCTGCTTGGCCACCTGCAGCGGCACCACCTGGTTGTTCAACGTGATCACCGACGCGGTGGTCTGGCGCCGCACCTTGCCCTGCTTCGACAGCGCGTCGATGATCGCCGTGCTGCCGGCGAAGCGCGAACTGCCCAGGATGCCGGCGGAGAAACGGGTCCCGTCCATCGCGAACGGCGCGCTGGTCAGCCCGTACGTCCGGCGCAGGGTGTTGTACACGAGGTTCCAGTTGATGCCGTAGTTCTCGCTGTCGTTCAGGCTCACCGCCAGGACCGTGACATTGATGACCACCTGGCGCTCGAGGGTCTTGTTCTCGTTCTCGACATATGCGGCCACCCGGTCGAGCGTGTCGGGCGTGTCGACCACCGTGATCGACCCCGTCGCCGGAGAAATGACCACCTTGCCGTAGCTCGACAACATGGCCTTGATCACGCTTTCGATGCTGCCGTAGACGGAGAGCTTGGACGCCACCGCCGTGTTCTGGCTGTTGTTGGCGGACACGCCGGACGTCGCACCCGCCGCGCCACCGGCCGCCCCCGCGGCCCCGCCCCCGGTGCCGCCGCCGGTACCCGGACTCGACGTGGCGCCGCTGGTGACGGTGGCGTTGAACGTCGAATCGCCAGGCAACGTGTTGATCTGGAACGTGCGCGACTCCGTGTGGAAGAACTGGATCGTGCCGTCGGCATACTTCCACGACACGCCGAAGCGCGCCGCGGCCGTGTCGAGCAGCCCGCGCAGGTTGCCGTTCGTGTAGTAGATGCGGACCGGGGCGCTGCGCGCGGACGGCTGGCCGCCCGGCAGCGGCGGCACAGAAGCGCCGGACGGCAACGCTGCGCTTGCGGACGCCGCCCCGCCGCGCATGGCCGCGGCGACGTCCAGCGCGTCGGGCGTCACTTTCACCGGCAGGCCGGTGCGCACGCTGATCCGTTCCGCCAGCTCGGCCAGCGACGCGACCGTCTTGTCGAACACGGCGGTCTCGTAAAAGATTTTCGGCAGCGCGGGCTGGCCCAGCTTGACGACGTCCTTGCCCAGCCAGATGCCGGATTCGTGGCTGACCGACGACGGCGCCTTCGCCACGATCCCGTTCGCCGTGTGGCCGGTGTCCCTGACGAGGGTGGTCACCTGCCCGCCCGTGTCGTCGATCGTCTTGTCCAGCCTGGCCGACATGCCGCTGCACGCCGACAGCAGGAGCAAGGGCAGCACCGCACGCAAGCGCGTCGTCATCATGGTTCGGTTCCTTTCGCAACGATCCGCAGCACCTTGTTGCCGTCGTAGAAAATCGCCTTCATCGGCACGTCCGCTCCCTCCATGCTCTTCACGACCATGCCGACGGCGTCGGCAAAGGAGCCGTGCAATTCCGTGCGCGCCGCGACGGCGTAATCGACGGGCAGTTCCCACATCAGTTGCCAGCCGGCGCCGGCCGCCCACCGTTGCAGGGTCCCGTTCAGGGTTTTATCGCTTTGCAGCACCGTCCAGGTCGGCTCGGGCGGGGGCGCGGCGGGCGCCGCGCGGACCGGCACGACGGCGGTTGCGACCGGGGCCGGCACCGGGGCCACCGGCGCGACCGGCGCCGCGGGGACGGGCGGCGTGGCCGGCGCAGGCGCAGCCGCAGCCGCGGGCGGCTGCGCTGCCGCGACGGGTTCGGCGGCGGCCGGCGCGGGCGTGCCGCCGGCCAGGCGCGGCGTGATCAGGTACAGGCGCTCGCTCTGCGTTCCCGGCGTGTCCTTGCGGCCGAACAGGCCGCCCAGCAACGGCACTGACGCCCGTTCGCCGGACATCGCGGCCGCCCCGTAGCCGCCGATCACCAGCATCTGCCGGGGGGCGACGATGGCCAGCGCGCTGAGGGCCGAACGGGTGACCTGCGCGTCGGCGCCGCTGCCCAGGTTGCCGTCCTCGATGTCGACGTCCAGCCGCATTTTCGTGACGCCGTCTTCCACGATGCGCGGCACGACCCGCAGCAGCGTCCCGGCGCTGACCTCGGCCACGTCGGCGACGCGCTCGCCGACCAGCGGGATGTAGCGCGACTGGCGCAGGTCCAGCACGGCGGCCACGTTGTTCAGGGTCAGCGCGCCCGGCGTGGCCACGATGCGCGCGTCGCCGACCGCCTCCAGCGCCTTCAGCCGGGCGACGAGGCCGGCGGCATCGTCGACGAGCAGGGTCGACCCGGGCGCCGCGGGCGCCGTGCCGCCGACCAGCCCGGGCAGCTTGCTCCGGTCGACGTCGACGATCAGCGCGTCGATCTCGACCTGGCGCGGCAGGACGTCGAGCTGCTCGATGAGTGCCTGGTACATGGCGCGCTTGCCGGCCGCGTCGTGGACGATGACGGCGTTCAGCGAAGGGTCGGCGTCGATGCGCGGGCGGACGGCGTCGCTCGCCGCCGGCCCGGCCAGCAGGTTCGACAGGATCGTCTTCACGCCCGGGATGGTGTCCGTCCTGCCGCGCGCGGCGATCACGCGGTCGGTCGCGCCGGCGTACTTCAGGCGGAACACCATCGGCTGCATGTCGCTCGCGGCGTCGGCGGACCGGGCCGGCACCAGGATCTCGCGCGCCAGGCGGACGTACTCGCGCGGCCCGCTGACGACGACGGCCCCTTCCTTCGGCAGTTCGACCCAGCCGAAGCGGCTGTCGTACAGGCCCACGCCGGCCAGCACGCCCTTGGCATCGCGCACGGCGTTCGCGCCGAGCTCGAGGCGCGTCGACACGTTGTCTTCGCGCGGGACGACGTGCAGCGTGTCGCCGTACACGAACCAGCGGAAGCGATACGCCTGCGCCAGCCGCTCCAGCAGCTCGGCGCCGCCGCCGGCACGCCAGGTTTCCTGTTTCACCGCCCGGTCCGGCACGTCGGACACGACGTCCACGCCGTACTCCCGGGCGAACCGCTCCAGCACCTGGTGCAGCTGCATGCCGGCGGTATCGAGCACGAACCCGTGGTTGTTCCAGCCCGCCGGCACCGCGGCCCGCGCGGCCGGTGCCCAGAACGACGTCGCCATCGTGGTCGCCGCGACCAGCGCCAGCGTCCCGTGTCGTAGAACTCTCATGCAGTCCCCTTCGATGGCGCCCCATGGGCCGTGAGCCGCAATGGGATCGCCGTGAGCATGGAGCAGAAAATGTTAGCGCTAAACATCAATCCATCTCCTACCATTTGCTACCAATCGAATGCCGGCTCACGCCGGCCCTCGATGATCCGATATCCGTGATATCGGAAGCGTGGAATGTTCGACGATGAAACAATTTAATTCGGTGCGTAGTCTACCGCGATCAGAAAAAATTTCACAAGAATTTTTGATATAGGTCATCACTTTTTAAAGAATGACGTCTATCAACCACAGCACCAGCCTTGTTCAGCAAATAAGGGATCCTCGCCGGTAAAAGCGATAGAAACGGACAGGGTCGGGGATGACCTGAAAGGAGGGAAACCGAGAAATTCTAAACGATAAAGCACTCCAGTATTTTGAATCCGGATTCCGTGTCCAATTTGACGGATTCAATTGCTGCGGGGATTAAAACGCAGTCGCCCGTACTTACGTCCAGACGCCCTCCGTTATAATCGATCGCATAAGATCCATGGACGCAGACATGGATAACGAACGCGTCGAACGCATAATTCCGCACGACCGTTTTGGAACACGCCAATAGATTGGTCGTGAAATGCTCGCACTGCACGAGACGGGTCGGCGCATTCAGGATTTCCTGATAGTGAATTCTGCAATCCTGAGCGCTGCCGACATCCAGCGCGGCGATGGCGCTGTCCACGTCCAGCGCGCGCCGGCGGCCGTCCGCGTCGACGCGGCCGTAGTCGTGGATCCGGTAAGTCACGTCCGACGCCTGCTGGATCTCGGCGACCAGGACGCCCTTGCCGAGGGCGTGGACCCTGCCCGCAGGGAGGAAAAACACGTCGCCGGCCGCCACTGCATGCCGGTTCAGGATGTCGTCGACCCGGCCCGCGGCGAATCGCTCGCGGCACTGGGCCGCGCTGACCGGCCGGTTGAAACCGGCGGTCAGCGTCGCACCGCGATCGGCCTGGACCACGTACCACATTTCCGCTTTTCCCGGCGAATCGTGTTTTATTCCGGCCAATACATCGTCGGGATGCACCTGGATCGATAAATCGTCTTCCGCATCGATGAATTTGACGAGCAGTGGAAACCGATTACCGAATCGCGCGTGTAGGGATTTCCCGATCAGGATTTCCTGATAGACCCTAAGCAAACAGGAAAGCGAAGTCCCGGCCAATTCGCCATTCTTCACCACCGAATCGTCCGATGGCAATCCGCTGACTTCCCAGGACTCGCCACAACGGGTGTACGGCGCAATGTTCTTACCCAGATGACTGAATAACTTCCGCCCTCCCCATAATTTTTCTTTATATATACTTTCAAACATCAGGGGATATAACTTCGTCATCTTCCGCGAGATAAAGTTGACATCACTTTTTATCGATCGGCAAATAGGCATGCCATTTGCCGATACCTTTTTTTTATTTCAATGCAGGATAATCGGCCGTATTGACATTCGGTGGTCGTGACACAATCCGATGCGCGCCGTGCATGTGGAAGCGCGCCACGGCCTCGGCTAGCTGCGCCGACTGTTTGCGCAAACTTTCCGCCGCCGCCGCGGCCTCGCCGACGAGCGCCGCGTTCTGTTCGGTCATCCCGTTCATCTGCCCGATCGCGACACTGATCCCGCCGATGCTCGCGCCCTGCTCGACACTGGCGGAAGAAATCAGGCTGACCAGTTCGGCGACCCGTTGCACCGCCTTCACGATCTGGGCCATCGTCTCGGCGGACTCGCCGACCAGCGCATGGCCGGCGTCGACCTGGGTCGCCGATTCGCGCAGCAAGGCGTCGATCTGGCGCGCCGCCGCGGCCGAGCGCTGCGCCAGTTCCCGGACCTCCGCCGCGACCACGGCGAACCCGCGGCCGGCCTCGCCCGCGCGGGCCGCCTCGACCGCCGCGTTGAGGGCGAGGATATTGGTCTGGAAGGCGATGGAATCGATCACCGTGGTGATGTCGACGATCTTGTCCGAGCTGGCCTTGATCGCCCCCATCGTGTCCGACACGCGCGCGGCCGCCTCGCTGCCGCGCATCGCGCAGGCGTACGCGGCCGTGCTCAACGCCTGCGCCTGGCGCGCGTTCTCGGCGTTGCCGCCGACCGTGTCTTCCAGGCGCGCCATGGCGGCGGTGGTCTGGCGCAGCGTGCCCGCCTGCTGCTCGGTACGCGTCGACAGGTCCTGGTTGCCGGCGGCGATCTGGCGCGACGCCACGAGCACGTGCTCGCTGCCCTCGGTGATCTGCGCGATCGCCGTGAACAGGTTCTGCTGCATGACCTGAAGGGCCCGCATCAGCTGGCCCGCCTCGTCGTTGCCGCCGGTATCGATCGCCACGTCGAGGTCGCCGCCGGCGATGGTGTCTGCGATATGCGCCGCGCGGCGCAGCGGCGTGGTGATCGACCGCGTGATGTACACCGCGCACACGGCGCCGAGGAACAGCATCGCGAGGCCGGCGCCGAGCATGTGGACCTGCGCCGTCCGGTAACGCGTGCGCGAGCGGTCGCGGGTGCGCGCCATGGCCTCCTGCTCGGCGTCGGCCAAGGTGTCGAGCGCGCCGATCCAGCCGGCGTACCCGGGCGCGAAATCCGTCTTCAGCATCGCGCCCGCATCGAACAGATTGCCGGACGCGACGGTGGACTGGATGGTGCGCAGCACCGGCATCAACGCCTGCTTGCGCCGGCGCACCTCGGCCAGCGCGCCGGGGTCAACCGCGACGTGCTGCAAGGCCTGCTCGGCCTGGTCGTAGTCGGCCAGCAGGCGCACCAGAGCGGCCGCCGCGTCGCTGCCCTCTTTCCCATCCGTTGGGGCGGCGATGCGGCGCATGGCCAGCGCGATCTCCGCGCCGGCGTGCCGCATCCGCAGCGCGTCGTTCAGGCTGACGAGGCGGCTGCCGACTATCTGCTCGGTATCGCTCTGCAGCGCACCCATGTTGCCGAGCCCGATACCGAGCAAGGCACTTGCACACAACAGGACGAGACCGAAGCCCAGCGCCAACCTCGCGCCGATATGAAGTTTGACGATTGCGCGCATGAGAACCCTCCCGATGCCGGCGGAATGCCGGCGGACCGTTACGCGCGCAGCACCGACACGCCGCGTTGGTGCATGCCCAGGCTGACCGTGTCGGCCACGTTGCGCGACCGGTCGACGTGCGGGCAGACGACGAACAGTTCGCCGATTTCCGTGTCCAGCGTGTACTCGTAGAAGCCGCCCAGGTAGGTGGCCTTGCGCACCCTGGCCGGCAGTCCGTACTGCCCGGGGTCGCCCACCATCCACGCCTCGGGCCGGACGGCCACCAGTGCCCGCCCGGTGGCAACGGCCTCCTGCGCGCGCCAGGAAAGCGGGCCCAGCTGCACTTCGCCGCCATGCGTCACGGTGGCCGGCAACAGCAGGGCCTCGCCCATGAAGCCGGCCACGAATTCGCTGTTGGGACGTTCGTACAGGTCCGACGGCGAGCCGGCCTGCGCAATCTGCCCGTCGCGCATGACGATGATCTGGTCCGACACCGCCAGCGCCTCGCTCTGGTCGTGCGTGACGTAGGCCACGGTCAGCTGCAGGCGCTGCTGCAGCGCGCGGATTTCGTCGCGCATCTGGCGGCGCAGGCGCGCGTCCAGGTTGGACAGCGGTTCGTCGAACAGCAGCACGGCCGGCTCCAGCACGAGGGCGCGCGCCAGCGCCACGCGCTGCTGCTGTCCGCCGGACAGCTCGCCCGGCCAGCGCGCGCCGAAGCCTTTCAACCCCACCGTCTCGAGCGCGGCGTTGACGCGTTCCTTCGTGCGCTCGCGGTCCACGCCGGCCACCGTCAGGCCGTAGGCGACGTTGTTGAAGATGTTCATGTGCGGGAACAGCGCATAGCTCTGGAAGACCAGGCTGACGTTGCGCTCCGCGGCCGACAGCGTCGTCACGTCGACGCCGTCGATCAGGATCTGCCCGCTGGTCGGGCTCTCCAGCCCGGCGATCATGCGCAGGGTCGTGGTCTTGCCGCAGCCCGACGGGCCGAGCAACGTGGTCAGCGTGCCCTTCGGCACCGTGAAGTTGATGCCTTTGACTGCCAGGGCGCCGTCCTTGGTGTAGGACTTGGTGATGTTCTTGAATTCGATTCCGGGCTTCATGAGGTCTCCTCGTTGTGGTCGTTATGAGATCGCGGGCGCTGCCTGCACCTTCTGTTGCTGCTGCTCCTGCTGGCGCTTGCGGCGTCCCAGCGAGCGCTCCCCGACCATCCACTGGATGAGCCCGGTTGCCGCGAGCATCATCAGCGTCAGCACCGTGCAATAGGCCAGCGCCACGCCGTATTCGCCGTTGCCGACGCGGCCGATGATGAACGTGGTAGCCAGCTCGTTTTCGGCGCTCACCAGGAAGATCACGGACGACACGGTCGTCATGGCGCGCACGAAGGAATAAACGAGCGACGTCACCAGGGCCGGGCGCAGCAGCGGCAGGATCACGCGGCGCAGGGTGGTCGGCGTGGACGCGCCCAGCATGCTCGACGCCTCGTCGAGGCTTTTATCGATCTGCTTGAACGCGGCCGTGCCGGCGCGGATGCTGACCGGCAGGTTGCGGAACACGAAGCACACCATGATGATCAGGCCGGTGCCGGTCAGCTCGAACGGCGGCACGTTGAATGCCGTGACATAGGCGACGCCCAGCACGGTGCCCGGCACGGCGAAGGCCAGCAGCGCGCCGAACTCGAAGGCGTTCTGGCCGCGGAATTTGACGCGCGCCAGCAGGTAGGCGATGAGCAGGCCGAACAGGGCCGTCACCGGCGCCGCAGAACCGGCCAGGCGCACCGTCGTCAGCAACGATTGCCACGCGGCGCCGGTCAGCGCGATGCCGCCGGTCCAGTCGATGCCGAACGCGGTGTGGAAGTGCTGGAACGTCAGGCTGAAGTCGCGTCCCCACAGCTTGACGAAACCGCCGGCGAACGCGAACAGGTAGATGACGGCGGTAAAGCCGAGCCACGGCACCGCCACGCCCATGGCGACGCGCCGCACGGGCACCGGCAGCGCGGGCGGAATGCCGTTGTCGCCCTTGCCCGACATGCTGGTATAGCTGCCCTTCCCGAGCGCCTTGCGCTGGAGGACGAACACGACGAGCGCGAACGCGCTGAGGATCAGGGCGAGCGACGCGGCACGCCCCGGATCGATCTGCGCGCCGACGATCGCGAAGAAGATCTCGGTCGACAGCACGGCGAACTGGCCGCCCACGACGATCGGGTTGCCGAAGTCGCTCATCGACTCGATGAAGCCCACGAGGAAGGCGTTGGCCAGGCCCGGACCGAGCAGCGGCAGGGTGACGGTGACGAAGGCGACCATCGGCCGGGCGCGCAGCGTCTGCGCCGCCTCCTCGAGCGTGGGCGCGATGGCTTGCGTGACGCCGCGCATCATCAGGTAGGAAATTGGCGTGAACGCGATCATCTGCGCCAGCCACACGCCCTTCGCACTGTAGAACCAGCGCGACGGCTCCAGGCCGAACAATTGTTCCAGCGCTTCGTTGACGAGGCCGGCGCGTCCGAACAACAGGATCAGGCCCAGGCCCACGACGAACGGCGGCGTCACGATCGGCAGGATCGACATCACGCGCACCAGGGGCTTGGCGCGCACCAGGGCGCGCTCGGTCAGCAGCGCCAGCAGCGTGCCCAGGACCGTGGTGCCGGTGGCGGTGGCCAATGCCAGGGCCAGCGTGTTCCACGCGACGCCGCAGCTCTGCTCGCTCGTGACACAGCGCAAACTCCACACGCGTGAACTGGACAGGCGCGCCCAGGCCTCGGCGGCGCTCAGTCGACCGGCATCGTCGAACAGCGCGCCGCTCAGCGACTTGAGCACCGGGACGGCGATGAACAGGATCAGCGCGGCGGCGCACAGGACGACGGCGCCGGCGACGAATTCGTTACCCTGGAAATAGCCGAGGCGCGCCAGGCCGACGCCCAGCAGGACCAGGAGGCAGACCAGCATGATCGCGGCGCCCCAGCCGAATCCGAACTGGCCGACGGGCAGCGCCAGCGGGCCCGCCTGCAGCGAGGGCCACACCCAGCCCTGCACGCCGATCGCATAGCCGGCGCCGAGCATGCCGGCCAGCCCCACGCCGGCGCTGCCCAGCAAGACGAACGCCTGGGCGCGGCGCGCGCGCAGGAACAAGCCGCCCAACGCGGCGAACGGCGCGACCAGGGGCAGGAACAGCCACGGACGCTGGAACGCAGCGGCCTGCAGCCAGGCGTTGCCCGAGACGTCGTCGCGCAGGATCGCTTCGAAGTCGCGCAGCCAGTTGAAGTCATCCGGCACGCCATACCAGGGCAGCAAGGCGGACGCCGCGATGGCGAGCAGGGCCCAGCATCCCGGGACACCGCCGAACCAGTGTTTTCGTTTCATGATTGTCTTCCCGTTCCAGGCCGCAGCCTGCTATTGCGTTCGGCGCGGTGCCGCCACGGCACCGCGCCATCGATGGCGTCTAGTTCGCGTTGCCGTTGACTTCGCGTTCCCAGCGATCGAGCAGGCGCTTGCGCTCGGTCGCCTTGCCGTATTTCTCGAAGTCGTAGCTGATCAGCTTGATGTGGCTGACGTCCGGCACGCGCGGATCGACCTTCGCGGCCTTGTTCGACGGCAGCTGGAACTGCTTGGCCGCCGCGCCCAGTTCCTGCGCCTGCGCGGTCAGCGCCCAGTCATAGAAGCGCTTGGCGTTGGCCAGGTTGCGCGCGCCCTTGACGATCGACATCGAGCCGATTTCGTAGCCAGTCCCCTCGCACGGCGTGACGCTCTTCACCGGGAAACCCTGGATCACTTCGCCCGGCACGTCGTGCACGAAGCTGATCGAAATCGTGTTTTCGCCATGCGACACGTTCTTCAGCGGACCCGTGCCCGAGCGCGGGTACTGGCTGATGTTCTTGTGCAGCTTCTTGAGGTATTCGAAGGCCTTGTCCTCGCCGGTGATCTGGACGAGGGTCGCGATCGCCATGTAGGCGGTGCCGGACGAATTCGGGTTGGCCATCTGGATCTCGCCCTTGTACTGCGGCTGGACCAGGTCCATCCAGCACATCGGGACCGGCAGCTTTTTCTTGGCCATCAACTCGGTGTTGTAGGCGAAGCCGAGCGGACCGGAATAGATGCCGATGGTCTTGTACTTCGATGCCCTGGCCTGCTCCACCGCCCAGTCGCGCAGCAGGTTGATGTTGGGGGACTGGTAGGCCAGCGTCAGGTCTTTCTCGGCCGCCTGCAGGTGCGGGTCGCCCGTACCGCCGAACCACACGTCGGTCTTCGGGTTGGCGCTTTCGGCGGCGATCTGCGCCAGCGCTTCGCCGGCGCCCTTCTGCACCATGTTGACCTTGATGCCGGTGGCGCGCGAGAACGTGGTTTGCACGAGGCTGCACCATTCGACCTGCACGCCGCAGATCACGTTCAGGGTACCGCCGGCCGCGCTGGCCGGGCCGGCGGCGAGCGCCAGCAGAGGAGCCCCGAGGGCTCCCGCGAGGAATCGTTTCATGTTGTCTCCGTATTATGTATTGCCGGATCGGCTCAGAAGGCGTAGCGCAGGCCGGCGCCGATGGCACGCGATTGCGCGCCGGTGGCCGGGCCGACGCCGCCGGAATCGAAGTCGTAGCGGCCGCGCGCCTCGTTCTTGACGATCGCGGCGAAGGTTTCGAACATCATCTGTTTGTTGAACACGTACTGGTAGGCGATGACCGCATTGCGGGCGCCCGTGTCGCGGCCGTCGCAGGCGGTGCCGTTGCCGTACTCGCAGTGCACGTCGCTGCCCACGCCATAGCCGCCGTACACGACGTGCTTGCCGAACGCGTGCTTGGCCGAGATGACGGTGCCGTGCTTGGTCAGCAGGCTTTTCGCCGTGCCGGTGGCGTTGGCGTCCGACAGGCGCATGCGGTCGTGGCCGAGGCCGAGGATGGTGCCGTCCGGCAGGGTGTAGCGCATGCCGAAGCGGAAGTCGCGGTCGCGCGTATTGTGGTCATTGGTGCCGTTCAGCGTGCCCTTGTCGTTGCGCTGTTCGGCCGACAGGCGCAGGTCGAGCGGACCATGGACGTACTGCAGGCCGAGGCTCAGGCTGCCGTCGTTCAGGTGCGGGCTATTGGTCGTGCCCGCGGCGCTCTTGCCTTCGTTGGCGCTGTAGTACACGCGCGCCGACAGGCCGCCGAAGCTGGCCGATTCGAACGCGAGCGTGTTGTCGAAGCGGACGTTGAACTGCGGGCCGACGGCCGACTGGCCGCTGGCGCCCGACAGCATGCCCTGGTCGTCCTGCAGGCCCGCGCCCATCGGCGAGAAGTCGGCGGTGCCGCTGTTCCAGCGTGCCGCCGCCGTCATCCGGCCCAGTTTCACGGTGCCGACGTCGGCGAACGCGATGCCGACGTAGACGTCTTTCGCGCTGCTGAACATGCCGCCGGTGGTGTTGGCATTGGCGTTGTCGACGGAGATGCCGGTGGTGAAGTTGGCCAGGCCAGTCATGCCGTTGCCCAGGTCCATCGACGCACGGAATGCCAGTTCCGAGCTGACGTTGCTGACCCGGAAGCGACCGCGCTTGTCCTGCGCCGGCACCGCGGCGTCGACGGCATCGATGTACTCGAACTGGGCATCGCCCACGCCGGAAATCTCGAATTGCACCGGACCCGGCGTCGTGATCGGCTCGGCCTGCGCCGCCGCCATGCACACCATCGATACCGCCAACACGATACCACCACTGATCAGATTCTGTTTCATTTCGTCTCCTGTAAGGACGCTCTGGTTGCGCCCATCCCTCGTTATGGAAGCTGGCCGCGCTTGCTGCACACGGCCGGCCCTGCGTCGATGGACCCGCCGGGGGGAGGCGTAGTACTCGACTTGGGCGCAGTGTATTGAAGCAATTTCTAAATTGCGATATTGCGGTGCCGCAAAATCGCTCCAATCTTGCTCCTGGCTTTCAGCCTCCTTTCAATCTGCTTTCGGTGAGTACCGCTTGCCGGCGGGAAAGTTCATTCGCCTTCCATTTTTTCTCGTGTACAAGTAAATTCGCGGTTGTAACAGCAGTGTTCGCGGTACTCCGACTACTCAACGACCCGACGATCTATGAAAATCCTGCTTGTGGAAGACGACGCCGACATGTCGAAAGCGCTCGCCCGCGCACTCGACAAACGCGGTTTCGAGGTCACCACCTGTGCCGACGGCGCCCATGCCTTCCGCCAGATCCGCGAAGAAACGAACGACCTGGTCATCCTCGACCTGAACATTCCGTCGCTGGACGGCCTGCACATCCTCCAGCGCACCCGCGCCCTGTCGATCGGCGTGCCGATCATCGTGCTGACCGCGCGCGGCGCCGTGGGGGACCGGGTCGCGGGCCTGAACGCCGGCGCCGACGACTACCTCGCCAAGCCGTTCGACCTGGAAGAGCTGGAGGCGCGGATCCACGCGCAGCTGCGGCGCAAGGGGAATGGAGAAGAATCGATGCAGAAATGCGGGCGGCTGCGCTTCGAACGCAGTTCGGGCGCGTTCTACAATGGCGAAGAGCCGCTCGAGTTCACGCCCCGCGAGCAGGCCCTGCTGAAGGCGCTGATCGCCCGCCCGGGCCACGCGGTCAATCGCGAACGCCTGTTGCAGGTGGTCTTTCCCGAGGATGCCAACGTCCAGGTCGAGGCCATCGAGGTCGTCATCCACCGCCTGCGCAAGAAGCTGATGGCGACCGAGACCGAGATCATGACGCTGCGCGGCGTCGGCTACCTGCTGCGCCCCCAGACCGTCCGGCACGCATGAAGTTCGCGCTGCGCGACCACTCGCTGCGCCGCTACCTGCTGGCCGGCATCCTGGCGCCCATCGCCCTGTTCATCGTCCTCAACGCCTTCCGCCTGTACGAGCGCGCGCTCGATTCCGCCAACACGGCCTACGACCGCATGCTGGTGACGACGGCGTACTCGATCGGCAACGACATCGCGATGGAAGCCGGCCGCCTGCGCAACGAGGTCGCCTTCGCGTCGCTGGAGGTGTACGAAGCGGGGTTTTCCACCCGCATGCTGTACAAGATCAGCGACCGCAACGGCAGGTACATCGCGGGCGACGCGGACTTGCCGACCTTCCGCCACGCTGCCTCCCGCTGGCCGAAAGAACCCACCCTCCTGAAGGTCTATGAAAGCACGTACGGCAGCGCGCCCGTGCGCGTCGCCGCGCTGGCGCAGCCGTCGAAACTGCAGCGCCCGGAAGACGACGTCATCATCCAGATCGCCGAACCGCTGACGTATCGGCGCGAGGTGGTGAGCGGCATCCTGTGGGGCACGGTGCTCGGGCAGACGCTGTTGCTGGCAATCGTGGCCGCGGTGACGATGGCAGTCGTCACGCTCGCCCTGCGCCCGCTCGACAGCCTGCGCGCGCAACTGGACGCGCGTCACGAGGACGATTTGTCGGCCCTCCACTGCGCCTCCGCGCCGCGCGAACTGCGGCCCGTGATGGCGGCCCTGAACCAGTTGATGGGGCGCCTGCACCGGACCGTCGACCTGCAGCAGCATTTCGTGGCGAACGCGTCGCACCAGCTGCGCACGCCGCTGGCCGTGCTGCAGACGCAGCTGCAATCCGGACTGAGCGGCGACATCGAACCGGAACTGGCGCTGCGCGAAATGCGTTCGACGGTCGAGCGCGCCACGAAGCTGGCCAACCAGCTGCTGTCGCTCGCCAGGATCGAACAATTGCGGGGCAAGTCCACGCGCGAGCGGTGCAACCTGGCGGATGTGGCGCGCGAAGTGGCGATCGACCTGTCGCCGCTGATATCGGACAAGAACCTCGATTTCGAGCTGGACGCCAGCGACGTCTGGGTCGAGGGGCGTCACTGGATGGCCGCCGAGATGGTGTCGAACCTGTTGCACAACGCGATCCGCCATACGCCGGCCGAGTCCCGCCTCGGCATTCGTGTCGCGTCCCTCGACGGCGGCGCCCTGCTGTGCGTATGGGATTCCGGTCCCGGCATCCCCGACCAGCAGGAGATGCGCGTGTTCGAGCCGTTCGCCGCCGCCCACAGTTCGAAAGGGGGCGGCCTCGGGCTGGCGATCTGCGCCGAGATCGCCGATTCGATGCAGGCCAGGCTCACCCTGTGCAACTGCGGAACGCCGGGCGCGGTGACGGGACTGGAGGCGCGGGTCGAGTTCGCGCACCGCCTGCCCGAGCAGGCCGTCTAGGGACGCCGGCGCCGCGCGGCCAGCCAGGCCGAGGCCATGTCGGACGTCGCGAGGATCGCATCCATCACGCTGCGTTCGTCCGGCAGCGATCCGATGGGAACCAGGCGCAGGCCGATGCAGCGCCCCTCGTCCGCATCCCGGAGGAATTCCATATCGTCCACTCGCGGCGGCACCGGGCAGCCCCCGTCCCCGCACGGCGGCAGCAGCGCCGTGACCACGAGGTACTGGCTGTCCAGCGCATGCAGGGCGGTACGCGTGAGGACGTCGCCGAACTGGAGCTCGAGCACCTCGTCCCCGTCCCGGCCGGTCAGCCCGATCAGTTCGCGCAGCAGCGCGGTGGTCCGGGCCAAGCCGGCATCATCTCGCAAGTTTGCGCCCCTCGAATGTGTGCTTATAGCGTCTCTCCGCCTTTTCTGGGCAGGCCCCGGACGCGGCCCCAGTCCACGTCATCCTCGTAACGGCGCGCGGCCGAACCGCGCGATGTTACCGCCAGTTGCCCGTCGCTCAGCGATGCGCAGGCCGGCTGCCGGCCGGGCTTGCCCGGCGGGTTCTTGGAGAAAAAATTTTGGATGAAGAAAAGTTTGTCCATGATGTCCATTCGTCGGTGGCCTGATCGGCACTGGGCATGTGTGCATGGGCGCGGGACAACGGTTCCACGGCCGTCGTTTTATTCATAAACTTCAAGAAACTTATTCATTACTGTGATATCCAGACCATTGTCGGCCGTCAAGATATTTACAAGAAGAATGCCGAGTATTTGAACTTGAAATTGGATTTATATCTCATCCGTTTTCATAATGTGCTTACAGTCAAACGAAACGGAGAAAAGAGAATGAACATCGCAAAAAACATGGAAGCCATCTTTGTCGCTGTCGTGGTCGTGGCAATGAGCATCTCGAACACTTTCGTGGCCCCCGCTGCGCCGCTGGAAGTGATCTCCCGGCCCGTCGTCCAGGCCGCGCCGACGGCACCGGCCATCACGATCGTCATCGTCGGCAAGCGCCTGACCGCTGTGCAGAAAAGCAAGCTCACCGCCTGAGCCCCACGGCGCCCCGCGCCGGACGAAAACCAACCGCCAGGATCACGCACCGGCGGTTTTTTTTTACCCCGCCAACAAGCGGCGGCGCAGCAGCGCCTCGAGATCGCGACTCGTGTGGCACACGATGTGCACGTAGAACGCTACGCTCGCACGTTCGAAGATGACGCGATGCTGGCCGGCGAGGAGCTCGCGGTACTGATCCAGCTGGAGCTCCTCCAGTTCCCGCACATGCACACCCTTCGAAGGCCAGTCCTTGAGTGATCCGGCCTCATCGCGGATCTGTTCGGTGGCTTTCCTGACGAATGCCGGAGACTGGCAAATCTTCAGGTATTCGCGAATCTCCAGCAGATCGTCGCGCGCGGCGTCGGTCCAGATGATATCCATGTAGTCGGTCAGCTTTCCTTGTCTTCGGCGTCGAGCTGGGCAAAGAGATCATCATGATCCGTGACTTTGCCTTGTTCGATTTGCTTCTGGCCATGGGCAAGAATGCGAAGCATCGTGAGCTGGTCCTGCATCTTCTGGTAGCTCAACGGATCCTGGATCACGGCCTGGACTTTGCCGTTGACAGTGATCATGACAGGCTCGCGCGTCTCCTGGACCTGCTTGACCACATCGCTCGTGTTCGTTTTCAGAAAGCTGATGGGTTGGATATTCTGGACGAAGTTCATGACGCCTCCACAGTCGATCACGGCATCCTAACACGACGCACCCAAATTCAGTACCGAATTTAGCACTACCCGCATGCGCCGGGCGCACATGAAAAAACCGCCAGGCTCACGCACTGGCGGTTTTGTTCGGCTGGACAGCCGGCGGGGGCTTACTGCGCCGTTGCCGCCGCGTCATCCGCAGCCGCTGCCTTCATCGACAGCTTCAGGCGGCCGCGCTCGTCGGTCTCGAGGACCTTCACGCGCACTTGCTGGCCTTCCTTCAGGTAGTCGGCGACGGCGTTCACGCGCTCGTTGGCGATCTGCGAGATGTGCAGCAGGCCGTCCTTGCCCGGCATCACTTGCACGATGGCGCCGAAGTCCAGCAGCTTCAGCACGGTGCCGTCGTAGGTCTTGCCCACTTCGACCGATGCGGTCAGCTCTTCGATGCGGCGCTTGGCTTCCTGGCCGGCGGCGGCGTCGACCGACGCGATGGTCACGATGCCTTCGTCGGTGATGTCGATCTGCGTGCCGGTTTCTTCGGTCAGCGCGCGGATCACGGCGCCGCCCTTGCCGATCACGTCACGGATCTTCTCCGGGTTGATCTTGATGGTGATCAGGCGCGGTGCGAAGTCGGACAGTTCCGTCTTCACGGTCGGCACGGCCTTCTGCATCTCGACCAGGATGTGCTGGCGGGCTTCCTTGGCTTGCGCCAGGGCCACCTGCATGATTTCCTTCGTGATGCCCTGGATCTTGATGTCCATCTGCAGCGCGGTGATGCCCGCGGTGGTACCGGCCACCTTGAAGTCCATGTCGCCCAGGTGGTCTTCATCGCCCAGGATGTCGGTCAGGACGGCGAACTTGCCGCCTTCCTTGATCAGGCCCATCGCGATGCCGGCCACGTGGGCCTTCATCGGGACGCCGGCGTCCATCAGTGCCAGGCAGCCGCCGCAGACGGAAGCCATCGACGAGGAACCGTTCGATTCGGTGATTTCCGACACCAGGCGGACCGAGTAGCTGAACTCTTCCGGCGACGGCAGCGCGGCGACCAGCGCGCGCTTGGCCAGGCGGCCGTGGCCGATTTCGCGGCGCTTCGGCGTGCCCACGCGGCCGGTTTCACCGGTGGCGAACGGCGGCATGTTGTAGTGCATCATGAAGTCGTCGGTGTACTCGCCCATCAGCGCGTCGATCTTCTGGCTGTCGCGACCGGTGCCCAGCGTGGCGATCACGAGGGCCTGGGTTTCGCCGCGGGTGAACAGCGCGGAACCGTGGGTGCGCGGCAGGACGCTCGTGCGGATCGAGATCGGACGCACGGTGCGGGTGTCGCGGCCGTCGATGCGCGGCTCGCCTTCCAGGATCTGCGAACGCACGACCTTGGCTTCCATGTCGAACAGGATGTTGCCGACTTCGACGCCGTCCACGCCTTCGCCCAGCTCGGCCAGCACCTGCGAGGTCGTGTCCTTCAGCTTCTGCGTACGGGCCTGCTTGTCGCGGATCTGGTAGGCTTCGCGGATCTTGCCTTCAGCCAGTTCCTTGACGCGGGCGATCAGTTCTTCGTTCTTCGGTGCCGGCGCCCATTCGACTTCCGGCTTGCCGCCCTCTTCCACCAGCGCATGGATGGCGTCGATGACGGCTTTCATCTGCTCGTGGCCGTAGACGACCGCGCCCAGCATGATTTCTTCGGACAGTTGTTGCGCTTCGGATTCGACCATCAGCACGGCGTGTTCGGTACCGGCGACGACCAGGTCCATCTGCGAGGTCTTGAGCTGGGTCGTGGTCGGGTTCAGGATGTATTGGCCGTTCGCGTAGCCGACGCGGGCGGCGCCGATCGGGCCGTTGAACGGGATGCCGGCCACGCACAGGGCGGCCGAGGCGCCGATCATCGACGGGATGTCCGGATCGATCTCGGGATTGACCGACAGCACGTGTACGATCACCTGCACTTCATTCAGGTAGCCTTCCGGGAACAGCGGACGGATCGGGCGGTCGATCAGGCGCGACGTCAGCGTCTCCTTCTCCGACGGACGGCCTTCACGCTTGAAGAAGCCGCCCGGGATCTTGCCCGCGGCATAGCTCTTCTCGATGTAGTCGACGGTCAGCGGGAAGAAGTCCTGGCCTGGCTTGGCATCCTTCTTGGCGACGACGGTCGCGAGCACGACGGTGTCTTCGACCGACACGACGACGGCGCCACTGGCTTGACGGGCGATTTCGCCGGTCTCGAGGGTGACGGTGTGGTCGCCGTACTGGAAGGTTTTCGTAACTTTGTTAAACATGGGTAATCCCTTTCTATTTGCCGACAGATTTTCAGGCGCTGTCGTTCACCTCACGACTGGCAACACTTTTCTTACTGCAGGGTAAAACTTCAACGACGACTAAAACGAAAAATGCCCGCGACAGTAGAACTGACGCAGGCATTTCGAAGCTTGAGCCGTCTGGCGCAATGCTCGGGAACTGCTGATTACTTACGCAGGCCGAGTTTGGCGATCAGGTCGCGGTAACGGTTCAGATCCTTGCGCTTCAGGTAAGCCAGCAGGCTCTTACGACGGTTGACCATCATGATCAGGCCACGACGCGAGTGGTGATCCTTCTGGTGTTCCTTGAAGTGGCCGTTCAGTTCGTTGATGCGGGCGGTCAGCAGTGCAACCTGGACTTCCGGCGAACCGGTGTCGTTCTGGCCACGTGCGTTGTCCGCGATGATCGCGGCCTTGTTGATGTTTTCTACGGTCATGATGTTGCCTTTCACATGCGGTGCAAGAGTCGGAACCCAGCGCACCGTGAATTAATAAAAAACCTGGCCCGAAGGCCAAGACCGGGAAGTATATGTGAAAACGGCAGGGGAAGCCAGTTTTTCCGCCGGTTCCGTTAAAATCGGCGGGTTGGCGATGCCACAATGGCATGCCCGCTGAACCGTACATCCATGAAAACAACTCTCATCACCCTCGCCGCCCTGTCCCTGTCACTGTCCCTGTCCGCCTGCTCGACCTTCAGCCGCACGCCGCCGGCCGGCACGCCGCTGGCCGATGTGACTGCGAAGCTGGGCAAGCCGGACGCCGTCTACCCCGATCCCGAAGGCGGCCAGGTGCTGGAATACCGCGGCCAGCCGATGGGCCAGTTCCAGCACATGGCGCGCATCGGCGCGGACGGTCGCCTCGTGTCGTACGACCAGGTGCTCACCAGCGAGAACTTCGCCAAGGTGCAGCCGGCGCGCTGGACGAAGGACGACGTGCTGCGCAACTTCGGCCGCCCCGCCGAGGTGTCGCGCGACCGCGCGACCAATGACGAAGTCTGGTCGTACCGCTACAAGCAGGACGGTGTCTGGAACTCGTACATGAACATTTATTTCAACATCCGGGGCGAGGTGCGGCGCACGAACAATACCCCGGACCCGCTGCTCGACGACCGTTCGAAAGGCTTGTGAGCCAGGAGACCGCGATGACTACCCTGCTCCGTTCGATACTGTGCGCGGCCGCCGTGGCGCTGACCCTGTCGGGCTGCACGACGATATTGCGCCAGCCGCCGCCTGCCGGCGCGCCGCTGGCCCAGGTCACCGCGCAACTCGGACAGCCCAACGCCGTCTATCCGGAGCCAGGCGGCGGCCAGGTGCTCGAATACCGCGGCCAGCCGATGGGCCAGTTCCAGTACATGGCGCGCATCGGCCCGGACGGCCGCCTCGTGGCGTACGACCAGGTGCTCACGAGCGAGAACTTCGCGAAGGTGAAGGTCGACCGGTGGACGAAGGACGACATCCTGCGCAACTTCGGCCGCCCCGCCGAGGTCTCGCGCGTCTATGCGCACGACTATGAAGTCTGGTCGTACCGCTACAAGGAAGCGGGCGTGTGGAACTCGATGATGAACGTGCACTTCGACGCGCAGGGCGTCGTGCGCCAGATGCTCAACGGGCCCGACCCGCTGTACGACGAGCGTTTCCGCCGCCGCTGATCCGCGCCGGCAGAAATAATGTGTGAAAAAGTGGCGATCGGCGCTCGTTATACTGGGCCGACATGATCGCCACCGCACCTGCCCTGCTCCCGCCGCGCGACCGCCGCCACGTCGGCGTCGCGGTCACCATCGCCGTACATGCCGTCCTGATCCTGGGCTGGCAGATGACGCGCCGCCCGCCGGCCGTCACGTCCGATCCGCCGCGCTCGACCATCCAGTGGATACGGCTGCCGGCGCCCGCCGTGCCGCAGCCGCGACGCGAGCAGGAGGAGCGCAAGCCCGCGCGCCCCATCGAGATCCCGCGCGTGGGCGCGATCACCCTGCCCCGCGTGACGGTGCCCGCCCCGCCTGCCATCACGCCGCCGTCCGATGCGCCCGTCGCGAGCACGCCCGTGGTCACGCCCGCGGCACCGCCCACCAGCGCCACCCTGCTCGAACGGGCACGCCGCGACGTGGGCGCCATCGACCGCGCGCTGCGCAAGGAAAACAATCCCTACATCGTCGCCCCGCCGGACAGTCCGCAGATCCGCCTGCGCAAGGGGATCGCGGCCGCGGCCCGCCTGGGACCCGGCGAGGACGAACTGGTCAACAATACAGGCGACGGCGCCCACCGCACGCGCGTCGTCCCGGGCGGGATCACCTATTGCGTCACGGAGCGTTCGCCCGCGACCAGCATCGACATGATCGAAAAGCACGGCAAGACGAGGATCACCAATTGCCCGGAGCACGAATCGACGGCCAGCTCGCAGGAATGGCGCACGGCACGGGATTGATGCAGGCGATTGATACCCCGCGCACGATTGGCGCTGTCATCGGAATGTCATCGAAATCGGCGAGCCTGACGTCGCGCTCTCCGAGTCGCACTTTCCGAAGCGGATCCACTTTCACGAGGTCATCCATGTTCCCGTTCTCGCAATCCGTCACGCCCGCCGTTCGCTCGCACCTGGACGCCCAGGTCGCC
>CBIHOW010000063.1:0-30332 GCA_966211695.1 uncultured Massilia sp. | reverse complement strand
CTCATCACGCCCTCCTTTCAAGTTAAGAAAAAAGTAACGTGAGCGCGGTGTTGATGATCCGAGCCTGGCGAGATGGGAATCTCGTCGCAACGCTCCTCGGAATTCGTTAGTTTATCACGGTGCGGCGAACTTGGGTCCCCGCCTCCGCGGGGACGACGTGCATAAAGCAACACTTACTTGAGCCGTCGCCCCTGCGAAGGCAGGGGCCCAATTTGGTGGTTTTTACGCGAGACCGGCTTCGGCGCGCAGCAGCGCGGCCTTGTCGGTGCGCTCCCACGTGAATTCCGGCTCTTCGCGGCCGAAGTGACCGTAGGCGGCCGACTTGGCGTAGATCGGACGCAGCAGGTCGAGCATCTGCACGATGCCTTTCGGGCGCAGGTCGAAGTGTTCCATCACCAGTTCGGCGATCTTCTCGTCCGAAATAACGCCGGTCCCTTCCGTGTAGACCGTGATATTGATCGGACGTGCGACGCCGATCGCGTAGCTGACCTGCACCTGGCACTGGCGCGCCAGGCCGGCGGCCACGACGTTTTTGGCGACGTAGCGGGCGGCGTAGGCGGCCGAGCGGTCGACCTTGGACGGGTCCTTGCCGGAGAACGCGCCGCCGCCGTGCGGTGCGGCACCGCCGTAGGTGTCGACGATGATCTTGCGGCCGGTCAGGCCGCAGTCGCCCTGCGGGCCGCCGATGACGAAGCGGCCGGTCGGGTTGACCAGGTAGCGGGTGTCCTGCAGCCACTCGCGCGGCAGCACTGGCTTGATGATCTCTTCGATCACCGCTTCCTCGATCTGGCTGTGGCTCACTTCCGGCGCGTGCTGGGTCGACAGCACGACGGTGTTCACGGACACCGGGCGGCCGTTGACGTAGCGCAGCGTGACCTGGGACTTGGCGTCCGGACGCAGCCACGGCAGGCGGCCGTCCTTGCGCAGTTGCGACTGGCGCTCGACGAGGCGGTGCGCATAATAAATTGCGGCCGGCATCAGTTCCGGCGTCTCGTCGCACGCGTAGCCGAACATCAGGCCCTGGTCGCCGGCACCCTGGTCGAGGTCGATGCCGGCGCCTTCGTCGACGCCCTGCGCGATGTCCGGCGACTGCTTGTCGTAGGCGACCAGCACGGCGCAACCCTTATAGTCGATGCCGTAGTCGGTGTTGTCGTAACCGATGCGCTTGATGGTGTTGCGTGCAACTTGAATATAATCGACGTTTGCGTGCGTCGTGATTTCCCCGGCCAGGACGACCAGACCCGTGTTGCACAGGGTCTCGGCAGCCACGCGCGCGCGCGGATCCTGTTCCAGGATGGCGTCGAGGATGGCGTCGGAAATCTGGTCGGCGACTTTGTCCGGATGGCCTTCCGAGACGGACTCGGAAGTAAAGAGATAGTCGTTGGAAGACATTAAGGCTCCTGATACTGTTATAAAGATTGCCGCAGCACCAAGGCCTGCGACGCTTTAGCGAGATTTATATTCCGCTTCGCAAGTTGTCATTAACTCCGCGGATGCTACAAAGTGGTATTTTACGCTCCTCCAAAAATTCTGGCACAGCAACTCGTCGGTTCTCTACCCTAAATCAATAAATGCTTGTCCTTTTGTTTCGAATCCTGTCGTTTTTGCCGTTGCGCGTCCTGCATGCGCTCGGCGCCGCGCTCGGCTGGATCGTCTATCTGCTCTCGCCGTCGCACCGCCGGCGCCTGCGCGAGAACCTCGAACGGGCCGGCTACGGCGGCCATTTGCGCGCCGCGATCGCCGAATCCGGCAAGGCCATCGCCGAGCTGCCCTTCGTCTGGTGCGCGCCGCAGGAGCGCGTCACCCGGCACGTCACCATGGAAAACTGGGAACTGGTCCAGCGCCAGCTCGACGCCGGCCGCGGCATCGTCTTCCTCACGCCGCACTTGGGCTGCTTCGAACTGACGGCCCAGCAGGTCTCGCTGCGCGTCGAACTGACGGTCATGTACCGCCCGCCGCGCCAGAGCGCCCTGAAGCCGCTCGTCGAAGGCGCCCGCGAGCGCCAGCACATGCACCTGGCACCCGCCAACCTGGCCGGTGTGCGCATGCTCGTCAAGGCGCTGCGGGGCGGCCAGCCCGTCGGCGTGCTGCCGGACCAGGTCCCGCAGGAAGGCGAAGGCGTGTGGGCGCCCTTCTTCGGCCGCGACGCCTATACGATGACCCTGCCCGCCAAGCTGGCCCAACTGGGCAAGGCCGACATCCTGACCGTGTACGCGGAACGCCTGCCGCGCGGCCGCGGCTTCGCCATCCGCTTCGTCCCGTTCGAAGGATCGCTGGACGGCGACGCAGCCCAGCAGGCCGCCGCCATCAACCGGCAGATGGAAAAGCTCATCGCCTTCTGCCCCGCCCAGTATTTCTGGAGTTATAACCGCTACAAGAAGCCGCAAGGCGTTGCAGCACCGCAAGCCGAGACTGTCGCATGAGGTTCCTGATTTTCCTGTTGTGGCTGCTGCACTTCCTGCCGCTGCCTGTCCTCGGTCGCATCGGCAACGCCGTCGGCTGGCTGATGTATTACGCAATTCCCAAGCGCCGCAAGATCGCGCTGGTCAACCTGCGCCTGTGCATGCCCGAACTGGGCGAAGCGGAGCGGGTCCATATCGCCAAGCGCCATTTCATGGCCTATTCGCGCAGCATCCTGGAGCGCTCGCTGATCTGGTGGGCGCCGCTCGAACGCATCCACGGCCTGATCGACATCGTCCCGAAGGTGCCGAAGGAGCAGATGGAAAGCGGCCCGACCATCGTGTTCTGCCCCCACTTCGTCTGTCTGGACGTGGCCGGCGTGGCGTCGCGCGTGATGCCGCTGTCGTCGATGTATTCGCCGCAAAAGAACAAGGCATTCGACGATTTGTTGCGTTATGGCCGCGAACGCTATGGCCCGGTGCGCCTGTTCACGCGCACCGACGGCATCAAGCCGATCATCCGCGCGCTGCGCGAGGGCCTGCCTTATTTCATGCTGCCGGACATGGATTTCGGCGAGAAGGATGCGACCTTCGTCCCGTTCTTCGGCGTCCCGGCCGCCACGTTGACGGCGATGGGCCGGCTGGCGGGCGCGACCGGTGCAAAAGTCATCCCGGTCGTCGCCACTTTCCTGCCCAACTACAAGGGATACCGGGTAGAGTTCTATCCTGCATGGGAAGATTTTCCGGGCGACGACATCATCGCCGCCACCCGCCGCATGAACGCCTTCATCGAGGACCGCGTGCGCGAACACCCGGCCGAGTATTTCTGGACCCATAAACGCTTCAAGACCCGGCCGCCCGGCGCGCCCTCGTTCTACGATTAATTGTTAAATACCATGAAACTCAAGTTCACCAAGATGCACGGCGCCGGCAACGATTTCGTCGTCATCGACGCAATCAACCAGGATATCCACCTCGGCCCGGAACAATGGCGCCGCCTGGCCGACCGCCGCTTCGGCGTCGGTGCCGACCAGATCCTGATCGTCGAGCGTCCGGTCACGGAAGGCAGCGATTTCCGCTACCGCATCTATAACAACGACGGCGGCGAGGTCGAACAATGCGGCAACGGGTCGCGTGCCTTCGTCCGCTTCGTCAGCGACAAGGGCCTGACCGACAAGCGCAGCATCCGCGTCGAGACGATGGGCGGCATCATCACCCCGCGCCTGGAAGACGACGGCAGCATCACGGTGGACATGGGCGCCCCGATCCTGGAGCCGGGCCGCGTCCCGTTCGATGCGGCCGGCCTGGAAGGCGTCGCCGAAGGCCGCGACACGCTGTGGCCGATCACCGTCTCGAACAAGGGCCAGGAACAGACCGTGCTTGTGTCGACGGTGTCGATGGGCAACCCGCACGCGGTGCAGGTCGTCGCCGACGTCGACGCGGCTCCCGTCCTTGAGACGGGCCCGCAGATCGAGCACCACCCGCGCTTCCCGCGCCGCGTGAATGCCGGCTTCCTGCAGGTCGTGGACCGCAACCACGTCAAGCTGCGCGTCTACGAACGCGGCGCCGGCGAGACGCTGGCCTGCGGCACCGGCGCCTGCGCCGCCGTCGTGGCCGGCATCCGGCGCGGCCTGCTGGACTCGCCCGTGCAGGTCCAGGCCCGCGGCGGCAAGCTGACCATCCGCTGGGCCGGCGAAGGCCAGCCTGTTTATATGAGTGGTCCGGCCGAGACCGTGTTCGAAGGCGAGATCGAGATCTGAGGCGAGATCCGAGTATCGAAACTTGAGTCAAGCGGCCAGCGAGTAGTCGCCATCCGGCGCACCGTCCGGCGCCGGGAACGCTTCCGGTTCCTCCGCCCCGGACTCCGCGCTCGCCATGTCCGGCAGCAGGCTGCGCAACCGGTACAGGCGCTGGCGATAATTCCCTTCCGGTCCGCCCGGGCCGCAATCGACGTTCTCGAAGACGAGCGCCACGCGGTCGAGCAGCTGGCGTTCCTGCGCCGTTTCCACCGAGATCAGCCGGCGCCGGCTGCGTCCATAGCTGGCGCGGATGTCGATCACGAGGCAATGGCCGCGGTCGGCGCTGCGGATATCCAGCAGCAGCGCCTCGGCCCGGCTCAGGCCGAACGCCACCGCCAGTTCCAGGCGCGCGGCCAGCAGCGGATGGGCCGCCAGGTCGCGCCCGGCCAGCCCGCCCAGGTCCTGCCAGGCGCCGGGCTGGCGCGGCGCCAGCTTGCGCAGCGCGGCCGCGGCCTTGGGGCAAGCCTGCGCCGCCGCCTTCTGCAGCCAGAACAGGGCGCGCACGTCGTTGTTCTCGTTCTCGCGCCGCGCTCGCCACGCCGCGTTCCCGCATTCGAGCTGGGCATCGCGATAGCCCATCTCCGCCGCGCGCTCCAGGTATTTCTGCGCTTCCAAAACATTGCGCTGGGAGAATTCCGGCTTGATATAGATGCGCGACAGGGCGTACCAGGCTTCGGCCAGGCCCTGCTCGCCGGCCAGCGTCAGCCAGCGTACCGCCTTCTTGAAGTTGGCCGCACCATGGCTGCCGGGAATGCGCTTGCCGTCCACCCGCATGCGGGCGCACCACAGGCCGAGCGCGAACTGCGCATGGCGGTCCTGTTCGGCGGCGGCGATTTCCCAGAACCGCAGCAATTCATCCTGCCCGACGTCGTGCGGCGCCTCGTTCGCGGCGACGAGCCGGGCGCAGCGCGACAGCAGCAGCACCTCGTCCGGCGCCAGGCGGGCGGCCGTGTGGTCCTGGGCGGCGTCGGAACCGGCCAGGGCGCGCGCCAGCGGGAGCGCCCGCTCCAGCCAGGCGGACCAGCGGCCCGCGTTCCAATCCTGTTCCAGCAGGGCGAACTGCGCGGCGCCGACGCCGCTGTCGGCCGCCTGGCGCAGCCAGCGCTGGCCCGCGGGGCTGGCCACGGGCGCGCGGGCGACCGGCTCGTCCGTCTCGGGCGGTGCGGCGCCGTGCTCGCGCGCGAGCAGCCACTGCGCTTCCGGGAACCCGGCACGGGCCGCGTCTTCCAGCGCGCGCAGCGCCTTGGCGCGCTGGGCCGGCGTGCACTGGCCGTCGTTCAGCGCGCCCAGCACCAGCTGGGCGTAGACGAGCCCGGCGCGCACGAGGCCGCCGTCGTATGCCAGCTCGTACCAGCCGGTGACCGGTTGCGGACTGTCACGCGCAAGATCGACGGGAATATGGTTCCCGATCAATTGCCATGCTTCATCGCAACCCTGCTGTGCGGCGCGGTCGAGCCAATGGAGGGCCGTGGGCAGGCTCTTCGGCAGTCCGGCACTGCCGAACAGGTAGAGCCGGCCCAGGGCCAGTTGCGATTCGGCGCGCCCGGCACGCGCGCCGCGGATGACCGCCAGTTCTTCACGATTTGCCATCGTTCTTTTCTGGATGTTAGAGACGCCTAAGAAATGTACGCAGTTCTATGTCGCAAGCAAAATGCACGAAGATACGCTCGAGATCGCTCGCGTTGCGCTACTGATGAGCTCATGTGGCGCGCACTGCGGTAACAATGGACGTCGGATGGGCCAGAGTCTAAAGCCGCGGCGATGCGATTCGGCTACGATTCCAAAGGCCTTTGAGCCCGCACAAACCCTGCCGTGGTACGGGGAGAGAATGATGATGTTTAGAAACTTAAACGAGCCTTAAGGTGCGCCCGGTTTCCCGGCGCGGCCGTTTCGAAAATACAACAGCACGATTGGATTTATTGGCTTTCGACCAAGTGCAACAGTCATAATTGACAAATCAGACAATCTTGACGCATTAAGCATTTAAGGTTCACACATCCGAGTGTTCAGCAACTAATAAAAATCTCAATGCTCTCTGGATTCCTTCGATTCACTTTTTAGGATAAAAATTAAGATGAAAAAAACCCTCGTGGCAGCCGCTCTGCTGGGCGCATTCGCCGGTGTGGCACAAGCTCAAACCGCCGTGCAAATCTACGGTAACGTCGACGTCGGCATGGTCAAGCGCACCGGTCAGACCCTGGCCATCGGCAAGCGCGCGTCCAACACCCTGGGCTTCAAGGGCACCGAAGATCTGGGCAATGGCCTGAAGGCACTGTTCCAAGTCGAAATGCGTTACGAGCCGGACACCGGCACCAACGAGAACAACGGCCGTCCGCTGTTCCAGGGCCAGACCCGCGTCGGCCTGCAGGGCGACTTCGGTATGGTCCGCCTGGGCCGTGGCCTGACCCCGTTCCAGGAAATCGTCGGTTCGTTCGAACCGTGGCACGGCCTGCCGTCGCCGGCCGGCTTCTACACCGACATCTCGGTCGCCGGCTTCAACTCGGCTCCGCTGGACGTCGGCGGCACCGGCCCGAACAGCAACCGTATCTCGAACGCGATCTTCTATAACTCGCCGGTCGCCAATGGCTTCCAGGTGAACGCTTCGTGGGCATCGAAAGAAGCCACCGGCGGCGGCGTGACCGGCGTCGGCGCCGGCGCCACCACCTACGCTGCCGGTGCACAGGCTTCGGCCAACCCGTTCTCGATCGCCGGTACCTACAACAACGGTCCGGCCGCCGCGATGCTGGCTTACGAGCGCAACGCCGTCGAATCGAAAGTCTGGTCGGTCGCAGGTTCGTTCTCGGTGACCCCGGAACTGAAACTGATGGGTACCTACTCGCACCAGAACATGGAACACACCAACACCCAGCGTCCGACCATCAAGGGTGCTGAAATCGGTGCGACCTACGCTGTCGGCCCGGGCAAGCTGCTGGCTGGCTTCGGTCTGAAGAAGCAGGAAGAAAACGTCCGCCTGCACGACCTGATCACCCGTCAGTACTCGCTGGGCTACGAGTACAGCCTGTCGAAGCGTACGTACCTGTACGTCGACGCATCGCGCAAGACCAACGTCTTCAACCAGGCGACCGGCGCAGCTGCTGCTACCCCGACCGTCAACCACTACGACGTCGGCCTGAACCACTCGTTCTAAGCTGAGCCGTGGGGGCAACCCCACTGCACGCTGTTCGCAAGGGCGGACCTGGGCAACCGGGTCCGCCCTTGGCATTTGTGGCACAGTGCAGACAGGAAATCTGCGCCGACCCATTGCTGTCGGTTAAAATGGGCAGTCTACCCATCTCGCAAGCCGCACATGACCGCCGCAACACTGGATTCCGCCGCCATCGCCCAATACCTGCTCGAGCATCCGCAATTCTTCGTGGAGCACGCCGCCCTGCTGGGCGAAGTGAAACTGTCGAGCCCGCTTACGGGCCGTGCGGTCTCGCTGCAGGAACGCCAGATGGAAGTCATGCGCGACAAGTACCGCGCCCTGGAACTGCGCATGTCCGAACTCGTGCGCCACGCCGAGGAAAACGCGGCCATCGCCAACCGTTTTCATGGCTGGACCCAGCAATTGCTGCGCACCCGCGTGCCGGGCGAGATTCCGGCCGCCGTGGCCGACGGCCTCGTCAAGCATTTCATCGTGCCGCAAGCGACCTTGCGCCTGTGGAAGCTGGCGCCCGAGCACGCCGACACGTGGTACACGAACGGCGTCTCCGAGGACGTGCGCCTGTTCGCCAGCAGCCTGCGCGCGCCGTACTGCGGCCCGAACAAGGAGTTCGAAGCGGCCGCCTGGCTGGCCGAGGCAGACACCGTACGCTCGACCGTCCTGCTGCCGCTGCGCGCGAACGGCAGCGCCTTCGGCCTGCTCGTGCTCGGCTCGCCCGATCCGGAACGCTTCAGCGCCGCGATGGCGACGGATTTCCTCGTCCACATCGGCGAGACGGCCAGCACGGCGCTCACGCCCCTGCTCGGCTGACATGGACACGCCGGCCGCCGACGACTGGACCGGCCGCTACCTGGCGGAGCTGAAAACGCAGCGCCAGTTGTCCGACCACACGATCGCCGCCTACCGCCGCGACCTGGCCGAACTGGCCCGGCTCACCGGCCAGGCCGACTGGGCGGCATTGACCCATTTCGATATCCGCCGCGTCACGGCGAAACTGCACGCCGAGGGGCAGAGCGCCGCCTCGATCGCGCGCAAGCTGTCTGGCTGGCGCGGCTTCTTCGACTGGCTGTCGCGCCAGGTGCCGCTGGCCGCCAACCCGGCCGACGGCGTGCGCGCCCCGCGCCGCCCCAAGCGGCTGCCGAAGGCGCTGGCCGTCGACGATGCGGTCCAGCTCATGGAAAAGACGACGTCCGGCCACCCGGAACCGGCGGAGCTGTGCGACCGCGCCATGTTCGAACTGCTGTACTCGAGCGGCCTGCGGGTGTCCGAGCTGGCCGGCCTCGACGTCCACCACGTCGCTGCCCGGGATGGCCAGCCGGCCTCGCTCGGCTGGCTGGAACTCGAAGCGCAGGAAGTGGTCGTCACCGGCAAGGGCAACAAGATGCGCCGCGTCCCGGTCGGCGGCCCCGCGCGCGCGGCGCTGGAAGCGTGGCTGGCCGTGCGTCCGCCGGCGCGCGACGGCAGCGCCGCGCTGTTCCTGTCGGCGCGCGACACGCGCATCAGCCCCCGCGTCGTGCAGTACCGCCTGAAAGCCCATGCGCAAAAGGCCGGCATGCCGGTCCACGTGCACCCGCACGTGCTGCGCCACTCGTTCGCCTCGCACCTGCTGCAATCCTCGGGCGACCTGCGCGCCGTGCAGGAACTGCTGGGCCACGCCAGCATCACGTCGACCCAGATCTACACGTCGCTCGACTTCCAGCACCTCGCCGCCGTCTACGACCGAGCCCATCCGCGCGCAAAGCGAAAGTAAGTGCGCCGGCGCAGGCAGGCACGACATGCCGGGTGGTGACGATTCGCAAATTCCGGCATAATCTTTCGATTCCCTGCGGCCGGAACGGCGCACATCATTGGACAGCGACACATGGAATTGATCCCAAGCACCATCCTGACCGGCTTCCTCGGCGCCGGCAAAACCACGTTGCTCAACCGCATCCTGCAGGAGGAGCACGGCCTGCGCATCGCCGTCATCGAAAACGAGTTTGGCCAGGAAAACATCGACAACGAGATCCTCGTGCAGGACCCGAGCGAGCAGATCGTCGAAATGAACAATGGCTGCATCTGCTGCACCGTGCGCGGCGACCTGATCGTCGCCCTGACGAACCTGGCGCGCAAGCGCGACGCCGGCGAAATCCACTTCGACCGCGTCGTCATCGAGACCACCGGCCTCGCCAATCCGGGCCCGGTGGCCCAGACGTTCTTCGTCGACGAGGAAGTCGGTGCGCACTACCTGCTCGACGCCGTCGTCACCGTCGTGGACGCGCGCCACGCCATGGACCAGCTGGACCGCCACGAGGAAGCCCAGCGCCAGGTCGGTTTCGCCGACAAGATCCTGCTGTCCAAGACCGACCTCGTGGACGCCCCCGCCGTCGAGGAACTGAAGGCGCGCATCCGCCGCATCAATCCGCGCGCACCGATCAGCACGTCGGATTTCGGCCGCGCGCCGATCAGCGACGTGCTCGACCTGCGCGGCTTCAACCTGAACGACAAGCTGGAGCTGGATCCGGCCTTCCTCACGACGGAAGAGGCGCACGAGCACGGCCACGAGCACGACCATGACCATGACCACGTGCACACGGAAGCCTGCGACCACAGCCATGATCACGATCACAATCACCATCATGGCCACCACAGCGACGACATCGCGGCGTTCGTGTTCAAGAGCGAGCGCGCGTTCGACCCCGAACGCCTGGATCAATTCCTCGGCAGCATGGTCCAAGTGTTCGGGCCGAACATGCTGCGTTACAAGGGCGTGCTGTCGATGGCGGGCGCGGATCGCAAGGTCGTCTTCCAAGGCGTGCATCAAATCATGGGCAGCGACCTCGGTGCAAAGTGGGCGGATGGCGAACCGCGCGGCAGCAAGATGGTGTTTATCGGTAAAAATTTACCGAAAGATGTCTTTATTCGCGGATTGGAACAGTGTTTGGTATAAACTACCCCGGTTCTATGGTGCTCTCATGGCAGCTGGCACGCACACCGAAGCAATGGTGACCGCTGAGTTAGCTGATAAAATGGAAACTCTGTCGTATCAAAGGTAAGTGAAGTCATGACTAAAACAACGAAACCGAATACCGTTGCGCAGCCCGAAGAACGCCTCCTGACGGAAGAAGAAATTCGGGCCATGAGCGACGACGACTACATGAACCCGGCCCAGCTGGCGTTCTTCAAGAACCGCCTGCAGGAGCTCGAAAAGGAACTGCTGAAAAACGCAGGCGAAACGACGGAACACCTGCGCGAAACGGTACTCGTTCCCGATCCGGCCGACCGCGCCACCATCGAGGAAGAGCACGCGCTGGAACTGCGTACCCGCGACCGCGAGCGCAAGCTGCTCAAGAAAGTCCAGCAATCGCTGGCCGCGATCGAGTCCGGCGAATACGGCTGGTGCGAGGAAACCGGCGAACCGATCGGCATCCCGCGCCTGATCGCCCGTCCGACCGCGACCTTGTCGCTGGAAGCCCAGCAGCGCCGCGAGCTGAAGCAGAAACTGTACGGTGACTGATCGTCGTACGCTCCGATGAAAAAGCATGCGCCCGCCGCATGCTTTTTTGTTTTTGGAGCCGATATTGGCTCTGGGTTCGTGCGCACGAATTATTTCCTATCAGATACACTTGTAGGATCGCCGGCACGCGACGGCAGACAAGGACGGCATGGGGCTCTTCGATTTCCTGAAGAAAAAAGGCGACGCACCGCTTGCGGGTGCGGATGTCCGTCCACGCCCGGACAATCCGCTCGCGGCCGGCCCCGTCACACGGCTGGCGCTCGATACCGAGGCGGAACGCGAACGCCAGCGTGAGATCGCCCGCGCCACCGCGGCCAAGATCGACGCGATCGAACTGGAGATGACCTCCGCCATCTTCGACGACGATGCCTGGGCCGGCAACCGGCGCCCGCCGGCAGCGGCCGCCGCACCGCCACCTGCCCCGGACACGGATATGCTGCCGGGCCAGGATGAAGTGCCGGACGCGGCCGCTACCCCGTCCAGCGCCCCGGTCGTCGAGGAAGCGGCGATCCTGTACGCCAACGACCAGCTCGAGGCGGCCGCCCTCCTGCTGCGCACGAGCGTGCACGACCAGGGCGGCGAACGCCTGCCGTGGTGGATGCTGTTCGACCTGGTCCAGATCATGGGCCTCGAACACGATTTCGAAAGCATCGCGATCGACTACGCCAGCCGGTTCGAGACGTCGCCGCCCACATATCACCCCGTCGCGTCCGCGGCGCACGCGCCCGACCACCAGTTTGCCGGGGCGGTCCCGACGGCTAGCCTGTCCGGCCGCCTGGACGACGGTCCGCTCACTCGCGCACAACTCGCCCGCGCAGCCTCGCCGGGTCCGCTGGTCCGGTTCGAATTCCAGGCGATCACCGGGGTGACGCCGCCGGGCTGCGCCCTGCTGCTGGACGCGTTGCAGGCCCTGCGCAAGGCCGGACGCGAACTCGTGCTGGCAGGTGCCGACCACCTCGTCGCGGTGCTGCGCCCGATGCTGGCGATCGGCGACCGCGACGCCGGCGCAGCGCCGTGGCTGCTGCTGCTGGAACTGCTGCTGCTGACGAATCGCGAAAAGGATTTCGAGGAGACCGCGATGGATTATTGCGTTACCTTCGAGGTGTCGCCGCCATCGTTCGAGGCGCCGCCGCATTTGGCCGTGAGTCTCGCTGCCGGGAGCCTGGCCAAAGGTCCGGCGACGGCGGGCGACCGCTTCCTGCTGCCGGCCGTGATCCGGGGCGACAGCGCGCCGCTGCTGGCCGCCATCGCCGGCCACGCGGCGCTCCACCCGGTCCTCGTGCTGGATGGGTCCCGTCTCGCACGCATCGATTACGCGGCCGCGAACGCCCTCGCCGCGCACCTGCGCACCCTGGCCCAGGACGGGCGCGAGGTCGTGCTGCGCGACCTGAACCATCTGGTCGCCGCCCTGCTGCGCCTGCTCGGCGTCGGCGATCAGGTGCGGCTGTACGCCCACAAGTACTGACGCCGGGTGCCGTACCCCTCGGATACGGTTCAGTCTTGCAATTTCATATCGCATCCCCACTTGCGGTGAGCAGATCAACCACGAGGCAAATATGGAACAATTTCACGGCACGACGATCGTCAGCGTACGGCGCGGCAACCAGGTCGCGCTCGGCGGCGATGGACAAGTCACCCTGGGCAACGTCGTCATGAAGGGCTCGGCGCGCAAGGTGCGCAAGCTCTACCAGAACAAGGTGCTGTGCGGCTTTGCCGGCGGCACGGCCGACGCCTTCACCCTGCTCGACCGCTTCGAAGCGAAACTGGAAAAACACCAGGGCAATCTGCTGCGCGCCTCGGTCGAGCTGGCCAAGGACTGGCGCACCGACCGCGTGCTGCGCCGCCTGGAGGCCATGCTGCTGGTGGCCGACCGCGAAAAGACCCTGATCATCACCGGCAACGGCGACGTGCTCGAACCGGAAGACGGCATCGGCGCGATCGGCTCGGGCGGCATCTACGCCCAGTCGGCCGCCAAGGCCCTGCAGGAAAACACGGATCTCGCCCCGGCCGACGTGGTCAAGAAAGCGCTGACCATCGCAGGCGAGCTGTGCATCTACACGAACATGTCGCACATCATCGAGACGCTGGAATAACGGCGTCTCCCGCACGAAAGCCTACATGAGCACACATATGAACATGACCCCGTCCGAAATCGTCTCGGAACTCGACAAGCACGTCGTCGGCCAAGGCAAGGCCAAGCGTGCCGTGTCGATCGCGCTGCGTAACCGCTGGCGCCGCCAGCAGGTCGAGGAACCGCTGCGCCACGAGATCACCCCGAAGAACATCCTCATGATCGGCCCGACGGGCGTCGGCAAGACCGAGATCGCGCGCCGCCTGGCCAAGCTAGCCGACGCGCCGTTCATCAAGGTCGAGGCGACCAAGTTCACCGAGGTCGGCTATGTCGGCCGCGACGTCGACACCATCATCCGCGACCTGATCGACATCGGCGTCAAGCAGACCCGCGCCAGCGAAATGAAGAAGGTGCGCCAGCGCGCCGAGGACGCGGCCGAGGACCGCATCATCGACATCCTCGTGCCGCCGGCGCGCGACTTCGGCTTCAACGTCAACAGTGACGCCAAGGAAGGCGACGCCACGCGCCAGACCTTCCGCAAGCGCCTGCGCGAAGGCGCGCTGGACGACAAGGAAGTCGAGATCGACGTGGCCGAGGCCGCGCCCCAGATGGAAATCATGGCGCCGCCGGGCATGGAAGAGATGACGGAACAGATCAAGTCGATGTTCGCCGGCGTCGGCGGTGGCCGCAAGAAGCCCCGCAAGATGAAGGTGAAGGAAGCGATGAAGCTGCTCGTCGACGAGGAAGCCGCCAAGCTCATCAACGAAGACGAGATGAAGCAGAAGGCCATCGCCAACGTCGAGCAGAACGGCATCGTGTTCCTGGACGAGGTCGACAAGATCGCGTCGCGTTCGGAACACGGCGGCGCCGACGTCTCGCGCGCGGGCGTGCAGCGCGACCTGCTGCCGCTCGTCGAAGGCACGACGGTGAACACGAAGTACGGCATGATCAAGACGGACCATATCCTGTTCATCGCGTCGGGTGCGTTCCACCTGTCGAAACCGTCGGACCTGATCCCCGAGCTGCAGGGCCGCTTCCCGATCCGCGTCGAACTGGAATCGCTGTCGATCGAGGATTTCAAGAGCATCCTGACCTCGACGGACGCGAGCCTCACCAAGCAGTACGAAGCCCTGCTGGCAACGGAAGGCGTCAAGCTCGAGTTCGCCGACGACGGCATCCATCGCCTGGCCGAGATCGCATATTCCGTCAACGAGCGCACCGAGAACATCGGCGCGCGCCGCCTGTACACGGTGATGGAAAAGCTGCTGGAAGAGATCTCGTACTCGGCCACCGACAAGTCGGGCCAGTCGCTCGTCATCGACGCGGCCTACGTCAACGAACGGCTGGATGCGCTGGCGGTCAACGAAGACCTGTCGCGCTACGTGTTGTAAAGAAAGGAGAGGCGGCGATGGCAAACAAGGCACTGGCAACCCGGCAAAAGATGCGGCTGCGTGTCGAGCCGACGCCGCCGATCAAACCCCGCAACCCGTTCGCCGGCTTCGCCAAGGCGCGCGCGGCCGGGGCGCATGCGAAACCCGAGGCCAGCGAACGGCTGGCCGCGAAGCGGGCGCTCAAGAAGGTCAAGCTGGAGCCGGACGAGGACTGACCGGCTCCGTTATTTCGCCGGGGTGATCAAGGGCTTGCCCTTCTCGACGAAATAGGTCGCGATGCCCGTCCCGGCCACGGTGCCGGGGTTCCTGGCCGCGTGGACGGTGCCGGCCGGGATGAAGACGGATTGCCCCGCCTTGAGCGTCACCGGCGCTTTACCGTCGGGCAGGTACGCCAGCGTGCCCTCGACCACGTAGAGGACTTCGTCGCCCGGATGCGTATGCCTGGGCACGTCATGGCCCGGATCGACTTCGACGCGCACCTCGACGACTTCCCGTCCCGGCACCGCGCTGTCATGCTTGAGCAGGTCGGTGCGCCGCACGCCCGCCACTTGCGCAAACGCAGCCGCGCCCAATAACGCCAGAGTGATCACGCTGACCGTTTTCATAGGTTCTCCTTTGGTATCGATTGGACACCGGCGCAGCGGCGACGACATGGGCGTTCGCGCCTGAACTGATGCGTATCATAACGCTGACCGACCTCAGCAGGCGGTCGTGGCTAGCTGGACTCGACATTTCTTGAACTGCCCTGCCTTCTTCTGTACATTCGTTAGCGCCGAGTTGACGAACGAAAACAGAGAACCGACCACACCCATGAGCTCCCCCGACATGCTGCTGGACGTGCTGCGCGCCGAATTGCGCGCCGCCGGGATCACCTACAAGATGCTGGCCGACCGTATCGCGATGAGCGAATCGAGTATCAAGCGCATGTTCGGCCAGAAGGACATGACCCTGTCGCGCCTGGCGCAGATCTGCCAGGCAGCCGGCATCGCCATGGAAGACGTGCTGCGACGCGCGGCCGATGCGCGGCCGCAGGCCGACACGCTGACGCTCATCCAGGAAACGGCGCTGGTCGCCAATCCGCGCCTGCTGCTCGTGGCGATCTGCTGCCTGGGGCACTGGAGCCTGGAACAGATGGTCGAAACCTATCGCTTGAGCGAACCGGAATGCATCGGCTTGCTGGTGGAACTCGACCGCCTTGGCGTGATCGAACTGAAGCCGCTGAACCGTTACACGCTGCGGGTCTCGAACGCGTTCCGCTGGCTGCCGGACGGTCCGGTGCAACGCTTCTTCCGCGCCCACGTCGTCGAGGATTATTTTGCCGGCAACTTCGACGGTGCCGGCGAAACCTTGATGTGCCTGCCGGCGCGCCTGTCGCTGGCGAGCGCCGCCGAGCTGGCGGAAAAGATCCATCAATTGGCCGGCGAGCTGGCGCGCATGCACCGCAACGACCGTCGCCTGCCTCCGCAGGAACGCGACGGTTTTACGTTGCTGGTGGGTTTCCGTTCATGGGAATTTGCCGCGTTCACCGCGCTGCGGCGCTGAATCTCACTGCGTATTCACCTGTCCGGCCGGGTTCTCCGGTCCCCGCCCCTGCGGCGGCATCTGCTGCGGATTCGGCGTTGGATTGATCGCGTTCGGATTCGGGGGCGGCGGATTGTCGTGCGTGCCGACGTCGCCCGGGTTCGTCATCGACGGCTGCGGCTGCACGGCGCCCGGCGCCATCGGCGGTTCCGGTACGGCCTGCACCGGCTGCGCGGCCGGCGCGGTCGTGATCTGCTGGGGTTGCGGGAAAGTCTGCTGCGGCATCTGTTGCGGCATCTGTTGCGGCATGCCGCCGGGCGCACCGCCGCCGGGAGCACCCATCGACGCCGCGGGCTTGGTATCGGTCGCCAGGTCGACGCGCTTCATGACGCCGCCATCGGACAGCATCACATAGCGCGGATGGACTTCCGCCAGCGTGATACCGGGTGCCAGCTCCTTGCCGACGCGCAGCGCCTTCGGGGGCGCCCCTTCGGCAACGATGATCGCCACGCTGCTGTTCCCATCCGCCACGACGCCCGTCAGCTGGTAATTGGTCGCGCTTGCCACCGACACCTGACCGCCAAACAAGGTGGCGGCGGCATCGATGGTCGGGTCGGGCAGCGCGGCCTGCGGCGGCGCCGCGATCGGGCGCTGGGGCGGCTGGTACAGCTGCATGATCCAGTACGCGAGCGACACCGCCAGCAGGACCACGCCCAGCAGGCTCAGGAGAAAAGGCAAGCGCTTGTTCATCAATATCCTTGTCACTGCACCAACTGGTTGATTTCAATGATCGGCATCAGCACCGCCAGCACGATCAGGAGCACGACGAGACCCATGGCCAGGATCAGCACCGGCTCCAGCAGGCCGGCGATCGTCAGGGTGCGCCGTTCGAGGTCGGCCTGTTGCGAATTCGAGGCCCGCTCGAGCATGGCCGGCAACTCGCCCGTGATCTCGCCCGCGCGGATCATGTGCACGAGCATGGGCGGGAACAGCTTTTGCGCCGACAGCGCGCGCGCCAGGCTGACGCCTTCGCGCACGCTGGCCGTGGCCTGTTCCACGAGGTCCTTCATCGCCACGTTCGACAACGTGTCGCGGCTCGTCTCGAGCGCGCGCAGGATGGGCACGCCCGAGCCGGTCGTGATCGCCAGGGTGCTGGCGAAACGGGTCGTGTTCAAGCTGCGCTCGAACTTGCCGTACACGGGCGCGTTCAACAGCCACGTATGCCAGCGGCGCTTGAGCCCCGGATTCTGCAGCGCGCGGCGCCACGTGAACCAGGCGGCGATGACGATCAATGCCACATAGATCCCGTAGGCGCGCGTAAAGTTCGACACGCCGAGCATGACGACGGTCAGGAACGGCAGTTTCTGCTTGGTGTTGGCGAACACCGAGACGATCTGCGGCACGACATAGGTCAGCAGGAAGATGACGATCGCGAACGCGACGACGGTGACGATGGCCGGGTACGTGAACGCGAGGCGCACGCGCTGCACGAGGGCGTTGCGGCGTTCGATGTAGTCGGCCAGGCGCGACAGCACGCGCGACAGCTGGCCGATCTGTTCGCCGGACGCGACGAGGGCCCGGTAGATCTCGGCGAAGTCGCGCGGATGGCGCGCCAGCGCGCTGGAGAACGAGGCGCCGCCCATCACTTCGGAACGGATCGACGCGATCAGGTCGCGCACGTAGGCGCGCTCGGCCTGTTCCAGCAGGGCCGTGAAGGCTTGCTCGAGCGGCAGGCCGGCTTCCAGCAGGCTCGCGAGCTGGCGCGTGAACAGCGCGAGCTCGACCTGGGACAGCCGTTCGCCGAAGCCGCGCGCACGGGCCGCCCCGCTCTCGTCGACCTGGGCCGCGATGGCCTCGACGGCGAGCGGCGTCAAGCCCTGCAGGCGCAGGTCGGCGCGCGCGGCACGCGGGCTGTCGGCGTTCAGGACGCCCTTGCGGGTGACGCCGCCCGTGTCGACGGCTTCATAGCGGAAGGCGGGCATCGATCAATCCACCTTCGTCACGCGCAGCAGTTCGGCTTCCGTCGTGATGCCTTCGCGCACCCACCGTTCGCCGTCGTCGTGCATGGTCTTCATGCCGGATTTCAGGGCCGCGTTGCGGATCTCGGCCTCGGCGGCCTGGTTGTGGATCTGCGAACGGATCTGTTCGTTCGTCTCGAGCAGCTCGTACACGCCCACGCGGCCGTGGAAGCCCGTGTGGCCGCAGCGGTCGCACCCGACCGCCACCCACTGCCCGGCTTCCTGGCGCTTGCAGTGCGGGCACAGCTTGCGCACGAGGCGCTGGGCCATGACGCCCAGCAGCGACGACGACAGCAGGAACGGTTCGATACCCATGTCCAGCAGGCGAGTGACGGCGGAGGCGGCGTCGTTCGTGTGCAAGGTCGCCAGCACCAGGTGGCCCGTCAGCGATGCCTGCACGGCGATCTGGGCCGTTTCGAGGTCGCGGATCTCGCCGATCATGATCACGTCCGGGTCCTGGCGCAGGATCGCGCGCAGTGCCTTGCCGAACGTCATGTCGATGCGGGCGTTGACCTGGGTCTGGCCGATGCCGGGCAAGTCGTATTCGATCGGGTCTTCCACCGTCATGATGTTGGTGGTCGTCGAATTCAGGCGCGACAGCGACGCGTACAAGGTGGTCGTCTTACCGGAACCGGTCGGGCCCGTGACGAGCACGATGCCGTGCGGCTGGTTGATCAGCTTGTCGAACTGCGGCAGCATCTGCTCGCTCATGCCCAGGTGGCTGAGGTCGAGGCGGCCCGCTTCCTTGTCGAGCAGACGCAGCACGGCACGTTCGCCGTGGCCGGTGGGCAGGGTCGAGACGCGCACGTCGACGGGCTTGCCGCCCACGCGCAACGTGATGCGGCCGTCCTGCGGCAGGCGTTTTTCCGCGATGTCGAGCTGCGACATGATCTTGATACGCGAGATCAGCGAGGCGTGGATGCCCTTGCGCGGACGCACGATGTCGCGCAGCGCACCGTCGATGCGGAAGCGCACGACGGACGTCTGCTCGAACGGTTCGATGTGGATGTCGGACGCGCCTTCGCGCAGCGATTGCGTGAGCAGCGCGTTGATCATGCGGATCACGGGCGCATCGTCGGACGATTCCAGCAGGTCCTCGATCGCGGGCACGTCCTGCAGCAGCTTGGTCAGGTCGAGGTCGGCGTCGAATTCGTCCACGACCTGCGACGCGTCGCCGCCGGCCGACTGGTACGCGGCGGCGATGGCCGATTCCAGTTCGGCGCGTTCCATCCGCCGCAGGGTGATGCGCCCGAAACGGCGCGAGACCTCGGCGATCGCCGCCGGCCTGGTCGCATTCGAGACCAGCACTTCGACGGCTTGCGACGGGTCGCCGTTGGAACGCGCCAGCACGCCGTAATCGCGCGCGAATGCGTAGGGCAACAAATTATTCATCGTCTTCAGTTCTGTTGGGTCGGTGTCGCCGGCCGGTATTCGGGTTGCGCAGGTTGTGCGGGTTGCACCGGGCGGAATTCCGGCTGGACCGGCGCCTTGGGTGGCACGGTGCCCGGGCCGGTGGCGGCGCCCGGGCGCGCGGCGGCGGGTGCCGGCGGGGGCACCGTCGCCATCGCGCCACCCGTCGGCGGCTGGCCATTGGCCAGGTTCGGCAGCACCGGTGCGCCGAGATTCTTCAGCAGCACGGTGTCGTCGGCCGGTTGCGCCATCTGGCCGGCGGCGCGCATGAATTCGTAGCGGTCCATCGACAGGGTGTCGTTCTGTTCCTTGTTGCGGACCACGACCGGCCGCAGGAACACCATCAAATTACGCTTGGTACGGGTCCGGGTCCGATACTTGAACAGGTTGCCCAGGATGGGAATATCACCCAGGCCGCGCACCTTTTCGTTGTTCTCGCCTTCGTCGTCAGAGATCAGGCCGCCCAGCACGATGATCTGGCCATTGTCCGCCAGCACATTGCTTTCGATGGCCCGGACCGTGGTAATGATCCCGCTCGCGTTCGCGGCGGCGCTCGTGTCGATCCCCGAATTCTCGTGGTAGATCGCCAGCTTGATCGTACCCCCTTCGGAAATTTGCGGGCGCACTTTCAACAGCAGGCCCACGTCCTTGCGGTCGACCGTCTGAAACGGATTGCTGGCCCCGCTGGCGCCCGTCGTGAACGAACCCGTGATGATCGGGATGTTCTGGCCAACCTTGATCGTCGCCAGTTCGTTGTCCAGCGTGATCATGTTCGGTGTGGACAAGATGTTGGCGTGTCCCGTACTTTCAAGGGCATGCGCGATCGCGCCGAGGCCCAGCTCGCCGTTCACCTGCTTGAACAGGCCGATCGACAGGCCGGTCGGGGTCGGTACGCCGGACGAGCCCGTGGTGGCGCCGGACGTACCGGTGATGCCGGTCGCCGCAGCCAGCGCCAGGTTGACGATGTTATTGTTGTTGCCGCCGAGGCTGAACGATTGCAGGCCGCCCACACGATAGCTGCTGTTGTTGTTGCCGGTCAGGCCCACCCATTGCACGCCGAACTCGGACGCGTCGGTCGACTTGACCTCGACCACCAGCGCCTCGATGTAGACCTGGGCGCGGCGCACGTCGAGCTGGTCGATGACGGCGCGCAGGTTGCGGTACACGGCGTCCGGCGCCGTGATGATGAGGCTGTTGGTCGACGCATCGGCCTGGATGAAGCCCGAACCCTGCCCGCCGGCGGCACCGCCGGCCGTGGCCTGGCCCTGCTGGGCGAAGCTGCCGCCCGTGCCGCCCATGCCGACGCTGCTCTGCTGGCCTTGCTGGCCGCCGAGCCCGCCGGCGCCGGTGCCGCCGCCCGCGCTCGTGGACTGGATCGAACCGCCCGCCGTGCCCTGCTGCTGCACCGGCACGGCCGATGCATCCTGCGACACGACGGCACGCAACGTCTGCGCGACCTTGCTGGCGTCGGCGTTCTTCAGGTAGACCACGTGGATGTTGCCGAGTTCCGTCGTCGGCTGGTCGAGCTTGGCGATCAGGTTCTTGGCCATGCTCGCGCGGGCCGGCGACGGCGCGCGCACGATGACGGCATTGGTACGCGGATCGGCCAGTACGGTGACGCGGCCCGCATCGCCGCCGGCGGCCGGTTCCATCAGGCGCGTGACGAGCGTGGCGACGTCGCTGGCGATGCCGTTGCGGATCGGGACCACGTCGAGGTCGCCGGTGGCCGGCGAGTCGAGCGCGGCGATGATCTTCGACAGGCGGCGCAGGTTGTCGGCGTAGTCCGTGATCACGAGGCTGTTATTGCCCGGATCGGCCATGATCGAGTTATTGGGCGAGATCAGCGGACGCAGCACGGCCGTCAGGTTGGCGGCGGACTCATGCTGCAGGCGGTAGACCTGCGTGGCGATCTGGTCGCCGCGCACCTTCGAACCGCCGATACCCACCTGCGTGGGCGACGATTGCAGCTTCGCCTCCGCTTCCGGCACCACCTTGGCATAGCCGTCGCCGGTGACGACCGCATAACCCTGCAGGCGCAGGGCCGAGGTCAGCAGCGAGAAGGCCTGGGCCTTCGTCAGCGTCTTTTCCGAGACCAGCGTCAGCGTGCCTTTCACGCGCGGGTCGATGATGAACGTCGTGCCCGTGTAATGGCCGACCGCCTTGATCACGGACTCCATGTCGGCGTTGACGAAGTTGAGCGCGGCGCCACCACCACTACCTTCCTGGGCATGGGCGAACGGCGGCAGGACGCTTGTTCCGACGGTGCAGCACAGCATGGCGCCGGCCACGATGCGGCGCAGTGCCGGGAGTTGCTGGATGCTGCGGGTTGGATTTTTTTTCATCATCTGAACTCTAACGCGATTATGTTCTTGCCGTTCACCATACGCCGTTGACCCAGCAGGTTGAGCAGGTTGCCCAGCGTGTCTTCGTACTTGTCGGCCGCCGCTGCCTGTCCCGAGAAGTGCAAGCGGCCGTTTTCCAATGCTCCATTACCAGACAGCAGGAGCGCACCACTCACCGTACGCAGCACCACGTCGGCCCGCTGGCCGTGCCAGTCCATGGCCATCTCGTAGCTGCCGAGCGGTTTGATCGGGCTCATGCGCGATCCCATGTCCGTCAGCGACAGCACCGTGCGTCCGCTGACCGCCACCGTATTGCCCTGGCGCGCGATGTCCAGCAGGTTCCAGGACAGCTTGATCGTGCCCGTGAGCGCAAGCGTGTTCAATGGCGCGCCGAGCCCGGCCAGGCCTTCGGCCGGCAACAGCAGCTGGCCGGCGCTGACCTGCCATTGCGACCAGCTGCCGCTGATGTGCACGGGCTGCGCCAGCGCCTGGTCGTTGGCCAGGTCCATGCTGACATCCCCGAACAGCACCAGCGGCGACAGCCGCCAGTTGAAACGTCCGGGCAGCAGCGGCGTGACGGATCCGCCCGCGCCCGGCGCGCCGCCCACAAAGGCTGAGCCGCGCCAAAGCGTACCCTGCGCATCCCCCAGAGTCAAACGGCCATCCGTCTGGCGTTCGACCATCGGTGCGAGCCATGCGGCCGGCAGGAACGCCAGCACCGTCAGGATCACCGCGAGCGTCGGCAGCGCGATCCAGGCGAACGTGCGCTTCATTGGCCGCTGCCGGTGTTCTGGCGCAGCGTCAGGCTGGCGTCGACCTGGCCGGCGGCGGGCAGGGACGTGACGACGGCGTCCTGCACCAGCAAGCGGTTGGCACGGCGCTGCTCGTCCAGCCACGTGGCCAGGTTGGCGAACGCCACGTTATTCAACTGCAGCTTGATGTACTCGCCGTTCAGCGACAGCGATTGCGGATTCAGGCCGCGCCCCGACAGGCTGCTGCTGACGGTGTCGCGCGTGAGCGGCACGACGTGCGTTTCCGGCGCCTGGGCCAGCGCGCTCGCTTCCTGGGCCATGGCCTGCAGCTCGGCGGCCTGCTGGCGCAGCTGCGGCAACTGGCGGCGCAGCTGGGCGCGCCCTTCGATGGCCGGGTCGACGAGCAGCAGGTACAGCAGCGCGGCCAGCACGACGGCGCCGCCGACCGCCAGGAAGCGGCGCTCCTGCTCGGTGCGCGCGAGCCAGAGCGCCGTGGCGCGCTCGCGGTACTGGGCGATGGTGGTGGCGATGCTCATGGTTTGGCTCCCGTGCTGCGGATGACCCAGTTGCCCGGCGCCGCTTCTTCCAGCGTGAGCCGGCGCGTGGCCAGGGCCGTGCGCAACTGCCCCGTCAAACCGGGGTCGACCGTTTCGGGTTTGACTTTGACGGTCAACGCGCGTTCGCGATATTCAATTGATACAAGTCCAACCGGACGGCCGAGCGAGCGCGTCGCTTCACCCAGCGCCGAGGCGAGATAAGTAAATTCGTCGGGCGACACATCGCCCGTGCTGGCGCGCGCGCGGGCGATGTTCTGGCGCATCTGCAGCACCGGATCGAGGATCGCCGTCTCGCGCGGATACACGTTGCGGAACGTCTGGACCATCGACTGGCGGACCGTGTTGGCTTCGCGGCGCAGGCGCAGCCAGTCGACGTTCAGCCCGATCAGGTTGACGGCGATGGCCAGCGCACCCAGCGCGATCGGCCAGCGCCAGCGGCGCCAGTCGCGCGTGGGCGTCCCGGCCGCGCCGAGGCCGCTCACGAGGTCCAGGGCCGTCGTCTTGGAACCGGCGATCCAGTGCGTCCAGTCGTCGGCTTCCAGCGTGATGCCGGGGCCGGCTTCCTGCGCCAGCGCCTGGTATTCGCCCAGCTGGGCGGGCGGCACGTACAGCACGAGCGGGGCATCGCCGCTGAAGGCGCGCGCCGTCTGCAGCACGACGGCCGGCGTGGCGTCGAGCGCGAGGCCGAAGCCCTGGAACAGGCTCTGGCGCAAGGTCAGCTCGACACCGGAAATGGCGGCCGCGACGCTGCCCGGCTGTAAAGGCAGACAGAGTTGCGCGGGCTCGGCCATGATGGTGCGCGCGCCCTGCGCCAGCAGGCTTTTCACGATGGCTTCCAGCCAGTCGCGCTCGACGACGGCGATGGGTCGCGTGCCGTCGGGCTGCTCGGGCGCGGCCACGAGGACGGCGTCCATCGGATCGCCCAGGATGTGTTCTTCGACGAGGGCGGGCAGCGCGGCCTTCAGGCGCGCGCCGGACAGCGGCGGCGCCTGCACGGACAGCAGGGTGACGTCGGTGGCCGCGAGCAGCAGCACGATGCGGCGGCTCGTGCCGACCAGGTCGCCCAGGTTGCGCAGCGGCCCTTCGCCATGCTGGTCGATCGCGCCGCCATCGGTGACGAGGGCGAAGCGGCACAACGCATGTTCACCTTCGGCACGCGCAGGATGCCGGATATAAAGTGTGCTCAAACTGTCTCGCTTTCTCGATCTTTTGTTGGTCTTGTTAACATGCCCTGCGCTATCCCTCGAGACTTCTTTCCATTCAAAACTGGCGGATCCACACCACTTTCGGCCCGCCGCCCGCCACCAGGGCCGGCGACCGGTGGATCAGCGCCTGTGCGTCCAGCGCGGCCCGGTCCAGGCGGATGCGGCTGTCGACGAAGAACCACTCGCTCTTCACGCTCGCCGACTCGGGCGCCAGCGGCCGGTTGTCGCCAACCTGGGTCGAGAAATAATTAATATCACGCCACGCCGCCTGCTTGCGCCGCACGAGCAGCGTATTCGCTTCCGACACCGACATGTCCGGCACGACGGCCGCCAGCACTTCCGCCGGTGCCGTATTCACGTTCACCGGCGTCTTCGTCGGCAGCACCGTCACGAACGGCCGCAGCCGCTCGACGATGGCCGGCGTCACGCCCTTCACCGACAGCAAATCCTCCACCTGCAAAATCTTCACCGGCGCGCCGAGCACGGGCGCGGGTGCGGTCTGCCGCATCGGGTCGTTGCCCTCCTCCATCGTGGCCGGCAACCCGGCCGCCACGAAATTCGCGATGCGCAGCGCCAGGCCCTGGTCCAGCTGCAGGTTGTTCAGCAGGCGCTTGAAAATCTCCAGGTGCTGCGGATCCGGCAGCCCGCGGTTCAGCCCCAGGTTGCGCAAATTGTAACGCGAGCATGCGTCGGTAATGTTACCGGACAGGCTCGCATCGAAAGTTTCTCCTTCGATCCGCTGGCGTTCGACGTACTGGTCCAGGCGCGTTTCCGCCAGCGGCGTCGCCCATACCTGGTCGAGCGATGTGTAGTCGCGGTGGTCGATGCCGTCCTGGAACAGGACCAGGGTCGCCCAGTCGAGCGCGCCGCGCAGGATCCACTTGGTCTGCAAGTGCAGGCGCTGGTTTTCCATCGAACGCACCTGCACCTGCTGCTGCCAGAACAGGCTGGCGACGATCGAAATCGCCAGCGTGGTGAGCAGCAGCGCGGTGATCACGGCCACGCCGCGTTCGCGCGCGGGTCGGCGCTGCCGCGTTCTCATGGTTCCCCCAGCAGGAAGGATTTGACCATCGGCTGTTGCAGGTTCTGCGATTGCAGGGCGACCTGCAGGCCGGTCGGTTCGTTGCTCACCTGGCCCGGCTGGTCGGACTGCTGCTGTTGCTGCTGTTGCTGGACCGGCGGCCCGGCCGTGCCCGCGGCATTCGCACCGGGATCGACGCCGCCCTGGCGCCACGCGTTGTTGAGCCAAGTCGCGATCTGCATCCCCGTCACGCCGGTCTGCAGGGCGACGGCCGGGTTGGTGTCGGCGTCGCTGGTGACGGCCTGCCACAACGCGTCGAGCTGCACGAGGTCGCGCGTCGCCTGCGATTCGCGCCGCATCAGCGTGCCGTTGACGATGCGGTAGGCGATCACCTGCAGCCGCGACGGCTGGTTTTCCGTGAACACTTCGCGCACGAGCGTCAGGCGGTCGCCGCCGATGAGGAGATACGGCCGCTGGTCGACGACGTCGCGCTGCGCGATGTGTTCGCAATCGCTCTGCATCTGGGCGAAGGCCAGCTGCATGCCGCGCGTCGTTTCCATCTGCTGCGTGAGGGCCACGCGCGCACGCACGATGCCGTCCAGCCCGCGCCAGCCGAGCACGGCCACGATGGCCAGGATGCTGATCGCCACGAGCAGCTCCACCAGGGTGAAGCCGCGGACTCGCTTGCAAGTCTTCATCGCCATGGCTTCAACACGAGTTGGACCAGCTTGACGATGCGCCGGTTGGGGTTTTCGATGTCGTACACGGAGACCTCGACCCGGCGCAGGCGCGGGTTCGGGCTGGCGATGACTTCTTCCTGGCACACGAGGTGCAGGTCGCCCTGCGGGCAATCGAAGCTGTGCTTGCCGATGTCGGGGAATTCCTTGCCGAGGCGGATCTGCACGAGCCGGTTCTCGGCCGACCACGTCGCCATCATCGAGGCGCGCAGGCCGCTGCTGTTGGCGGTCAGGCTGCCGACGGCGCGCAGGCCCGCGCCCAGCGCCGTGCCCACGATGACGAGGGCCACGAGCACTTCCAGCAGCGTGAAGCCGCGTTGCCGGTTCGGGAGTCGCATGCTCTTCATCACTCCACCGTGAAATGCCCGACGCCGTCGGCGCGGATGAACACGCGGTCGTTGCCGCTGGCCAGCGTGAGCACGAACGGCTTGTCGACCGGTTCGCTGCCGAACGTGATGCGCAGCGGATTCAGGGTGCCCGCGCTGGGCGGGTCCAGCAGCAGGGTCAGCGGGGCATTCTTGAAGTCGCGTTCGCGCAGCATGTCGTCGTTCGCGATCGGCTGCCAGCGCGTTTCCGTGCGCACGAGGAAGTGGTAGCGCTCGGGCGTGGCTTCGAAGGCGACGAGGCGGTTGCGCACGATGGCTTCGTCGCGCGCCAGCTGCAGCAGCAGCGCGATGCGCTGCGCCTCCTTCTGCAGGTCCTGGCGCGGGCTGGGAATGGCGTTGAGGCTGGCCAGCCCCAGCGTGACGCCGATGATGACCATCACGACCATGATCTCCACCAGGGTGAAGCCGCCGGCGCGGCCTGGCGCGCGCGTGGTCATCGACACACCTACGTTATTTGTTGTCCCACGAACCGACGTCGGCATCCTCGCCGGTACCGCCCGGCTGGCCGTCAGCGCCCAGCGAGTACACGTCGACCTCGCCGTGCACGCCCGGCGACAGGTACTGGTACGGGTTGCCCCACGGGTCCTTCGGCAGTTTCTCGAGGTAGCCGCCTTCCTTCCAGCCGTTGGCGGCCGGGCCGCTGGTCGGCTTCTGGATCAGGGACTGCAGGCCCTGCTCGGTGGTCGGATAGCGCTGGTTATCGAGCTTGTACAGCTTGAGTGCCGACATCAGCGTGGCGATGTCGACGCGGGCCGCGGTCACGCGCGACTCGCCCGTGCGGCCCAGCAGCTTGGGCACGACGAGCGCGCCCAGGATGCCGATGATGACCACGACGACCATGATTTCGACGAGGGTGAAACCGCCCTGGCGGCGCTGCCGTGCGAAACGATGCTTGAAGTTCTGCATAGATGTGATGAATGTGGTCGAAAAAACAGTATAAGGCCGAACGAGTCGGGATGACGTTAAAAGTCGTTTGGAAAATGTTCCAACTCGTCAGGAAAATTGTCTAATTGTAAGATAGTCGGCGCAGAAAGACACGTTCCGCGTGAACGCCGGCACCGCAGCTCATTCTACGCCGGGGCGGCCCCCACAAACGGAGCAGCACGGATTGCGCGCCACGCCGATTTCCGTCCACTCCATGGCGCGCGCATCCAGCATCTGCAGCCGGCCGGCCAGCGAACGGCCGCTTTGGGCCAGCAGCTTCAGCGCCTCGGCCGCCTGCATGGCGCCGATGATGCCGACCAGCGGCGCGAACACCCCCATCGTGCTGCATGCCACTTCCTCGAACTTGCCATCCTCCGGGAACAGGCAGGCATAGCAGGGCGAAGCGGGGTCGCGCACGTCGAAGACCGAAATCTGCCCGTCGAAACGGATCGCGGCGCCCGCGACGAGCGGGACGCCGGCGGCCACGCAGGCGCGGTTGACGGCATGGCGGGTGGCGAAGTTGTCGCTGCAGTCGAGTACGACATCGGAATCGCGCACGAGTTCCCCTAAACGTGCGGCATCGGCACGTTCGCGCAAGGCGACGACCTCGACCTCGGGATTGATCTGGTGCAGGGCGTCGCGTCCGGACTCGACCTTGGGCTGGCCCACGCGCGCCGTCGTGTGCATCACCTGGCGCTGCAGGTTCGTCAGGTCGACGGTGTCGTCGTCGACGAGCGTCAACCGGCCGACACCGCCCGCGGCGAGATACAGCGCGGCCGGCGAGCCGAGGCCGCCGGCGCCGATCACGAGCACGCGTGCGCGCAGGAGGCGCTCCTGGCCTTCGATGCCGATCTCGTCGAGCAGGATATGGCGCGAATAGCGAAGCAGTTGCTGGTCGTTCATCGCTTCGGCGCAGCCGGCTTGGCGTCGTCCTTGAGTTCGGCCGGCTTCTGCTCCTGGCCCGGCAGCCTGGCCGGTGCCGGCTTGTCCTCGTCCGGATCGGCCTTGGCCAGCTGCACTTTCAAACCCTTGAAGTGATTCAGGGCTTGCGCCAGCTGGAAATCGTCCTTGCCGCCGAATTCGACCGGCTTGGCATTCTTCAGCGCGGCCACGGTGAACTGCTCTTCCTCGAGCTCGTCGCGGCGCTTCGCGTTCGCGCTCCTGCTGCCGGCCGTCTCGTTCGTCAGGTGGTGGTCCAGGTCGGCTTCACGCACGCGCACGGCGTTCAGGCCGTCGCCTTCCGGCGTCTCGTCGACCTTCAGGTCCGGCACGATGCCCAGTGCCTGGATCGAACGGCCTTTCGGCGTGAAATAGCGGGCCGTCGTCAGCTTGACGGCCGTGTCGGGCGTCAGCTGGCGCAGGGTCTGCACGGAACCCTTGCCGAACGTCTGGCTGCCCATCACGATGGCGCGCTTGTAATCCTGCAGGGCACCCGCGACGATTTCCGACGCGGACGCCGAACCCGTGTTGACCAGCACCACCATCGGCACGGTCTTCAGCGCGGCCGGCAATTTCGCCAGCGGGTCGGCGCCCGGCTTGACGGCATAGAATTCGCGCCGGCCGTAGAACGTGGTGTTCGACTCGGCCAGCTGCCCCTTCGTCGAGACGATCACGTCGTTTGCCGGCAGGAAGGCGGCAGAGACGCCGATCGCGCTCGGCAGCAGGCCGCCCGGGTCGTTGCGCAGGTCCAGCACGAGGCCCTTGATGTTCGCATTGTGGGCGTACAGGTCCTTCAGCTTGTCCGCGACCTCGTCGACGGTCTCTTCCTGGAACTGGTTGATGCGCAGCCAGGCATAGCCGGGCTCGATCATCTTCGCCTTGACGCTGGCCACCTTGATTTCCTCGCGCTCGACCGGTACGACCCACGGGGCGTCCGCGCCGCGGCGGGCGATGGTCAGCATGACCTTGCTGTGCGGCTCGCCGCGCATGCGCTTGATGGCGTCGTCCAGCGACAGGCCCTTGACGGGCACGTTGTCGATGCGGGTGATCAGGTCGCCGGCCTTGATGCCGGCGCGGTAGGCGGGCGAATCCTCGATGGGCGAGACGATCTTGACGTAGCCGTCTTCCATCGCGACCTCGATGCCGAGGCCGACGAAGCGGCCCTGCACCTCTTCGCGCATCTCGGCGAAATCCTTCTGGTCCAGGTAGACGGAATGCGGGTCGAGCGAACTCACCATGCCGGCGATGGCGTCCGACAGCAGCTTCTTGTCGTCGACCTTCTCGACGTAATCGCTCTTGATGAGGGCATAGACGTCGGCCAGCTGGCGCAGCTCGTCCAGCGGCAGGGGCGCATCGCCGCCTTTTTGCGCCAGCGCCGAATACTGGACCGAGGCGGCCACCCCGGCCACCATGCCGAGGCCGATCAGACCGAGGTTCTTGAGTTTCTTGCCCATGCTGTTCCCTGGATTGTGCTTCCGGAAATTAGAACCTGATCCAGCTCGACGGATCGAACGCTTTTCCGAGATGCCTGAGCTCGAAGTATAGCCCCGATTCCTCGTTACCGCCGGTATTGCCGGCACTGGCGATGACGTCGCCCGGCTTGACGGCGTCGCCGGCCTGTTTCACCAGGGTCTGGTTGTTGCCGTAGATCGACAGGTACTCGCCGCCGTGGTTGATGATGATCAGGTTGCCGTAGCCGCGCATCCAGTTGGCGAACACGACACGGCCGGCCGCGATGGCGCGCACGTCGGTGCCTTCCGGCGCCTTGATGAACATGCCGCGCCACGTCGGGCCGTCGCCGCGCTTGGCGCCGAAACGGGCCGCGATCTTGCCGGAGATCGGCGCCGGCAGGCGGCCGCGCAGGCTTTCGAACGCGCCGCTCGGCAGGTCGGCGGCCAGCGCCGTGTCGGCGGTGCGCTGCGGTGCTTCCGGTTTTTGCGGCGGCTCTTCCGCCACGCGCGTCTCTTCCGGCTCCGGCTCCGGCTTCGGCGGCGGCAACGGCTTGACCGGCTTGCCGGTCTTGGCGGCTTCCTTGGCCGCTTCGCGCGCCAGGCGTTCGCGCTCTTCGCGCTGCGCCTTGGCCCGCGCCAGCGCGCGTTCGCGCGCTTCGGCGGCCGCTTTCGCACGCGCGGCGGCCAGTTCCTGTTGCCGCTTGCGCTCGGCCGCGGCCGCGATTTCCTGTTCGCGGATCAGGCGCGTCA
>CBIHOW010000062.1:0-30834 GCA_966211695.1 uncultured Massilia sp. | reverse complement strand
CCGGCCAGCGCGGCGAGTTCCGCCAGCGCGCGGGCGATGCCCGGCAGCGGCGGCAACACGTCTTTTGCGCGCGCCAGCACGTCGATGTCGCCGTACAGGTTCGGCAGCGCCAGCAGCGCGGCGCGGGTTTGTTCGTTGTAGCCTACGGTTGCCTCTTCCAGGCCCGGCACGTCCTTCGAGCGCAGCAGGGAATACAGCAGTTGCTCGTCGCGCTTGGCGGCGGCGTCTTCGGCGAGGATGGCGCGCAGCACGCCCACGTGCGACAGGTCCAGGCGCGGCTGGTCGAAGCCGGCCAGCGCGAGCGATGCCAGCGCCAGTTCCTGGATCTCGGCATCCGCTTCGAGGCCGGCATGGCCGTAGATCTCGGCGCCGATCTGCAGCGGCTCGCGCGTCGCGTGCAGGCCGGAGGGCTGCGTGTGCAGCACGCTGCCGGCATAGCACAGGCGGGTGACGGTGTCGCGGTTCAGCAGGTGGGCGTCGATGCGGGCGACCTGCGTCGTCATGTCGGCGCGCAGGCCGAGCAGGCGGCCGCTCATCGAGTCGACGAGTTTGAAGGTGCGGAGATCGGTGTCCTGTCCGGCGCCGGCCAGCAGCGAATCGACGTATTCGAGCAGCGGCGGCATCACGAGTTCGTAGCCGTAGGTACGGAAGGTGTCGAGCATCAAACGGCGCAGCTCTTCGATCTTGCGCGCTTCGGACGGCAGGACGTCGGCGATATTCTCGGGCAGGAGCCAGGTGGGCATGGGCAAAGCGGGTCGGGTTATTAAAAGTCGGACAACATTCGGGCAGCATGAACGCGGCTTTGCACGCGTTCATTCCGCCGAATCGACGATTTTAACCGAAAACGCGGGCCGGTTGGCGATGAAACGAATGCCAACGTTGCCGATCTTCCACGACGAGTCGCCTCATTTACCCGCGCCCGGACCCTTGAAATACTTGAAGAACTCCGAGTTCGAGTCAATCACGATCACGTCGTTGCGCCCCTTGAAGGTGGCCTTGTAGGCTTCCATCGAGCGGTAGAACCGGTAGAACTCAGGGTTCTTGCCGAACGACTGGGCGTAGATCTGCGACGCCTGCGCATCGCCTTCTCCCTTGATCGTCTCGGCGTCGCGCTGGGCGTCCGCGAGGATCACGCTGCGCTGGCGCTCGGCGTCGGCGCGGATCGTTTCCGCCTCGGCCACGCCCGTCGCCCGCAACTCGTTCGCCACGCGCACGCGGTCGGCCTTCATGCGTTCGTACACGGCATTGTTGACCTGGTCGATGAAGTCGATGCGCTTCAGGTGCACGTCGACGACTTCCACGCCCAGGTCCTTTGCTTCCGGTGCCAGGTCGGCGCGCACGGCATTCGCCACGTCCGTGCGCTTGCCGCCCGTCAGCACGTCGGCCAGGTTGCGCTTGCCGATCTCGGCCGTGAGCGCATTGCGCACGAGCTGGTTCAGGCGCTCGCCGCCGCGGTCGGCGTTGCTGCCGATGGCGATCACGTACTGGCGCGGATTCACGATGCGCCATTTCACGAACGCATCGACGAGCAGGTCCTTCTTTTCCGCCGTCAGGTAGCGCTCGCCGTCCGGCGTGTCGAGCGTCTGCAGGCGTTTATCCAGGTAGACGACGTTCTGGAACGGCGGCGGCGCCTTGACGTTCAGGCCCGGTTCCTGGATGACCTCGCGCAGTTCACCCAGGGCATAGACGACGGCGTAACGGTGCTGGTCGACGACGAACACGGACGACGACACGAGCGCCACCGCGATGGCGGCGCCGAGCAGGCTGGCTAACAGGCGGCTCATCAGCGGCTCTCCCGTTCGCGGCCCGTGTCGCGGCTGCGCAGGTCGCGCGTGCGGTTCGATTCGCCGGCCGCTGCTTCCGGCTGCGGCTGGGGCTGCGCCTGGGCCGGCGCCGGTGTCGGCTGCTGGGCTTGCGGCTGGGCCGGATTCTGCTGAGGCGCGATCACCGGACCGGAATTGGCGCCGCGCGCCGCCTCGTTGGCCGTCGACTGCGCCAGCAGGCGGTCGAGCGGCAGGTAGATCGTGTTGTTGCCGGTCTTGGCGTCGATCATGACCTTGCTGGTGCTGGAAAGTATTTGCTGCATCGTCTCGATATACATGCGGTCGCGCGTGACGGCCGGGGCCTTGGCATACTCGGCCACGATCTTGTCGAAGCGCGCGGCATTGCCGGTCGCGACACTCACGACGCTGGCCCGGTACGCTTCCGCATCCTGCAGCAGGCGCGCGGCCTTGCCCTTCGCCTGCGGGATGACCTCGTCGGCAAACGCCTGCGCTTCGGTGCGCGCCCGCGCCCGCTCTTCCTGCGCCTTGCCGGCATCCTCGAACGCGGCGGCGACCTGGTCGGGCGGCTGCACGGATTGCATCGTCACGCCGACGACCTCCGCCCCCATCTTGTAACGGTCGGTCAGGCGCTGGATCGCTTCGCGGGCTTGCACCGCCAGCTTGTCGCGGCCCGTGTACAGGACGGTGTCCATCTTGTTCTGGCCGACGAGTTCGCGCACGACGGTCTCGGCCGAGTCACGGATGGTCTCGACCTGGTCGCGGTTGTTGAACACCCAGGCGACCGGGTCCTTGATCTTGTACTGCACGGAGAACTGGACGTCGACGATGTTCTCGTCGCCCGTCAGCATCAGCGCTTCGCTCGGCTGCTTGTTGCGCACGTTGGCGCGGTAGCCGATCTCGGCCGTCTGCACTTGCGCCGTGTTCACGGTCTCGTGCGACTGGAACGGCGCCGGCCAGCGCCAATTGAAGCCAGCACCCGTCACGTGCGAGAGGCGGCCGAACGTCGTCACGATGCCGACCTGCCCTTCCTGCACGATGAATGCGCCGCTGGCGAGCCAGATCAGCAGGGCGATGGCGCCGACGACGGTGGCCGTCAGGCCGACGCCGCGCGCGTCCGGACGGAACGGGCCGCCGTCGCCGCCGCGCCTGGCGCCGAACAGGCGATTCAGGCGCTGGTTGAAGTCGCGCCACAGCTGGTCGAGGTCGGGCGGACCGTCGTTGTCGTTCTTGTTGTTATTGTTCGGGCGGCGCCCCTCGTTCGACTTGGGATCGTGGCCCCAGCGAGGATCGTTGAGCGACAAAATGGGAACGCCGGCCTTGCGCGTGCCGGCGTGACGACCGGGCGGCGCCAGCCGCGCGCCGATCCGTTTGATCAGAGAAACAAGCATAGACTAGTGTGGTCCGGGATGGGGAGTCGAGGGCAGCAGCTCGGCGTGCGCGAAATCGGCGACTTCGCGTTCCTGCACATCAGCGGGCGCCACGCCGGCGCCGCTGGTGGCCGCCTCGACGATCGCGTCGCGCAGCAGATCGAGGCCGGCGCCGCTCCTGGCGCTGATGAAAACGCGGCTGATCTTACCATATTCATCACGCTCGATCCCCGGCTCGAGGCCGGCCGCATCGATCTTGTTCCAGACCAGGATCTGCGGGATGTGGTCCGCGCCGATCTCGCGCAAAACCTCGTTGACCTGCTCGATCTGCTCCATCCGCACGGGAGAAGCGCCGTCGACGACGTGCAGCAGCAGGTCGGCGTGAATGGTTTCTTCCAGGGTGGCGCGGAAGGCGGCGACCAGCTGGTGCGGCAGTTCGCGCACGAAACCGACGGTATCGGACACGACCACGTTGCCGGCGTCCGGACCGAGGTACAGGCGGCGCGACGTCGTGTCGAGCGTTGCGAACAGCTGGTTCGCGACGTACACCCCGGCCTTGGTCAGGGTGTTGAAGAGCGTCGACTTGCCGGCGTTGGTATAGCCGACGAGCGACACGGAAAATGTCTGGTTGCGCCCGCGCGAACGGCGCTGGGTCTCGTGCTGCTTGCGCAGCTTGGTGAGACGGGTGCGCAGCATCTTGACGCGCTCGCCGATGAGGCGGCGGTCGGTCTCGAGCTGGGTTTCACCGGGACCGCGCAGGCCGATACCGCCCTTCTGGCGTTCCAGGTGGGTCCAGCCGCGGATCAGGCGCGTGGCCAGGTGCTGCAGCTGGGCCAGTTCGACCTGCAGCTTGCCCTCGTGGCTCTGCGCGCGCTGCGCGAAGATGTCGAGGATCAGGCTGGTACGGTCGACCACGCGCACGTTGAGCCGCCGCTCCAGGTTACGCTGCTGGGCGGGCGACAGGGCGTGGTTGAAGATGACGATCTCGACCTTGTCGGCGAGAACGGCCTGCGCGATCTCGTCGGCCTTGCCGCTGCCGACGAAATACGCAGGATCGGGACTGTTGCGCTTCGCGGTGATCGTGGTGATCGGTTCGGCCCCTGCCGAGCGCGCCAGCAGGGCCAGTTCTTCCAGGCTGGCCTTGAAGTCGCCAGCGTTGAAATCGATACCGACCAGGGCGGCGCGCATCGTGTTGCCAGAAACGTCAGCCATCGACCTCACTCGGCGTCTTGTTCGAGGTTGAGGTTGACGGCGCGGGCCGGAACGACGGTAGAGATCGCATGCTTGTACACCATCTGGGTGACGGTGTTACGCAGGAGGACGACGTACTGGTCGAAGGATTCGATATGGCCCTGGAGCTTGATCCCGTTGACCAGGTAGATCGAGACAGGGACGTGCTCTTTGCGCAAGGCGTTGAGGAATGGGTCTTGTAACAGTTGCCCTTTGTTGCTCATGACAGCTCCGTGATGTTGTTGTCGTATAAAAATTGTGGCGGGATGCCGGATTTCAAGTGGCTGCGCCAACATTCTCAAGCTGTGAATGTTCGCCCAAGCTAACTGTAACCTGTTTTGCTCTTTTTTGTCGTACTGCTATGGTTAAACCTGGCTTAAAACCCGCGTTGGGTGGGCGGCCTCCGCCCACGCGTTACGCCAACATGATGCAAACGTCCGCGTGGGCACGGCGTGCCCACCCTACTCTTTGGCGAAAGGGTTTTTGCCGCTCTTCAGTTCGATGCGCAGCGGCGTGCCGATCAGGTCGAACGTATCGCGGAAATGCTTTTCCAGGTAACGCTTGTACGGTTCCGTGATGCCATCCAGCGCATTGCCGTGGATGACGATGATGGGCGGGTTCTGGCCGCCCTGGTGCGCGTAGCGCATCTTCGGGCGGGTGCCGCCCTTGCGCTTCGGTTCCTGCTTCTCGACGGCTTCCTGCAGCGCGCGCGTCAGGCGCGGCGTGGACAGCTTCGCGGTCGCCGCGGCGTAGGCCGTGTCGATCGCCTTCATCAGGTGGTTGATGCCGGTGCCCTTCAGCGCCGAGATGAATTTCGTCTCCGCGAAGTCGAGGAAGTTCAGCTTGCGGTCGATGTCGTTCTTGACCTGGTCGCGCTGGTCGGACGTCAGGCCATCCCACTTGTTGACGGCGACGACGAGCGCGCGGCCCGATTCCAGGATGAAGCCGGCGATGTGCGCGTCCTGCTCCGAGATGTCCTGCTGCGCGTCCAGCATCAGCACGACGACGTTCGCTTCCGAGATCGACTGCAGGGTCTTCACGACCGAGAATTTTTCGATCGCTTCGAAGACCTTGCCGCGGCGGCGGATGCCGGCCGTGTCGATCAGCGTGTAGTTCTTGCCGCCCTTTTCGAACGGGACCTCGATCGAATCGCGCGTGGTGCCCGGCATGTCGAACGCGATCACGCGCTGCTCGCCGACGAGCGTGTTGATGAGCGTCGACTTGCCCACGTTCGGGCGGCCGACGAGCGCGATCTTGACGCCGTGGTCCGCCGGTTCCAGCTCCTCGGCTTCCTCGGGACGCTGCTGCATGGCTTCGTCGATGGCCTCGTTGACGAGGTCCAGCACGCCGTCGCCGTGGGCGGCGGAGATCACGTACGGATCGCCCATGCCCAGCTCGTAGAACTCGGCCGTGACGGACGTGTACTTCATGCCCTCGCTCTTGTTCACGACGAGCATGACCTTGCGACCCGATTTGCGCAGGAAGTCCGTGATGGTCTTGTCGTGCGGCGTGAGGCCCTGGCGTCCGTCGACGATGAACATGACGATATCCGCCTCGGCGACGGCCTGGCGCGTCTGCAGCGCCATCTCGTGCATGATGCCTTCCTTGGCGACCGGCTCGAAACCGCCGGTATCGATGACCAGGAACGGACGTTCGCCCATGCGCCCTTCGCCGTAGTGGCGGTCGCGCGTCAGGCCGGGCAAGTCCGCCACCAGCGCGTCGCGCGAGCGGGTCATGCGATTGAATAAGGTCGACTTTCCGACGTTGGGACGACCTACGAGTGCGATTACCGGCTTCATTGAATCTTTATTCGACCGCGATGGCGGTCACGGTTCCATTTTGTGTTTGAAAAATCAGGTTCGAACCGACGACCAGCGGCGTGGATTCGATGGCGCTGCCGTCCGTGGCGGCGCGCGACAGGAACGAGCCGTCCTCGCGCGACAGGAAGTGCACGTAGCCCTGGTAGTCGCCGACGGCGACGGCGCGGCCGTACGACACCGGCGTGGACAGGCGGCGGTAGGCCAGCTTGTCGTTCTTCCACGCGCTCGTGCCGCTGTCGCGGTTGTACGCGTAGACGGCGCCCTTGTCGTCCGGGACGAACACGAAGCGCTGGTCCGCGGCCACGCCGACTTCCGACGACAGGTCGCGGGTCCAGCGCGGGCTGCCGGTGGCCAGGTCGAAGCAGCCGACGCGGCCCTGGTACGACACGGCGCACACGTCGCCCTCGATGATGACCGGCGTGCCGCCCATGTCGGTGACGCGCTCCAGTTCCGTCGCGCCGCGCGCGACGCCGACCTCGATCTCCCAGCGCGGCGCGCCGGTGGCGAGGATCAGCGACATCAGCTTGCCGCCCGGCTGGGCGACCAGCACGTCCTTGTCGTGGATGACCATGCCCGGCGCCAGGCGCAGCGTGAGTGCCGGCGCGGTGCGCTGCACGGTCCATTTCTTCTGGCCCGTCTTGGCGTCGTAGCCGACGATGCGGTTGTCGATGCTGCGCGCGACGACGATGCCCTGGCCCACGACCGGCGACGACAGGATCTCGGAAGACAGCTGGGCATCCCACAGCTTCTTGCCGTCCATGTCGAACGCCAGCAGCATGCCCTTGGCGCCGCCCAGCACGATGACGCTGCCGTCCGTGCCGACGCCGGCCGTCAGGTCCATGCCGGCCTTCGTGCGCCAGATCTGGCGGCCCGTGGCGGCTTCCGCACGCACGATGGTGCCGTCGGCCCCGGCCGCGATGATGGTGTTGTCGGCGATGGCCGGCGAGAACATGTAGCTCTGCGACTTGCCGACTTCCAGCTTCCACGCCGTGCGCACGGCCATCGAACCTTTCAGGTCGACCAGCGGCGCGGGCTGGTTGCCCTTCGGTTTGGACGCGAACGGATTGAGCGAGGAGCAGCCCGCCATCAGGGCGAACATACCGACACCAACGAGCTTCCGGGTAATACGCATATTCTTCTTACCTTGTTCTATGAGTACTGCAAACGTAACTGCAAAATACGTCGTCCCCGCGGAGGCGGGGACCCAATTTTGCATGCGTTTCGACGGCGCGAAAAACTTGGGTTCCCGCCTGCGCGGGAACGACGTCAAGCAGCGGCTTTAGCGCCAGCCGGTGCACCACCGATCGCATCCAGCTTGACCTGCACGACCTGGCGGCCCGGATGGTTCTTCTCCATCTTGTCGAGCGCGGCCTGGTATGCCGTGCGGGCTTCCGCCAGCTTGTTCTGCGCGACGAGGACGTCGCCCTTGCGGTCCTGCACCTCGGCCGCGAACTGCGCCGGGAACTCGCCGTTCAGCAGGGCCAGCGCCTGGTCGTAGGCCTTCTCGTCCAGCAGCACGCCGGACAGGCGCAGCTTCGCGATGGCCTTGTACTCGTCGTCGCCATGGTCGACCGCCCATTGCAGCTGGGCCTTCGCGGTTTTCAGGTCGTTGGCGTCGAACGCGGCCTTGGCGGCGGCCAGCGCGGCCATCGGGGCGTAGGCGGTCGAGCCGAACTTGTTCTCGATGTCGCCCGTGATGCGCTGGACCTTGGCCGCATCCTTCGCTTCGATCGCTTCGGTCAGGCCGTCATACAGGCCGGACGCTTCCGCGGCCTGCGAGCGCTGGTGCGAGCCCCAGAAGTTCCAGGCGGCATAGCCGCCCAGCGCGAGGATCAGCACCCAGGTGATCAGGTTGCCAAAGCGGTCCCAGAAGGCCTTGAAATTGGCTATCTGTTCTTGTTCTTCGAGATCGTATGCCATTGTTTTTTTGTCGTTGGTGGGTCGGGATTACGGGTGGTAGTGCACGTGGTCGTGGTCGTGGTCGTGATCGTGGCCACCGACGATCTGGTCCACGATGAAGTCGACGGCTTCGTCGAACGGCACGCTGTGCTGCTGCTGGCCGCCTTCGCTTTCGCGCAGCGATTTCACCGCGACGACGCCGTTCTTGACCTCGTCCTCGCCGATGATCACGGCGAACGCGGCGCCGGAACCGTCGGCCTTCTTCATCTGGCTCTTGAAGCTGCCCGCGCCGGCCGGGGTGGCGCAGTACAGGACGACGTCCAGGCCGGCGTCGCGAATGCGCTCGCCGAGGATGAATGCCTTCATCTGCGCATCGATGCCCTGGTGCACGAGGTAGACGTCGCACTGTGCCGGCTCGGCCGGTTCGCCCTGCGCCTTCATCAACTCGATCAGGCGCTCGATGCCCATCGCGAAGCCGATGCCCGGCGTCGGCTTGCCGCCGAACGTCTCGATCAGCGGATCGTAGCGGCCGCCCGCGCAGACGGTGCCCTGCGCGCCCAGCATGTCCGTGACCCACTCGAACACGGTGCGGTTGTAGTAATCGAGGCCGCGCACGAGACGCGGGTTGACGGTGTACTGGACGTTGTTCGCGTCGAGGATCTTCTTGAGGCCCTCGAAGTGCGCGAGCGATTCGCCGCCCAGGTAGTCCAGCAGCTTCGGCGCATTGTTGACGAGGTCCTGCATCGCCGGGTTCTTCGTGTCCAGGATGCGCAGCGGGTTCGCATGCAGGCGGCGCTTCGCTTCCGCGTCGAGGACGTCGATGTTCGCTTCGAAGTAGGCGATCAGGTCGGCGCGGTGGCGCTGGCGCTCTTCCGCATTACCGATCGAGTTCAGTTCGAGGCGGATGTTGTCGAGGCCCAGGTCGTCCCACAGGCGGCGGCACAGCATGATCAGTTCCGCGTCGATGTCCGGGCCGGAGAAGCCGATGGCTTCCGCGCCGAACTGGAAGAACTGGCGGTAGCGGCCGCGCTGCGGACGCTCGTGGCGGAACATCGGGCCCTTGTACCACAGGCGCTTCGGACCGTCGTAGGCCAGGTTGTGCTCGATGACGGCGCGCACGACGCCGGCCGTGCCTTCCGGACGCAGCGTGAGCTGGTCGCCGTTCATCGAATCGGTGAAGGAATACATTTCCTTCTCGACGATGTCGGTGACGGCGCCGATGGCGCGCGCGAACAGGCCCGTCTCTTCGACGATCGGGGTGACGATCTTCTGGTAGCCGTAGCTCTTCAGCACGGATTCCGCGGTGTTTTCGAACAGTTCCCACAGCGGCGCGTCGGCCGGCAGGATGTCGTTCATGCCTTTGATGGCGACGATTTTCTCTTTTTTCTCGGACATTCTGATTCCTCGCCGTCGTTCCCGCGAAGGCGGGGGCGACGTTATATTGTTTCGGTTTGCTTACCGTAATTCTTCTGTACGTAATCCAGCACGATCGTCTTGAACTCATCCACGATCCGCTCGCCCCGCAGTGTAGCGACCTTTTGCCCATCCACAAAGACCGGGGCCGCCGGCGATTCGCCCGTGCCCGGCAGCGAGATGCCGATGTTCGCGTGCTTCGACTCGCCCGGACCGTTCACGATGCAGCCCATCACGGCCACATTCATCGCTTCCACGCCCGGGTAGGTCTTCTTCCATTCCGGCATCTGCTCGCGCAGGAAGGTCTGGATGTTGTCGGCCAGTTCCTGGAACACGGTCGACGTCGTGCGGCCGCAGCCCGGGCACGCGATCACCATCGGCGTGAATTTACGGAGGCCCATCGTCTGCAGGATTTCCTGGCCGACGACGACTTCCTTCGTGCGGTCGCCGCCCGGTTCCGGCGTCAGCGAGATGCGGATCGTGTCGCCGATGCCTTCCTGCAGCAGCACGGACAGGGCCGCGGTCGACGCGACGATGCCCTTGCTGCCCATGCCCGCTTCCGTCAGGCCCAGGTGCAGCGCGTAGTCGCAGCGCTTGCCCAGTTCGCGGTAGACGGCGATCAGGTCCTGCACGCCCGACACCTTGCACGACAGGACGATCTGGTCGCGCCGCATGCCAAGCTCCTCGGCGCGTTGCGCGTTCTCGATGGCCGACGTGATCAGGGCTTCGTACATCACCGACTGCGCGCTCCACGGCTGGGCGCGGGCGGCGTTCTCGTCCATGATGCGCGCCAGCAGCGCCTGGTCGAGGCTGCCCCAGTTGACGCCGATGCGCACCGGCTTGTCGTAGCGGATCGCGGTCTCGATCATCTGGGCGAACTGGGTGTCGCGCTTGGCGCCCTGCCCCACGTTGCCCGGATTGATGCGGTATTTCGACAGCGCCTGCGCGCACTCGGGATAATCGCGCAGCAGCAGGTGGCCGTTGTAGTGGAAGTCGCCGACGAGGGGGACATCGATGTCCATCTTGTCGAGCTGTTCGCGGATGGCCGGCACGGCGGCCGCCGCTTCCGGCGTGTTCACGGTGATGCGCACGATCTCGGAACCGGCGCGCGCCAGCTCCTTGACCTGGATGGCGGTGCCGATCACGTCGGCCGTGTCCGTGTTCGTCATCGACTGCACGACGACGGGAGCGTCGCCGCCGACCACCACCTTGCGCGCGCCGTGCTGCACGACCACGCCGCGGCTGGCGCGGCGCGGCAGCGGGCCGGATCCGATCGGCTCGTTGGCGTTGTTCGAAAAAGTCATCTCGTATGTATTCCGTTCATTGCAAGTTGACGCGCGAGAGCGTCTTGCCCGGCACCGGCGGCAGCGCGACGGCATTGCCGCGCAGCGTGGCCGTCACGCCGCCGGGGTTGCCGACGACGACGCGCACCGGCTGGTCGACGCTGACCGTCTCCGTGCTGCCCGCTTTGACGAGGCGCGACAGCAGCGGCGCGCCGCCCTTGGCCGGACGCACTTCGATCCACGAATCCTCGCGCACGTTCAGGACGAGGGCGTTGGCGCCCGCGGCAGCTGGAGCAGCGCCAGGTGCGGCCGGAGCAGCCGGCGTAGTCGCGGCCGGGGTCGGGGTCGCCGGCGCCGTGGCGCCAGGCGCTGCGGCCGGGCCCGCGGGGACCGTGGTCGGCGGCGCGCCGGTCGCGGTCGCGCCCGGCACGTTCACGACGGGACCCGGCGCTGCGGTCGTCGCAGGCGCAGCCGTGGCTGCAGGCGCGGTCGCCGGCGCCGATGCGCTGGCGCTCGGGCCCGGTACGGAAATCAGCGGCACGGCCGGATTCTGCAGGGTCTCGACAGAGCTGCCGTTGGCGACCTCGGTCGCTGCCCCGGTCGCGGCCGGCGCGGCCACGGTACTGCCCGTTTCACCATGCTGGCTGCCCGGCACGAAGCCGAAGTGCCAGGCCGCGGCAGCGGCAGCCACGACGACCACGACGGCGCCCGCGATCATCCCCAGCGGCAGGGACGAGCGCTTGCCGTGGCTCGGGAATTTCGATTGGGAGAACGAGGTCGGCGTCGGACGGCGGTTCGCCGTGACGGCGCTCGTGTCGGGCGCGGGCTCGGTCTCCATCGCGATCTGGGCCACCAGCGGCGCCGGATCGACCTTCACCAGCTTGGCATAGGCTCGCACGAAACCGCGGGTCACGGCCGGACTCGGCAGCGACGCGTAATCGCCCGCCTCCAGGGCGATGACCTGGCGCACGGCCAGTTTCAACTGGTCGGCCACCTGCTCGACCGACCACCCCATCGCCTCGCGCTGCGCCGCCAGGACCTGGCCGGGGACACCGTGCACAGGCGGTTGGTTGTCGGGCGTCGCCGGCTGATCTGCACGCTCGGAACTCATTGTCGTTGTCTCACTCACTAAATGCACCGCGCTCGAAGGCCGCGTACTCGGGCGAGCCGGGGAAGCGCTTGCGCAGCTGCGCCGCCAGCGAAGCTTCCGTGGCCCGGTCGCCGAGCATGTGCTTGACCCGGATGGCCAGCCACAGCACGTCGGCCGACAGCGTGTCGAGCTTCGCTGTCTCCGTCAGGCGGTTAATGAAAAACCCGGCGCGGGTGTAATCGCGCCGCTCGAAATATACCCGGGCCAGGCCGGCGCTCGTCGCCGGCAGGTCGGGATCGTAACGCAGGGCATCGAGCAGATAGCGCTCGGCCGCGTCGACATTCTTCATCTTCAGGCTGCAGTTTCCTGCGTTGACCATGGCTTTGACCGGCGTCGCGTAATTTGGATTCTTCAGCGCCGCATCGAAATACGTCATGGCCTCCGCCGGCTTGCCGCCGGCATCGCACAGGAACAGCCCGTAATTGTTCGACAGGTCCGGATTGCGCGGCGCCAGGCGCAGCGCGTGCCGGTAGTTCTCGTCGGCGAGGCGGTTCTCGCCCATCGCCGTGTAGATCAGGGCGCGCACGCCGTACGCGTCGGCATAGTCCGGGTTGGCGGCGATGGCCTGCTTCACCTCATCCAGCGCGATCTCGTACTTGCGCTCCTGGTAATAGCCCACCGCCAGTTGCAGGCGGATCTGGGCGCGTTTTTCCGCGGCCGTCTGGTCGGACAGCGTCTTGAGCTCGTGCGATTCGCCCGCCATGCCGCCATTGCCGGCGCACGCCGCCAGCAGCATTGGAAGGGCGAGCGCGCAGGCCAGGCGTCCGGACAGCCGCGGCATCAGGACGAGATCTCCACGATCTTGCCGAAGTTGGGGCCGAATTTCTGCTGGTATTCGGCCATCTTGCTCATGCGCTCGTTCACGCGGGTACGGTCCTTGACCTCGCCCGCCAGCTGGCCGCAGGCGGCGTCGATGTCGTCGCCGCGGGTCTTGCGGATCGTCGTGACGAGGCCGGCATCCATCAGCACCTGGGCGAACGCCTTGATGCGCGGGTTCTTCGAGCGCACGAGGCCGGATTCCGGGAATGGGTTGAACGGAATCAGGTTGAACTTGCACGACACGCCGACGACCGGATCGTTGACGAGGGCGACCAGTTCGCGCGCATGCTCGTCCGTGTCGTTGACGCCGTCCAGCATGCAGTATTCGAACGTGATGAAGTCGCGCGGGGCAAATTCCAGGTAGCGCTTGCACGCGGCCATCAGCTCGCGCAGCGGGTATTTCTTGTTCAGCGGCACGAGCATGTCGCGCAGCGGGTCGTTCGAGCCGTGCAGCGACACGGCCAGCGCCACCGGGCATTCCTGCGACAGCTTGTCCATGTTCGGCACGACGCCCGACGTCGACACGGTCACGCGGCGGCGCGACAGGCCGTACGCGTTATCGTCCAGCATCAGTTTCAATGCGGTGACGGTCGGGTCGAAGTTCAGCAGCGGCTCGCCCATGCCCATCATGACGACGTTCGTGATCTGGCGCTCGCCCTTCGGCCCCGGCTCGATGCCCTTCGTGCGGCGCAGCTCGAACTCGGCCATCCACAGCTGGCCGATGATCTCGGACACGGTGAGGTTGCGGTTGAAGCCCTGCTTGCCCGTCGAGCAGAAGCGGCAGTTGACGGCGCAGCCGGCCTGCGTGGAGATGCACAGCGTGCCGCGCGTCTCTTCCGGGATGAACACGGTCTCGACGGCGTTGCCGTTGCCCACGTCCACGAGCCACTTGCGGGTGCCGTCGGCCGACGTGTGGTCGCTGATGATCGCCGGCGCACGGACTTCGGCGCGCGTCTTGAGCTTTTCGCGCAGCGACTTCGCCAGGTCCGTCATGTCGTCGAAGTTGGCGACGCCGAACTGGTGGATCCAGCGCTGCAGCTGTTTTGCGCGGAACGGCTTCTCCCCCAACTCGGCGCAGTAAGCGACGAGCTGCGCGGGATCGAAGTCCAGCAAGTTGGTGAGAGTTGCCATGATTGAATCCTGTGCCTTCAAAATAAGTCCCGCCCGCCGGGCTCTTCGAGCATGGGCGAGCGGGGATATTGCAATGTTAAACCGCCACCAGGCCGATCAACACAAAAAATTGATACGAAAGATTAACGCGAGTAGACGTTCAGTGCCGGGAAGTAGTAAGCGATCTCGACAGCGGCGGTCTCGGCAGCGTCCGAACCGTGCACGGCGTTGGCGTCGATCGAGTCGGCGAAGTCGGCGCGGATGGTGCCCTTGTCGGCCTTCTTCGGATCGGTTGCGCCCATCAGTTCGCGGTTCTTGGCAATCGCGTTCTCGCCTTCCAGCACCTGGATCATGACCGGGCCGGAGACCATGAAGTCGACCAGGTCCTTGAAGAACGGACGCTCTTTGTGGACGGCGTAGAAACCTTCGGCTTCGGCGCGCGACAGCTGGGCCATACGGGCAGCGACGATCTTCAGGCCGGCGCCTTCGAAACGGCTGTAGATTTGGCCGATCACGTTTTTAGCGACTGCGTCAGGTTTGATGATCGACAGGGTGCGTTCGATTGCCATTTAAAAACTCCAATAAAAAGAAAGGTTTAAATCGAGATTTGGGAACTCAATCAACCTTCTATTTTACCATACATCCGTCATCCCACCGATATTGCGTGGGGCCGGGGCCGGATGATACAGTGACAATCGATGAGATCTCGTCCATACCCGGGTGCCCGCTGGCGCTTAGGCAAGACTTAAAACTTGCGCCTCCAGCACATTCACCCCTGTTGACGCCGGGTCCAGTCCCCATATGGGGAGCAAAGCGATTTCTTCCAACGGAGGCATTATGATTCCCAGCCTGCAGAAAACCTACGACGTCTCGGCCATCCAGGCCACGCGTCACCGCGTGCTGCGCAACACCTACTGGTTGCTGGCACTGTCCATGGTCCCGACGGTGCTCGGCGCCTATATCGGCCTGCAAATGGCCCTGCCGATCTTTGCCAGCGGCATGGGCGTGATCCTGTTCCTCGCCATCGCGTTCGGCTTCATCTTCGCGATCGAGAAGACCAAGAACTCGGCGGCCGGTGTGCCGATCCTGCTCGGCTTCACGTTCTTCATGGGCTTGTGGCTGACGCCGCTGCTGCGCTTCACGCTCGGCTTCAGTAACGGCGGCACGCTGATCATGACCGCGTTCGCCGGCACCGCGGCCGTGTTCGCCACGATGGCGACGATCGCAACGGTCTCCAAGCGCGACTTCTCGGGCATGGGCAGCTGGCTGTTCGCCGGCGCGATCATCGTGATCCTGGCCGGCCTGGCCAACATCTTCCTGCAGCTGCCGGCACTGATGCTGGTCGTGTCCGTGCTCGCGATGGTGATCTTCTCCGGCTTCATCCTGTTCGACGTGAACCGGATCGTGAACGGCGGCGAGACCAACTACATCAGCGCGACGCTGGCCATCTACCTGGACATCTACAACGTGTTCACGAGCATGCTGCAACTGCTGGGCATCGGCTTCGGCAACCGCGACTGATCCACACCCCTCGCATCAAAGAGCCGGCCTGCGGGCCGGCTTTTTTATTGCCCGAATTCGGGGTCAGAGCACATTTTTCTGAAAATTCGGGGTCAGAGCACATTTCCGATCAATGTCTTGGTGCACAACGAGCCCTGACGCCAAGCCAAGCGACCGGCATGCACCCGAGGCATCCAGGCTGCAGTACTCGGAGCAAACTTGCCTCGAAGATTGTGCGCCAAAAAGTGCTCTGACCCCGAATTTAATTGGGCGGGTGGGCCTTACCGAAAGTATGATTGTCAGAACCGAACGCCCCTGCGTACAATATCCGTTCGCTTTCGATCCCGTCCCCCATGTCCCGTAGCCTGGCCCACGTATTGCTGTCGCTGCTGCTGCTCGTTTCGCAGCAGTTGTCGCTCGGCCACGGCTATACGCACTGGGCCGAGACCGACGACACGCTCGTCCAGCAAGTCGCATCCGCCACGGACGACGACGGCACCGGCAAGCTGCCCAAGCCCGTCCTGCACGACCTGTGCGGTCAGTGCGCGGCCAGCGCCCAGATCGCGTTTGCACTGCCGTCCACGCTGCGGCAATTCGTACCGGCCGAGCTGGCTTATGCCGCGCCGGCCCTGCCGGCCACGCCGGGCATCTGCCTCCTCACGGCCTGCCCGTTCCAGTCGCGCGGCCCGCCTCAAGCCTGATAACGCCTCCGCTGTTTCCCGTACCGCCCGGCGCGTCCCGGCGGTACGGGCCGTTATCCATTCGCTTGAGATTGTAGAAACCATGAAAATCGAACGTACGCTGCTCGCCAGCGCACTCCTGCTCGCCTTCCACCCGGCCGTCCGCGCGGCCGACGATCAAGAAACCATCAACGACGGCAAGATCCAGCAAGTCGTCGTCACCGCCAGCCCGCTGCGCAATGGCGAAGGCGACCAGATCCTGACGCCGGCCAAGGTGCTCGCCGGCGACGAGTTGCGCGACAAGGTCGGCAGCTCACTGGGCGAAACGCTGCAGAACGAACTGGGCGTGTCCGCCTCCGCGTTCGGCGCCGGCGCGTCGCGCCCCATCATCCGCGGCATGGAAGGCTCGCGCGTGAAAATGCTGGAAAACGGGATGGCGACGTCGGACGTGTCCGGCCTGTCGAACGACCATGCGGTCGCGTCCGAAGGCGCCGTCGCGCGCCAGATCGAGATCCTGCGCGGCCCCGCCGCCCTGCTGTACGGCTCGGGCGCCATCGGCGGCCTCGTCAACGTCGTCAACGAACGCATCCCGACGGCGCTGGAACCCAAGCTGACGGGCCAGGTCGAGACGCGCCTGAGCACCGTCGACAACGGCAAGGACATGTCCGGCACGCTGGACGGCGCCGTCGGCAAGATCGGCCTGCACCTGGACGGCAACCTGCGCAACACGGACGACTACCAGATCCCCGACCTGCGCGTGATGAACGACCCTGCCTCGCGCATGAACCGCCTGCCGAATTCCGATACGAAGGAGCGCAACATCGGCATCGGCGGGTCGTACATCGACGACTGGGGCTATGCGGGCCTGTCGGCATCGCACCTGACGAACCTGTACGGCATCCCGACCGACGAGGGTTCGCACATCGACCAGCGCCAGAACCGCTACGACTTCGACAGCGTCGTCAAGAACCCGCTCGCCGGCTTCGAAAGCGCGCGCGTGAAAGCCGGCTATACGGACTACCGCCACGCCGAACTGGACGACGGCGTGCCGGCCACGCTGTTCTCCAATAAATCGTTCGAATCGCGCGTCGAGCTCACGCACCAGCCCATCACGAGCCTTGGCCTGCACGGCACGTTCGGCGTCCAGACGGAAAACACGCACTTTTCGGCGCTGAGCGCGGAAGGCGGGCCGGACACCGTGCCCGTCACGCACTCGACGACGCAGGCCGCGTTCCTCGTCGAGGAATGGAGCCAGGGTCCGCTGCGCTGGAACGCGGGCCTGCGCTACGAAAACGTCGACCGCAAGCCGGTCGGCAACCGCGAGCGCAGCTTCGACCTCGGCTCCGGCTCGATCGGCGCGCTGTGGCCGTTCACGAAGGGTTATTCGTTCGGCGCGACGGTGTCGTATGCCCAGCGCGCGCCCGCGACGGAGGAGCTGTATTCGGGCGGTCCGCACGACGCCACGCTCACGTTCGACGTCGGCGATCCCAACCTGCAAAAGGAAATCTCGCGCAACATCGAACTGTCGCTGCAAAAGACGAGCGGCCTGCTGCGCTGGCGCGTGAATGCCTACCGCAACAACGTCAACAACTTCATCTACGGCCACGTCACGGACGCGACGTTCGACGAGGACGGCAATCCGGGCGGCGAGTTCCGCCTTCGCCTGTTCCAGCAGGCGAAGGCGCACATCCAGGGCGCGGAAGCGGAGATGACGTGGAACCAGGTCGGCATGGGCTGGAACGGCCGCGTGTTCGCGGACACGTCGCGCGGCTACCTCGACGACGCCGGCAACCTGCCGCTGCAGCCGGCCGACCGCGTGGGCGCCGCCATCGGCTACCGCCAGCCGCACTGGCGCGCCGGCCTCGACTGGACGCACGCGCGCGGCCAGGACCGTCTCGCTTCGTTCGAGACGACCACGACGCCGTCGTACAACCAGGTCAATGCCAATGTCTCGTACACGCAGAAGCTCCAGAACATGGATCTGACGTATTTCGTCTCCGCGAAGAACCTGCTCAACGACGACATCCGTCTGGCCACGTCGCTGCTGAAGGATATTGCGCCGCTGCCGGGACGGAACATTACGTTCGGGGTGCGCGCGAAGTTCTGACGACGCGATGTATTGACGTCCCGTGCGCCACGCGTGCGGGACGTCCGTTATAGTCTTGCCATCAAACCCAATCCCATCGGCATTCGCACCATCGTGCCGCCCAAAATGGTCCTTCGGAGACATTTTGTTCTCCAGGTATCAACGGACTTTCTCGCGCGGAAAATGTATTTTTTTTCATAGCTGTTCCATCTTATGCATTTGCGCATAGAATGACCGCTTTCGGACTCGGAAGCGATCGGCATGGAAGCAGCGACGCGCGACTTTCATCTCCTCGGCAGCACCGGCGCCGTCCGCGCCGGTTACCACGTCCATGACTGGTCGGCGTCCCCACTCGGCCCGCCGGACCGCTGGAGCCCCGCATTGCGCAATGCGGTCAGCCTGATCCTCGAATCCGAATTCCCCATGTACCTCGCCTGGGGCCCGCACCTGGCGCTGCTGTACAACGCCGCCTTCATTCCCCTCCTCGACGGCACCCACCCCGCTTCGCTCGGCCGCCCGCTGGCGCAGGTCTGGCCCGACCGCTGGCCCGGCCTGAAGCCGCTCGTCGAGCGCGCCCTCGCCGGCCACGCCACGTACGGCGAAGACGTGCCGAGCCCGATCGACCGCAACGGCAAGCCGTACAACGCGTGGTTCACGCTGGCCTATTCTCCGGTGCGCGACGATGCCGGCACCGTGCGCGGCATGCTGTGCGTGACGAGCGAGACGACCCAGCGCGTGCAACTGGAGCGGCGCCACGCCGTGCAGCTGCAGGTGGTGGACAGCCTGCGCCGCCTGCACCACCCGTCCGACATCATCGAAGGGTCGTGCACCCTGCTGGGCAAGCACCTCGAGCTGGAACGCGCCTGCTATGTCGAAACGGACGAGGAAGACGGCAGCTTCGAAGTGATGCACGACTGGGCCCGCGACGCCAGCGCGCCGCTCGTCGGCCGGCGCGCCCGCCTCGACGATTTCGGACCGCAGGCGCTGGCCCTGCTGCGCACAGGTTCGCCGCTGGCCGTGCGCGACGCGACGGCCGATCCGCGCCTGCCCGCGCGCGGCGAGCGCTACGCGGCAGCGGGCGCGCGCGCGATCCTCATCGTGCCGAAGATCCGGCGCGGCCAGCTCGTGGCGGCCCTCGTCGGCTATTCCACCCAGCCGCGCGACTGGGACGAGGAAGCGCAGCGCCTCGCCACCGACATCGCCGAGCGCAGCTGGGAAGCGCTCGACCGCGTGCGCGCCGAGCAGGCCTTGCGCGACGCCGTCGCGCGCCAGACGACGCTGCTCGACATGAACGAATTCCGGCTCGAAGTGTCGGACCTGCTGCGCCGCCTGAACGACCCGGTGCAGATCTTCGTCCAGACGGGCGCCATGCTGGGCCGCTTCCTGCAGGCCAGCCGCGTGCTGTACGGCGACTACGACGCCGACAAGCAGCTCGTGACCTTCCATTCGAACTACACGGACGGCATCGTCGCCGAACTGAACGGCACCTTCCCCGCCGCCCTGTTCGGCGTGTCGAATTTCAGTACGCTGAGCCTGGGCACGTGGGTGTCGAGCGACCTGCAGCGCGACCCGCGCACGAGCGGCCCCGACGTCTGGCCGAACTACGCGGCGCTGCAGATCCGTTCCGCCGTCGTCGTGCCGCTGAACCGCAACGGCGCGCTGACGAGCTGCCTGTTCATCAACGACAACCTGCCGCGCGTGTGGAGCGCCGACATCGTGCGCCTGATCGAGGACGTCGCCGAGCGCGCATGGAGCGCCGTCGAGCGCGTGCGCGCGGAAGACGCGCTGCGCCTCGCCGACCGCCGCAAGGACGAATTCCTCGCGATGCTGGCGCACGAGCTGCGCAACCCGCTGGCGCCGATCTCGGCCGCCGCGCAACTGCTGAACCTGGGCCCGCCGGACAACGCCCGCGTGGAGCGCACGAGCGCCATCATCGCGCGCCAGGTGGCGCACATGACGGGCCTGATCGACGACCTGCTGGACGTCTCGCGCGTCACGCGCGGGCTCGTCGTGCTGGCGCGCGAGGAGGTCGACCTGCGCCGCGTGATCGGCGACGCCGTCGAACAGGTGCGCCCGCTGATCGAGGCGCGCCGTCACCAGCTGGCGCTGCACCTGTCGACGGAACCGGCCATCGTCGAAGGCGATCCGAAGCGCCTCGTGCAGGTCATCGCCAACCTCCTGAACAACGCGGCCAAGTACACGCACGAAGGCGGCCGGCTGTCGATCTGGATGGGCATCACGCCCGAACAGGTGCTCGTCTCCGTGTCGGACAACGGCATCGGCATCTCGGCCGAACTGCTGCCGACCGTGTTCGACCTGTTCTCGCAGGCGGAGCGTACGCCGGACCGCTCGCAGGGCGGCCTCGGGCTCGGTCTCGCGCTGGTGAAGAGTCTCGTGGAACTGCACGGCGGGATGGTGACGGCGGCCAGCGAAGGCCGCAACCTGGGCAGCGAATTCACGATCCGCCTGCCGCGCCTGCCCACGGCGCCCGCCGCATCGTCCGACGCCGCGGTGCCGGGGGCGCACGCGCCGGGCACGGGCAAGTCCTTGTCGCTGATGCTGGTGGACGACAACGTCGACGCGGCCATGACGCTGGGCCTGCTGCTGGAATCCGGCGGCCACCACGTGACGGTGATGCACCATCCGGGCGAGGCGCTGGAACGGGCCGCACAGGAACACTACGACGCCTTCCTGCTCGACATCGGCCTGCCCGGCATGAACGGCTACGAACTGGCGCGCCGGCTGCGCAAGCTGCCCGCCTGCAGCGAGGCGACGCTCGTCGCCATCACGGGGTACGGCCAGCAGTCGGACCAGGCGAGCGCGGCGTACGCCGGCTTCGACAGTTATTTCGTCAAGCCGGTGGACCCGGCGGGGTTATTTGCGCTACTCGATCGGGTGGCTGCGCGCTGAACGCGTGGGCACGGAGTGCCCACGCGGACGTCAGCGTTATTCGGCGACTTCCGGTGCGTTGAATTCGCGGGGCTGGAAGTCGGCCAGGCGCTCGAACACCCCGATCGATTCCACGTGCGACGTGTGCGGGAACATGTTCGCCACGCCCGCCTTCTTGAGCACGTAACCGGCGCGGTGCGTGAGGATGCCGGCATCGCGCGCCAGGGTCGACGGGCTGCACGACACGTACACGATCCGCTCCGGCAGCAGGTCCGGATTCGTCAGGCGCAGTTCGGCCAGCGCGATGGCCAGCGCCACGGCGCCGTCGCGCGGCGGGTCGACCAGCATGCGGTCGAATTTGCCGAGCGCAATCAGGTCGTCCTTCGTCACCTCGAACAGGTTACGCGTGTAGAACGTCGTCTTGTCGGCCAGGCCGTTCGCCTTGGCGTTTTCCAGCGCGCGCGTCGTCAGCGCCGTGCTGCCTTCGATGCCGACGACTTCGCGCGCCTGCGTCGCCAGCGGCAGGGTGAAGTTGCCGAGGCCGCAGAACAGGTCGGCCACGCGGTCGGTCGGCTGCACTTCCAGCAGGGTCAGCGCCTTGTGCACGAGCAGGCGGTTGATCTGGTGATTCACCTGCGTGAAGTCGGTCGGCTTGAACGGCATCTTGATGCCGAATTCCGGCAGCGTGTAGTACAGCTCTTTACCGAGGGGGTAGTACGGCGCGGCGGTGTCCGGGCCCTTCGGCTGCAGCCACCACTGGATGTTCCATTTGTCCGCGAACGCTTTCACGAGCGCTTCGTCGGCCGGCGTGAGCGGCGCCATGATGCGCAGCACGAGCACGGTCGTCTCCTCGCCGACGGCGATCTCGATCTGCGGCATCTGCTGGTAGATCGACAGCGCGCCCACCAGCTCGCGCAGCGGCACGAGCATGGCGGACAGATGGTCCGGCAGGATCTCGCAGCTCGTCATGTCGGCCACGTACGAGGAGTGGCGCTCATGGAAGCCGACCAGCACCGTGCCCTTCTTGGCCACCCAGCGGACCGACAGGCGCGCGCGGTAGCGGTAGTCCCACGTGGGGCCGTACATCGGGCGCATGATGTTCTCGGCCTTCGTCTTCCCGATGTGCCACAGGTTGTCTTCCAGGACGCGCTGCTTCATCGCGACCTGGGCCGACGGCTCCAGGTGCTGCATCGAGCAGCCGCCGCAGTGCCAGAAATGCGGGCACTTCGGTTCGACGCGCATGCTCGACGCCTTTTGCAGCGTGACCATGCGGCCCGATTCCCAGTTCTTCTTCTTGCGCAGGGTCTCGAAGCTGACGCGCTCGCCCGGCAGCGCGCCTTCGACGAAGATCACCTTGCCCGGCGTGCCGTCCTCGTTCTCCAGGTGGCCGACGCCGCGCGCGTCCATGTCGAGGGATTTGATATTGATGAAGGTTTCTTGCATGGTTGAGGAAGATGAGAACTAGGACTCGTAGCAAGCACGTCGTTCCCGCGAAGGCGGGAACCCAAGTTCGGTGCGTAGCCGAATCAGGCGTTATTACTGCTCAAGAAAAATTGGGTCCCCGCCTGCGCGGGGACGACGGCATTCGGCCTATTCCGGCCAGCCGGGCATCATAGCAAGGAATCGCGGACGACGCCACGGGCGGCCATCGCCCGTTTCAGTTTGACGAGGGCTTCCTGCTGGATCTGGCGCACGCGCTCGCGCGTCACGCCCATTTCCTCGGCCAGCGTTTCGAGCGTGGCCGGGTCGTCGTTGTCGAGGCCGAAGCGGCGCATCACGACGAGGCGCTGCTTGTCCGGCAGCTTTTGCAGCCAGTCGCGCACGAGCACCGTCATCTCGTGCTGTTCCGCGTGGGCGTCCGGGCTGACGTCGCCCTCGTCCGGCAGCATGTCCATCAGGCTGCTCTGGGGATCGTTGTCGAGCGGCGCATCGAGCGACGTCGCGTGCTCGGACAGTGCGAGGATGTCCTGCACCTCCTCCACGGGCCGGCCGACGAGGCTGGCGATGTCTTCCGCGCTCGCTTCCTTGCCGTCGTGGTGCTGGGCTTCGAGGTGGTATTTCGCGCGCAGCACCTGGTTCAGCTCGCGCACCATGTGCACGGGCAGGCGCACGGTGCGGGCCTGGTTCATGATCGCGCGCTCGATGCTCTGGCGGATCCACCAGGTGGCGTAGGTGGAAAAGCGGAAGCCGCGCTCCGGCTCGAACTTGTCGATCGCACGCATCAGGCCGATGTTGCCTTCCTCGATGAGGTCGAGCAGCACGACGCCGCGGTTGATGTAGTGCTTGGCGATGGAGACGACGAGCCGCAGGTTATGCTCGATCATCTTCTGGCGGGCATTGAAGTCGCCGGCCTTGGCGAGGGTCGCGTAATGCGCTTCCTGCTCGGCGCTGAGCAACGGCTTGGCGCCGATGCGGTTCAGGTAGTGCTGGGTGGTGTCGGTCGAGAGCTCGGCTTGCAGCACGCTTTTCAGTTCGTCGACGGTATCGACGGGCGCAGCCGCCGCTTCCGGCAGCATCTCGGCACGGTCGGCGCCATCCACCCCGAATCCGCCGTCGTCCAGCGGTTCATCCGGATTGTCTTCCGGCGTGTCGTTGTCCAGCGGGTCGGGGGGCAAGGTCATCGGCTCTCTCTAGCGACTGGGCAGGAACTTGGCCGGGTCGACCGGCTTGCCCTGCTGGCGTATCTCGAAATGCAGTTTGACCGTGTCGGCATCGGAATCGCCCATCTCCGCGATCGCCTGGCCCTTGGTCACGTTCTGACCTTCCTTCACCAGGATGGTGCGGTTGTGCGCATATGCCGACAACAGGCTGTTGCTGTGCTTAACAATCACGAGATTACCATATCCGCGGATGCCGCTGCCGGCATACATCACCTTCCCGGAACCCGCGGCCATCACTTGCTGGCCCATCTTGCCGGCGATGTCGATGCCCTTGTTCTTGCCTTCGTCGAAGGTGGCGACGATCTTGCCGTCGGACGGCCACATCCAGCTCAGTTTCTCGTCGTCGTTGGCGGTGACGGTGGTGCCCGGGGTCACGCCCGCCGAGATCACCTTCTCCGCCTTCGGATTGTCTTCCTTCGCGCTTGCCACGTTCGATTCGCTGTACGGCTTCTTGGCGCCGTTCGGTTCCGTCTTCTTCGGCACGGCCGGCGCCTTCTCGGCACCCGGCATCGCGATCGGCGACGTCACGACGGCATTGCCGTTGCCGTTACCGTTGCGCTCGGCAGGCGCCACTTTCAGCACCTGGCCGACCTTGATGTCGTCCGGATCGGCCAGGTTGTTCCAGGCGACGAGGTCGCGGTAGTTCTGGCCGTGGTCGAGGGCGATGCGCAGCAGGGTGTCACCGCGACGCACCGTATAAGTGCCGCGCGCGTCGGGCTTCGTGTCCTCGGCGGAAGGTGCCGGGGCCGGTTGCGGACGGGGACGGAACGTGGATGCGGTCGGGGCCGGACGGTCGATCACGGGGGCTACGCGGGTCTCGGTGCTGCAGGCGGACAGGATGCCGAGACTGAGGGTCAACAGGGCTAAGCGGGGCGTAAGTTTCATTCTCTCTATAATTCTTTTACAACGATCTGGCATTCAAGCGATGCCTGGCCGCAGCGGGACAAAATGGCAGGCTTCCAGCGTTTCGCTGGTCCATTCCGCCTTGCCGGTACGGGTAATGCGCTGCAGGTGCTGGACCTGAGCACCGACGGGCGCCACCAGACGGGCGCCAATGGCCATCTGCTCGAGCAGTGCACGGGGCACCTCGAGACCGGCCGCCGCCAGGATGATGCCGTCGAACGGGGCCACTTGCGGGAGCCCTAGCATACCATCTCCGTACTGCAAACGCAGATTGGCGATACGCAACGGGCGCAAATTCGCCTTCGCCAGCTCATGTAACGGCTTGATGCGCTCGATGGAATACACCTCCTGCGCCACGCACGACAACACGGCGGCCTGGTAGCCGCACCCCGTGCCGATCTCGAGCACGCGGCGCAGCGGCTGGCTACTGCCCTTGAGCAACTCGATCATGCGCGCGACGATGTACGGCTGCGAAATCGTCTGGTTGTGGCCGATCGGCAGCGAGATGTCGACATAGGCCTGGGCCAGCATGCCCGGCTCCACGAACATATGGCGCGGCACGATTTCCAGCGCGGCCAGCACTTGCGGATCCTTGACGCCCTGGCGCGCGGCCCGGGCCGCCATCGCGCGGCGCGGCGCTTCCGTGGCCGCCAGGTCGGACCGCACGACGGTTTGCTGCGGCTGGGCCGGCTTGGTCGTGCCCGGCACACCGGCCGCCGCGCCGCCGCGTGGCTGCGCCTGGCTGTTCTGGCGCGCGTTCTGGGTCGCCGTCTGCGGCGTGGCGACCGGCGCCGGCGCAGCGGCCTTGCGCGTTTTCTCGCCCGTCACGGACGAGAGCGGCAGAGGAAACTGGCTGCGCTTTTCGCTCATCCCAGCCCTCGCCGCAGCAGGTCCAGCTGGTCGCGGTGCGTGAGGTCGACCTGCAGCGGGGTCACCGACACGCAGCCCTTGCTCGTCGCGTGGAAATCCGTGCCCTCGCCCGCGTCGCGGCAAGCGCCCGGCGCACCGATCCAGAAGATCTCGCGCCCGCGCGGATCCTGGCCGCGGATGACCGGTTCGGACTGGTGGCGCCGGCCCAGGCGGGTCGGCGTGAGCGGTCCCATCTGCTCGTACGGCAGGTTCGGGATATTTACGTTCAGCAAGAACGGCGATTCCAGCATGTCGAAGCGGCGCAGCACGATGTCGCGCGCCACCCGCGCGGCCGATTCGACCTCCGCCCAGCCGCCATGGACCTGCGAAAAGGCGATCGCCGGAATACCGAACAGATAGGCCTCCGTCGCCGCCGCCACCGTACCGGAGTACAGCGTGTCGTCGCCCATGTTCTGGCCATTGTTGATGCCGGAGACGACCAGGTCCGGACGTGCGTCGAGCATCCCCGTCAACGCGATGTGCACGCAGTCGGTGGGGGTGCCGTTGACAAAATAAAACCCATTGGCAGCCTTCGACACCGACAGCGGACGGTCCAGCGACAGCGAGTTCGACGCGCCCGAGCGATTGCTGTCGGGCGCGACCACCACGATGTCGGCGACTGTCGCAAGCGCATCGGCCAGGGCGTTGATGCCGGGGGCGAGATAGCCGTCGTCGTTACTGATAAGGATACGCATCCTGCGATTTTACCTGAAGCAACGGCGAGATCGACCAATCGGACGGCACATTTATTCGCCCTCCGGCGGCCCGCGGCCTACCCTTTCCGCATGCTGCGCCGCGGCATCAGCCCGCCACCAGCGGACGCCCTTCCGCCGCCTGGATCAGAGCCCCTTCGAGGGACGAAACCTCGTCCAGCGTGAAGGCCAGCAGCGCGTCCTTGTCGCCTTCCTGCAGGTACACCTGCTTGATCATCGCGGCGCCGCGCCGTCGTAGCGGATGCGCCACACTCGGCCGCAGGATCGTCGAGCGCAGGCTATCCGCCAGCGCCCGCGCCTCGCGGGGACTGCGGCTGTCGATCAATTCCTGCAGGCGCGACAATTTATCGTCCAGCGCATCCGGCGACGGTTCGCCGGCGCGGCGCGGCGCCCCATGGCCGCGCTTGCCCTCCTCCATCGCGTGCAGGCCCTGCTCCAGGGCGATCACGTGCTGCTCGATGCGTCGTGCGGCTTCCAGTTCGCTTTGTTGCCCTAAATACAATTGCGCCAGCCGCGCCAGTTCGCGCACGAGGCTTGGCGCCTGCGGATCGGCGGCCCGTTCGCGCAGCGATTCGACGGCCTGCACGAGCCGGACCTCGGGCAGCGGGCGCCACGGGAAATGACCGGGCTCCAGCCATTCGAGCAGCGCTTCGACGGCGCGCTGCGGCCCGAGCCGGTCGTGCTCGCCCGCCAGGGGCCGGCCGGCGGCAAGCGCGATGCCGCTGACGGCCGCCTGGGGCAGCTGCACTTCGTCGAGGTAGCTGTCGAGCACGACGCTGGACAGGCCGTAGCACTCGGCCAGCATTCGTTCCAGCCTTGCCTGGTAGCCGGGCTGGGCCGGCTGGCCCGACTGGCTCCGTGGTGTGTCGCCGAAGCGCCAGCGCAGCCGCCCTTCGGCCGTCCCGTCGACCGGGCAAGGCAGCGGATAGACGAGCAGCGGGCGCTGTTCGTCCTCGTGGCTGCAGCGGTAGTCGAGCGCGCGCGCGACGACGCCCTGCAAGCCGTCCAGGCTGCGCGCATCGGGCGTGAACACGCCGACGATCTTGTCCGGCAACAGCGCCGTGCAGACGCTGGCGGCCGCCGAGCGTCCGCTGCGGCAATCGATCAGCACATGCGCGAAGCGCCGTGCGACCCGCGCCGCGAACGTGCGGAACAGCGCCGGGCAGGCGCAGAACAGCGCGTCCCAATCGAGGCGGTCCACGCGTTCGCCATAGCTGTCGTCGAAGCGGCCCGCGCGCATCAGGTACAGCGGGCGACTGTCGTCGACGCGGACGATGTAGTCGTCCCAGTCGAGCGTGTCGAGCACGCGCGCCGCCAGCGTTTCGGCGTCGTCGGTCGAAGTATTGCCGTGCAATTGCTCGCGACAACTCTCGAACAGTTCGAGCAGGCCGCCGGCGTCGTCGACGCCCTCGTCCGCACGGGAAAAATAGTGATGCAGGCCGGGGGCTTCCAGGTCCCAGTCGATCATCAGCACCGGTGTCTTCGCATGCGCGCGCCCGGCGAGCAGCCAGGCGGCATGGGCCAGCGCCAGGCTGCGCACGGGTGCGCTGTCGTAGGAGTAGAACGTCGTCACCTCGCCGGCCTGCCCGGCCGGTACTGCGGTGATGCGGTTGGTTTCCATAAGGCTCCTCATTTTTTGGGGAAGGTTGGATCCGGTAACTCACGCCATGCGGGTGGGACAGCGGGAAGGTCGAATTGGTTGCAGTCATGCGCCGGCGGCATGGTTTTTTTCTGGTATTGGTAATGCGTGACGATGCGCCGGACCATCTTGTCGATGTCCGGCAGGAAATCTGGATTCGACTTCAGGTCGGCCGTGGCCATCGTGAAGCGCGAGAAGTCGACGTAGAACGTGGATTCGCTGATCTGCGGCGGCAGGCTGACGGGGTGCTGCGTCATGATGACGGGAATGATCAGCTGGCTGGGCAGCGTGTACCACGTGCTGCGCTCGGCCTCGATCAGGCGCATCGCGGCGTACTCGCGCCGCGTGTAGGGATGGGCCTCGTACTTGGGCGTGTAGATCAGCACCATGCACGCGCTTTCGCACAGCGCGCGGGCGATCTTGCGGTCGAGGTCGTCACCGCCGCCGAGTTGCTCGGTGTCGATGAACAGTTCGTCTTCGTTGTCGAAATACGGTTCGAGGTAACAGCGCAGTGCATCGGCCAGCGTGGCCTTGAAGCGCTGCATCAGCTCGTGCCGCCCATGGGCGTAGCTGAAAAAGCAGCCATAACGTATCGCCATTGCTCCCCCTTGAAGTCTGCCACCGGCCGGGCCTGTGAGACTCTAAACAAGTCACCCATCCTGCATGTTGTGGGAGCACAAGCGAGAGAAGACCAGCAGTACGACGTACCACGAGGCGAGCCCAAAGGTACAGCTGAACGAAACCGGAGCGAGCAGGCACGCTGCGGCTAACGAAGCCGGGGGTCAGAGCCCGAGTGCTTTTTTAGGGCTCTGACCCCGAATCTCCGACTCCACGGCAGATTCGAAGTCGAAGGTGGGCTCGGGGAGCCCACCCTACGGCATTATTGCGATTTCGGCTGCTTGAAGAACTCGATGACGTCCGCCTGCACCCGCGTCCGCCGAAACGGCGGCAAACTCTGCCAAATACGCCGCCCATACGGCTTGCTGATCACGCGCGGATCGCACAGCATCAGCACGCCGCGATCCTCGACGTCGCGGATCAGGCGCCCGGCGCCCTGCTTCAGGTTGATGATGGCTTCCGGCAAGGTGTGGTGGACGAAGCCGTTCATGCCCTTCTTTTCCATCACTTCGATGCGCGCGGCCAGCACGGGGTCGTCGGGCGGCGCGAACGGCAGCTTGTCGATGATGACGAGCGACAGCGCCTCGCCGCGCACGTCGACGCCTTCCCAGAAACTCTGGCTGCCCACGAGCACGGCATTGCCCGCGTTGCGGAAGGAATCCAGCAATTCCGTGCGGCCCCGTTCGCCCTGCACGAACAGGGGGAAGTCGAGGCCGCGCGCGGCGAATTCCTCGCGCAGGCGTTCGGCCACGCGGTTGACGGCGCGGATCGTCGTGCACAGGAAGAAGCAGCGGCCGCCCGCGGCCTCGATCACGGGCAGCGCCATGTCGACGACGGCGTCCGTGTAGCCGAACGTGTTCGGTTCCGGCAGGCCGGTCGGCACGTACAGGATGCCCTGCTCCTGGTAGTTGAACGGGCTCGGCCAGCTCTGCGCCGGTTCGCCCGTCATGCCGAGCTGCGCGGTGAAATGCTTGAAGTCGTTCTTCACGGCCAGCGTGGCCGACGTGAAGATCCAGCTGCGCGGCGTGCCGGCGCGCTGGCCCGCGAAGATCGGCGCGATCGACAGCGGCGTCTTGTGCAGTTGCAGCGACGAGGAAAACGCCTCGACCCACAGCACGGCATCGTCCCCCTCGACTTCTTTACCCTTCTTCGGTTCCGATTTCCACGCCTTGACCTGTTCCAGCAGCTCGACGGCGCGCACCCGGCACTGCTCGATCGTCTCGGCGCGCTCGGCCTGGGACTCCAGCACGTCGATCAGGCCTTCCAGTTCTTCCTTCAGTTTTTCCAGCGCCGGGAAGAATTCCGAGCTGGGCGGGATCTGCGGCAGGGACAGGCGCGTGCCGCCTTCCGGGAACGTCAGGCGCAGGTCGCGCGCCGCCTTCTCGACGACGGTCACGACCTTCGCCCAGTCGACGCCGCCGCGCGCATGCGCGAGGCCCTCGGCCAGCACGTCGCGGCACAGTTCCAGCACCTGCCCCGTCGACACCGTCGTGCCGAAGAACAGGGTCGCCACTTCCGGCAGCTGGTGCGCCTCGTCGAAGATGATCGTGTTGGCGGACGGCAGCAGTTCCGCCATGCCGCCTTCCTTCAGCGCCACGTCGGCGAAGAACAGGTGGTGGTTGACGACGACGACGTCCGCCTGCTGCGCCTCGCGGCGCGCCTTCATCACGAAGCAGTCCTGGTAGTACTGGCATTCCTGGCCCACGCAGTTCTCGCGCGTGGACGTCACGAGGTTCCACACGGACGCCGTTTCCGGGACCTTCGTCAGTTCGGCCTTGTCGCCCGACTGGCTCATCTTGATGAAGCGCGAGATCTCGCGCAGATGGCCCACGTCGTCGCGCGACGTCAGGCGGCCGTTCTGCAGCGTGCGTTCCAGGTGGTAGTGGCAGACGTAGTTCGAGCGGCCCTTCAGCAGCGCCACCGAGACCGGGGCACGCAACGCGGCGCGCACGGTCGGGATGTCGCGCGAAAAAAGCTGGTCCTGCAGGTTCTTGGTACCGGTCGAGACGATCGTCTTGCCGCCCCACAGCAGCGCGGGGACGAGGTAGGCGAACGTCTTGCCCGTGCCCGTGCCGGCCTCGGCGATCAGGGTGCCCTGCGTGCCGATGGCATGCGCGATCGCCTTCGCCATTTCGGTCTGCGACTGGCGCGGCTTGAACGTGCCGACGGCGGGCGCGAGCGGACCGCCGGCGCCGAAGATGCGTTCGACTTCGGTGTCGTATTTGCCGGCAGGTTCGGAAGGCGCTTGCGCGGCGTCGAGGTCGGCGTCAGACAGGGGGAGATGATCGGTCAAAATGCGACTGCTTGAAATATGGGCTTATGCCGGCACGTCCGGCACCAACTGCATTTTCAGCAGTGTGAT
>CBIHOW010000061.1:0-31872 GCA_966211695.1 uncultured Massilia sp. | reverse complement strand
GTCAACCCGAAGAAGAAGTAAGCAGTACCCCGCGGCTGGCCGCGGCCGTCCGGCACCCGCCGGCGCCGTGCGCCATGCCCGCGTTTCCCATTCCTTCCCGCCTCCCTCTTTCCCATGAGCTTCGCCACCTGGATCGCCTTCGTCATCGCAGGCACCCTGATCGCCATTTCGCCCGGCTCCGGCGCCATCCTGTCGATGTCGCACGGCCTCGCCTACGGGCTGCGTAAGGCCAGCGCCACCGTGCTGGGCCTGCAACTGGGCCTCGTGCTCGTGCTGGTGATCGCCGGCGCCGGCGTCGGTTCGCTGCTGCTCGCGTCGGAAACGGCGTTCATGGTCGTGAAGGTCGTCGGCGCGCTGTACCTGATCTGGCTCGGCATCGCCCAGTGGCGCTCGAAGGCGGAGACGTCGAACGTGTCGACGGCCGGCCTCGCGGCGCACCCGTCGTTCGGCCGGCGCGTATTGACCGGCTTCCTCACCAACGCGACGAATCCGAAGGGCATCATCTTCATGGTCGCCGTGCTGCCGCAATTCATCTCGAACGAGGCGCCGATCCTGCCGCAGCTGGCGATCCTGGGCGCGACGATGGTGACCATCGACACCACCGTCATGCACGGCTACGCCCTGCTGGCCTCCACGATGCAGCGCTGGTTCCGCGACCCGCGCGCCGTCAGGATCCAGAACCGCTTCTTCGGCGGCGTGCTGATGGCCGTCGGCGCGCTGATGTTCTTCGTGAAGCGCAACCACGCCTGAGCGCGGAAACATTTCGCAACCATTTGTAATTCGTGTCGTCGTTTCGTACGCTCGTGCGTTGTAATGCAGGAGACGCAATCCGCCGCGTCCACCGATAACAATACGAGTTCACTCCCGCCCTGGAGACATCATGTCGAACCGCGTCGCGAAAACAGCCGTCCTCCTTGCTTTTTCCACCCTGACGGCGCTCGCCGTGGCGGCCGACCCGCCCGCGCGCGTGGGCCGCGTCGCGCTGGCCCAGGGCCAGGTCACCATCGGCAGCGACATCGGCGCCGAGATGATGGCCGCGCAGGTCAACTGGCCCGTCACGTCGGGCAACACGATCAGCACGGCGGCCGGCAGCCGCACGGAGCTGCGCGTCGGGTCCACGTCGATCCGCCTGGACGGCGACTCGTCGCTGGAAGTGCTGCAGATGGACGACGATTCCCTGCGGCTGCGCCTGCACTACGGCAGCGCCAGCGTGCGCGTGCGCAACGCGGACGTGCTGGCCGGCTTCGAACTCGAGACCCCGCAGGCCCGCGTGCGCCTGCAGCAGCCGGGCCGCCTGCGCGTGGACGCCGAGCGCGTGCGCGACACCAGCGTCGTCACCGTGTTCGACGGCACGGCGCTCGTCGAGGATGGGGATTCGCAGCTGACCCTGCGCGCCGGCCGCCGCGCCGAGGTGGGCGATGCCGACGTGCGCACCATGGCCGCCGCGCGCGACGATTTCGACGAATGGGCCCTCGGACGCGACCGCTACGAGGACAATGCCGCGTCGTCCCGCTACGTGACGACCGAAATGACGGGCTACGAAGACCTCGACCGCTACGGCAGCTGGCGCGAGGATCCCGAATACGGTCCCCTGTGGACTCCGACCGTGGCCTCCACGTGGGTGCCCTACCGCGACGGCAGCTGGACCTGGCTCGAGCCGTGGGGCTGGACCTGGGTCGACAACGCGCCGTGGGGCTATGCGCCGTTCCACTACGGCCGCTGGGTGCACGTGCACAACCGCTGGGCCTGGGCACCGGGCCGCCGCCACGAACATCTCGTGTGGGCACCGGCGCTCGTCGGCTGGGTCGGCGGCGCCGGCTGGAACCTGACGTTCCGCGACCGCAACCGTCCGTTGCCGGCCGCCGGCTGGTATCCGCTGACGCCGCACGACCGCTATGTGCCCACCTGGCGTGCGCCGGACCACCACCTGCGCTGGCTGAACGAACACGTGCGCGACTACCCGCACCGCCCGCGCGACTATCGCCCGCAAGGCCTCACGGTCGTGCCGCAGGACCGCTTTGACCGGCCGGGCCGGGTCAGCGTCCCGCGCACGCCGATCACGACCGCGCCGCCCGTGCTGGTGCAAAACGTCCCGACCGGCGCACCGCCGGCCGCCCCGGTGCTGCCGAACCGGCCGAACCGCCCGGATCGTCCGGACCGTGACGGGGACGGCGTCCGCGGTCCCGTCGCCATCGGCCGCATGGATGGCCGCCACGTGGATCAGGGCCGCGAGCGCCGCATCGAGACGGCACGCGCCGAGCGCGACGGTTTTATCGCCCAGCGCCCGCAGGGACAGGTGATCACGGCGCCACCGGCGCAGGGACTGCCCGTCACGAGCCCCACGCCGCACCTGCCGCCGCAGCCGCTCAGCACAGTGACGAGCCCGACGCCGCATCTGCCGCCGCAACCACTGTCGAGCGCCAGCCCGACGATCCAGCAGCCGCAGGCGATGCCGCCGGCCGGCGTCCCCGGTGCCTGGCAGCGCGACCGCATCGAGCGCGAGCGCGAGCGGATGGAGCGCGACGCGCGCCGTGACGAACGCCGCGAACAACTGGAAGAATGGCGCCGCAGCCGCCAGCCGGTACACCAGGCCCAGCCGCAGCCGCAACCGCAGCCGCAGCCGCAACCCATGATGGCGGCGCCGACACCGGCACCGCAGCCGCGTGTCGAACGTCCGGCGCCGCCGCCCGTGCAGATGGCGCCGCGGCCGGCACCCGCCGCAGCCCCTGCGCCTGCGCCCGCACCGCCGCCCGTGCCGATGGCCCCGCGCCCGGCACCCGTCGCGGCACCTGCACCCGCACCGGCGCCCGCGCCGGCCAGGGAGGACCGTCGCCACGTCGACCAGCGCGGCCGGGACCAGAGGGAGCGTTGATCCGGGCGGAAACGGGGCGGTTTGGCTACAATGCTGTTTTACAAAAGGAGTGGCCATGGACCCGAAAGATTCCCTCATCGAATACCCGAGCGATTTCCCGATCAAGGTCATGGGCCCGACGCACGACGATTTCGCCACGACGATCGTCGAAGTGGTCACCATCCACGATCCGACTTTCCATGCCGGCAAGATGGAAGTGCGGCCGTCGGCCAAGGGTGCCTACACGGGCCTGACCGTGATCGTGCGCGCCACCAGCCGCGAGATGCTCGACAACCTGTACCGCGAACTGTCGTCGCACCCGATGGTGAAGATCGTTCTGTAAACCTGGTGTTGCTTCCGGCCCGTCGGCCGGAAGGGGTTTATAACGCCAGCCATCAGGCTGGCTTATAATGACGGGTACTCTCTCTTCACAGACCCTATCCATGCAAGCGAACCAGCCGGCTATCCGTGAGCTTGGCCGCGCCGACTACGAACCCGTTTTTGCCGCGATGCGCGCCTTCACGGATGCGCGCACGCCCGATACGCCCGACGAGTTGTGGATCGTCGAGCATCCGCCCGTGTTCACGCTCGGGCTGGGCGCCGACCGTGGCCACCTGCTGAGCGTCGGGGCGCACGACGTGCCCGTCGTGCAGGCCGACCGCGGCGGCGAGGTCACGTACCACGGCCCCGGCCAGGTCGTGATCTACCTGCTGATGGACCTGCGCCGCAACAAGCCGGGCGGCAAGCTGTATGCCCGGCAGTTCGTCCACAAGATCGAGCAGGCCGTGATCGATGTGCTGGCGGCGTATAATCTCGCGGGTGAGCGCGTCGAAGGCGCGCCCGGCATCTATATCGCCGACGGTCCGCGCAAGGGCGCCAAGATCGCCGCGCTGGGCCTGAAAGTGCGCGGCAACGGCTGCACCTACCACGGCGTCTCGCTGAACGTGGCGATGGATCTGTCGCCGTTCACCTGGATCAACCCGTGCGGCTATTCCGGCCTGGCCACGGTGGACATGAAAACGATGGGCGTCGATGCGCCGCTGGCCGACGTGCAGCAAGCCCTCGCCGCCGCGCTGGTCGATCACCTGTCCACGGCACCCTCTTCAACCGCAGCGGTCGCGCAGGCCGCAACCAACTGACTACGCACATGACTTCCGAAATCGAACCCGGCACCGCAGCAGCAGCAGCTTCTTATAACGCCAGCGAAAAGCAGAAAGGCGCGAGCAAGACGTCGCGCATCCCGATCAAGATCGTGCCGCTCGAACAGCACGAGCGCCTCAAAAAGCCCGACTGGATCCGCGTAAAAGCCGCGAGCCCGTCATCGCGTTTCTACGAGATCAAGGACATCCTGCGCGCGAACAACCTCGTCACCGTGTGCGAGGAAGCGAGCTGCCCGAACATCGGCGAATGCTTCGGCAAGGGCACCGCGACCTTCATGATCATGGGCGACAAGTGCACGCGCCGCTGCCCGTTCTGCGACGTCGGCCACGGCCGCCCGGACCCGCTGGACGTCAACGAGCCGGCCAATCTGGCGAAAACGATCGCCGACCTGCGCCTGTCGTACGTCGTGATCACGTCCGTCGACCGCGACGACCTGCGTGACGGCGGCGCCGGCCACTTCGTCGAGTGCATCCAGAAGACGCGCGCGCTGTCGCCGAACACGAAGATCGAAGTGCTCGTGCCGGACTTCCGCGGCCGCCTGGAAAAGGCGCTGAACATCTTCGCCGACGGCCTGCCGGACGTGATGAACCACAACCTGGAAACCGTGCCGCGCCTGTACAAGGAAGCGCGCCCGGGCGCCGACTACCAGCACTCGCTCGTGCTGCTGCGCGACTTCAAGAAGATGTACCCGAACGCCGTCACCAAGTCCGGCCTGATGGTCGGCCTGGGCGAGACGGACGAGGAAATCCTGGAAGTCATGCGCGACATGCGCGCGCACGACATCGACATGCTGACCATCGGCCAGTACCTGGCCCCGTCGAACTCGCACCTGCCGGTGCGCCGCTACGTGCACCCCGACACTTTTAAAATGTTCGAAGAGAAGGCGTACGAGATGGGCTTCGTGCACGCGGCCGTCGGCGCGATGGTGCGCTCGTCGTATCACGCGGACCAGCAGGCGCACGAAGCCGGCGTCGCAGCGTAAGCCAGAGACAGTAAAACCGTCGTCCCCGCGCAGGCGGGGACCCAAGTTGCATGCGTATCGTCAGCGCAAGCACATTGGGTCCCCGCCTCCGCGGGGACGACGTTTTTGCGTGGCTTGCCGAACGGTGCCCCTGCACCACTCACGCTATATTGGACACATGAGCGAACACCACCAACGTTTCACCCCTCCCGACGACGACACCCAGGACGACGACGCGTTCCTCGAACGCGAGCTGGGGCTGCACGCCCGCGGCGTCGAGCTGGTCCGCATGGAAGGCCGCGTCTTCCTGCGCTTTGCCGGTGCCGTGCGCGTGGATGGCCTGCACGTCGAGTACCGCCTCGTGCCGTCGCGCGGCGTGCTGGCCAAGCCCAGCAAATGGCGCAAGATGGACTTGCTGGCGCGGCGCGAGCTCGTCGAGGAACGGGCCACGCGCGACGCCGTCGACGACCTGAACCAGGATGTCGAGGAATTCGTGCGCGAAATCGCCGACCAGGCCGACGAGTTCGGCTTCGACCCGATGCTGTTCCTGCACGTGCTGGAAGAGCTGGAGACGTCCGAGCCGGCCGAGTTCGTGTTCGACCGCATCCGCCAGCGCCTGCTGCACGCCGGCGAGCGCGAGCAGGAAGAGCGCCACGCCGCGCGCACCAAGGAAAGCATCAACCTGGCCGAGTATCCCGCATCGTTCGAGGTGGCCAGCAAGATGGCGCGCCGCTTCATCGCGCTCCTGGGGCCGACGAACTCCGGCAAGACGCACCGCGCGATGGAACACCTGGCCCAGGCCGACAGTGGCGTCTACCTCGCACCGCTGCGCCTGCTGGCGCTGGAAAACTACGAGCGCCTGCAGGGGGCGGTCGGTGCGGATGGCGAACCGATCAAGGTCAGCCTGGTCACGGGCGAGGAACGCCGCCTGGCCGAAGGCGCGACGCATGTCGCGAGCACCGTCGAGATGCTGGACACGAAGACGCCGGTGCAGGTCGCCGTCATCGACGAGATCCAGATGCTGGCCGACCGCGACCGCGGCGCCGCCTGGACCGCGGCCGTGTGCGGCGCGCCGGCGTCGACCGTGTACCTCGTCGGTGCACCGGAAGCGCGGCGCGCGATCGAGGCGCTGGCCGAGCGCCTGGAATGTCCGCTCGAAGTGCACGTGCTGAAACGCAAGGCACCGCTGTCGATGGAACCCAGCGCCGTGCGCAAGCTGCGCAACCTGAAGCGGGGCGACGCCGTCATCGCGTTCTCGCGGCGCGAGGTGCTGATGTGGCGCGACATGATCACGGACATGGGCCTGTCCGTCGCCACCGTCTACGGCAATCTGTCTCCGGAAGTGCGACGCGCGCAGGCCGAGCGGTTCCGCGAAGGGCAGGCCGACATCGTCGTCGGCACGGACGCCCTCGCAATGGGCTTGAACATGCCGATCCAGCGCATCGTGATGACGACGGCCGTCAAGTACAACGGCTACGAGGAAGAAGAAATTTCCGCGGCGCTCGCCAAGCAGATCGCCGGCCGTGCGGGCCGCTACGGCGTCCACGAGGAAGGTTTTGTCGCCGGCTATGACGACGACACGCACGAGATCATGCGCTCGCTGATGAAGGAAAAGATCCCGCCCGTGCCGGCGAGCGGATTCGCCGTGGCCCCATCGCTGGAGCAATTGCACCGAATCTCGTCGGTGACGGGCGAGACGTCGCTGGTGAAATTGCTGAAACGGTTCGTGCACAACATCGACGTACCGGACGGCTTTTTCTACCCGCGCATCACGGAAGAACAGAACGAGCGCGCGGAATGGCTCGATACGCTGGACTTGAGCGTGGCGGAAAAATTCACGATGTCGCTCGTGCCGATCTCGACCAAGGTGCCGACCCTGGAAAGTGCGTGGTCGCACTGGGCGCAATCGCTGGCGCGGCGCAAGGTCTGCAAGCTGCAACCCCATCCGCAAGAATTGTTCTGGCAAAACCTGCAGGAAGTCGAGGACACGTGCCGCATGTACTCGGCCTATGCCTGGCTCGGCTACCGCATGCCGGAATTCTTCCCCAGCATCGAGGAAGCGCAGACCCTGGCGCGCGAAGCGTCCGAGCGCGTCGATGCGCTGTTGCAGCAGCAGAACGCGGCCGCGCGCAAGCGTCAGTCGAAGAAGGAGCGGGGCCGCTGGTAAGCGCGCTTCACGGCTGCTGCCGGGCCCGCCCGACGGCTTCCAGCCACTCGTCCCACAGGGCCGGATCGCGCGTTCGGCCATCGCCATCCAGCCGGTAGCCGGCCAGCAGGTCGGCGAGGTCGCTCGATTCGGTCAAGTCGACTTCGCGCTCGAGAAAGGCGAGCATGGCGCGGTAGGCCTGCTCGACCGTCAATGGTTGGTTGCTCGCATCCATGATCGTCTCCGTGTCGATGACGCCAGCTTACGCCGTTCACGGCAGGCAGTGCGCTGCGATGCCGGAACCGCCGGGGCCGGCGAGATCGATGTCGGCGGGCGGATAGCCATTGCCCAATGCCAGCGTCTGGCCACCTTCATAGCGTAGGCGCAATTGGTCTCCGGAATAGTCGGGCAGCGCGCGCGGGACGTAGATCGCGAAGCGGTAATCCAGACCCGCGTAGTAGCCGTGCCGGAAGACCTGGCTGGCCGGGCCGTGCTGGAGTTCGGCCGCGACCGCATCCGCGAGGGTTTGCGTGTCGAAGCGGCTGTTGATGTCGGCCGTGTCTTCCAGCCGCAGCGTGTACGGCCGCAGCGGCCCGTAGCGCTGGTCGCCGTATTGCACGCGAAGGCGGTCGGCGTCGAAATAAAAGCTGGGGATGTTGGCGCCCGTGACGTCCAGGTCGCACAGCAGGAACACGGCCCAGAACCCGTGCGAGTCCAGCGGCAGCACGAACTGGACGGGCGCGCGGTTCGGCAGCGCGACGGGCGTGGTGAAATCGATCCGGTGGACGTTGGCAACGTGCTGGTAATGCAACACCACGGTGTTGCGCAGACCGGTGTCGACGCTGCCGCAGCCTGCCGTCAGCAGGCCCGGCAAGAGGGCGTACATGATCAGCTTGCGCATCGCTTTCTCCTTTGCCGGCATCAAGCTTGGGCCGAACAAGACCTCAGCGTTTGCGGGAGGTCAGCGGTGTGCCGGAACCGTTACGATTTCAGGGACTTTTGCAGCAGCGCGTGCAGCGACGCGAAATCCGGCTCGCCCAGGTAGCGCTTGAGGATCTTGCCATCCTTGCCGATGACGAAGGTGGTCGGCGTCATGTTGACGTCGCCGAACTGCTTCGCCAGGTCGCCGCCCGAATCGAGCGCCACTTTGAAGGGCAGCTTGCGCGTCTCGGCGTAGTTCAAGACATAGTTCGGCGGATCGTAGCTCATCGCCACGGCGACGAACTCCAGGCCGTCCTGCTTGAACTTGTTGTACGTCTCGACCATCTGCGGCATTTCTTTCACGCAGGTGGCGCACGACGTTGCCCAGAAATTGACCATTACGACCTTGCCCCGCAGGTCCTGCGAGCTGATCTTCTGGCCGGCGATGGTGATGAACGTGACGTCGGGCGCCTGCTGCTGCTGGCTGAACGTGGCGAAGCCGATGCCGGCGATGGCCAGCACGGCCGCGCCGATGGCGGCCGGCTTGATCCAGGTGCGTTGTGGAGTGCTCATGGTCTCATCCCGATAAGCCGATGTGTTACGACGTGCCCCGCGGCTCCGGTTGCTGCTGTTGCGGCGGCGACATCGAGCGCAAGTCTTCTTCGCTGATGTATTCGAACATTTTCACCACGCGCATGACGCCCGACACGCCCTGGGCCACGTCGGCGGCGATATTGCCTTCGCGCTGGGTCACGAGGCCCATCAGGTAGACGGTGCCGCCCTCGGTCACGACCTGGAACGAGGTGGCCGACACGGTCTTCTTGTCCGCGAGGCTGAGCTTGACCTTGCTGGTGATAAGGGCGTCGCTGGCGCGCGACGTGTAGCTGGACGGGCCGGCGATCTGCAGTTCGTTGATGACGTTATCGACATTGGTAATGCCGCGCACTTCGTTTTCCACTGCGCGCTTCATCGCCTCGTCCTTCACCTCGCCGGTCAGCAGCACTTTGCGGTTGTAGCTGTTGACGTTGACGTGGCCGGCGTCGCCGACGATGTTGCCCATCCGGGTCGCGGCTTTCAATTCGATGCCCTTGTCCTCGGTCTGCGCGCCCAGCGTGCGGCGGTCGGCCGTCGCGACGGCACCGCCGACGGCGGCACCAGCCACGACCGCGACGCAGCCTTGCAGGGACGACAGCAGGGCCACGCACAGCACGGCCTTCGACAGGGGACGCAGCACGGCGCCGGCGTTAATTTGCATCTTCTTCTCCGAACAGGGCGACGTCGAGGCCGTCGCAGATACTGTGGATCGCGACCAGGTGCACTTCCTGGATGCGGGCGGTACGGGAATGCGGCACGTTGATGTGGACGTCGGCGTCGGTCAGCATCTGCGCCAGCTTGCCGCCATCCTTGCCGGTCAGGGCGACGACGCGCATCTCGCGTTCCAGCGCGGCCTCGACGGCGGCCAGCACGTTGGCCGAGTTGCCGGACGTGGAAATCGCCAGCAGGATGTCGCCGGCCTGGCCGAACGCCTGCACCTGCTTGCTGAAGATTTCGTTGAAACTGTAGTCGTTGCCGACGGCCGTGATGATCGACGTGTCGGTGGTCAGCGCGATCGCCGGCAGCGGGAAGCGCTCGCGCTCGAAGCGGCCGACCAGTTCGGCAGCAAAGTGTTGCGAGTCGCCGGCCGAGCCGCCGTTGCCGCAGGCGAGGATCTTGTTGCCGTTGGAAAGCGCATTGAACATCAGCTCAATCGCTTGAGAAATCGGTTGTGCGAGGAGAGTCGCCGACTTCATCTTGAGTTCGGCGCTTTCCTGGAAGTGGGCGAGGATGCGTTGAGTATTCATGGTCAAAGATTATAGTGCAGTGGCAATGCCGGGCGATCAAGGCCAGCAAAAAATGCTTACACTTCAATGGCGTTCCTTAACCATTCGACATTGTTGCCGTCAATGGCGACCACGTCGATGCGGCAGGGCGGCAGGCGATCGAAACGTTGTAAATAAAACTGGGCGGCGCGGATGATGCGGCGGATTTTCGCCGGACTGATGCTCTCCGCCGCGCTGACCGGAGCGCCTTCCGCGCGCTGGCGCACTTCGACGAATACGAGCGTGGCGCCGTCGCGCAGGATCAGGTCGATTTCGCCCAGCTTGCACTGGAAATTCGCCTCCACCAGGACGAGACCGCGGCGCTCGAGATGGGCCAGCGCGACGTCTTCCCAGGCCCGCCCCTGTTCCTGCTTGCGCGACAGCCGGGTCGGCCACATGTCAGCGCCCCTTGTCGACGGGCTCGAACGTGCCGCCGCGGACGACGACGGCCGCTTCGACCCGCTGCAGCTGCAGCTGCCCGCCGGGGCCGGGTACCACGTCGAGCCGGCCTGTGACGCCATCCACACCGAACGGCGCGCCATCCCGCAGCGCCAGTTCGCGCGCGACGCGGAAGGCGTCGATGCCGAGGGCATATAACCGGTCCATGTCGAGCGGCTGTTCCGTATTCAACGGGCGCGGGTAGACCATCACGGCAGGATGGTCGGGCAGCACGATCCACGGCAGGTCGAGGAGGCGCACGCCGTCGAGGCCCGGCACGTCCGGCGCCGTCGACCGGCCCGGATTCGCCGGCCCGCCGCCATAGCAGGGGATCGCGGCGGCCAGCGCGCGCACGGGACGCAGGGCGGCACTGTCGAGTGCGGCGAACAGCAGGTCGGGCGGGTCGATGTCCAGTTTCTGCTTCAGTTCCTCGATGGCCGCCTTGCTCCCTTCGCCGGACGGGATCGCAAAACGCTGGTTCGTATGGCCCAGCCGGGTCCAGCGCGCCTCGAACGCACCGGCCGCCCGCTGCGCCCAGGCCGCGCCGCCCGTGAGGATCAGCGCGCGGCCGTGCGGGTGCTCGCGCGCCGCCCATTCCGCCACCTGGCGCGCCTCGTCCTCGACCGACAATCCCACCACGAGCATTCCGCGCGGCACGCCTGTCCGGCCTTCCGGCACGCTCAGCACGACGGTCGGCCGCGTGACGGCGTCGCTGTCGGCCAGTGCCGCCACGGCGGAACGCGCGAGCGGGCCGACGATAATGTCGCTGGCGACCGCGGCGCGCGCATACGCGTCGAGCACGTCGCGCGGGGCGTCGCCCGTCGAGACGACCTCGGCCTTGAAGCCCGTGCCGTCCCGTTCCATGCCGGCCATGAAGCCGGCGCGCACGGCCTCGGCCGCTGCCGCCAATGTGGCGGAGCGCAGCGGCAGCAACAGCGCGATGCGGATCGGCGCGGCGGTGGGCGGCGGCGGCGGGGCCGGTTCGTTCGGTGGCGGCCGCGCTGGACGCGGCTGGATGGCGGGATCCAGCATGGCGAGAAGGGGAGCGCGCGCACTTGTGTTAGTGTCCACGGACGCGCACAATCGCTGCGGCCCGGCACATGGCGTGCCGGCCAGGGCATGGCTGCCGACACTCATCAAGATGAGCAGCCAGGCCAGCCGGGCGCACAGTGCCTCGAGAATCTTCATCCGTATCCCCAACATGACAGAAACCCAGTCCAGCCAGATCGCCCAACTGCCCGTCATGGGCGAGGCCGCCCAGCAGTCCTATCCTACTGCAACGCTTTACGTGGTGGCCACACCCATCGGCAACGTCACCGACATCACGCTGCGCGCGCTGCACGTGCTGTTGCTGGCCGACGTCGTCGCCTGCGAGGACACGCGCAAGACCGGCGCGCTGCTGACCCGCTTCGGCCTGAACAAGCAGATGATCGCCGCGCACCAGCACAACGAACGCGAGGTCGCCGAGAAGCTCGTCACGCGCCTGCGCGCGGGCGAGCGCGTGGCGCTCGTGTCCGATGCGGGCACGCCGGCCGTGTCCGACCCGGGCGCGCGCATCGTCGATGCCGTGCGTAATGCCGGCCTGCACGTCGTGCCCGTGCCGGGATCGTCGGCCGCCATCGCGGCGCTGTCGGCGAGTGGGCTCGTGAACGACCGCTTCTATTTTGTCGGCTTCCTGCCCGCGAAGACGAAGCAGCGCGAAGCGGAACTGGCCACGCTCAAGGCCGTGCCGGCGACGCTCGTGTTCTATGAGGCACCGCATCGCATCACGGACTGTGTGGAATCTCTCGCCGCCGCATTCGAGCCGACGCGCCAGGTCGTCTTTGCGCGCGAGCTTACAAAATTGTTCGAGGAAATCCACCGCTGCCCGCTGGGCGAGGCACTCGCGTGGGTGAAGGCCGACGCCAACCGCGAGCGCGGCGAATTCGTCGTGCTGGTCGAAGGCGCGCGGATGGAGGACGATGAAGGCGACGTCGAAGCGGAGCGTGTGCTGCGCATCCTGCTGGAAGAGTGTTCGGTGAAACAGGCCGCGGCGCTGGCGGCGCAGATCACGGGGAAGAAGAAGAACGCCTTGTACGAGCGGGCGTTGCAGATCAAGGGCTAAAACGCGTGGTTCCCGCGAAGGCGGGAACCACGTGGTTATTGCATCGATACCCGCACTTGCGCGGTTCCGCCTACCACTTACACCCACTATCTTTCTTATCCATCGCCAGAAAGATCGGCGCCAGCAAGCCACCGGGCACACCATCCTTGCAATCCGGCCGCTTGGCCTGCTTGATCGCCCGTTCGAACTTGCTCTCCGTTTGCAGCGCCGGCTTCGGCAGGCGTTCCAGCGCCGTGCCCACCTTGTCCGGATCGGGTTCGTTGGCCAGCTTCGTGGCCATGCCGCGCGCCATGCTGCGGGCGGCGTCGAGATCGAAATGCCGCGTCGTCGCGGGTTCCGGCGGTGGGGCGGACGTGTCCGGTGCCGGTTTCACCGCATAGGTTTCCTCGGTCGACTGGCGTTTTTCCGCAGGCACGGCGATCACGGGGCGGGTTTTCTTCGCGGGCGGCTGCGCGCGCGGGATCGGCTCGGCCGGTTTCACTTCGACGGGCGGCGCTGGCGGCGGCGGCGCGGCCTGCAAACGGATCGTGAGCCGTTCCGGCGGCGCGGCGGGCAACGCCGTCACAGGCTGGCGGTAGAACGCAAGGAGCAGCACGTGCGCGAGCACCGACAGCGCGATGCCGGCCGCGATGCGGTCGACTTGCTTGCGATCGGGGAGGGCACCGTCGATGTTGTCGATTGCAAACGTCACGTCTTCACCTGTGCAAAAACCACGGACGCAAGCGCTTTCCTTGACCGGGACAGTGCCCGGACGGTATGATGGCTGTCTTCGGAGTGTAGCGCAGCCCGGTAGCGCATCTGGTTTGGGACCAGAGGGTCCAAGGTTCGAATCCTTGTACTCCGACCAGTATAGCAAGAGGCCGACGAGAGATCGTCGGCCTTTTTCATTTGTTACAAGCTTCTCTTCGCCAACAATGCATTGCCGGCCCGGCTCGCGCCCTTGCGGCCGAGATGCTGAGAAATGAACGCCCCCGCATCCACGACGAGATCGAGGGCTATGCCCGTCTCGATCCCGAGTCCATCCAGCATGTAGACCACGTCCTCGGTCGCCACGTTGCCCGTCGCGCCCTTCGCATACGGGCAGCCGCCCAGGCCCGACACGGACGAGTGGAAGATCGTGACGCCCAGTTCCAGGCTGGCGTAGATGTTGGCGAGCGCCTGGCCGTAGGTGTCGTGGAAGTGGCCGGAAATGCGGTCCAGCGCGAAGGCGCGCGCCGCCGTCTCCATCACGGCCTGCGTCTTGCGCGGGGTCGAGACGCCGATGGTGTCGGCGATGTCGATCTCGTCGCAGCCCAGGTCGCGCATGCGGCCCACGACGTCCGCGACGGCATCCAGCGGCACGTCGCCCTGGTACGGGCAGCCGAACGCGCAGCTGATGCTGCCGCGCAGGCGCAGGCCGTTGTCCTTCGCGGCCTTCGCCACGGGTTCGAAGCGCGCGATGGATTCCGCGATCGAGCAGTTGATGTTCCGCTGCGAGAACGCTTCCGACGCGGAGCCGAAGATCACGACTTCATCGGCCCTGGCCGCCAGCGCCGCCTCGAAGCCCTGCATGTTCGGCGTCAGCGCGGAATACAGCGTGCCGGGACGGCGGTCGATGCCGGCCATGACCTCCGTGCTGGTCGCCATCTGCGGCACCCATTTCGGCGAGACGAACGACGCCGCCTCGATATTGGTAAAACCGGCGCGCGACAGGCGGTCGACCAGTTCGATCTTGACCGCGGCGGACACCGCTTCCTTTTCGTTCTGCAGCCCGTCGCGCGGGCCGACTTCGACGATCTTGACGTGTTTCGGCAGTTGATTGTGCATGATGGTTTCCTAGTAGCCGCGGGCGCGGTCGACGATGTCGTCGATGGCCTCGCCCCGTTCCAGCTTCTCGATCTTCGCCGCGATCTGGCGCACCGCTTCTTCGCGCAGGGTGAGCGCGGAGATGTGCGGCGTGATGGTGATGCGCGGCTCGTTCCAGAACGGATGCGGGGCCGGCAGCGGTTCGTTGCGGAACACGTCCAGGGTGGCGCCCGCGATGTGGCCGGCGCGGATCAGTGCCAGCAGGTCCGGCTCGGCCAGCAGCGCGCCGCGCGCCACGTTGATCACGTAGGCGCCCTCGGGCAGTTGCGACAGGTGCGCGCGGTCGAGCAGGTTCGTCGTCTCCGGCGTGAGCGGCAGCATGCAGACGAGGACCTGCGTGCCGGACAGGAAGTCGCCCAGTTCCTCCATGCCGGCGAAGCAGGCGACGCCCGGCACGTCCTTCGGCGACCGGCTCCAGCCGCGCACGGGAAAGCCGAGCTGGCGCAGGGTGCGCAGCACGGGCAGCCCGAGCTTGCCGAGGCCCAGCACACCGACCGTGAAGTCGGCCTTGCGGCGGCGCGTTTCCAGCGGGTTCCAGATGCCCTGGCGTGCCTGCTGCTCGTAGTCGTCGAAGCGGCGGAAGTAGCGCAAGGTCGCATACGCCACGTACTCCGCCATCTGCTCGGCCATGCCCGCATCGCCCAGGCGGACGATGGGGACGGGTGGCAGCGCGTCGCCGAATTTCAGCAGCGCGTCCACGCCGGCGCCCATCAGGAAGATCGCCTTGACGTGGGCGAGCTGGTCGAGCAGGCGTGGGGTCGGTGTCCACACCACGGCGTAATCGCAGGGCGCCTGCGACGCCAGCGACATGTTTTCGTGCCACACGACGATCTCCGCGTGCGGCAATGCATCGGCAAAATCACGGGCCCACGGTTCGATGACACCGTCGCCCCGGTACAGCAGTATCCGCATGATTCGTCTCCTGATAATTGTTATGGATTGCGTTTGCTGTCTCGTTGGTTGTTCTACGCCGCGCCCGCGCCATCGCCTTCTGGGCTGGCGGCGCGGCGTTCATCGTTGGCCCGATAAAGGCCTGTTGTATTACGCCGCCGCTTTGAATGCCAGCAGCGGTGCGCCATCCGCGACCTGGTCGCCGACTTGGTACAACACTTCCTCGACCAGGCCGTCGCTCGGCGCGGCAATCGTATGCTCCATCTTCATCGCTTCCATGATCACGAGCGGCTCGCCCTTCCTGACGTGCTGCCCGTTCGAAGCGATCACGGCGACCACCTTGCCCGGCATCGGCGCCGTCAGGCGGCCGTCCGCTGTTTCGTGCTCGCCGGCATGCGCGAGCGGGTCGTGCCAATCCAGCACGTGATGCAGGCCGCCGGTGAACACGTGCAGCGTTTCCCCGTCGCGCCGCACCGTGCCCTGGATGGCCTGGCCGTCCAGGCGGATCGCGTAGCGGCCGTCATGCTGCGCGACAAGCGCCAGCGGATGGGCCTTGCCCTCCGTTTCGAGCGTCCACCCGTGCGGATGATAGGCCATGTCGATTGCATAGACCTTGGCCTGGGTCGTGGCCGCGTACTCGTCGCCGAACGCCAGGCGGCGCCGATACGTGCCGTTCATGCGCCAGCCGTGGGTGCTGGTCCACGGGTCGGCCGGGTTGCTACCCGCTGATGTTTCCGCCGCGACGAGGGCCACGGCCGCCAGTGCCAGCGCGGCCAGCGGCGCCGGTCCTGCCGGCGGGAACAGGGTTGCCGAGTTCCGCTCGATCAAGCCCGTGTCCAGGTCGGCATGCGCGAAAGCATCGCCCTCGACGAGGCGTTTCAGGAAGGCGATATTCGTCGCGAGACCGACGATGTGGAATTCCGATAACGCCTGCGCCATGCGCGCTAGCGCTTGTTCGCGGTCCGCGCCCCATACGATCAGCTTCGCGATCATCGGATCGTAGAACGGCGAAATCGCATCGCCCGCGCGTACGCCGGAATCGATACGCACGTCGCCATGTTCGAACGCGACGTGCGCCGGCGTGTCCATGCAGAGGAGTGTCCCGATCGAGGGCAGGAAACCCTTCTCCGGATTTTCCGCATACACGCGCGCCTCGATCGCGTGACCTTGGATCGCGAGTTCATGCTGCTGCTTCGGCAGCGGCTGGCCGGCGGCCACGCGCAGCTGCCATTCGACGAGGTCCGTGCCCGTGATCATCTCGGTGACGGGGTGCTCGACCTGCAGGCGCGTGTTCATCTCCATGAAGTAGAACGAGCCGTCCTGGTTGGCGATGAATTCGACGGTACCCGCGCCGACATAGCCCACCGCACGCGCGGCGGCGACGGCCGCTTCGCCCATCGCGGCGCGGCGCTCCGGCGGCATGCCCGGTGCCGGCGCTTCTTCCAGTACCTTCTGGTGACGGCGCTGCACGGAGCAGTCGCGCTCGTGCAGATAGACGCAGTTGCCGTGCGTGTCCGCGAACACCTGGATCTCGATGTGGCGCGGGCGCGTGAGGTATTTTTCGACGAGCACCTTGTCGTCGCCGAAGGAGCTGATCGCTTCGCGCTTGCACGATGCGAGCGCGGCCTGGAAATCCTCGGACCGTTCCACCACGCGCATGCCCTTGCCGCCGCCGCCGGCGCTGGCCTTCAGCAGCACGGGGTAGCCGATGCGGTTCGCTTCCGCTTGCAGCAGTTCCGGGTCCTGCGCATCGCCGTGGTAGCCCGGCACGAGCGGCACGCCCGCGCCTTCCATCAGCTGTTTCGCGGCGGACTTCGATCCCATCGCGCGCATCGAGGCGCCCGGCGGCCCGATGAACACGAGGCCCGCGGCCGCGCAGGCTTCCGCGAATTCCGCGTTCTCGGACAGGAAGCCGTAGCCCGGGTGGATCGCCTGCGCGCCGGTGGCCAGCGCGGCGGCGATGATCTTGTCGCCGCGCAGATAGCTGTCCTTGGCGGCGGCGGGGCCGAGCAGGATCGCTTCATCGCAGACCGCCACGTGTTTCGCGCCGGCGTCGGCTTCCGAATAGACGGCAACGGTCTTGATGCCCAGGCGGCGCGCGGTGGCGGCGACCCGGCAGGCGATTTCGCCACGGTTGGCGATGAGGATCTTCGTGAACATGGTGTCTCGTCTGTTTTATGTGTTGTGAAAATCGGCTTGTGGCCGGTGTACGTTCGATAAAACCTTGGCTCGTGGCCAGACAATGTTTGCGGCTTGGTGGGCACAGGGTGCCCACGCGGAAGCCTCAACAGCCGCAGCTCTCCTTCTGCACCGACTCAAGCAGGGCCGAGCGCGTTTTCAGGCCCAGCTTTTCCAGCAGCTTGCGGTCGTCGTCCGCTTCCGGATTGTCCGTGGTGAGCAGCTTGTCGCCGTAGAAGATCGAGTTGGCGCCGGCCATGAAGCACATCGCCTGCACGGCTTCGCCCAGCTCGCGCCGGCCGGCCGACAGACGCACGCGCGCCTTCGGCATCGTGATGCGGGCGACGGCGATCGTGCGCACGAATTCGATCGGGTCCAGCGGCGGCAGGCCGTGCATCGGCGTGCCTTCCACCTGCACCAGGTGGTTGATGGGCACCGATTCCGGATACGGGTTCATGTTGGCCAGCTGCGCGATCAGGCCCGCGCGCTGGGCGCGCGTCTCGCCCATGCCCACGATGCCGCCGCAGCAGATTTTCAAACCGGCCGTGCGCACGCGGCCAAGCGTGTCCAGGCGGTCGCGGTATTCGCGCGTGGAGATCACGTCGCCATAGAAGTCCGGCGACGTGTCGATGTTGTGGTTGTAGTAGTCCAGGCCCGCCTGCTTCAGTTGCTCGGCCTGGCCTTCTTCCAGCATGCCGAGGGTCGCGCAGGTTTCCATGCCCAGGGCTTTCACGCCGCGCACCATGGCTTCCACTTTTTCCATGTCGCGCTCTTTCGGGCTGCGCCATGCGGCGCCCATGCAGAAACGGGTCGCGCCCTTGGCCTTCGCTTCGCGCGCGGCGTCCAGCACGGTGTCGAGGTCGAGGATCTTCTTCGCCTCGACGCCCGTGTCGTAGCGCGCGGCCTGCGGGCAGTAGCCGCAATCCTCTTCGCAGCCGCCGGTCTTGATCGACAGGAGGGTCGCGAGTTCGACGTCGCCGTCGGGGAACTCGGCGCGGTGCGCCTGCTGCGCGCGGAACATCAGTTCCGGCAGCGGCAGTTCGAACAGCGCGAGCACGTCGGCCAGCGGCCAGGTGGCGTCTTTCGGCAGGGAGGCCGGCGTGACCGGCGGGTGGAGAGTAACGACTTGGGTCATTTCGGATTCCTTGTTTTGGTCAGGCTCGCTTGGCCGGCCATCCGGGCAGGCTCGCGAGTTCGAGGTAAGTGGCAGCCTTGGCGGCCGTCGGTTCGTTCAGGCGCGGCACGCGGCCGAGCAGCGGGGCGGGCAGGCGGCGTTCGAGCTCCGCGACGTTTTCGTCGGCGAAGCGCATGTCCGGGTCCACCTGGTTGGCGACCCAGCCCGCGAGCACGAGGCCGCGCGCGACGATCGCCTCGGCCGTCAGCAAGGCATGGTTGATGCAGCCCAGGCGCATGCCGACGACGAGGACGACGGGCAGACCGAATTGTACGGCCAGATCGGCGCTGTCGAAATCTTCGGAGAACGGCACGCAGAAACCGCCCACGCCTTCGACGACGGTGGCGTCGGACGCGCCCAGGATTTCGGCATACGCCGTCAGGATGGGCACGGGTTCGATGGTCACGCCTTCCAGGCTTGCCGCGATGTGCGGAGCGCACGCCTCGCGCAGCATGTACGGCGTCGTGATCGATGGCGGCAGCTGCACATTGCCCGCCGCGCGCAGCATGGCCGCGTCGTCGTTGTGCAGCTCGCCGTCGCGTTCCTCGGCACCGGCCGCGATGGGCTTCATGCCGCACGCGCGCACACCCTGGCGCACGAGTTTATGGAGGATGGCGCTGGAGACCAGCGTCTTGCCGATCTCCGTGTCCGTGCCCGTCACGAAGCAGGCGAAGCGCGTCGGCACGCCTTCGGCGGCCAGCGGCGCGGGGACGGTCAGCGGCACCGCGACGGGTTCGGCCGCGCCGACGGATTGTTCGGGCTCGTTGAGACTCATGCCCAGGTCCTTTCCAACTGGTTGAGCGCAGCAATCAACTGCGCGACGTCTTGTTCGGTATGCGCGGCGGACAAGGTGACGCGCAGGCGCGCCGTCCCCACCGCCACGGTCGGCGGACGGATCGCCGGCACCCACAACCCCTGCTCGTGCAGGCGGGATGCCGCCGCCATCGCCTCGTCGTTGGCGCCGATGATGATGGGCTGGATCGCCGTCGTCGACGCGGGGCGCTGCCAGCGTTCCAGGCGCAGTCCCGCGTCCAGCTGCGCGATGCGCGCACGCAGGTCGGCGCGGCGTCGTTCGCCTTCATCGCCCTCGATGATATCGACACTGGCCAGCAGCGCGTGCGCGAGCGCGGGTGCGGCGGCCGTCGTGTAAATATATGGGCGGGCGCGCTGGATCATCAGCTCGATCACGTCCTCGTGCGCCGCAATGAACGCGCCGCCCACGCCGGCCGCCTTGCCCAGCGTGCCGATGTAGACGAGATGCGGCGAACGCAGGCCGAAATGTTCCAGCGCGCCGCGGCCGTTATCTCCCAGGACGCCGAAGCCGTGCGCATCGTCGACGACGAGCCACGCGCCGTAACGTTCGCACAGGGCGAGCAACGCGGGCAGCGGGGCGAGGTCGCCGTCCATGCTGAACACACTGTCCGTCACGACGATTTTAGTACGCGCGGCGCTCGCGGCGAGTTGTGCTTCCAGCGCGGCCACGTCCCCGTGCGGATACACGGTCACGCCCGCGCGCGCGAGTCGGGCGCCGTCGATCAGCGACGCGTGGTTCAGCGCTTCCGAGAAGATCATCGCGTCGGGCGAGCTGCCCAGCCCCGTCAGCACGGCAAGGTTCGCCATGTAGCCGGTGCAGAAGTACAGCGCGCGTGCGGATTCGAGATGCGGCGCCTCGAACGCGGCGAGTCGATCTTCCAGCAGCGCATGCGCGCGGCTGTGGCCCGACACGAGGTGCGATGCGCCGCTGCCGGCGCCATACAGGCTCGCACCTTCGCGCAGCGCTTCCACGACGCGCGGGTGCGCGGCGAGACCCAGGTAATCGTTGCTGCAGAACGCGAGCATGTCGCGGCCGTCGACGACCTGGCGCGGCGCGCAGGGCGTTTCCGCCGTGCGCCGGTGGCGGGTCAGGCTGCGGCTTGCCAGCTCGTCCAGCTGGGCGCGGACGTTGTCGATCAGCTTCATGGTCATTCCGCGATCACCGTCTCGAACACCTTGCGCGTGCGCGCGGCGAGGCCCACGATCTCTTCCTCGTCCAGCACGTACGGCGGCATCAGGTACACGGTGCGGCCGATGGGCCGCAGCAGCAGTTCGTTTTCCACGGCGCTCGTGAAGAAGCGGCGCGCGAACGTGGAGGCGCGTTGCGTATCCGGCTCCACCGCGTCGAACGCGAGGATCATGCCGCGCTGGCGGAAGTTCGTCACGCGCTTGTGGTCCAGCAGCGGCGCCAGTTCCACCATCAGGCGCGTGGCCGTCTCGCGGTTCCTGTTCAACACGTCGTCGTCCTGGAAGATCTGCAAGGTGGCCAGCGCGGCGCGGCAGGCCAGCGCATTGCCCGTGTACGAGTGCGAGTGCAGGAAGCCGCGCGTGATGTCCTCGCTGTAGAACGCCTCGTACACCTTGTCGGTGGTGAGGACGAGCGACAGCGGCAGGTAGCCCCCGCTGATGCCCTTCGACAGGCACATGAAGTCCGGCCAGATCGCGGCCTGTTCGCATGCGAAGAACGTGCCGGTGCGGCCGCAGCCGACCGCGATCTCGTCGGCGATCAGGTGCACGTGGTATTTGTCGCACAGCTCGCGCAGGCGCTGCAGGTACAGCGGGTCGTGCATCGCCATGCCCGTCGCGCACTGCACGAGCGGCTCGACGATGATGGCGGCGATGTGGTCCGCGCGTTCCGCGAACAGCGCCTCGACATCCTGCGCCGCACGCAGCGCGACGTCCTGCGCGGATTCGCCGTCGACGGCATTGCGCGCATCCGGCGACGACACGGTCCGCGCAGCGCGCAGCAGCGGGCCGTACGCATCCTTGAACAGCGCCACGTCCGTCACGCCCAGCGCACCGACGGTCTCGCCGTGATAGGAACCCTGCAGGCAGACGAATTCCTGCTTGTCCGCATAGCCCGCGTTGCGCCAGTAATGAAAACTCATCTTGAGTGCGATCTCGACGGCCGATGCCCCGTCGGACGCGTAGAACGCGTGACCGAGCTGCTGGCCCGTCAATGCGGCCAGTCGCTCCGACAGCTCGATCACAGGTTCGTGGGTAAAACCGGCGAGCATCGCGTGTTCCAGCTTGTCCAGCTGGTCCTTCAAGGCCGCGTTGATGCGCGGGTTGGCGTGGCCGAACAGGTTGACCCACCACGAGCTGATGCCGTCCAGGTAGCGCCGGCCTTCATGGTCATACAGCCACGGCCCCTTGGCGTGGCTGACGGCGATCAGCGGCACCTCTTCGTGGTGCTGCATTTGCGTGCATGGATGCCAGACGCTGCGCAGGCTGCGCGCGATCCAGTCGGAGGAGGTGGTGGTGGGTTTCAATCTACGTCCTGTTTGGTCTAGCTAGTCCAGCCATGAAGGCCGGCGTTTTTCGAGAAATGAGGCGACACCCTCGCGGCCTTCGAGCGACGCGCGGATGCCCGCGATGCGGTTCGCCGTGTCTTCCAGCAGCGCTTCCGTCACGGGCTCGCCGACGATCTCGCGCACGAGCTTCTTCGCTTCGCGCACGGCGTTCGGGCTGTTGTTGGCCAGTGCCTGCACGATGCCCGCGACCTTCGTGTCGAGGTCCGCGGCCGGCACGATCTCGTGCACGAAGCCGATGCGGTGGGCTTCCTTCGCGTCGAAGCGTTCCGCCGTGAGGAAGTAGCGGCGCGCGGCTTGTTCTCCCATCGCCTTGATCACGTACGGCGAGATCGTCGCGGGGATCAGCCCAAGCTTTACTTCCGACAGGCAGAAGTTCGCCGTGTCGACGGCGATGACCACGTCGCACGCGGCCACGAGGCCCATGCCGCCGGCGTAGCAGTCGCCCTGCACCTTGGCCACGACTGGCTTCGGACAGACATAAATGGTGCGCAGCATGTCGGCGAGGCGCATGGCGTCGGCGCGGTTTTCGCTGTCCGAATAGCCGGCCATCTTCTTCATCCAGTTCAGGTCCGCGCCGGCGCAGAACGCGGGACCGTTCGCGCACAGCACGATTGCGCGTACCAGTTCGTGGCGTCCGAGCTCGTCGAAGGCAAGGGCCAGCTCCGCGATGCTTTGTTCGTTAAACGCGTTGCGCAGGTCGGGGCGGTTCAGCGTGACGTGGGCGATGCGGTCCGTGATGGTGACAGTCAGCGTTTGATAGTCCATATCCTGTCTCCTTACATGCGGAACACGCCGAACTTCGTGTCCTCGATCGGCGCGTTCAGCGCGGCCGAGAGGCCCAGGCCCAGCACCATGCGCGTATCGGCCGGGTCGATCACGCCGTCATCCCACAGGCGCGCGGTGGCGTAATAGGGGTGGCCCTGGTGTTCGTACTGTTCCTTGATCGGCTGCTTGAAAGCGGCTTCTTCTTCCGTGCTCCACTGGCCACCGCGCGCCTCGATGCCGTCGCGCTTGACGGTCGCCAGCACCGACGCCGCCTGGTCGCCGCCCATCACGGAGATGCGCGCATTGGGCCACATCCACAGGAAGCGCGGCGAGAACGCGCGGCCGCACATGCCGTAGTTACCGGCGCCGAACGAGCCGCCGATGATCACGGTGAACTTGGGCACGGACGCCGTCGCGACCGCGGTGACCATCTTGGCGCCGTTGCGGGCGATGCCTTCGTTCTCGTACTTGCGGCCGACCATGAAGCCGGTGATGTTCTGCAGGAAGACGAGCGGGATTTTTCTCTGGCAGCACAGCTCGATGAAGTGCGTGCCCTTCAGCGCGGATTCCGAGAACAGGATGCCGTTGTTGGCGATGATCCCGACCTTCATGCCGAAGATGTGGGCGAAGCCGCAGACGAGCGTCGTGCCGTATCTCGCCTTGAATTCGTCGAACTCGCTGCCATCGACGATGCGCGCGATGACTTCGCGCACGTCGAACGGTTTTCTCGTGTCGACGGGGATGACGCCGTACAGCTCTTCCGGCGCGTACTTCGGTTCCGCGGCTTCGCGCAGCGCGCCCTGCTGGGGTTTTACGCGGTTCAGGTTCGAGACGATGGTCCGCGCGAGCGCCAGCGCGTGCGTGTCGTCCTGCGCCAGGTGGTCGGCGACGCCGGACAATCTCGTGTGCACGTCGCCGCCGCCCAGGTCCTCGGCCGTGACGACTTCGCCCGTCGCCGCTTTGACCAGCGGCGGACCGCCCAGGAAGATCGTGCCCTGTTCCTTGACGATGATGGATTCGTCGCTCATCGCCGGGACGTAGGCACCGCCGGCCGTGCAGGAACCCATCACGACGGCGATCTGCGGGATGCCTTTCGCGGACAGGTTGGCCTGGTTATAAAAGATGCGGCCGAAGTGGTCGCGGTCGGGGAACACGTCGTCCTGGTTCGGCAGGTTGGCGCCGCCCGAGTCGACGAGGTAGATGCAGGGGAGGTTGTTCTGCTCGGCGATCTCCTGCGCGCGCAGGTGCTTCTTGACCGTCATCGGGTAATAGGTGCCGCCCTTGACGGTGGCGTCGTTACACACGATCACGCATTCCTGGCCCGCCACGCGGCCGATGCCCGTGATGATGCCGGCGCTTGGGGCCGCATCGTCGTACATGGCGTACGCGGCCATCTGGGAGAATTCGAGGAACGGGGTGCCCGGATCGAGCAGCATCTGCACGCGCTCGCGCGGCAGCAGCTTGCCGCGCGCGACGTGCTTGGCACACGCGGCCTCGCCGCCCCCCTTGGCGACCTGCGCCACCTTGGCGCGCAAGTCGTCGACGAGGGTTTGCATGGCGGCGGCGTTGGCTTTGAAATCTTCGCTGCGCGGGTTGAGTTTCGTGTCGATCTGGGGCATCGGATCCTGTCTCCTGCTGTGTCGCGGCTTGTGGCGCGGTTTTATTCAGGGAAACTGCCGTCCACATAGAACCACCGCATCTTGCCACCCACGGCAGGATCCGGCTCGCGCACGAACCGGCTGACTTCATGCAACCGGTGGGCGCGACCGTGGACCTTGAAGCGGGCGACGAATTCGACGGTGTCTTCGTTGGGTTGTTCCGGCAGGTCTGCTTTACGTTGACGTAAACGTAAAGCAGATTTTATCTCAAGTCCGAGCCATTGCACCTTCTGGTTTTGGTCGATGATGGGTTCCGTCGGCCGCGTGCTGGGGTGCCACGTCGCGCGCAGATAGGCCTCGTCCCGCATCACGAAGGCCGTGTAGCGGGAACGCATCAACGCCTCGGCCGTCGGCGGCAGTTCCGCGCCGGCGATGAAGGGGCCGCAGCAGCGCATGATCGACGGGCCGCCGCAAGGACAGGCGAGAGGCTTCTCAGAAGTAGGCATGGCGGCAATTATCCGCCATTTCCGGGGGCTGGGTGAGCGGCGCTGCCGTGCGGGATAACAGCAGATGAGATGCGGTTAATGCATCTGTGCAGATCTTTTGCCGAAAATAAATGAACTGCCCATTAAATGGGCGGAGAAATTTTTTGTTTCTGGGTGCTTGCGATGGCTGTTCTATAACTTTTCCCTGAGATCGAGTCGAAAAGTGATGCAAGAATGGCACAACATGGCCTAACGATTGTATATTGGCAACGTTTGATGCCTGGAGGAGACCGTGATGACGTTGATTCGCAAGATAGTCTTTTCCGCCACTATTGAACGTGCTCGCCATCGCTGTAGCGGCCGAAGTCGGGGTCGAGAAGGAGGTGCCGAAACGGGCGAAAGCGCGGTTTTTCGAGCGCGTGCAGGTGGGGATCTCGCCGACGCCATTGCGCATCGGGGCAAGCGGTGGACGTCAAGACGGGCGCGTATCACGTGCGGGTGCCGTGCGACAGCATGAAGCCACGGAGTTTGTCGATATCACTGTGACCATTGACGACAGCAGCAGGACGCAGTTGCGGTTCGAGGAATGTGGGGTGCAGGTCGATAGCCGCTAGGGCGCTGCCTAAATTCTTGGCTCAGAGTATTTATGATATTTGGACGGCCGCTCTCGGCCAGAAGCGGACGGCGAGTGGCATTTTTGCTTCGCAAAGGACGACATTTATATTTGAGAGGCGACATGTCGATCGGCTGAACATTGCTGGAATACTTCGATGAGCTGAGATCCTGCCTCGGTCTACTGCAGGGCGACGTATGGTCTAATCGGTTACGGCGGAATGCGCGTTTCGATGCGTAGATCGCTGAGCGCGCTGTTTGAAATCTGGTCGGTGACTTGAGTTGATTGGCGCGACAACTGATGCAAAAACGCATTCTTTTCAACTGTCATGGGGCGTTAGATGATTATTTACCTAGATCAGAATAAATGGATCGAACTTGCACAAATGACACACGGAAAAGGGTGCCAAGATAAGGCGGAACGCGTTCTCCGTGATTTCAAATCCGCAGTCGACGGAAACCAAGTTAGCTTTCCCCTCTCAGCTTGTCACTACATCGAGACTTCGCGGATATCCAATATCGGCCGAAAAACTCGTTTGGGCGCTACGATGTTGGCATACTCGAAAGGAGAAACTATTATCGGTTACCCGGCGGTGGTTCGGCACGAACTAGAGGTGGCACTATCTAGACACTTCCCCCAAATTAAAGCTAATAACCTTCCTGTCCTTGGTCGTGGCCATACGCACGCATTTGGAATGCCACATTTGCAAGGGACACTCGCCGCCTTCGAGGACGACGTGGAGCGTTCGATGCTCATTGGAAATGAGAAATTTGGGCTCGCGCCACTTGCTTCGAATAATACTCAACAGCGCAAAAACTTCCGCAATCACCTGGCGACTCTCCATTCCCGCCAACAACTTGTGCCCAAAGACATGCGGGAAGACTGGCTTTACACACTCAGTATGATTGATATTTTAGACGCAATTAACGATGTGGTTGCCAAGCACTGCATCGCCTTCGACTCGTTGGGTGCGCTTGGCGCATCAAAATTAAAGGAGGTTATTGACGAAATGCCGACTAGGCGAGTCGACATACATCTACACAAGCAGGTTTTACGCAACCCGAACTATAAATCACGCGAGAGCGACCTCGAAGACTGGGCAAGCCTTGCTACGGCAAGCTGCTACTGCGACGTCGTTGTATGTGAAAAGCATATGGCAGACATGCTAAAGCGAGACGGCTTCCAGACAAAAGCGCGAATCGAAGTAGATTTGGAAAAAACGTTTTTGCTCGTTTAGCGCTTTAAAGGCAGACCCTGTCATCTAAAAATGCGATTCACTCGCAAGAATAACTTGATGTAAAAAGCACATAAAAATCTCAGAGGATCATATTCGCGAGGCAGCGCGAACCTACCAAGGAAGATATCTTGCGGTTCAACCAGGTATATTATTGATCTTCAGGCCAGGAACAATGAATGTATTGAGACGCGTTGCGGAGCTATAGCGTAAGGTGCGATAAGTGGATAAAGAAGACTTGGAACAATTACTGGCAACCACGCACGCCATGTTGCAGGCTGATGCACAGCGCGATGCTGCGAAAATTGTACGCGAATATTCTGCACAAGCAGAACAAACGGGATACGACAACTGGAATGGGGGTACGGAGTTTTGGGAGGTGTACTTTGCGCTTCCCGTTGCCGAGTTCTCGCGGCTAGGAACGAGCCGTACTGTCCTCGAAGAGCAGATCAGTGAGAAATTCCAAATCGTCCTTAAGCACGAAACTCAGCACTCTTACTCGGCAAAGCTCGTTCCAGCGAAAGTTACGAGCCATGATTGGCGGGTCCAGGAGTTTTCCCTACCGCGTCAGGCTCGCGTCAACATTTTTGATGGCATGCGTCTTGAGAACGTTGACTGGAGCGGCGGACTTGATGACGTAGATTTTTTGAGCAGATTGTATGATCTGCAGGCACTTCCCTCAGGCGATAGCAGGTTTAAGGATGCGGCAGGAGATATTTGGCAGCATTGCATTAATAATGATGATTGGGAGCGTGACTGGGTGTACAACGATGGGCGTTTTCAGCTCATCGATGGCCCGGCAGACATGTTCCTTCGCTTCCTTTGCGAGGTAGTGCACCCGGTTGTTCGACCGGAGCAGGACGGCGCAAGGAAGCTGGTGTCGCAGTTCAATGACCAGTTGCGCCAATACAAGTGGGAACTGTTTGAGGAGGAAGCAATTGCCGGAAGACCTCGGTACTGGTATCGACGTACGTCGTTGGGCGCCGATCGGTTTCTCGGGGCCAAACGATCGCGGACGCACTAGATGCTGGCTGGATGGCAATGGAAATACGACGCCTTGAGAGCGCAGTAGAACATGATCCTCCTCTTGCCATCGGTACAGCAAAGGAACTCGTAGAGACGTGCTGCAAGACAATTCTAACCAGACGCAACATTCCGTTTACAAAGTCGGAGGATCTTGGAGAGCTCACCAAGAAGCTGACAAAGGAGCTTCAGTTGGTTCCTGAGGGTATCACCGACGAAAATAAAGGTGCCGATAACATCCGCCTCATACTACGTAATCTTACGCAACTAACTAACAATCTCGCTCAGCTGCGAGGTCTTTACGGGACAGGGCACGGCCGCGATGGCCAACATCGGGGCCTTCAACCGAGGCATGCGCGACTAGCTGTCGCTTCAGCAATCGCCTTCGTAGATTTCGTTGTCGCGACATATCATCATCGAGAACATGGGCCCAAGAACGCCTAGCTAACCCTGTTGAAGGGCGTCTCGCTCTGAATTTCATATTTATTAATCGAACTATGAACCGCGAAGAATTTAAGAAAAACTACGAGGATCGTTTGCCTTTTTACGATCGATTGATAAAAAACGTATCGATTGTTATTGAAGAGCAGCTGAATAATGAAAAGCTTTCGTTTTTAAACTTAGACGCGAGGATTAAATCGTTAGATTCCTCATTCGAAAAGGTAAATCGTAAAAATTATAGTGACCCATTCAACCAAATCGAAGATTTCTGCGGGATTCGCATCATTTGCTACTACCCAAATGACGTTGATAGGATTGTGTCATTACTGCGGAAAGAGTTTCTTGTTCACAGTGAGGAGGATACGCAGACACGGCTAAAGCCAAACGAGTTCGGCTATCGTTCTACTCATTTGATAATTTCAATTCCCAGCGATTGGCTTAAAGTTCCTCAATATCGAGGCTTAGACAACATCAAAGCAGAGATTCAGGTAAGAACCATTTTGATGCATGCTTGGGCTGAAATTCAGCATAAGTTGGCTTACAAGAGCGCGGAGCAAGTTCCAGACGCGTTTCAACGAAAATTATTTCGGCTTAGTGCTAAGTTTGAAGAAGCGGATGAACAGTTAGAAGATATTCGTGACGGTCTAGCTAATTATCGATCCGAAATTCAGCCTAAATCTCATCTTGGCATAAACGGATTAAGAGGGGTGCCACTCAATCTTGATACTCTAACCATATTGCTTGATGCCGCCTATCCGGAAAAAAATAAATCAGAATCTGAGAACGCCGCTCTACTCGATGAACTCATGCATAAGTCATTATTAATGGATGATCTGATTGATGCAATAACGGTACAAGCTTCGATTATTGAGCAGTTCGAAAAAGATGAGCGCTACGGTGCTCAGGCTAAGAAATGGATGCAAGTTGGCGCGCTTCGGAGCGCGCTAGATATTGCCAATGACGCCTATTATCGGAGCCGTTTCAACGGACTGTCTGAGACTCCTGAGTGGCGTAATCCAGTTGAGTTCGGTAGAACGTTGCTTGGAAAGCCGGTTTCTTAATCTCCGTCTCACGGAAATTTTTCACGTAGCTGCCGCATACCGAGGATCTAAGGTAAATGGAATAGTTGCAAAGATTAGGGCTTGCGGTGGAGCGGAAGCAGTCTTTGCTGAAGTAAAACGACCTGCAGGAATCGGCATTAAATGCTGGAAAAAACGATGAAGTTTCGATATCAGTTCACATCCGATGTCGTTCGCCACGGCATGGGCCTGGAGCTTACCGACGAGAGTTGGAACCCGCTTGCGGTCGTGTTCAGATGCGACGCAAACAACACACTTACTGTCTCATTGTTTGCCGAGGGGCTGCCATTTACGGAAATCGAAAAGCTGGTGCGGGTGGCAAGAAACGAGCTCGGACCGTTCGAGGACGGAACGCCATTGCCGGATTCGCTTGAACTTGGCGATGGATAGGTGATCTGTAGTCAAAAACGTGCTCTGACTCAGAATCTCAGGCCAGCGTCAACCCATCCAACCCAAACGGCGTCGCCTTCCCGCGCATGAGGTCAGCCAGCAGGCTGGCGGTGCCGCAAGCAAACGTGAACCCAAGCGGCCCATGCCCCACGTTCAACCATAGATTGGAATACGGCGTCGCCCCGATGATCGGCGCACTGTTCGGCGTCGCCGGCCGTAGCCCGGCCCACGGCGTGATCTGCGTATAGTCCGCCGCACGCGGCATCGTCTCTTTCACCTGGCGCGTGAGACTGTCCAGCCGATGAGCGTTCAGGCTGAGGTCTTCCCCGACCATGTCGACCATGGCCGCGACGCGCAGCTTGTCGCCGATGCGCGCATACAGCACCTTGCGTTCGAAGTCGGTGACACTGATTTCGGGCGCCACGTCGTCCTGTCGGATCGGCGCCGTCAGGCTGTAGCCCTTCAGCGGGTAGATCGGCAACGACAGCCCCGCCGACTCCCCCAGCGCACGGCTTTGCATGCCGGCGGCCAGCACGTACGCGTCGCCAGACAGCACCCCAGCCGACGTCTGCACGCCGGTGACCCGGCCGCCGCTCACAACGAAACGCTGTGCCTCGCCATGAATAAAACCATCGAAACGCGGATGCGCGGCCAGGCGTTCAGCCAACGCCACGCAAAACGCGTAGCAATCGGCCACCGCTTCGCCGCTGTTATAGATGCCGCCGGCGAGTTTGTTTTCCATCGCGGCCAGCGCGGGTTCGCGCGCGACGCATTCGGAAGCATCCCACACCTGGCCCGCATCCGGCTTCGCGGCGGCCGCGTCGAAAGCGGCGCGCGTGCGGTAGACGACCAGCTTACCGGCGTCGCGCCACGCGAACGCTTCCAGCGGCACGACGGGTTCCAGCGCGGCCATCGCGCGGCGCGACAATTCTCCCAGTTGCAGCAATTTGTTCGTCGTCTTGCGATTGATGTCGGCGCGGCAGTTGGCGAGGAAGGCGGCCAGCCAGCGCCACTGGTGCGCGTCGAATTGCGGACGGAAACGCAGCGGCCCGTGCTCCTGGAACAACCATTTCAGCGCCTTCAACGGTACGCCCGCGTCCGCCAGCGGCGACACATACCGGTAGCTCAGCTGCCCGCCATTGCTGTAGCTCGTGCCGGTGCCCACGCCCGGGGCGCGTTCCAGCAGCGTGACCCGGTAGCCGGCTTCGAGAAGCCACCACGCCGAGGTCAGGCCGACGACACCGCCGCCGATGACGATTACTTGTTGCATCCGTGCACGCTTTCGATCTTGGACATGCTGGGAAGCTTAAGGGGCTGCCCTTGCGCTCGGCTAATGAATGTAGCGCGGCAGGGCATAACCGGTGTTCATGTTATGGCGTGTTTGTACAGCGCCGTCAGGATGCGTTCCTGGAAGCGCGCCAGCGATGAGTATCGGCCCTTGTTCGCGGGCGCGAACGGATCCGTCGAGGTGCCGCCCACCAGCACGATCATCCCGTTCCGGCGCTTCGGATCGAACGCGAACCCGGACATCAGCCCATACGCATCGCCCAGGTGCCCGACGGCCGGGAAGCCACCGCCCTCGACGAGGCGCGTTTCTTTTTCGTCCGGGAACTGTTCATTGCCGAGACCCCAGCAGTGAAACAGCCCATCCGACGTGTCGCCGTTGCGGCCATCGTAGGTCCATTGCCGGCTGAACATCAGCGACAGCGTCGCCGGCTTCAACAACTGCGGGCCTTGCCCCATCAGCATGCGCATCACGACACCCATGTCGCGCGCGCTGATGCGCAGGCCGCCCGTCGGACTGAACGGCGTGGCATTCGTACCGATGACGTAACGGTCGATGGCAACAGGCGGCGTGACGCTGTAGTCGTCGGCCTGGGCGATCCACGGGCCGGCCGGATCCCACACTTCCGTGTCGACCGTGCGCTTGCGGTACAGCGTCGCCAGATTGGCCAGTGCCGCGGGCGGCAGTTCCGAAGGGAGATAGCTGGCCTGCAAGCCCAGCGGCTCGATCAGCAGGCGCCGCATCAGGCGGTCGAAGCGTTCGCCCGTGACTCTCTCCATCACGGTGCCGATCACGCCCCAGCCGAGGTTGCAGTACGTGAAGTAAGCGCCCGGGCCCGCGTTGGCCGCAAACATCCGAGAGTCGATCACATCCTTCAGCGCAATGTCCGCGCCCCAGGAATAGCCGGCATCGTCGCGCAGCGAGGACGTGTGAGTGAGCAGGTGGCGCAGGGTAATCAACTCGCCGGGAAAATGCGGATTGCGCAACGCAAAGCCGAGGTAGCCGGAGACATCGACATCCAGATCAAGCTTGCCGTCTTCGAGCAGGCGCATCAGCCCGAGCGTCGTCATCATCTTGGAAATC
>CBIHOW010000060.1:0-32149 GCA_966211695.1 uncultured Massilia sp. | reverse complement strand
ACTTCGTTCGGCGCGAAGCCGCGGTCGCGCAGCAGGCCGCGCAGGCGGTCCAGCACGAAGGCCGTCACTTCCGTCGTCGGATCTTTAAAGGTCGGCATGTAGTCGAACACGCCGGCGGCATCCTTCAACAGGTCGGACAACGCGAGCGGCAGGCGCTTCTCGACCAGCATGCGCATCACGCCTAAAGCGTGGCGGCGCAGCGCGAACGGATCCTTCTCGCCGGTCGGCTGCAGGCCGATCGACCAGATGCCCACGAGGGTTTCAAGTTTATCTGCCAGCGCGACCGCCAGGCCCGTGTTCGTCGTCGGCAAAGCGTCGCCCGAGAAGCGCGGCTGGTAGTGCTCGGAGGCGGCCAGCGCCACTTCCTCGTGCTCGCCGTCGTTGCGGGCGTAGTACGTGCCCATGATGCCCTGCAGTTCCGGGAACTCGCCGACCATGTCGGTCAGCAGGTCGGCCTTCGCGAGCTGCGCGCCGCGTTCGGCCAGCAGCACGTCGTAGCCGAGGCGGCGGGCGATGGCGCCCGCCAGGCGCGTGACGCGCTGCGTGCGCTCGGCCTGCGTGCCCAGCTTGTTGTGATAGACGACGTTCGCCAGCAGCGGCAGGCGCGATTCCAGCGACTTCTTCTTGTCCTGCTCGAAGAAGAATTTCGCATCCGACAGGCGCGGGCGCACGACGCGCTCGTTGCCGCCGATGATGGCGGACGGGTCGTCGGTCGCGAGGTTCGAGACGATCAGGAAGCGCGAGCGCAGCTTGCCGTTCGAGTCCGTCAGCGCGAAGTATTTCTGGTTCGTCTGCATCGTCAGGATCAGGCATTCCTGCGGCACGGCCAGGAAGGCGTCCTCGAAATGGCATTCGTAGACGACGGGCCATTCGACCAGCGCCGCCACTTCATCCAGCAGCGATTCCGGCATCAGCACCTGGTCGCCGCCGGCCTTGGCCAGCAGCTGGGTGCGGATCGATTCCTTGCGTTCCTCGGCATTGGCGACGACCTTGCCGAAGACCTTGAGCAGTTCGTTATAGGCATCCGCATGGCCGATATCGAAGGCGTGGCCGTTCGACAGGAAGCGGTGGCCGAGCGTGCTGCGGCCGGCCTTGAGGCCCAGCAGGGACAGCGGCACGATCGTCTCGCCGTGCAGCGCCAGCAGCGAGTGCACGGGGCGCACGAACTGCACGGTGGCGCCGTCCGGACGCTGGTAGCTCATCACCTTCGGGATCGGCAGCTTGGCGACCGTCTCTTCCAGCACCGGCTGCAGGCCTTCGGCGAGCTCGATGCCCGGCGCGGTGTACGTGTAGAAGAAGCTGTCGGCCTTGCCGTCCTGGGCGCGTTCGAGGTCGCTGATCTTCAGGTCGGGGAAGCCGAGGGCGGCCAGTTTCTTGGCCAGCGGCGCGGTCGGGTTGCCGTCCTTGTCGAGGGCGACGGTCACCGGCAGGATCTTCTCGCGGATGGTCTTGTCGGCCGACGTGGCGCGCACGTTGGTGATCGACACCGCGAGGCGACGCGGCGTGGCGTAGGTGGTGACGACGCTGTCCGCGTCGAGGAAGTCACGGGCCTTCAGGCCGTTCGCGATGCCGTTGGCGAAAGCGGCGCCCAGTTTCACGAGCGCCTTCGGTGGCAGCTCTTCGGTCTGCAGTTCGACGAGTAATGTCTGATTCATGGTGTCGTTCTATTCTGTTCTCAGGCCGCTTGTTCAACCTTGGGGAGCATCGGGAAGCCCAGCTTCTCGCGCGAATCGTAATAGGCCTGGGCGACGAGGCGCGACAGGTTGCGCACGCGGCCGATGTAGGCGGCGCGTTCGGTGACGGAGATCGCGCCGCGCGCATCCAGCAGGTTGAAGCTGTGCGACGCCTTCATGATCTGCTCGTACGCGGGCAGCGTGAGCGCCAGTTCGATCAGGCGCTTGGCTTCGCTCTCGTGGTTATTGAAAGCCTGGAACAGCAGGTCCGTGTTCGAATGTTCGAAGTTGTACGTCGACTGCTCGACCTCGTTCTGGTGGAAGACGTCGCCGTAGGACAGCGTCTTCTTGACGCCGTTTTCTTCCCACTCCGTCCACACGAGGTCATACACGTTCTCGACGCCCTGCAGGTACATGGCCAGGCGCTCGATGCCGTACGTGATCTCGCCCAGCACCGGCTTGCAATCGAGGCCGCCGACCTGCTGGAAGTACGTGAACTGGGTGACTTCCATGCCGTTCAGCCAGACTTCCCAGCCGAGGCCCCAGGCGCCCAGCGTCGGGCTTTCCCAGTCGTCCTCGACGAAGCGCACGTCGTTCTTCTTCAGGTCCAGGCCCAGCGCTTCCAGGGAGCCCAGGTACAGGTCCAGGATGTTTTCCGGCGCCGGTTTCAGCACGACCTGGTATTGATAATAGTGCTGCAGGCGGTTCGGGTTCTCGCCGTAGCGGCCATCCTTCGGGCGGCGCGACGGCTGCACGTAGGCGGCGCGCCACGGTTCCGGGCCGATCGCGCGCAGGAAGGTGCCAGTGTGGAAGGTGCCCGCGCCGACTTCCATGTCGTACGGCTGGAGCAGGGCGCAACCCTGCTTGTCCCAGTAGGTTTGCAGAGTCAGGATGATTTGTTGGAATGTGAGCATCTTGTTGGCTTCGCGCGCACGGGGCGCGAACACGGTGAGTTTGCTAAAACACCAATTCTAGCGGGTTTTACGGAATGGCTTGAGGAATCGCTCGCTATTTTAGCCGTTCAGCTGCCGACGGCGGCCGGCGAGCCAGGCGCCGGCCAGCAGCAATGCGCCCAGCGCGAGGAACAGCAGGTTGCCGAAGCGGATGTACGGCGTACTGCCGGCCATGCCCTGCACCGTCGTCGCCAGCGTGCCCTGGCTGTAGAACGGCAGCAGCGCGGCGACGTTGCCGCGGCCGTCGATGACGGCGGTGGCGCCGTTGTTCGTCGCGCGCAGCATCGGGCGGCCCGTCTCCAGCGTCCGCATGCGCGAGATCTGCAGGTGCTGCGGGATCGCGACGGACTCGCCATACCAGGCCAGGTTCGACACGTTCAGCAGCACGGTGGCCGGCCGCGCCTGCGAACGCAGGTTCTTCGCGATCTCTTCGCCGAACACGTCCTCGTAGCAGACGTTGGGCAGCACCAGCTGGTCCTTGACGGCGAACGGCGCCTGCACGTCCGGGCCCCGCGTGAAATCGCCCAGCGGGATCTGCATCAGGTCCGTGAACCAGCGGAAGCCCGTCGGGATGAATTCGCCGAACGGCACCAGGTGGTTCTTGTCGTAGCGGTAGGACTGTCCCTGCGGGCCGATGCCGGCCACGCTGTTCGCGTACACCGTCATGCTGTCGGCCAGCGGGATCCCGAACAGGAACGCGCTGCCAGTCTGCGCCGCATAATTCCGGAATGCCTGCAGGTACTCGGGCGGGAGCTGGTTCGGGAACACGGGGATGGCCGTTTCCGGCGCCGCGATCAGGTCGGCCGGCGCGGCCGTCATCATGTCGCGGTAGCGCGCGAGGATCATGCCCAGGTGCTCGGCGCTGAATTTCTCGTCCTGGCGGATGTTCCCCTGCACGAGGCGCACGCCGAGCGGCTTGCCGGCAGGTGCCGTCCAGGCGACGTGCTTCAGGGCCCAGCCGGCCAGCAGCAACGCGGCGAACAGGCCGATGGCCGGCAGCCTGCGACGCTGGGTCAGCATCACGATGCAGGCCGAGCACACGCCCACCAGCACGCCGATGCCGTACACGCCGAGGATGGGTGCGAAGCCGGCGAGGGGCGCCGTCACGTGCGCATAGCCGGACGCCGCCCACGGAAAACCCGTAAAGACCCAGCCGCGCATCCATTCGGAGACACCCCAGCAGGCGGGGAACACGAGCAGCAGGAAAGCGGGGACGGGCAGCGACCAGCGTTTTCTCAGCCAGGACGACACGCCCGCGGCGAATGCGCCGAACAGGCCCATGTACAGGCCCAGCAGCGCGATGGCGATGGCGGACAGCGGCGCGGCCAGGCCGCCGAAGCGGTTCAGCGCGATGTACAACCAGTGCATGCCGGCCACGGACCAGCCGAAGCCGAACGCCCAGCCGAGGAACACGGCACGGCGCACGGAACTGCCCATGCCGACCTGGTAGAACAGGTAAGCGAGGGACAGGAACTGGACGGGCCACCAGCCGAACGGTTCGAACGAGAACAGGCTCAGGGCGCCGGCCAGCGCCGCGACGGCGAGGCCCGCGACGCTCGGCCGCGTGCCGCGCAGCGCGGGATCGGGCGCCACGGCGGGCTTGCCGCGGCGCCGCAGGTTCAGGCTGGATTCGATCAATGCAGGACCCGCGTCAATCGTGTTCGTCGTCGATGGCCGGGAGTTTTTCCACCAGCAGCACGTGGATCTGGCGCGCGTCGGCGCGCAGCACCTCGAAGCGCAGGTTCTCGAGGTCGAACACTTCGCCCTTGTGCGGCATGCGGCCCAGGTGGCTCGCGACGAGGCCGCCGATGGTGTCGACGTCGTCCTCGGGCAGGTCGACGCCGATCTCTTCGTTGAACTGCTCGATCTCCGTCAGCGCCTTCACGCGCCAGCGCGGGCCGTGCTGGCCTTCCTTGATGGAGAGGATGTTGTCTTCTTCCTCGTCGAAGTCGTACTCGTCCTCGATGTCGCCGACGATCTGTTCCAGCACGTCCTCGATGGTGATCAGGCCGGCCACGCCGCTGTACTCGTCGACGACGATGGCCATGTGGTTGTGGTTCGCGCGGAAGTCGCGCAGCAGCACGTTCAGGCGTTTCGATTCCGGGATGAAGATCGCCGGGCGCAGCATGTCGCGCACGTCGAACGATTCTTCCGCGTAGTAGCGCAGCAGGTCCTTGGCGAGCAGGATGCCGACCACCTTGTCGCGCTCGCCCTCGATGGCGGGGAAGCGCGAGTGCGCCGTTTCCAGCACGACGGGCAGCCATTCCTCGATCGGCTTGGTGATGTCGATCACGTCCATCTGGGAGCGCGGGATCATGATGTCGCGCACCGACAGGTCGGACACCTGGAACACGCCCTCGATCATGGAGAGGGCGTCGGCGTCGATGAGGTTGCGTTCGTGGGCGTCGTGCAGAACTTCCAGCAGTTCGGCGCGGTTTTCGGGCTCGGGGGAAATCAGTGCGGTCAACCGTTCGAACAGCGACCGATGGGTTTTAACGTCCGAACGGACGTCAGCAGGGTGCTCGGGCATAGTTGGCGTGAAGCCGTTGTTGCGATGGGCCATAGGATACACCAAAAGCCGGAATGCCTGATTTTTATGCAGCATGCGGGTTCAGGCAGGCGTGCGCCATTGCTGCGAGGCTTCGTCCTATAGTTGATCATTCGCTAAGGAAAGGAATCCCCATGCCCGCCTTGAACGTCAACGGCACCACCACCAACCTCGACGTCCCCGACGACATGCCCCTGTTGTGGGCCCTGCGCGACGTGATGGGCCTCACCGGCACCAAGTTCGGCTGCGGCGTCGCCCTGTGCGGCGCCTGCACCGTGCACCTGGACGGCCAGGCCATCCGCTCGTGCGTGACCCCCGTGTCGGCTGCCGTCGGCAAGAAGATCACGACCATCGAGGCGATCGGCAACGACCCGGTCGGGGCGAAGGTGCAGGACGCGTGGCGCAAGATCGACGTCGTCCAGTGCGGTTATTGCCAGTCGGGCCAGATCATGTCCGCCACCGCGCTGCTGCACGCGACGCCGAAACCGGGCGATGCCGACATCGACAACGCCATGGCCGGCAACATCTGCCGCTGTGGGACTTATAACCGCATCCGCAAGGCGATCAAGATTGCCTCGGGCCAGGCATGAAAGGGGACGGCGACATGGACCAGCTCTCGAACAAGCGCCGCCAGCTGCTGAAAGCGGGCGCCGTCGGCGGCGGCGGCCTGCTGTTCGGTTTCTCGCTGTTCGGCTGTGCGAAACAGGGCGACGCGCCCGCCAACGACCGCAAGGAACCGCCTTCCGAGAAGGCCGTCGGCCAGGCGTCGACCGCGCTGACGAACGAGCAGCCGGGCCTCGCGCACGACGCGTTCATCCGCATCGACCGCGAGGGCATCGTCACCCTCATCATCCACAAGGTCGAGATGGGGCAGGGCACCTTCACGTCGCTGCCGCAGCTGCTGGCCGAGGAACTGGGCGCGGACCTGTCGAAAGTGAAGCTGGAGCAGGCGCCCGCGGACAATTCGCTGTACGCCGACGCGCTGCTGGGCGGCCAGGTGACGGGCGGCTCGACGTCGATCCGCGCGACCTATAAACCGCTGCGCGAGGCGGGCGCCAAGGTGCGCACGGTGCTCGTGCAGGCCGCGGCGAAGAACTGGAACGTGGAGCCGGGCGACCTGAAGGTCGTGGGCGGGACGATCCGCCACGCGGCGTCGAACCGGCAGGTGCACTTCGGCGAAGTGGCGGAAGCCGCGTCGAAGCTGGGCTTCCCGGCCGAGGTCAAGCTGAAGGACCCGGCCCAGTTCACGCTGGTCGGCAAGCCGCTGAAGCGCCTGGACTCGCCCGCGAAAGTGAACGGTTCCGCGCAGTTCGGCATCGACGCGCGCCTGCCCGACATGGGCATCGCGGCCGTGGCGGCGTCGCCTGTCCTGGGCGGCAAGGTCGCCGCCGTCGACGAGCAGAAGGCGCTGGCCGTGAAGGGCGTGCGCCAGGTGCTGCGCATCGAGGGCGCGGTCGCCGTCGTGGCCGACCACTTCTGGGCCGCGAAACAGGGCCTGCTTGCTGCCGCGCCCCGTTTCGACGACGGCGCCAACGCCAACGTCAGCCTGGCTGCCATCGTCGCGGACATGATGAAGGTGTCGCAGAACACGGGCGCCATCGCCACCGACAAGGGCGATGCGCTGAAGGCGCTGGACGCGGGGCCGGGCCGCCGCATCGACGTCATCTACGAAGTCCCGTTCCTCGCGCACGCGACGATGGAACCGATGAACTGCACGGTCGACCTGAAGGCCGACGGCTGCGACATCTGGGTCGGCACACAGGTGCCGGCGCTGGCGCAGGGGGCGGCCGCGAAGATCACGGGACTGCCGCTCGAGAAGGTCCGCGTGCACAACCACTACATCGGCGGCGGCTTCGGACGCCGGCTCGAAGTCGACAACGTGATCCAGGCCGTGGAATTCGCCAGGCTGGCCAAGGGGCCGATCAAGATCGTCTGGACCCGCGAGGAAGACATCCAGCACGACATGTACCGCCCCTATTACGTCGACCGCATGTCGGCGCGCATCGACGACAAGGGCATGCCCGTGGCGTGGTTCCACCGCGTGACGGGATCGTCGATCATGTCGCGCTTCGCCCCGCCGATGGTCAAGAACGGCGTCGACCCGGATGCGGTGGAAGGCGCGGCCGACATCCAGTATGCGATCCCGGCGATCCGCGTCGAATACATGCGCCACGAACCGCCGGGCCTCGCGACCGCGTTCTGGCGCGGCGTCGGTCCCACGCACAACGTGTTCGTCGTCGAGAGCTTCATCGACGAGCTGGCGTATGCGAGCAAGACGGACCCCGTCGCGTTCCGCCGCGCGCTGCTGCAGAAATCGCCGCGCACGCTGGCCGTGCTGAACCTGGCGGCCGAGAAGGCCGGCTGGGGCAAGCCTCTGAAGCCGATCGCGGGCCGCAAGCTGGGGCGGGGCGTCTCGACGCAGTTCGCGTTCGGCAGCTACATGGCGCAGGTGGCGGAAGTGTCGGTCGGGCCGGACGGCGACGTGCGCGTGCACCGCGTCGTGTGCGCGGTGGACTGCGGCCAGAACGTCAACCCGGACACCATCGTCGCGCAGATGGAAGGCGGCATCGTGTTCGGCGCCAGCGCGGCGCTGTGGGACCAGGTCACGGTCGAGAAGGGGCGGGTGCAGCAGTCGAATTTCTCCGACTACCGCGTGATGCGCATGCCGGAATCGCCGGCGGTGGAGGTCTATATCGTCAACAGCCACGACGATCCGGGCGGGATCGGCGAGCCGGGGACCGCGGGCATCGCGCCGGCGCTGGCGAACGCGGTGTTCGCGGCGACCGGGAAGCGGGTGCGCAAGTTGCCGATTGGGGAGCAGCTGAAAAAGGCGTAAACCTGAAGACCGTCGTCCCCGCGCAGGCGGGGACCCAAGTTTGCCGGCAGATCGCAAAAATTGGATTCCCGCCTGCGCGGGAATGACGGTTTTATTCGTTCTCTGTGTAAGGATCCGGATACCCGAGCGCTTCCATGATGTCGCGCTCGAGCTGCTCCATCTCCTCCGCTTCTTCGTCCGTCTCGTGGTCGAAGCCCTGCGCGTGCAGCACCCCGTGCACGACGAGGTGCGCCGCGTGTTCCTCGACCGTCTTCTTCTGCTCGTCGGCTTCGCGCTGCAGCACGTCCGTGCACAGGACGATGTCTGCCTGCGTCGGTTCGTCGTCGGCGATTTCCGCGCCTTCGTTGTACGCGAAGGTGAGCACGTTGGTGGCGTAGTCCTTGCCGCGGTATTCGCGGTTCAGGGTCTGGCCTTCTTCCGCGTCGACGAAGCGGATCGCCAGTTCGGCCGGGCCGAGGAGGGAGGCGCGTACCCAGCGCTCCACCAGGTCGGGGGTGATGTCCGCTTCGAGGCGGGTGTCGGGGTACTGGACGTCCAGTTCGAGGTTATGCTTTTTTTCTTGCATGGCGGGTAGCGGCTGGTTTGGTCAGAGTGCCGGGTAACGCGCCGAGCTCCTGCATCGACGCGGCCTTCTCGTAGGCGTCGACGATGCGGGCCACCATCGGGTGGCGCACGACGTCGGCGCTGGAGAACTGGGTGAAGGCGATGCCGCGCACGTCCTTCAGCACGTGCATGGCGTCGACGAGGCCGCTCCTCTGCGTCTTGTGCAGGTCGACCTGGGTGACGTCGCCCGTGACGACGGCCTTGCTGCCGAAGCCGATCCGGGTCAGGAACATCTTCATCTGTTCGGCCGTCGTGTTCTGGGCTTCGTCGAGGATCACGAACGCGTGATTGAGGGTGCGGCCGCGCATGAACGCGAGCGGGGCGATCTCGATCACCTGCTTCTCGAACAGCTTCTGCGTGCGGTCGAAGCCGAGCAGGTCGTACAGCGCGTCGTACAGCGGACGCAGGTACGGGTCGACCTTCTGCGCGAAGTCGCCGGGGAGGAAGCCCAGGCGCTCGCCCGCTTCCACGGCCGGACGGGTCAGGATGATGCGCTTGACGGCGTCGCGTTCGAGGGCGTCGACGGCGCAGGCGACGGCGAGATAGGTCTTGCCGGTGCCGGCCGGACCGATGCCGAAGCTGATGTCGTGTTCGAGCACGGCCTTCAGGTACTGGATCTGGTGCGGGGTGCGGCCGCGCAGGTCGTGGCGCCGCGTCTTGAGCATCGGGCTGACCAGCTCATCGTCGTCGACCTCGTCGGCTTCTGCCGTCACCGAGGCGCCGGGCTCCTTCGGCGGCTCGGGCTCGGCGTCCGGCGACTTCGGCTTCAGGCCGGCGCGCTGTTCGACGAGCGCCAGCTGCACTTCCTCGATCGGCACGACCTTGTCGGCCACCGCGTAGAAGCGTTCCAGCAGCTCGACGGCGCGTTCGGCATTGGTCCCGCTGACGATGAATTTTTCGCCGCGCCGGAAGATGGTCACGTCGAGTGCGGCCGAGATCTGGCGCAGGTTTTCGTCGAGCGGACCGCAGAGGTGGGCGAGCCGCGTGTTATCGAGCGGCTCGGGAATGAAGTACGAAGGCTGGGTAGGCGTTTTCAACTGGCTTTGGCAATCGTATCAATGCTGGCGACCAGGTCGCCGCGCAGGGTGTAATCCAGGCTTTCGGTGATGCGCACGTCGACCAGCTGGCCGATGAGCGCATCGCTGTCCTCGCCCGGGAAGAAGTTGACGACGCGGTTGTTCTCGGTACGCCCCTGGAGTTCGCCCCCGCCCTTCTTGGACGGACCTTCGACCAGGATGCGCTGCACGGTGCCGACCATGCCTGCGCTGGTCTTGCGGGTGTTGGCATCGATCTGAGCCTGCAGGCGTTGCAGGCGCGCGAGCTTGACCTCGTGCGGGGTGTCGTCCGCCAGGTTGGCGGCCGGCGTGCCGGGGCGCTTGCTGAAGATGAAGGAAAAGCTGTTGTCGAAGCCGACGTCCTCCACGAGCTTCATCATCGCTTCGAAATCGGCGTCCGTCTCGCCCGGGAAGCCGACGATGAAGTCGGACGAGATCGAGATGTCCGGGCGTACCGCCTTGATGCGGCGGATGATCGACTTGTATTCCAGGCCCGTGTAGCCGCGCTTCATCGCCTGCAGGATGCGGTCGGAGCCGTGCTGCACGGGCAGGTACAGGTGGTTGACCAGCTGCGGGATCTTCGCGTACGCGTCGATCAGGCGCTGGGTGAATTCCTTCGGGTGGCTGGTGACGAAGCGCAGGCGCTCGATGCCGGGGATCTCGGCCACGTATTCCAGCAGCAGCGCGAAGTCGGCGATTTCTCCCGATTCCATCGCGCCGCGGTAGGCGTTCACGTTCTGCCCCAGCAGCATGATTTCCTTGACGCCCTGCGCGGCCAGGCCGGCGACTTCCGTCAGCACGTCCTCGAAGCGGCGCGACACTTCCTCGCCGCGGGTGTAGGGCACCACGCAGTAGCTGCAATATTTGCTGCAGCCTTCCATGATCGACACGTAGGCGACCGGGCCCTCGACCTTGGCCGGCGGCAGGTGGTCGAACTTCTCGATTTCCGGGAAGCTGATGTCGACCTGGGCCGCGCCCGTGTGGCGGCGCAGCTGGATCATCTGCGGCAGGCGGTGCAGCGTCTGCGGGCCGAACACCATGTCCACGTGCGGCGCGCGCTTGACGATGGCTTCGCCTTCCTGCGACGCGACGCAGCCGCCCACGCCGATGATCAGGTCGGGCTTGGCGCGTTTGAGTTCCTTCAGGCGGCCCAGGTCGGAAAACACTTTTTCCTGCGCCTTTTCGCGCACGGAGCAGGTGTTGAACAGGATGACGTCGGCGTCATCCGGCGTATCGGTGCGTACGAGCCCATCGGACGCGCCCAGCACGTCCGCCATCTTGTCCGAGTCGTACTCGTTCATTTGGCAACCGAAGGTCTTGATGAATACTTTTTTCTGCATGGAATGCTTCTAGGTGCTGATGCTTTGACAAGTTGGAAGTCCAGTTTACCGTAAATCGGAAACGCGCCGAAAAAGCGGGTGCGTGCGGCCGTGCGCGCCGGTGTTCCGTGCTGCGCGGAATTCAGGATTTTCCGAGGGAAATTTTTCTACAGTCGGTTACATTGTTAAATCTTGAATTTTTCTTTCTAGCTGTTATCTTTAAAGTTGCCGATTCGACTTGAAATAGTTTCTCCTTGTAAATCAAGGAGATCGTGTAGCTCGGCAATTGCAAAATTAGTCCAAAAAAACACTTGCGTGCGCCACAATTTGTCACCATGTGCTGAAATGACTATGTGACAAGCTTTCCACCGGTTAGCTTGATTTCGGCCAATGAATTTCGTGCTCAGGTCGAGTGTGAACCCGACATATGAGTTTGATAATTTGTCCGAAAGACAAGTGCATGTGGGAAGCGGGAAGTGCAAAAACCGCAGCGGCGACGGCAGTTCGGTCGCGGCGCCCGGACAGGGTTCCAACGCTGCATTCGTTTTTCGCTTCCCGCCAAGGGAGCGCACGCGGTCCGGAGACGCGCCGGCCGATATGTCAGGTGGATACCTGGTCAGTCGGCCGCGCAATCCGGGAACTTATGTTGATGAAACTTAGTCATTAAACACGGTTCGTAAGAGAACTATTTTAACCATTTACGAGGTCATCATGGCACATCACGCTTTGTCATCACAGGAAAGCTACAACCCGAACCATCTGCTGGACATTCTGCTCGGCAAGATGCAACTGAAGAACGATGCTGCGCTGTCGCGCATGCTGGAAGTCGCACCGCCGGTGATCAGCAAGATCCGTCACCACCGCCTGCCGGTCGGCGCCTCGCTGCTGATCCGCATGCACGAAGTGACCGGCATGAGCATCCGCGACCTGCGTGACCTGATGGGCGACCGCCGCACCAAATATCGCCTGTCGGATGCCCAGGGCCGCCCGAAGCCTGAGGAAAAAGCTGCACAGCAAGCTGCCCAGCAGGCTGCGCAACAGCAACAGGCTCAACCGCAAGCTCAGCAGGCCCAGCAATCGCAATCGAACGACGCATCGTCTTCGACAAAGCCGTCGGGCAACTATGCGCACTGATGCCGTGGGCATGACAGCCGGTCCTGTCATGCCTTCGGACAGACCCGGCAGCGAAGCACGCCCTCGCTGCCGTCACTACCGATCATCCTGGGCTTGATCGGCCCTTTTCAAGCCATCAGGATGGTCGACATTTCGCCGAACTGCAGTTCCGTTTCGCGGAACAGGTGCAGATAGGCTTCTTCATTCAATCCCATCGCATCCCAGGCCACACTGGATACGCGCGGCACCAGTTCGTCGTCTTCACCGGCCAGGTCGAGTGCGTGGACGATGGCGTTGGCCACGTGCACGATCGCCGCCAGGAACCCCGCGCCATGGATGTCGGGCGCGTGGTGATAGGCGATCGCCTGGCGCATGGTGCTCGAGAAATTCCAGTGGTCGGCCAGCGCGACCCCCGCGTCGATATGATCGATGCCGAGGACGGCCTGTTCGGCGTCCTGCCAGTCGCCGCCGTGCTGCGCATGCCAGGCGACGACCTGGGCATAGGCGTCCGCATGACCAGTCACGAGCACAAGCCGGCCGATATCATGCAACAAGCCGGCCGTGAAGGCGATGTCCTGGTTGAAGCGCATCCGGCGCGCCAGGGCGCGTGCGCACGCGGCCGTGGCGATCGAATGGCGCCAGAATGCCTTGTCGTGGAATCCTACGCAGCGTCCGCTGGGAAAGCAGCCCGTGATGGCGGCCGCCGTGATCAGGTTACGCGTCGTCTGGAAGCCGAGGAAGGTGATGGCTTGCTGGATCGTCGTGACCTTCACTTGCAGGCCATAGGTCGAGGAATTGGCCAGGCGCAGCGTTTTTGCCGTCAGGGCCTGGTCGTACGACACTTTTTTCGCCAGCACCGAAATGTCGATGTCTTCCTGCTCTATGCTGCTGAGCAATTCCATGACGACGGCGGGCAGCGACGGCAAGTCTTGCACGCCGGCGGCCAGTTGTTCGGGAGTCAGGCGGTTCATGGCGTCACCTCGCGCTGCAGGCGGTAGTCTTCCACGTAGCGGCGCAGGATGCCCGTGGCCCAGTCGCCGAGGTCGTCGCGGTCGTGCTTGCGGAACACGTGATCGAGCCGTGCCTGGATCGCTTCCGGATCGATGGGCGGCGGCGCCGGTTCGGCCTGCAGGATCGGCAGCATGTCGATGCCATGCCGCGCGAGCGACGCCAGCATGGATTCGGTCAGCACGATATCCTGTGCCAGCAAGACATTGCCTTTCCCGTCGCGCACGACGTCGGACAACACCATCCCCGGTCGGGTTTCGGCCAGCGGCGTCAGGTGGAAAGGACCGCTCATGCTTTCCTCGCGTTGTTTGCAATGTATTGATATTACCATCCGGTAAGGAGGCCCGGTGTTGTAAGCCGATGCTTTAATGCTTATCTAATTCGGACGCCGTACCATGGCCGGATGACTAGAAAACGCTACATTGTTTTATTGAGAGGCGTAAATGTCGGGCGGGCGAAACGCATCGCCATGGCCGACCTGCGCAAACTGATCGCGGATCTCGGCTATGACGACGTGCGCAGTCTCCTCAACAGCGGCAACGTCGTGTTCACCGGTCCTGCCAGGGCGCATGACACGGTCGCGGCCGAGATCGAGGAGGCGCTCGTGCTCAAGCTCGGCGTGGCGTCCCGCACCGTCGTGCTCAGTTGCGATGACCTCGATGCGATCATGTCTTCCAATCCCTTGCTCGACCAGGCAACGGATCATTCGCGCCTGCTGACGTTCATTCTCGCCGGCCCCCATTCGCGCGATGCCGTCGCAGCGCTGTGCGGCCAGGACTGGCGGCCGGGGGCGATGGCGCTGGGCGAGCGGGCGGCTTATGTCTGGTGCCCGGAAGGCATTCTCGACAGTCCGGTCGTGGCGGCACTGGGCAAGAAGCTGGGCGATGCGACGACGACGCGCAATTGGGCAACGCTGAGCAAGCTCCATGCGCTGTGCCAGGAATTGCCGGCCTGAGTGGCCGACAAAATAAAACGGCGCCTCGCGGCGCCGTCGGTCAACCTTCCGCGTCATGCGGACAAGTTTTTCATCCTTATTTGAATTTCTCGCTGCTGTCACGGCTGGCCCGATAACCGATCAGGATCAGGCCGACCAGCATCATCGCAAACACTTCCGGTTCCGGAAGTTCGGACATCGAAGGGGAAGGTGGTGCCACCACTTCGTTGTGATTTACCGTCGACAGATCGGTCACGCCGCGCATGCGCACGACGGTGTGACTGTTGTCGAGGTCTATGGCGGCCGCCTGGACGGCGCCACCCATCAAGAGACTGAGCATTGCGGCAAGTGCGTATCGTTTCACGGTCATTCCTTATCCATGCATTGTCTGACTGTGGGGTACGTCACCGCATGACCGTTGGCGGCGTCATGCGGATGATCCCAGCATAGCAAAAATGCGCCATGCATTGCGTCCGTTACGTGCCGTTAAAGCACGATAAACAGTTGGCAAAGTTAATCATTTTTAAATAAAACAAATGCAATAAATTAGTCGATTGACTATTGAGAAAACGCTAAATACGCGGCAGCTTATTGCGATTTATTTATTGAATGTATGAGATGGGCAATGAAAACCGATATCAATTTGATCATGCGTGTTGTGATTCAAAATTTTTTCACCGCACGGTATACACGTCGCTTTTCTTTGCGAGTATAGTCTCCATATCCCCATTGCCTTCGGGCATCAAAACAATATCAAACGCACACGTTTGAATACCCCGCGGTCCCCGCACCGCCGCCTTTCGCGTCCACTCGGCACTCCGGAAGGCATGCAGTAAAACTTGCCGTATCACGCACCTTCGACTTGTACGAGTACCGATATGCCCAATTTTGCCCGACTTCAAATTGCCTTTAAGAATGTTTATGTCCGGATTTTGACTGCCGTGCTGCTCGGCGTCTTGACGGGCTGGGCAATCTACAAGGCCGATATCCCGCAAGATCCGTCGCCGGTCGTCTACTCGCAGAATATTTCCGAGATCACCCAACTGGCTGCCCAGAAGGACCGCCTCGACTACCTGCTCGTCGCGAAGCCGCTGTCGGATTCGCCGCGCTATATCTATAAGTACAAGGATGCGCCCCAACTGCACGTGGTGAAGGTGCCGAGCACGTCGCACCTGTCGCTGGAGCGCGAAGTGCTGCTGAAGAACGCGATCCCGTATTCCATCGCCAAGGATGAATACCTGGCGTCGCACAAGGCCGTCCTGCAGGACGAAGGCGAAGGCGTCGGTGCCGACATTGTCGACTTCCTGAAGCGCCACGCGCTCGACATCACGGTGCTGCTGGTGATCCTGTACGCCATGAAATTCGGCATCCCGGGCATGGGCATGAGCAGCCAGCTGATCACCCCGGACAAGCTGAAGGGCAGCATGGACGACCTGATCGGCATGGAAGACATCAAGCAGGAAGTGCTGCACCTGGAAGACATGATCCGCAACCGCGAGTTGTACAAAGAGCACAACATCGACAAGCCGTTCAACGTCATGCTGACGGGCCCGGCCGGTACCGGCAAGACCAAGCTGGTGGGCTACCTGGCCAAGCGCCTCGACATCCCGCTGATCCAGGCATCCGGCTCGGCGCTGGAATCGGGCTACGTCGGCGGCGGTTCGAAGGCGCTGAACGCCCTGTACCGCAAGGCATCGAGCAAGGGCCGCTGCATCATCTTCCTGGATGAAGCGCAAAGCCTGTTCATGCCGCGCGGCCGCAGCGAAAAGAAATGGGAAGACGACACCGCGAACACCCTGCTGGGCCTGCTGGACGGCGTCAAGAGCGACAAGGGCCAGGGCGTGATCTGGGTCGTCGCCTCGAACTTCGACGATGCGTCGACCGAGATGGACGAAGCCATGCTGCGCCGCTTCTCCGTGAAGATCAATTTCCGCCTGCCGAACAAGGGCGAGCGCAAGGAACTCCTGCGCAGCTTCCTGGCACGCAAGAAAGAAGGTCTCGTGGATTGGAACGACCTCGACCTGGACCAGGTCGCGGAAATCACCCAGAACCTGAGCCCGGCGCTGCTGGAAACGGTGGTCGAGCGCGCGTCGATGATCTCGATCCAGGAAAAGGCGATCATCAACACCGATCTGCTGTTCCGCGCCTACGAGCGCGCCACGATCGGCCTGACGGACCGCGCCACGACGGCCGAGAAGCACAAGCAGCGCGAGCGCATCGCCGTGCACGAACTGGGTCACTTCTTCATGCAGATCGACCCGTACCTGCGCGCCGGCATGAGCTTGGCCGAGGTCAAGGAAAAGTCGCATCTGCTGAAGATCAGCACGGAAGCGGTGTCGAAGATCGGTGCGCTGGGCTATGTGCTGCAGTCCGGTGACGACATGTCGCTGCGCACGCTGGAAGAACTGGAGCGCGACGTGATCGGCCTGTACGGCGGCGTCGCGGCGGAAGAACTGTTTTATGGCGCACGCGGCATCTCGGTCGGCAGCCAGAACGACATCGAAAAGATCACGAAGATGCTGAACCTGATGGTCGGCCGCCTGTCGATGTATTCGCGCGCCAAGATCGACTACAGCCAGCTTCAGAACGACGCCTCGGGCGAGCACACGCTGCGCCAGGTCGAGGAGAAATCGGACGAGCTGTACAACTACACGCTGAATTCGATCCGCGACTACAAGGACGTGATCGTGTCGATCAAGGACACGCTGCTGGACCAGTACGTGTTGTCGAAGGATGCCGTGTTCGACCTGCTGGAAGAACACCAGGAGGCGCTGATGGCCGGGTTGAACGCGCCGCGTCACGCGAGCCTGAAGCTGTGCGCCGAAGAGGCGGCGGTCGCCTGAACAAGTTTGGTGGTTGTTTGATGGTCTTGAGTTAGCACTCAAGTTAATGCGGCGGACAGCGATGTCCGCCGTTTTTTTTATTCGGGACGCTGCACGACCCGGACCTTGCCGCTGCTCCCGCCACCGCAGAAGAAACGGTCCACGCCATCCGACTCGAGACCGGACACCAGCACGCCGGGCGGCATGTCGACGGTTTCCAGCACGTCCCCGGTGCGCGGATCGACGCGGCGCAGGTCGCTCTGTTCGTTCTCCCAGGTGGCGTGCCACAGCTCGCCATTCAACCAAGTCACGCCCGTGACGAAGCGCTTCGCTTCGATCGTGTCGAGGATCGCCCCGGTCTCCGGATCGAGCCGGTGGATCTTGCGTGCGCGGTGCTGGCCGATCCACAGCGAGCCTTCGGCCCAGGTGAGGCCGGCGCCGCCGCCTTCCGGCGTCGGGATGCTCGACAGGACCGCGCCCGTGTCCGGGTCGATCTTCTGGATGCGGCTGTCCGCGATCTGGTACAGGTAGCGGCCGTCGAAGGCCGTCCCCGCATGGGCCTGGACGGCGAGCGAGCGGCGCAGCTCGCCGCTGGCGGGATCGACGGCGTTCACGTGGTCGCCGGAAGCGAACCAGAGCTGCTTGCCGTCGAAGGAGACGCCGTGCACGGCGGGCTTGTCGTCATAGGGTCCGTATTCGCGGACGATGTGGGCAGGTGTCGTTTTCATGCGTTCATTCTAGGTAACGCCCGGCGCGGTCGCGAGTAACAAGTTTGTCGCGAATCCGGGCAGCGGCAGCATAGCCCAGCGGCGTGCGCGGCCCTGGCCGTATCCCTGGATCTTGCCGTTTGCCGCCAGCGCTTCCAGCGAACGCTGGATGGTGCGCTGGCTGGTGCCCAGCGCCAGCGCGAGCGCGGAGCTGGACCATGCCTCGCCGTCCGCCAGCAACGCCAGCACGGACGCGTGGTCGTCGTCGACGGGGCGGACGAGCACGGCGACGGCGTGGCCGTCGGGCGGGATCAGTTGAAAGCCGCGCGGCGTGGCGTGTACGCCGGCCGTGCCGCGGAGTACCGTCCGCAGCCGGCCCATCTCGACGCGCAGGCGGGCACGGTGCGTCTCGTCGGGATGGCGGATGCGGAACGCGGCCAGGATCAACGTGTCGCGCGCCGCGTCCCGCGGCCAGGCTTCGGCCAGGGTGCGGACCAGCGCGAACAGGACCGGGCGCCGGGCCAGCGGGATATCCGTGCCGAGGTGGTGCACGGCATTCAGACAGCCGTCGACCACCAGTGCGGTGGAGGACATCAGCCGCTCCACTTCGTCCAGCAGCACGTCGCGCGGGCCATCCGGCGTGACGAGCCGGGCCGCCGGCGCATCGAGCACGCGCATGGCCCATTCGATCTCGGCACCCAGCGCGGCGATGCCGGCCGCGCGCGCGTGGGCGTCCGCGCGGGCGAGCGCTTCCCGCGCCGCGTGCGCGCGCATGCGGCGCATCGCGATGCCGGCCATGGTCAGCTCGTGCGCGGCACGCAGGGCGCGCGGCAGGCCGGCCGGATCGAGCGCGGCCAGGCGCTGCTCGGCGTCGTCGAGGCGGCCTGTCAGCAGCAGGCGGCGCAGCTCCAGGTAGCGGGCGTGCGCGGCATTGGCGTGGTCGCCGTGCGCGTCCAGCGTGCGGTGCGCGTCGGCGAGCAGCGTCGCGCTGGTGTCGAGGTCGCGCACGGCGAGGGCGATCTCGGCTTCCGCGAGCAGGCAGCGCGCCCGTGCGACGGCTTCCTTCGCACCGAACGCGCGCGCGGCACGGCGCACCAGCAGGCGGGCGCGAGCCAGGTCGCCCAGTTGCGCCATCGCGATGCCGCGCAATGCGAGCGCGGGCGCATCGTCACGCAAGGCGACGCGGGAGAGGGCGCCGAGCGGGTCGCCATGGGCCAGCGACAGGGCCGCCGCCGTGATCATCGAGTCCATCGGAATCGCGCCAAACTTGTCACTCCCGTCGGGTGGTATGCCGTCCCTAATATAGCACCGCACCTTCAACCGACAGGAGAAAACGATGACTATGCATCAGACGGGAACCCGGGACGAATGGCTGGCCGCACGGCTGCGGCTGTGGGAGGCGGAGCGCGAGCTCACGCACCGCAGCGACGAATTGGCACGCGAGCGCCAGGCCTTGCCCTGGGTCCGCATCGACAAGGACTACCGGTTCGATACCGCGGCCGGTCCGGCATCGCTGGCCGACCTGTTCCAGGGCCGCTCGCAACTGCTCGTCTACCACTTCATGTTCGGCGTCGACTACACGGCGGGCTGCCCATCCTGCTCGGCGATCGCCGACGGCTTCAACGGCATCGCCACGCACCTGGCCAATCACGACGTGATGTTGATGGCCGTGTCGCGCGCGCCGCAGACGAAACTGCGCGCCTACAAGGAACGCATGGGATGGACGTTTCCGTGGGCGACGGCGCTCCCCGGCGAGGCGGACTTCAATGCCGACTTCAACGTCTGGTTCAGCGAGGCGCAGCAGCGCGAAGGCGGCATCGAGTACAACTACCGCCGCGAGCCGCCGATGCCGATGCCGGCGCGGGACGGCACCGGTCCGGCGGCGCAGCAGGCCGTATCGACCGGCACCGACCTCGCCACCTACACGCGCGAGCGGCCGGGCCTGAGCGCGTTCGTGCAGGAGGATGGCGTCGTGTACCACACGTATTCGACGTACGCGCGCGGCCTCGACGCGTTGTGGGGCATGTACCCATGGCTGGACCGCGCACCGAAAGGCCGCAACGAGAACGGCGTCTGGTGGCGGCGGCACGACGAGTATCCCGTGTGATCATGGGCGGGATGCCGATGCCCGGCGGGTGGACCATGTCGGCGATGTGGATGCCGATGTGCGGGCAGTCGCGGCTTGGCGCCGCCGCCGGTTTCATCGGGATGTGGGCCGCGATGATGGTGCCGATGATGCTGCCGCTCGCCGTGGCGCCGTTGCGGCGCTACCGGGCCACGCTGGAAGGGGCGGGAAAGGCGTCCCTGCTCACGGTGGTCGCCGGCCTGGCCTGGGCCGCGACGTGGACGGCGGCCGGACTGCCCGTGTACCTGGCCGGTACGGCCGTCGCGCAGGCGCTGCTGGACATGCCCACGCTGGCGCGGACGATGCCGGCGGCGGCGGCGGCGGCCGGCGTGGCGGGCGCCGCCTGGCATCTGGCGGCGTGGCGCCGCCGTCCGGCGCATCCAGCGCTGCCCGGTCCGCCCGTCTGCGCCGCGGCGCTGCGGCACGGGATGCGCCTGGGCGGCCATTGTGTCCGGCGTTGCATGGGCTTGACCGTCGCGCTGCTGGCCGCCGGCATCATGGAGCGCAGCACGATGGTCTGCGCATTCGTCCTCGTGGCCGCGGAATCAGTGCGCCTGCGCGAGCGCTAGCCCGTCCAGCACGTGGCGCGTCATGCTGCGCGCCAGTTCGTGTTCGCCGACGAGGACCGTGCCGCCCGTCTCTTCGCGCAGCAGGCGCGCTTCTTCCTCGTTGTGCGTGCGGACGACGCAGCGGATGCCGGGGTTCAGCGCCTTGGCCGTTTCGACCATCGCGCGCACGTGGAAGGTGTCCGGCGTCGCGATCACGAGCATGGATGCACGCGCGATGTGAGCCTGGATCAGCACCGCCGGTTCGGCAGCGTTGCCCGCCACGGCCGGCTGGTCGCGCCGGCGCAGCTGGTCGACGATGTCGCGGTTCTGTTCCGCCACGACGTAGTGGATGCCTTCGCGGTCCAGCTCTTGCGCGATGCGCTTGCCCACGCGGCCGTAGCCCACCAGCACGACCTGGCCCGTCAGGCGTTCGTGCGTGACCGTCATCGGCAGCTCGGCCAGCGGGTCGGGTGAACGCGCCATCTTGCGCGCGTGGTCGGACTTCGACAGCACCCAGTTCTGCAGCGGGCCGACCAGCTTGAACATCAGCGGGTTTACGGCGATCGAGATGATGGCGCCCGCGAGGATCAGGTTCTGGCCCATCTCCGGCAGCAGGCCGAGCGAAATGCCCAAGGCAGCGAGGATGAACGAGAACTCGCCGATCTGCGCGAGGCTGGCCGACACCGTGATCGCCGTGTTGAGCGGATAGCGCAGCGCCAGCACGAGGAAAAACGCGGCCAGCGATTTGCCGACCAGGATGATGGCGACGACGCCCAGCACTTCCAGCGGACTGTCGATGAGCACGCGCGGGTCGAACAGCATGCCGACGGAGACGAAGAACAGCACGGAGAACGCGTCGCGCAGCGGCAGCGTCTCTTCCGCCGCGCGGTGGCTCAGCTCCGATTCGCGCAGCACCATGCCGGCGAAGAAGGCGCCCAGCGCGAACGACACGCCGAACAGGTGCGACGACCCGTATGCGATGCCGACGGCGGCCGCGATCACGGCCAGGGTGAACAGCTCGCGCGACCCGGTCTTCGCCACGCGCCACAGGAACCACGGGAACAGCTTGCGGCCCACGAGCAGCATGAAGGCGATGAAGGCGCCCACCTGCAGCAAGGTCTTGCCGAGCGAAAGCCACAGCGACCCGCCTTCGCCCTTGCCGCCCAGCGGCCCGGCGAGCGCGGGCAGCAGCACGAGCACGAGCACCGTCACGAGGTCTTCCACGACGAGCCAGCCGACGGCGATGCGGCCGTTGAAGGAATCGAGCTGGCCGCGATCTTCGAGCGCGCGCAGCAGCACCACCGTGCTCGCGACCGACAGCGCGAGGCCGAACACGAGGCCCGCCCCGAGGTTCCAGCCCCACAGGTGCGTCAGGCCGATGCCGAGCAGGGTCGCCACCGCGATCTGCAAGACGGCGCCGGGGAGGGCGATGCCCTTCACCTCGAGCAGGTCGTCCAGCGAAAAATGCAGGCCGACGCCGAACATCAGCAGCATCACGCCGATCTCGGCCAGTTGCGAGGCGAGGTGCACGTCGGCGACGAAGCCGGGCGTGGCGGGGCCGATGATGACGCCGGCGGCCAGATATCCGACCAGGGCCGGCAGGCGCAGGCGCACGGCCAGCATGCCGAACAGCAGGCCGAGGCCGAGTGCGGCGGCGATGGTGGTGATCAGGCTGATGTCGTGTTCCATCCGGACTCCTTTGTGTTGAACCAGGGTAGGGTGGGCACCCCGTGCCCACGCTGACGGCGTCATTACGCAAGCGTCCGCGTGGGCGGAGGCCGCCCACCCTACAACGCCATCTTAGCCGGATGTCTCAGGGCACGGTCGCGAGGTTCAGCAGCGCCTTGCGCACCGCCGCCCGCACGGCCAGGAACTGCTCGCGGCGCGACTCGCGGTCGAGCCGGAACAGCATCAACCCTTCGATCTGCGCCACCATCAGGATCGCACGCTGCATGTACTCCTCGTCCGAGATGGCCGGGTTCAGCCCGCGGATCAGGTTGTAGACGGTCTTGCGCTCGCGCGCCAGCATGCGGTCCATCAGGCTGGACGCGAACGCGTTGCGCGACGCCAGCGCCCAGATCTCGAAGAACAACGCGTGCGTGACCGGGTCCGTGATCTCTTCCAGGAACATGTCCGTCGTCGACAGGAACTGGTCCAGGCGCGGGCGGTCGCGCATCTCGGCCGAGATGCGGTCCATCTTGGCCTGGAACTCGTCCATCGTGGACAGCAGGGCAGCCTCCAGCAAGACATCCTTGCTGTTGTAATAGTGCTGGACGTTCGACAGGGTCATGCCCGCCTCGGCCGCCACCTTGCGCATCGACAGCCCGGCATAGCCATCCTCCGCGAGCAGCCGGCGCGCCGCCTGCAGGATCGCGTGCACCCGTTCCCAACCTTTCTCGGTCGTGAGGGAGGACTTGTTGCGCAGGGTCTGGTCGATCGTTGCTTTCATCCTCGCCATTATCGCACGACATGCTTTGAAAAGCAGGTCGACTGACCTATAATCGGTCGGATAGGTCGGCTGACCTAATAAAAAGGAGACGACGATGAGCCGCAAAGTCCATGTGACCGGCGTGGGGATGATCCCGTTCGCCAAACCGGGGGCGAGCGCCCCGTACCACGAGATGGGGGCCCAGGCCGCGCGCGCCGCGCTGGAGGATGCGGGCATCGCATGGGACGACGTCGAGCAGGCCTATGCCGGCTACGTCTACGGCGATTCCACGTGCGGCCAGAAGGCGTTGTACGGCGTGGGCATGACGGGCATCCCGATCGTCAACGTCAACAACAACTGCTCGACCGGCTCCACGGCGCTGTACTTGGCACGCCAGGCCGTGCAGGGCGGGGCGGCCGACTGCGTGCTCGTGCTGGGCTTCGAGCAGATGAGTCCCGGCGCGCTGGGGTCCGTGTTCACGGACCGGCCCGCGCCGTTCGACGATTTCGACGCCGTCACCGACCGCCTCGTCGGCAAGCCGGAGATCCCGCTGGCGCTGCGCTACTTCGGCGGCGCCGGCCTCGCGCACATGGAAAAATACGGCACGCCGCTGGAGGCGTTCGCGCGCATCCGCGCCAAGGCCAGCCGCCATGCGGCGAACAATCCGCTGGCGCTGTTCCGCAAGGAGGTCGGCGTGCAGGACGTGCTCGACGCGCCCGCGATCTGGCCCGGCGTGATGACGAGACTGATGGCTTGTCCGCCCACGTGCGGCGCGGCGGCGGCCGTGCTGGTATCCGAGGACTTCGCGCAGAAGCGCGGCCTGCGCGCCGACGTCCATATCGCCGCCCAGGCGATGACGACGGACCGTCCCGGCACGTTCGAGTCGAACGACATGATGCGCCTCGTCGGCTACGACATGAGCCGGGAAGCGGCACGCAAGGTCTACGAACAGGCGGGCATCGGGCCGGCCGACCTGGACGTCGTCGAGCTGCACGACTGCTTCGCCCACAACGAGTTGATCACGTACGAGGCGCTGGGCCTGTGTCCGGAAGGCGGCGCGGACAAATTCATCCGCGACGGCGACAACACGTACGGCGGCAAGGTCGTCACGAATCCGTCCGGTGGCCTGCTGTCGAAGGGCCACCCGCTCGGCGCGACGGGCCTCGCGCAATGCTTCGAGCTGACGCACCAGCTGCGCGGCAGCGCGGGCGCGCGCCAGGTCGAGGGCGCGCGCACCGCGCTGCAGCACAACCTGGGCCTGGGCGGCGCGTGCGTCGTCACCTTGTATCAAGTGTAAGGAGGCGACCATGACGACGGAACTGGACACCTTCCGCAGCGCCGTGCGCCGCTTCGTGGCGGCCGAAGTCGTGCCGCACCAGCAGCGCTGGCGCGAGCAGCGGCACGTCGACCGCGCGCTGTGGAAAAAGGCCGGCGAGCTCGGTCTGCTGCTGGCCGACGTGCCCGACGACTTCGGCGGCTCGGGCGGCACGTTCGCGCACCAGGCCGTCGTGTTCGAGGAACTGGCGCTGGCCGGCGACACCGCGTTCGGCCTGCACGTGCACGCGATCGTCGCGCACTACCTGCTGAACCACGGCACGGAAGAACAGAAATACAAATACCTGCCGCGCCTCGCGAGCGGGGACCTCGTCGCCGCGATCGCGATGTCCGAGCCGGGCGCCGGGTCCGACCTGAAGGGCATCCGCACGACGGCCGTGCGCACGGATATCGGCTATCGCCTGAACGGTTCCAAGACGTTCATCTCGAACGGCTATCTCGCCGACCTGGTGCTCGTCGTCGCGAGGACGGATCCGGCCGCGGGCGCGAAAGGCATCTCGCTGATGCTGCTGGAGACGGTGAACAATCCGGGCTTCCGCGTCGGCCGCATCCTCGAGAAGATGGGGCAGAAGGGCCAGGACACGTGCGAGCTGTTCTTCGACGACGCCATCGTCCCGCTGCAGAACGTGCTCGGCGGCGAGGAAGGCCGCGGCTTCGCGCAGCTGATGACGGAGCTGCCGTACGAGCGCACGATCGTCGGCGTGGCGGGCGTCGCGTGCATCGAGCGCGCGCTGGACCTGACGATCACGCACGCGCGCGAGCGCAAGGCCTTCGGCCAGGCCCTCATCGACATGCAGAACACGCGCTTCGTGCTCGCCGAGTGCAAGACCGAGGCGACGGTGGCGCGCGTGTTCATCGACCGCTGCATCGACGACCTCGTCGCCGGCCGCATGGACACGGTGCGCGCGTCGATGGCCAAGTACTGGATCACGGACCTGCAGTGCAAGATCGTCGACCGCTGCCTGCAGCTGTTCGGCGGCTACGGCTACATGCTCGAATACCCCATCACGCAGATGTACCTGGACGCGCGCGTACAGCGCATCTACGGCGGGGCGAACGAGATCATGAAAGAAATCATCGCCCGCTCGCTGTGATGACCCACGGACCTTTGAAAGGCCTGCGCGTGATCGAGATGGTCGGCATCGGCCCGTGTCCGTTCGCCGCGATGATGCTGGCCGACATGGGCGCCGAGGTGATCCGCATCGACCGCAAGCCGGATCCTTCGGCACCGAACCCCTACCCGGCGCTGGGCACGAAATACGACGTGATGGCACGCGGCCGCCGTTCGCTGGCGCTGGACCTGAAGCAGCCGCGCGCGCGCCAGCTGCTGTTCGACCTCGTGACGAAGGCCGACGCGCTCGTGGAGGGTTTCCGGCCCGGCGTGATGGAGAGACTGGGTCTCGATCCGGACGCGTGCCTGGAGCGCAATCCGAGGCTGGTCTATGGCCGCGTCACCGGCTGGGGGCAGGCCGGTCCGCTGGCGCAGGCGGCCGGGCACGACCTGAACTACGTGGCGCTGTCCGGCATGCTGCATGCGCTGGGCGACGCCGACCGGCCTCCGGCGCCGCCGCTGAACCTCGTCGGCGACTTCGGCGGAGGCGGCATGATGCTGGCGTTCGGCGTGGTCTGCGCCATGCTGGAAGCGCGGACGTCGGGCCGCGGACAGGTCGTCGATGCCGCGATGACGGACGGCGCCGCGCTGCTGGGCGCGATGATGTACGGCCTGCGCGCGCACGGTTCGTGGTCCACGAGGCGCGGCGCGAATTTCCTCGACGGCGGCGCGCCGTTCTACGCCACGTATGCCTGCGCGGATGGGAAGTTCATCGCCGTCGGAGCGATCGAGCCGCAATTCCATGCGCGGCTGCTCGCGTTGACGGGAGCGACGGATCCGGCGTTCGCGCGGCAATGGGACCGGGACGACTGGCCGGCGCTGAAAGAACGGTTCGCGGCGCTGTTCGCCACGCGCACGCGCGACGCCTGGTGCGCGCTGCTGGAGGGGACGGACGTGTGCTTCGCGCGCGTGCTCGACATGGACGAGGCCCCGCACCATCCGCACAACGCGGCCCGCGCCACCTTCGTCGACGTCGACGGCGTCACGCAGCCGGCACCGGCGCCGCGCTTCTCGCGCACGCCGGGGCAGGCCGGGACCGTGGCCGCGCCGGGCGAGGACGGGGCCGCCATCCTGGCCGACTGGGGATGGACCGAGGACGCCATCGCCACGCTGCGGCGCGACAATATCGTCTAGGCTGGGCTACGATGGCGGCATGGACACCATGCCTCAAAAAGAACGTGAACTGCGCCAGTCCAAGCGCCTGGCGCTGGGCTTTTTCGTCGGCGCCGCGCTGCTGTTCGTCGTCGCGCTGCTGTTGTCCGCCCGCTGGCCCGGCAACTGGTGGATCGGGCTGCTGAAGGCGTTCGCCGAGGCGGCGATGGTCGGCGCGCTGGCCGACTGGTTCGCCGTCGTGGCGCTGTTCAAGCGCATCCCGATCCCGTTCGTGTCGCGCCACACGGAGATCATCCCCGCCAACAAGGAGCGCATCGCCGACAACCTGGCCGCGTTCGTGCGCGACAAATTCCTCGACACGGATTCGATCGTGCGCCTGATCCAGCGCCACGACCCCGCGCAGAAGGTCGCGGACTGGCTGACGAAGCCGGAGAACACGGAACGCCTGGGCGACACCCTCGTGCGCGTGGCCGGCTTCGCGCTCGACGTCATCGAGGACGCGGCCGTGCAGGATTTCATCAGGCGCGGGGTGCACGGCGTGGTCAGGAGCGTCGACCTGTCGCAGACGGCGGGCACGATCCTGGAAAGCCTCACGCGCGACGGCCGGCACCAGCAGATCCTCGACGAGGGCATAGCCCAGCTGGCGCACCTGCTGGCCAACCCGGAGACGCAGGATTTCATTGCGCAGGGCATCGTCGACTGGCTGCGCGACGAGTACGCGTTGATGGAAAAGATGCTGCCGTCGGAACTCATCGGCCGCAAGGGTGCCGATATCTCCGTGCGGCTCGCGGCCGGCATCCTCAAGCGCGTGAGCGAAGAGCCGGACCACCCGCTGCGGCGCCGCTTCGACGTCTTCACGCACGACTTCATCGAGCGGCTGAAGACCGACCCGGCGTTCATCGAAAAGGGCGAGGACATCAAGCGCCACCTGATCGGCGACGCCACCGTGAACGGCTACATCGGCTCGCTGTGGGGCGACCTGAAAGGCTGGATCAAGGCCGACCTGCACAAGGAGGACTCCGTGCTGCGGCGCCGGATCGTCGCGACCGGCGCGTGGATCGGCAGGACGCTCGCCGAGGATCCCGTGCTGCGCGCGGCGCTGAACGAGAACCTGGAACTGGCCGCGCGCGGCGCCGCGCCCGAATTCGCGGGCTTCCTGACGCGCCACATCGCCGACACGGTGAAACACTGGGATAGTGGCGAGATGTCGCACCAGGTCGAAATCAACATCGGCAAGGACTTGCAATACATCCGCATCAACGGCACCATCGTGGGTGGGTTGATCGGCGTGGTGCTGTACCTGCTGTCCGCGCTGGCGTAAAAGGAGCTCGTCATGCAAGCATCGAACGATACGTTGGACGGACTGCTGACCGGCGTCCCCGAACTGGCACGCCTGCCGGGCCGCGACCTCGTGGAGGTGGCGCGCTACCTGATCCCGCTGGAAGCGAACCTCGTGCAGGGCTGCCTCGTCGCCTCCGGCATCCCGGCCGTGCTGGCCGACGCGCACCTCGTGCAGACGGACATGCTGCTCGCGCTCGCGCCCGCGCTGGGCGGCGTGCGCATCCTCGTCCCGGCGGATCACCTGCAGCAGGCGCAGGCCGTGCTCGAAGCGTTCGCGCGCGGCGAGTTCGAGCTCGGCGAGGATGCGGACGTCGGCGGCGGTTGACCTTATTTCAGCAGCGCCAGCGCGCGCGCTTCGTCGACGGCATACACGTGCGCGGGCAGGCTGACGCTGGTGCCGCACGACAGCGTCACGCTGGTCCCGTCGCGCAGGCCGAGCACCGTCCTGCCGGTTGCCTGGCAGGCGGCCACCGATGCCTTCACGGCGGCGGCGCCCTCGAACAGCGGCAAGCCTTCGGCCTTGACCACGACCATGCCGGTGCGCAGCGTGCCGCACTTGGGACCGTCCGCGATGCGCGGCCCCGTGTCCTCCTGGTACATGCTCACCGCGCCGCCGCAGTCGGCCCGCATCAACTGGTCGACATGGCGGAATGCCAGCACCTTCACCAGGGCCGGGCTCCACGTGTCGGTCACGCGCAGCAGGGCGCCGGGCTGGCGCGCGTAATCGGACAGCACGGCGTCGAGCGGTTCGCTGCCCGCCAGGCGGGGCAGCCAGTGCGGCCGGCAATCCTTGGCGTTTCCGCATTCGATGTCCTGGGCGAAGTCCGTGCGTTCGCCCTGTTTCGCCTTGCGGTTGTAGTCGCGCAGGCGCAGCAGCGGGGTGTCCGTGCCGGCGGCGGACAGGCCGATGGCGTAGAACGCCAGGCCGCACTTGTAGGGATTCAGACCCCAGCCGCGGTTGCGGATGCCTTGCCACGGCTTGCCGTCCGCGGCCAGGATGCAGCTGTTCACGGCGTCTTCCAGTTCACCCTTCAGCGCGGCGCGGTCGAGCCAGCCGAGTTGCGCGGTCGTCACGACACGCAGGAATTCCGCGCCGCCTTCATTGATCGTCGACTCGTCCGCCTGCCAGGCGTCGTTCCAGTCCCTCGGCTGCAGCAGGTGGCTCATTTCATGCGAAATCAACCGGTGCAGGCTGGTTTCCTGGTCGGGGCCGGGCGCCGGCTGGAACGTCAGCCGCATGACGGTGCGATTGGGGACGTCCCCGCGAAAACCGGACTGCGCCGGCGACGCGACGGTGAACGGTACCGTGAACGGAATACCGGGCAGGTCCTGCGCGAGCTGGCGCGCCGATCCGGCGACGGTCGCGTCCAGAAGTTGCAGCGTCTGCGGCGTGAAGCGCGCGTCGGCATGCACGCGCCGTCCCTGCACGGCGCCGAGGGGCTCCTGGATCAGCAAGACGGGCATGTGGTCCGCGACCGGCCCGGCCGCATGCGTGCTGCGTTCCGCCGCCATGACGCCATCGACGACGACGGTGCCGCCGGGTGCTTCGAAGGCCCAGTCGACGGCGCCGCAGGTGTCATTGACGGCATAGGTGCTCGTATGTACGAACAAACCTTTTTCGATGGGGGCGGCCCACGGATAGATGCGGTCCACGTTGCGCGCGGTGGCGGGCACGCGCAGGCGCAAGGTCGTGCACGCGGCCTGCTTGCGGACGATGCGTCCGTCCTCCAGCGCCGTGCAGTCGTCGGCCGCGCGCCAGTCCTCGCGCAGGGGCGCCATTGCGCCCGGCGGCCTGTCCCCCGTGCGGAATTCGAGTGCCGTGCACGCCGGCGGAATCACATAGCTGACCTCGACCGCGGCCGGATCGCGCATCGTGACGGTGGCCTTGACCGGGGCGCCGGCATGGGCGAGGACCGGCGCGCAGGCCAGCAGCAGGGCGGACAGGGTAAATTTCACGGCGTCTCCGGCGGAAGAAAACGACATGCTATCTCAACAATATTGCTTATGAGTACTGGGTACTCGAATAGGTGGCACGTCCCCCTATAATTCTTCGCAGGTAAATAGATCATTGAATACCGGTGAATACCGACACTGCCTCCGAAATGGAATTCTTCGTGCTGGTCGCGCGCCACGGCTCGCTGGCAGCGGCAGCCCGCGCGCTCGACCTCACGCCGCCGGCGGCAACGAAGCGCCTGGCGCAGATGGAGGCACGGCTTGGCGTCCGGCTCGTCAACCGCACGACGCGGCGGTTGTCGCTGACGAGCGAGGGCGAGACCTATCTCGCGCACGCGATGCGGATCCTGGCGGCGATCCGCGAGATGGAAGACGCGGTCGCGAGCAACCGCGCGGCGCCACGCGGCCTGCTGCGCGTGAATGCGAGCCTCGGCTTCGGCCGCACGATCATCGCGCCGATCGTCTCGGCGTTCTGCAGGCGCCATCCGCAGGTCGAGGTGCAGCTGGACGTGACGGACCGCCCCGTCGACTTCGTGGAAAGCGGCTACGACCTCGCCATCCGCTTCGGCGCGCTGCCCGATAAACGGCTGGCCGCGCGCCGCGTGCTGTCGAACCGGCGCTTCCTGTGCGCGTCGCCGCGGTACCTGGGGCAGCACGGCGTGCCGCAGACATTGGCGGACCTGTCGCGCCACCGCTGCATCCTGCACCGCCAGGAGGACGACGCGTACGGCATCTGGCGTTTCAACGATGGCGAGGACAGTGAGGTGGTGAAGGTGCACGGTGCCCTGTCGAGCAACGACGGCGACATCGTGCTGGGCTGGGCACTGGACGGGCACGGCATCGTGGTCCGGTCGGAGTGGGATCTCGCCAGGTACGTCAAAAGCGGCCGCCTGCGCATCGTGCTGCCGCAGTATTCGCTGCCGCCGGCCGATTTGTTCGTCTACTACCTCAATCGCAAGCACCAGGCGGCGCGCACCAGGGCGTTCATCGATTTTCTGGTCGAGCATTTTCGCAAGTCGGAGCTGCCGCCGGACGCCCTGGCGGGGGAAATTTGTACCCCCTGAGAGTTTTCGAGATATATCCGAAGGGGCTCGGCGCATAGAATGGCTGCGACCTGAACAATATGGAATCCACATGCACACGAATTCGCTGATGCGCCTGCTCGGGGCGCTGGCGCTGTCCATCATCCTGGCCGCCTGCGGTGGCGGTGGGGGCGGCGATGCCGCAACCCCGGTCGTGACGGCGCCGCCGCCCGCGCCGCCGCCGCTGCTCTATCCGATTCCTGCCGGTCTCTGGACGCCACCCGCCAACGCGGTGCCCGCGAGCGGCAACTATGTCTACCTGCAGAGCGATGCCGGCGACTACATCGGCGCCGGCCGGACCTGGGTCTACACGAATGCCGATACCATGATGACCCTGGCGAACAATGGTCTGGCCATCACCGTCGGCCTGCGGGGCGACGAGACCTGGAACGGCGGCTTCCTGCTGCCGAGCGCGGCCGGCACCCTGCAGGCCGGTTACTTCAAGGGATTGACGCGCACGCCGTTCGCCGACGCGGCCGTCGGCGGCGTCGAATGGAGCGGCCAGGGCCGCGGCTGCAACACGCTCACCGGCTGGGTCGTCATCGACAGCATCACGGTGACCGGCGGCGCGATGACCGCGCTCGACCTGCGCTTCGAACAGCATTGCGAGGGCGGGGCGGCCGCGCTGCACGGCAAGATCCACTGGACCAAGGCGAATGCCGACAGCACACAGGTGCCCGGACCGTCCGGCATCCCGACCGGCTTGTGGGCACCGGCGGCGTCATTCGTGCCGCCGGCCGGGAACTACGTCTACCTGGTCAGCGAGATCGGCGACTATATCGGCGGCGGCACCACGCAGCTGCTCACGACGAACAATGCGACGTTCGACGTCGTGACCAACCTGACCGCCGCGCTGCGCATCGACGTGAACGGCTGGAGCGGGAACTTCGTCGGGATGAATTCGCTGTCGCAGCTGCAGGAAGGGTATTACGGCGGACTGCAGCGCTATCCGTTCCACAATCCGGTCAAGGGTGGCCTGGACTGGTCGGGCAATGGGCGCGGCTGCAATACGTTGAGCGGCTGGTTCGTCGTCGACAAGGTGACGTACAAGATGGCCGAGCTGAGCGCGATCGACCTGCGCTTCGAACAGCATTGCGAAGGCGCGCCGGCCGCGCTGCACGGCGTCGTCCACTGGGTCAAGCCTTGAACGCCGCCGCGCCGGAGACATGCACTTGCTGAATCTCTGCAATCACAAAACATCATTGGACGGGTTTTGTGCGATGCAGCATCATAGTTCCTGTCTCCTCTATTCTCCTCCAAGGAAATAGATTCAGCCCGCTCACCAGCGGGCTTTTTTTTTGCGCCGGTGATTGCCGCGCAAACGAAAAAGCCGCCGGCTCTTGCGAACCGGCGGCTTTCCGAATCTGGTGGTGATAGGTGGACTTGAACCACCGACCCTAGCATTATGAATGCTATGCTCTAACCAACTGAGCTATATCACCGGTAAAACTTGAAACTCTCACTAAAACAAAATGGCTCAGCCTTGTGTGCCAAGCCATTTCGCTTGAATCCTTGGTGGTGATAGGTGGACTTGAACCACCG
>CBIHOW010000059.1:0-32325 GCA_966211695.1 uncultured Massilia sp. | reverse complement strand
GCGCGGCATGCCGTGGTCGCTCACGCGCGGACCCTGGCCGCGGCGGTTCTGGCCGGCGCCGGCGAAGCCGAACGTCGTCTGCAGCGGATCCGGCTGGCGCGGGCCCTTGCCGCCGCCGCCGCCACCGCCGCCACGCGACTGGTTGTTGCCGCGCGCCTGGTTGTTGCCGCGCGCCTGGCCACCGCCGAAGTTCCGGCCACCCTGGCCCTGGCCGCCGCGGCCGCCCAGGATGCCGCCCTCTTCGCGCCCCGTGCCGACACGCACCACCGGCGGACCGAACGGATCCACGTTACGGTTGGCGTCGGCGCGGTCGATGCGGTTGCCGTTCGAACGGTGATCGTCGCTGTTGCGGCCCTTGGGACCGCCCTGCCCCTTGCCCTGCCCCTTGCCGCCGGCGGCACCCTTGTTCTGGCCGCCGCCCTTCTTCTCGATGCCGAAGGCGTCGAGGAAGTTGCGCACGTCGTTTTCTTCCAGCTCTTCCCAGCGGCCGCGCTTGAGGCCCGACGGCAGGGTCATGGCGCCGTAGCGCGTGCGGATCAGGCGCGAGACGGTGAGACCCACCGCCTCGAACATGCGGCGCACTTCGCGGTTGCGGCCTTCGCCGATCACCACGCGGTACCAGCGGTTGACGCCTTCGCCGCCGCCATCGGCGATCTTGGTGAACGATGCCGTGCCGTCGTCCAGCTCGACGCCGGCCAGCAGCTTCTGGCGCATGCCCTCTTCCAGCTCGCCCAGCGTACGCACGGCGTATTCGCGGTCGATGTTGTAGCGCGGGTGCATCAGGCGGTTCGCCAGGTCGCCGGAATTCGTGAACAGCAGCAGGCCCTCGGTGTTGAAGTCGAGGCGGCCCACGGCCAGCCACTTGCCGGTCTTCATGGTCGGCAGGCGGTCGAACACGGACGGACGGCCTTCCGGATCGTCCGCGCTGACGATTTCACCGGCCGGCTTGTGGTACACGAGCACGCGCGGCGGCTTGTTGTTGTTCACGCGGCGCTGCAGCAGCTTGCCGTTGATTCGCACGGCGTCCGTCGGCAGGATGCGCTGGCCGATGTGGGCCGGCTCGCCGTTCACCGACACGCGGCCGGCGATGATCAGTTCTTCCATGTCGCGGCGCGAACCGAGGCCCGCTTCCGCCAGCACCTTGTGCAGCTTCGGGGCGTCGTCCTCGGCCGTCAGGTCGCGGCGCGCCTTCGTCGGCTGCGACTGGCCGCGGCCGCCGTCGTTGGCGTCGAACGCGTCCGACGTGACGAACGAGAACACGGCGTCGGCATCGTTGCCCTTGCCGCCCTTGACCGACTTGTTGCCGTGCCGGGCGTTCTTGCCCTTGCCCTGCTGCTTCTGGTTCTGGCCCTGCTGCTGACCACCCTGGCCGTTCTGGCCGCCCTGGGCGTTCTGCGCCTGCTGGCCGCGCTGCTGGCCTTGCTGGCCTTTCTTCTTCTGCTGCTTGCCGCCCCGCTGGTCGCGGCGCTGCTCGTTGCGGCCGGTCTCAAGCGGTGCGGACTCGGCTGCAACGGCTTCCGCTGCCGGCGCTTCGGCGTCGGCGCGGGGCTGGCGCGCTTCGCGCTGCTGGCGCTGCTCGCGCATCTGGCGCGGACCGCGCGGCTTGCGCTCACCGGCGGCGCCATTGTCCGCCGGAGCGGCTGCGGCCGGCGCAGGTGCGGGCGCGGCGGCGACCGGAGCCGGTGCCGGCGCGGACACCGGCTCGGCCGCTGCGGGCACGGCTTCGGCCACGGCGGCCTTGCGGGTACGCGGCTTGCGCGGCGCAGGTTCGGCGGCCGGTGCCGCGGCGGCCGGCGCGGCTGCGGCCGGGGCCGCGCCCTCGGCAGCTTCGGCCGCCTTCTGGGCCGCGGTCTTGCGCGTGCGCTTCGGTTTTTCCACGGCGTCCGGCTGCGCGCCCTCGGCGGCGGGCGCGGGCGCCGCCTCCGCCTTCGGCTTGGTGCGACGCTTCGGCTTGGCGGCCGTCTCCAGTCCTGCCTCGGCGGGGGTCGTCTCGTTCATGTCAGTTGGATTCATCATTCGTTTCTTGGTTTTGCTGACCTGGCGCGACGATCAGTCGTTGGACGCGAGCGCTTGGTCGTGTATCGGGACTTCAACGGGTGAAGTGTCGTCAAATTGTTGCAGCGCCGCTTCCAGCGCTTCCAGGCTGCGCCCGGCGCCGATGTCGGCCACCTGCTGCAGCGGCGGCAACTGGGACAGCGCGGCGAGCCCCAGGTCGTCGAGGAACTGCTTCGTCGTTCCCAGCAACGCGGGGCGCCCGGGCACTTCGCGGTGGCCCACCACGTCGATCCAGCCGCGGTCTTCCAGCATCTTGATCGTCTGCGAATTCACCGCCACGCCGCGGATTTCCTCGATGTCGCCGCGCGTCACCGGCTGGCGGTAGGCGATGATCGCCAGCGTCTCCAGCGTCGCGCGCGAATACTTCGGCGGTTTTTCCGGCGCGATCCGGTCCAGGTAAGGCTTCATTTCCGGGCGGCTCTGGAAACGCCAGCCCGATGCCAGGCTGACGATCTCGATGCCGCGATCCTGCCAATCCTGGCGCAATTCTTCGAGCAGGATCTTGATCGTATCCGACCCGACGCCGGCGCCGAGCGGCTGGCCGTCCTTGTCCACGTCGACGAACAGCTTCTTCATGGCGTGGATCGTCATCGGCTCGCGCGCGCACAGCAAGGCGGTCTCGAGGACCTTCTTGGCCTCATCAGTGTTCATAACGATGTCGTCAGCGGAGTGTGCAACTCTGGATGCTAAGAATCATCAAACATAACCCCATTCCCGGCTGACAGCTGTGCGACAGCCACCAGACTGAGACTTCATGCTGTGAAACGGGGTTCCATCGCCCGGATTGGCGTACCGGACGGGATACCGTGAGGGTTTGCGCCCTGCCACGGGGCGGTTCACCGGCAAGTGGACCGCAAACGGTTGATTTTCAAGAGAAACGGGGCTGCCGGCACCATCGGGAGACTGGGCTCTGGAGGCGAGGCTCCTGGCGCCGGGCTAAGCGAACGACATCGTTTCTTCCAACTGACGGCCATTGTACCCGATAAAACCGGGAAAAGAACATTGCCATGCACCGGAACGCGACGGCGCGGCCGGGATCACACGCCGGAATGGTCCGCCAGGATTGCCGAAACGCCCACGAAGGCGGGGTAGTCGGCCGTGATCACATAGGTCGGCACCTGCGCCAGGTAGCCGGCGAAGCGGCCCTTTTGCTCGAAGCGGGCGCGGAAGCACGAGGCCGCGAAGCGCTCGCCCAGGCGCGGCACGATGCCGCCGCCGATATAGACGCCGCCCTGGGCGCCCAGGGTGACGGCCAGGTTGCCGGCAATCGTGCCCAGCATGCCGCAAAAGACCTCGATGACTTCGTCGCACACCACGCACGTGCCGGCCAGGCCGCGGCGCGTGATCTCGGGCGCATCCAGCGCCTCGACCGCCCCGCCGCGCAGGTTCGCCAGCGCGCGGTAGATCAGTTCCAGGCCGGAACCGGACAGGAAGCGCTCGGCCGACACGTGTTCGAACTCGCGCCACGCGAATTGCAGGATGGCGACTTCCGTCTCGTTGGCCGGGGAAAACGTCACATGGCCGCCTTCGCTGCGCAGCGCCGTCCAGACGGGCCTGGCGCCGGCAGGCTGGTTGTCGGCCGGCACGAGGCCGGACACGCCCAGGCCCGTCCCGGCGCCCAGCAGGCCGATCGGGCTGCCCGCGACGGGCGCGCCGCCGCCGACCTGGCGCTTCTCGCCGTCCGCCAGGTGCGGCAACGCCATCGCCAGCGCGTAGAAATCGTTGACGACGGCCAGCGCGTCGAATCCGCATTCCAGGCGCAGCGCCTCGATCGAGAATTCCCAGTGATGATTGGTCATGCGCACGAAATCGCCGACGATGGGATTCGCGATCGCGATCGCCCCATGCCGGACGGTGCCCGCGGCCGCCACGTGCGGCAGCGCCAGGTAGGCGCGCAGCGCATCGGCGAGGGTCGCGTAGGCGGCGCAAGGCAGGACTTCGATCAGTCCGACCGTGCCGGGACCGGTTTCCAGCGCGAAGCGCGCATTGGTCCCGCCGATGTCGGCCAGCAGGCGCGGGCTCGCGTATCGGGCGCTGTCGAGGCGCGGTTCGGTGGACGGATCGACGATGGCAACGGGCGAAACGATCATGGCAGGCCGTAAGAAACAGATTCCTCGAAGCTTAAGGATTTCTTGGCTTCAGCGCAAGCTTTTATTGTAGTTTAGGTACATCCGACCCAGCATGCGGGCGAATTTGCGTAAAACTCCGGTACGTGGACGAGTAGTCCAGCTACCAATGCGGGAGATTTATCGAAAGCAGGAACGCGCGGCGGCGCCGGGCGGGCGCCGCGTGATCGGGAAACAGGATGATTGCTCAGCCGTGCTTTGGCTTGAGCTCGGCGTCGGCCTGGGCGGCCGCGCAGTGATCGTTCCATGCGTCCAGGCCGCCGTGCAGGGGACGGGCGCGATGAAAACCGTTCTTGACGAATTCCTTCGCCACCTGGGCCGCCGTGACGTCGTTCGGGCAGGAGCAATAGATGACGATGTGGCGGTCCTTGTCGAGCGTGGCCATCAAGCGTTCCGGCACGTTGTCGCCATACACCAGCGCGCCGGGAATGCCCGCTTCCAGCTGGCGCGCGGTGACGCCGCGCGCGTCGACGATCAGCGGATCGTGTCCCGCCTCGAGCAGATCCTTGAGCTCGTCCATCGTGATGCGCGGCAGGTTGGCCCCGCCGAGGTTGCGCTTGCGCTCGATGTACTTGAAGGCCACGAACAGCGCGAGCAGGAAGCCGACGACCATCAGCGCCGTGCTGCCCAGCGTCTCGAACCAGGCGATGACGTCGTCCACGCTGTTATGGAACCACGCGCCCAGGCCCATGCCGACGCCGCTCCACAACAGGCCGCCGGCGACGGACAGCCAGATGAACTGCGGCGTCGTCGTGCCCATGGCACCCGCGAGCGGCGGCGCGATCGTGTTGAAGCCGGGAATGAACTTGGCCACGACGAGGGATTTGGCGCCCCAGCGGCTGAAATTGTCCTCGGTCTGGCTGACGCAGGAATCGGGCGACAGCGAAATCTTGCACAGCAGGCGCAGGATGCGCTTGCCGTAGTAGCGGCCGGCGCGGAACCAGAAGTAATCGCTGATGAGGCAAGCCAGCACGGCCGCGGCCAGGTACAGCGGCCAATTGGCCCCGCCGTCGACGGCCAGCGCGCCCGCGATGATCAGCACCGGAAACGCGGGAATGGGCAGCCCGATCTGTTCGAGCAGGACGGTGCCGAACACGATCAGGACGCCATACACGTGGATCAGGTGGGAGAGCTGGGTCATCCTCGTATGGTAGCGGAAAACACCCATGGGCGTGGCGAAAGCGGCAACGTACCGGCCGGTCCGCAGCCCGCACGCAACACCCCAATTCGGGGTCAGAGCACATTTTTCTCGAAATTCGGGGTCAGAGCACGTTTTCGAGCAATTGCCTGTGATCACAAAAGCTCTCGGAAAGCAGACGACAGGACGCCACCCAGCGCAGGCGTCCCCGTCAAACTTCTCTGGAAGCCATTGCCACAAAAAGTGCTCTGACCCCGAATTTGGCCGAAAATGTGCTCTGACCCCGAATCTTCCGATTAAATGTGCTCTGACCCCGAATCTTCCGATTTTGGGCAATTTCCAAAATCAGGGGTCTGCCCCCGGTATGGCGGCCAGCAGTTGCCGCGTGTACGGATGCTGCGGATTGCGGTAGAGCTCGTCCGCGTCGGCCATCTCGACGACGCTGCCGTGGTGCATCACCATCACGCGGTCCGAGATGTACTTCACCACGGACAGATCGTGCGAGATGAAGATGTAGCTCATCCTGTACTCGTCCTGCAGGTCCTGCAGCAGGTTCAGCACCTGGGCCTGCACGGACACGTCGAGCGCGGACACGGATTCGTCGCACACGAGGATCTCCGGCTTCATCGTCAGGCAGCGCGCGATGGCGATGCGCTGGCGCTGGCCGCCCGAGAATTCGTGCGGGTAGCGGTCGAACGCATGCTCCGGCAAGCCGACCCGCGCAAGCCGGTAGCGCGCATGCTCGGTGCGCTCGGCATCGTTCGCGCCGATGCGGTGGATGCGCATCGGCTCCAGCAGGATCTGGCCGACGGTGAAGCGCGGATTCAAGGACGCATACGGATTCTGGAACACGATCTGGATGCGCCGTTTATACGCCCGGAACTCGGCATCGCTCATCGCGACGAGGTCGCGGCCGTCGAACATCGCACTGCCGCCGGTCGCGCGGTGCAGGCGCAGCAGGGTGAGGCCGACCGTCGTCTTGCCCGATCCCGATTCGCCCACGACGCCCAGCGTCTTGCCGCGCGGGAGCGTGAACGACACGTCCTTCACGGCCTGGAATTCGCGCTTGCCGAACAGGCCTTCGCGCACGTAAAAACTCTTGGCAAGCCCCTTGACCACGAGGATGTCTTCATCGCCCGCCGCATAGCCGCGCGCGCGCTGCCGCAGCGCAGTGCCGACGTCGATGCGCCCGTTCATGACATCGTCGATGACGGGCAGCCGCACGGGCCGCGCATCCAGCGGCGGACGGCAGTGCAGCAGTGCGCGCGTATAGGCGTCGCGCGGGTCGCCCAGCACCTGCGCGGCAGCCCCCTCTTCCCGCACTTCGCCATGGCGCATGACGATCACGCGGTCCGCGATCTCGCCGACGAGGCCCAGGTCGTGCGTGATGAACAGCACGGCCATGCGGCGACGTTGCTGCAGCGTCGCGATCAGTTCCATGATCTGCTTCTGGATCGTCACGTCCAGCGCCGTCGTCGGCTCGTCCGCGATCAGCAGTTTCGGTTCGCACGCGATCGCCATCGCGATCATCACGCGCTGCTGCTGGCCGCCCGACATCTGGCTCGGGTAGGCGTCGATCTTGCGCGCCGGGTCGGGGATGCCCACTTCCTCCAGCAGTTCGAGCGTGCGTGCGCGCGCCTGGCGCTTGTCCATGCCGAGGTGCAGGCGCAGCACTTCGCCGATCTGGAAGCCGACCGTGAACACGGGGTTCAGCGACGACATCGGCTCCTGGAAGATCATCGCGATGTCCTTGCCGCACAGGCGCCGGCGTTCCGCGACCGGCAGGTCGAGCAGTTCGCGGCCTTCGAAGCGGATCGACGAACCGGGATGGATGATCGTCGTCTCCGGCGGCAGCAGCCCCATCACGGCGAGCGAGCTGACGGACTTGCCGCTCCCCGATTCGCCGACCAGCGCGACGGTGCCGTCGAGCGGCAGGCTGAACGAGATGCCCTTCACGGCCTCGAACGTGTTCTTTTTATCGGTCCGGAAGGACACGCGCAGATCATGGACTTCGAGCAGGTTCATTTCAGTTTCGGATCCAGCGCATCGCGCAGCGAATCGGCGAACAGCGAGAACGCCGTCACGAGGATGGCCATGGCGCTGGCGGCCGCCGTCAGCTGCCACCATTTGCCGAGGATGAGTTCATTCTGCGCCTCGTTCAGCATGCTGCCCCACGAGACGACGCCCACCGGCACGCCGAAGCCGAGGAACGACAGGATCACTTCGGCCTTGATGAAGCCGACGACGAGGATCGACATCTGCACGAGTGCCACGTGCGACACGTTCGGAAAGATGTGCACGAACATCTTGCGCCAGCCGGACGCGCCGATCGCGTCGGCCGCCATCACGTACTCCCGCGCCTTGTGCTTGATATACTCGGCGCGGATCAGGCGGTACGGCCCCGTCCAGCCGGTGAGGCCGAGGATCAGCACGATCGTCAGCACGCCCTTCGTCTGCAGCACGGCGGCCACGGTGAGGATCATCAGGATCGAGGGGATCGCCGTGAACACGTTGTAGAACCAGTTGAACAGGTCGTCCACCAGCCCGCCGTAGAAGCCGGACAGCGCGCCGAACAGGGTGCCGAGCAGCACGGCGACGAACGCGGCGACGAGGCCGACGACGATCGACGTCTGTCCGCCCTTGATCGTCTTCCTCACGACGTCGTGGCCCCATTTGTCGGCGCCGAACGGCAGCGTGGTCTTTTTAACCGTGTGCGCGGCATGGCCGTGACGTGCCAGCTGCGCCTGCAAATCGGCGATGTCGGACGCCAGAGGATCGAACGCGTTCGGCGGCGCCGGGCGCGGCGGCTGCGCGAGCGCGGCCAGCGCCGGATCGGGCCCGATGAACGTCGGCGGCGCGTAGTTGACGGCCACCTCGTCTTCCCAGTCGGCCGCGACGAGGCCCGTCGCGGACAGGACCACCGACAGCAGGAACAGGCACACGACGGCCAGCGAGACCATCGCGACGCGGTCGGCGCGCAGGCGGCGCCAGGCCAGCGTCCACAGGCCGGGAGAGGTCGTCTGATGCATCATTTCAGCTGCACGCGCGGATCGACGGCCTGGTACATCAGGTCCGCCAGCAGGTTGAACACCATCGTGGCGGCCGCGACGTAGACCGTGATCGCCTTGATCACGGGGAAGTCGCTGCGCTCGACGGCGAGGATCACTTCGCGCCCGATGCCCGGGATGCCGAAGAAGCGCTCGAGCAGGAAGGCGCCGATCAGCAGCGCCGGCAGGTTGGCCATGACGTACGTGATGATGGGGATGGCCGCGTTGCGCAGCACGTGCACCCAGACGATGCGCCGCTCCGGCAGGCCTTTCGCGCGCGCCGTGCGCACGTAGTCCTGCCCGACCTCGTCCAGCACGAAGCTGCGGAACAGGCGCAGCGTGGGCGCCAGCGACACGGTGAGGCCGATCAGGATCGGCAACGTGGCGTAGCGCAGCAGGTTTTCCGTGAAATGCTCGCCCCAGCCCTGCACGGGGAACAACCCCAGTTTATAGGCGAGGCCGTACTGGAACACGATGATGTAGACGAGGATCGAGATCGACATGCCCACCGTGCACGCGACCATCACGACGCGGTCCGTGAGCGAGCCGCGCACGAACGCGACGGCGAGCGCCAGCGCGATGCCGATCGCGGTCTCCAGCACCGTCAGCGGCACGAGCACGGTCAGCGACGGCCCCAGGCGGGTGGCGATGATGTGCGACACGGGCTCGCCCGTCGCCCAGGCGTTGCCGAAGTCGAACGTGACGATCTGCTTCACGAAGATGCCGAGCTGGACGTACCACGGCGCATCGAGCCCCAGCTGGGCGCGGATGTTTGCGATGGCGCGCGCGTCGGCCATCTTGCCCGCCAACAGGTACGAAGGGTCGCCGCCGACCCAGTTGAACAGCACGAACACCAGCACGACGACGCCGGCCATCGTCGGCAGCATCTGCCACAGGCGCCGCAGGATATAAGCAAACATCGGGTTTCCCGGGTGATTCATCGAACGCGTTCGGAACTATAGACCAGATTGCGCCGCCCCTGCCGGGAAAAGATGTCATGGGGCCATAACCAAATGGATGGGCTGTTGTGGCGTTTACGCAATATGCATTGTCATCGTATTGACATATTGCACGCTGCGGTGGTCTGATGCGTTGCCAAAAAATGAATCCTAATTTTTGGACAATGAGAGAGAGACTAGATCGTTAAATTTCCCGGTTCGGCATATGCATACCATGAATGTTCAGAATCTGGAATGCATCGATGTTTAGCCTTGCCATCGAAGCCCCACTTGGAGTTGTAATGTATCAAAAGAAAGCTATCGCACAAGCAGTCACGCTCGCCCTCGCCTATGCGGCGCTGGGCGCTGCACCGGCCGTGGCGCAAGACGCCCAGGGTCCGATCCAGCGTGTCGAAATCACCGGTTCCAGCATCAAGCGCGCGACCACCGAAACCGCTTCGCCGGTGCAGGTGGTCAGCCGCGAAGACCTCGCCAAGTCCGGCAAGGGCACCGTCGCCGAATACCTGCAGACGCTGACGTCGGATGGCGCCGGCTCGCTGCCGACGGGTTTCGGCAACGGCTTCGCCGCCGGTTCCACCGCCATCTCGCTGCGCGGCCTGGGCGCCACGTCGACCCTGGTCCTGCTGAACGGCCGCCGCATGGCACCGTTCGCGCGCGCCGACGACGGCCAGAAGAGCTTCACCGACCTGTCGACCGTGCCGATGGAAGCCGTCGAGCGCATCGAGATCCTGAAGGACGGCGCCTCGTCGACCTACGGCGCCGACGCGATCGCGGGCGTGGTCAACATCATCCTGCGCAAGGACTTCGTCGGCACGACCGTCAAGGCCGAAGTGGGCGAGTCGCGCTACCACGACGCCGGCACCGGCAAGGCCGCCCTCACCTGGGGCAAGGGCCGCCTGGACGAAGACGGCTACAACGTCATGGTCAACGCCGAGTTCTTCGGCAACCAGTCGCTGCTGAACAAGGACCGCGCCAGCCGCGCATGGATCGGCCACGGCGACATCCGTCCGTGGGGCTATCCGGCCAACACCCAGTTCGCCGCCGGCTACATCACCCCGGGCGCCTCGAGCCCGACGCCGACCGGCGCGCTGCGCGATCCGAAGACCGGCAACTACGTCTCGCTGCCGGGCTGCGCGCAGCTGTCCGCCACCACGGCGCAAGACCCGAACGGCGGCTGCCTGTGGTACCAGGACCAGTTCCGTTCGATGCAGCCGAAGATCGGCGGCATGAATTTCTATACCCGCTTCACCAAGAACCTGAACAGCGACCTGCAGTTCTACGCCGAAGCCGGCTACTCGAAGCGCGACACCGAGTTCACGATGACCCCGGCGTCGACCAGCGGCACCATCGCGTTCCCGCCGAACGCCGCCAACCCGACCGGCATCATCAACTACGGCAACGCGATCCTGATGGGCGCAACCCATCCGCAGAACCCGTACGGCGTCCCCGTGCGCGTGCGCTACTCGATGTTCGACGTCGGCCCCAGCACCCGCTCGGCCGACAACGAATTCTCGCGCTTCGTGGTCGGCCTGAAAGGCTCGATGGCGGGCTGGGACTTCGACACCGGACTGACGCACTCGCACTCCGCGCTCGACCTGAACTACAGCAACATGATCAACATGAAGGTGCTGCAGGCCGCGCTGGGCGATCCGAAGAGCGCCTACTTCCCGTACTACATCGGCGCGCAGGCCGGCAAGAACCCGGCGTCGCTGTACGCGGCCCTGGCGACGAACGCCACGTCGTACTCGACCACGCAACTCGACGTCGCCGACTTCAAGGCATCGCGCGAATTGATGCAGCTGCCGGGCGGCGCGCTGGGCCTGGCGGTCGGCGCGGAATACCGCCACCAGTCGCTGGACAACCCCTCGCTGTCGGGCTCGTCGGACGGTTCGATCAACTCGTCGTACGTGGCCGCCAAGGGCACCCAGAACGTGTCGGCCGTGTTCTTCGAAGTCGCCGCACCGATCGTCAAGACGGTCGAGCTGAACGCGGCGGTCCGTTACGACAAGTACAAGGACTTCTCGTCGACGACGCCGAAGTTCGGCGCCAAGTGGACGCCGCTGAAGACCTTCGCGCTGCGCACGACCTACACGGAAGGTTTCCGCGCGCCCGGTCCGGCCGAGTTCAGCCCGGCCAGCCAGAGCACCGGCAACTCGACCGTGCGTGACCCGATCCGCTGCCCGGGCGGCGTCCCGGCCGCCGGCGGCGCCACCCAGGCCGACTGCCAGACCACGATCGGCGGCGTCAAGCTCGGCAACCCGAACCTGCAGCCGGAAAAATCCAAGGGCTACACGCTGGGCATGGTGTGGGATCCGTTCGACGGTACCGCCCTGTCGCTGGATGCCTTCAAGATCAAGCGTTCGAACGAGATCAACCCGCTGTCGTACGTGGAAGCGGCTGCGCTGCCGACCGCGATCCGCAACGACAACAACCTCGTCGTGAACGGCGTCGTGATCCCGAATTCGGGCACGCTGCTGCTGTCGAAGGCGCCGTACCAGAACTCGAGCTTCACCGAAGTCAAGGGTGTCGACCTGGATGTCAAGCAGCGCTTCCGCCTGGGCGACTACGGCCGCGCCACGGTGGGCCTGACCTGGACGCACGTGGCGTCGTGGGTGCGCGCAGAGAAGAACGGCACGCGCTACCAGTACGCCGGCACGCACGGCAACTGCGATACGTCGGATTGCGCCGGCACGCCGAAGGACAAGATCAGCACGACCCTGTCCTGGGACCGCCAGAACCTGAACGTGACGGCGACCGCGAACTACCGCGCCGACATGGAGAACGTGTTCTTTGCCGGCGACAAGTGCGCCTCGCTGTACGCGAACGGCTCGCCGGCGCCGGGCAACTGCCGCCTGGCGTCGTTCACGACGATCGACCTGTCGGCCCGTTACCAGGTCACGCAGCAACTGCAGGTCTACGGCTCGATCACGAACCTGTTCGACAGGATCGCGCCGCTGGATCCGCTGACCTACGGCGGCATGAGCTACAACCCGATGGATGCCAGCGGCGCCATCGGCCGCTTCTTCAAGGCCGGCGTGCGTTACCAGTTCTGATGACGGACGGCCGGTTCGCCGGCTGATCGTCGGAAGATGAAAACGGGACAGTGAGCACTCACTGCCCCGTTTGTTTTTGGTGCAACGCCGCACCAATTTGGGGCAAAATGTTGTAATTACGCATCAACAAAATTCCGAATAAAAAACTAAATACAACATTTTAATCAGAATTTTTGACATACATTACGCAAATACTAAAAACAAAATTTGATATTTACAGCATTCATGCATATATGCATATTTACTCGTTGACTTTGTTTATTAGCAATGATGTCATTGTCTTGTAGCAAATAAAAATTCCTTCCCAAAAGGAAGGACAAAGATCAATACACACGATCTGCGAGCCGGAGCGTAGTCCGCACCGGCCCAGCTCAGAAGGGACTCAAGACAAATGATGTCGGAAAAAGTTTTATCTCGGTCGGTACGCCTGATGTTCGCCGGCGGCATGGCGCTCGGCGCGTCCGTCGCTCACGCACAGGACAATGCCGCGGCGCCCACCGCGTCGATGCAGCGCGTGGAAGTGACGGGTTCGCGCATTCCGTCGCTGAACACGGAAGGCTCCAGCCCCATCACCACGCTGAGCGCCAAGGACATCAAGATCGATGGCGTGCGCAATACGGAAGACCTGCTGAACAACCTGCCCCAGGTGTTCGCGTCGCAGGGTGCCGCAATCTCGAACGGCGCCAGCGGTACGGCCACCGTCGACCTGCGCGGCATGGGCTCGCAGCGTACCCTGGTGCTCGTCAACGGCAAGCGCCTGCCGTCCGGCAGCGTGCTCAGCGTCGCAGCCGACCTGAACCAGATCCCGAGTGAACTGATCCGTCGCGTCGACGTGCTGACGGGCGGCGCCGGCGCCGTGTACGGCTCGGGCGCCGTGTCTGGCGTCGTCAACTTCATCATGAAGGACAACTACGAAGGCGTGGAACTGGAAGCCAACATCTCCGGCGCCAACCACAAGCAGCACAACGACGAGATCCAGGGCGTCGTCAACAAGAAGGGATTCCCGCTGCCGGGCAACCACGCGTTCGACGCGAAGAAGTACGACTTCAGCATCCTGCTGGGCTCGAACTTCGCCGACAACAAGGGTAACGCGACGTTCTTCGCGTCGCACCGCCACGCCGACGCCCTGCTGCAATCGCAGCGCGACTTCTCGGCCTGCTCGCTGGGCGCGTCCGATCCGGGCTTCGCCTGCTCGGGTTCCGGCACCTCGATCGCCCGCGTCGGCTCGTACACCCCGGATGCGAACGGCAATCCGCGCAAGTACGTGTCGGCCACCGACGCTTACAACTTCGGCCCGCTGAACTTCTTCCAGCGTCCGTCGGACGAGTACAACATCAACTCGATGGTGCACCTCGACATCAACGAGAACGCGCGCATCTACAGCGAATTCAGCTTCCACAACTACACGACCGACGCGCAGATCGCGCCGGGCGGCATCTTCTACGGCCAGCAGGCGACGATCGCCTACGACAACCCGCTGCTGAACGACGCCTGGCGCGCCGCGCTGGGCCTCAAGAAGGCGGGCGACACCGCCACCGTCTCCGTCGGCAAGCGTAACGTCGAAGGCGGCCCCCGTTCCACCAGCATCACCGACTCGTCGTTCCGCGAAGTGTTGGGCGTGAAGGGCATGGTCGGCGACTGGTCGTACGACGTGTTCGGCCAGTTCGCGCGCGTCAACCACAGCGACCGCGCGACCGGCTACTTCTCGAGCCGCCTGATCGCCAACGCGCTGGACGTCGTCGCCGATCCGACCACGGGCAAGGCCGTGTGCCGCTCCGTCGTCAACGGTTCCGACACCGCCTGCGTGCCGTACAACCTGTACAAGCAGGGCGGCGTCACCCAGGCCGCGCTGGACTACCTGAACGCCACCGGTTCGAACGGCGGCTTCACGCAGCAATCCGTGTTCGGCCTGAACTTCGGCACCGACCTGACCCGCTTCGGCATGAAGCTGCCGACCGCCGAAAGCGGCGCCGGCGTGTCGTTCGGCTACGAGCAGCGCGTCGAGAAACTGTCGTTCGAGCCCGACTACGAAAACCAGACCGGCGACCTGTCCGGTGCCGGCGGCGCCTCCCCGGCCGTCGCGGGTTCGTACAACGTGAAGGAAGCCTTCGGCGAATTCAAGCTGCCGCTGCTGGACAACATGGCCTTCTCGAAGCACATGGACCTGTCCGGTTCGTACCGCCGTTCGCAGTACAGCACGGATGCCAAGACCAACACGTTCGGCCTGGGCCTCGACTGGCAGCCGATCGACCAGGTACGCGTCCGCGGTTCGGCCCAGCGTGCCGTCCGCGCACCGAACATCTATGAACTGTACACGCCGCAAGCCGTGGTGCTGGCCGGTCCGAACGACGACCCGTGCGGCGGCGAGACCCCGAAAGCCACGCAAGCCCAGTGCGCCAACACGGGCCTGCCGGCTTCGCTGTACGGCAAGGTGCCGGAGAACTCGACCAACCAGTACAACGGCCGTACCGGCGGCAACCCGGGCGTCAAGCCGGAAACCGCCAACACGTACACGGTGGGTATCGTGATCGACCCGATCAAGAACCTGACCATCACGCTGGACGCATTCAAGCTGAAGATCAAGGACGCGATCCAGGCCGTCAATGCCCAGAGCGTGTACACCCAGTGTCTGCAGACCGGCAACCCGCTGTACTGCAACATGATCCATCGCGACCAGCTCGGTTCGCTGTGGCTGACCCCGAACGGCTACGTCGAGGCCGGCACCACGAACATCGGTTCGCAGGGCACCTCGGGCCTGGACGTGGGCGCAAGCTACCGCACCCGCCTGCCGCAGAGCTACGGCAACCTGGACTTCACGCTGAACGGCACCTACGTGCACAGCTACACGGTGGAAAACCTGCCGGGCAACGGCAGCTACGACTGCACGGGCCTGTACGGCGCGACCTGCGGTACCCCGACCCCGAAATGGCGCCACAAGCTGCGTACGACCTGGTCGAGCCCGTACAACCTGGACCTGTCGCTCACCTGGCGCTACATCGACCGCCTGAAGAACGACATGCTCGATTCGAACCCGCAGCTGGCCGGCGAGCTGGACACCCCGCGCGACGCGTACCTGGCTTCGCGCAGCTACTTCGACCTGAACGGCGTGTACCGCTTCAGCCGCAAGCTGGCCGTGAGCTTCGGCATCAACAACCTGCTGGACAAGGATCCGCCGATCGCATCGTCCAGCTCGGTGACGGGTACCTACGGCAACGGCAACACGTTCCCGCAGGTGTACGACTCGTACGGCCGCTTCATCTACGCCAACGTGACCTACCGCTTCTGATCGCCTGATCGAAAGCCGTAAAAAAACCGCCGCCGGCTGCGAAGCCGCCGGCGGTTTTCATTTGCGGGCGGCGATTACAGCCCGAAGCTGCCTTCGTCCTGCGAGAACGCGTTCATGCCTTCGCTCATCGCCGTCACGAGCGCGCGTTCCGGCCCCGTCAGGTGCGGATGCCAGATGTCGAACATCAGGATCGCGCGCGGCGAATCGCTGTCGTTCCACGCCTCGTGCTCGATGGTGTCGTCGAATACCCACGCCTTGCCCTCTTCCCATGCGCGCACGTCGTTGCCGACGCGGAAACCGCAGCCCGGCGGCACGACGAGCGGCACGTGCGTCACGAGACGGACATTGCTGACGCCGCAGTGCGGCGGGATGCGCGTCTTCGGCTTGAGCACGGAAAACATCGCGACGGGCGTACGGCCCGGCTGGTCGGGCTGGGGTGCACCGGCCAGCAAGGCCATCGTGCGCGGGCAGCGGGAGGCGTTGGCTTCATTGACCTTGCCGCCTTCGACGAGGTGGAAGGCGCTCCAACGCAGCGAGTTGTTCAGCTCGGCCCACTGGCGCAGCGGCTGGTCCTCGCCGTACTGCATGTAGGGCGTGAAGCCTGCGTCGCCGGCCTGCGCGGCAAGAAACTCCGCACGGATCGCATCCGTCTCGCGCTCGAAGGCATCGAGCCACGGAAAGTCGGCGCGGTCGAAAAAAGTGATGGGCGCGAGGCCCTGGAAGTGGAACAACGCGGGCTGCGGCTCGTAGCGGCGCTTGCGACCCAGCATGATGGCGAGCGATTCCGTGAAGCGCTGCACGCGTTCGCCACGCAGCTCGCCCAGCAGCGGCGCCATGTGGTCGTCGAGGAAGCGGCCGAAGTCGGCGTCATACTGTTCGCGGTAGGCCAGCGCCTCCTGCACGGCCGGGCGCAGTTCGGGCGGCAATTGCTGCAGCGGCGGCGCCACCGCGGCGACGGCGCCATGCGCGCGCGCGGCCGCGTGGCGCTTGCCCTGGCGCGTCAGCAGGCCGGCGCGCAGGATCAGGGCGACGAGATCGGTCGGCTCCAGCACGAGCGCGCGCCGGATCGCCTCCTCCTCGCGGGCCTCGTCGCGCTGGGCCATGCAGACGACGGCGAGATGGATCCACTGCTGCTTGTCGCGGCCGTCGGCGGCGACGAGGCGCTCGAGCAGCGCGCGTGCCTCCGGCAGCGCGCCGGCGCGGTAATGCAGCTGCGCCATGCCGAGCAGCGCCGGACCGTGCGTCGGCACCTGTTCGAGGACGCGCTGCCACAGCTGCGCCGCGAGGCGTGGATTGGCGCCCTTCAGCGCGGCCTGCGCCGCGCGTTCCCACGCCGCGATTTCACCATCGTCGAAAACCATGCCGTCCCTTCGAGTATGTACATGTACATACCAATTCTGGATTGCTGGCTTCCAGTTGGCAAGAACTGATTTTCCGTTCTTTATGCGTCGTCGCGCAACCGGCGCGCGCGCACACTTGCCGCGAGGTTTTCCAGCACGGCGACACTGGTCTCCCAGTCGATGCAGCCGTCGGTGACGGACTGGCCGTACGTCAATTCCTTGCCCGGCACGAGGTCCTGGCGGCCGCCGACGAGGTGCGACTCGACCATCACGCCGACGATGCGCGTATCGCCCGCCGCGATCTGGCTGCCGATGTCCGCGCACACGGGCACCTGGTTCTGTGGATTCTTGCTGCTGTTGGCGTGCGAGGCGTCGATCATCAGGCGGCTCGCGAGGCCGTTGGCGGCAAGCTGCTTGCAGGCGTCCTCGACGCTGGCCGCGTCGTAGTTCGGGGCCTTGCCGCCGCGCAGGATGATGTGGCAGTCCTCGTTGCCCGCGGTCGACACGATCGCCGAGTGGCCACCCTTCGTCACGGACAGGAAGTGGTGCGGTTGCGACGCGGCCTTGATCGCATCGGCCGCGATCTTGATGTTGCCGTCGGTGCCGTTCTTGAAGCCGACCGGGCACGACAGGCCGGACGCCAGCTCGCGGTGCACCTGCGATTCCGTCGTGCGGGCGCCGATCGCGCCCCAGCTGATCAGGTCGGCGATGTACTGCGGGCTGATCACGTCGAGGAATTCGGTGCCGGCCGGCAGGCCCAGTTCATTGATGTCGCGCAGCAGTTCGCGCGCCATGCGCAGGCCGTCGTTGATGCGGAAGCTGTTGTCCATGTACGGGTCGTTGATCAGGCCCTTCCAGCCGACCGTCGTGCGCGGCTTCTCGAAGTACACGCGCATGATCACTTCCAGCTCGCCGGCAAAGCGGTGGCGCTGCTCGACAAGGCGGCGGGCATATTCCATCGCGGCGTTCGGATCGTGGATCGAGCACGGCCCGATCACGACCATCAGGCGGTCGTCCTGGCCGTGCAGGATGCGATGCAGCGCCACGCGCGCCTGCGACGCGACCTGTTCCGCTTCCGGGGTCACCGGGAATTCGCGGATCAGGTGCGAGGGCGGCGTCAGTTCCTTCATTTCGCGGATGCGTAAGTCGTCGGTGCGAGGCATTGCAGTTCTCCGTTCTTGATCTGGTTAAATTCTGGGGCGTAAAAAAAAAAAGACCGCCTGCTCGGCGGTCTTCTGGATTTTCGTGTCGGACTCTGTTCTGTTGCTGCGTGAACCTGCCGCTACTCCACCGCCGTTGGGCTGGAATGGCTAAACCAAAAGTGAAAGGTAAAGAAGACGGCGTGGCGCATGAGAGGTTCCGAAGTAGTCGATTGACTATAACAACATTGCATCGACGTTGGCAAGACTTTATTTGGCCTGTGATCTGTCGGTTACGGTTGCCTATACAGGCGATCGGTTGCATCAACCCGACACCTTTTCCGCTGTACCGGAAACGCTTGAGAGATGTCAGTTGCCCTTTTATGCAGGATGCAAAAGTCGCAACGAGCCCCGGCCGCATGCACACCGGGTCGACCATCCCTCATCGTATTGGAGTCCGGACATGATTGAAACCCCGATATCCCGGACGATCCGGCGCCTGTTCGCGGGCGGAGGCGCCATCGGCCTGGCGATCCTGGCATTGCCGGCGCCGGCCCAGGAAGCCGCACCGAAACCCGTCCCGCGCGTCGAGATCACCGGTTCGAACATCCGCCGCTCGGAGGCCGAAACGGCGTCCTCCGTCATCACCGTCAACCGCGCCGACATCGAGCGGTCCGGCAAGGCCACCGTGGCCGAGCTGCTGCAAACGCTGGCCGTCGACAACCAGGGTTCCGTGCCCACCACCTTCGGCAACGGCTTCGCCGCCGGCGCCTCGGGCATCTCGCTGCGCGGCCTGGGCGCGGCCTCCACGCTCGTGCTGATGAACGGCCGCCGCATGGCCCCGTACGGCCTCGCCGACGACGGCCAGAAGCAGTTCACGGACCTGAACGTGATCCCGACGGATGCCGTCGAGCGGGTCGAGATCCTCAAGGACGGCGCCTCCGCCATCTACGGTTCCGACGCCATCGCGGGCGTCGTCAACATCATCCTGCGCCGCGACTTCCAGGGCAACACGGTGCGCTTCCAGCGCGGCGCCAGCGACGACTGGGACGGCAAGCGCATGAACGTCGCGTTCACCAAGGGCATCGGCAGCCTCGACACCGACCGCTACAACGTCCTGTTCAGCATCGAGTACAAGAAGTTCGACGAGATCTGGTACCGCGACCGCGCCGACCGCGACTGGATCGGCCGCAACGACCTGCGCCGCTGGGGCTATTCGGCCGAACAGGCGCTCGGCGGCACCGGTGCCATCCTGCCCGGCACCGGCACGGCCGGCAACGCCATCAACGGCAACGTGCGCAATCCGGCCGACCCGACCAATTACTACAACCGCGGCAACCTTGCCGGTCCCGGCTTCACCCGCACGTTTCCCGGCGCGGCCTGCTCCAACTTCACCAGCCACCCGCAGGGCGATCCCGGCGGCGGCTGCCTCATCGACGCCTCGCTGCAGTACAACCAGATCGAGCCGAAGCAGGAAAACCTGAGCTTCTTCCTGCGCGGCACGATGCAGCTGAATCCGACGACCCAACTGTACAGCGAATTCAACTGGTACACGAGCCAGACGGATTCGTCCACGACGCCCTCCTCCGTCAGCGCCTCCGTCGGCTTCCCGGGCGGGCCCGTCAACAATGCCACCGTCCAGCTCGGCGCCACGCATCCGGACAACCCGTATTTCGGCACGGCCGCGCGCGTGCGCTACCTGGCGGCCGACGTCGGCCCGCGCGTCTCCAACATCGACTCGAACTTCCTGCGCTGGCTGGGCGGCGCCAAGGGCACGAACTACGGTTGGGACTGGGACTCGGCCCTGCTGTTCTCGCACAACCACGTCAACAACACGCAGAACGGCTACCTGCAGCGCGACGTCGCCTTCGCCCTGCTCAATCCCACGCCCGCCAACATCGCGGCGGCGGCGGCGAACAGCCCCGCCTATGCGGCGCTGCCGCTGGGTACGTTCTGGCGCATCGCCGAGAACGCCGGGCTCAATTCGCCCGCGGTGTACGCCGCCCTGTCGCCCACCATCGGCAACGCGGCCAACACCAAGGTCGCCCAGGTCGACTTCAAGGCCACGCGCGAGTTCGGCGGCATCCCCTACCTGGCCGGCAACCTGGGCCTCGCATTGGGCACCGAATTCCGCCACGAGATGACGGAACTGCGGCCCACCACGGGCACGGAGCGGGGCAATATCATCGGCCTGGGCTATTCCGCCTATTCCGGCGCGCGCAACGTGTTCGCGCTGTACGGCGAAGGCCTCGCGCCGCTGCCGTTCAACGTGGAAGCGTCGGCGGCCCTGCGCTACGACCACTTCACCGACGTCGGCAGTTCGTACACGCCGAAGTTCGGCCTGAAGTGGACACCGGTGCGCGAATTCGCGCTGCGCGGCACGTTCGCGCGGGGCTTCCGCGCACCGAGCCCGGCCGAGAACGGCGTCGGCGGCCTGGCCGCCTTCTCGACCGCGGCCGACCCCGTGCGCTGCGCGCTGGGCGTGACGAGCGCCTGCAACCCGGCGTCGGTGGCCCTCGTCACGTCGCCGAACCCGGGCCTGTCGCCGGAACGGTCGAAGAGCTACACACTGGGCGTCATCTGGGATCCGCTGCCGCGCACGAGCATCTCCGTGGATTACTGGAAGATCAAGCGCAAGAACGAGATCAACCAGGAACAGGTCGACGCCGCCATCGCCGCGGGCCACGTCGCGCGCGACCCCGGCAGCGTGAGCGGCATCCCGGGCGATCCGGGCCAGATTACGGCCGTGCTGACCCGCTACGTCAACTCCGCCCAGAGCAAGGTGCGCGGCCTCGACGTGGATGCGCGCTACAACCACCGCCTGCCCGACACCTGGGGCAATGCCACGTTCGACGTGAAGTACACGCACATCTTCGAATGGTTGCGCACCGAACAGGACGGCACGTCGCGCGAATTCGCGGGCACGCACGGCAACTGCGACGTGACGAACTGCACGGGCACGCCGGCCGACCGCGTCAACATGCGCTTCGGCTGGGACCGCAACAACCTGCGCGTGTCGGCCAACGTGAACTACCGCGGCGTGCTGGAAAACCGCTTCTTCCGGGGCGACCCGAGCGGTTGTGCCGTGACCTTCGCCAACGGCGCCGACGCCCCGAACGGTTGCGAACTGGCGTCGTTCACGACGGTCGACCTGGTGGTGCGCTGGAAGCCGCAGCAGCGCTGGGAATTGTTCGGCTCGATCCAAAACCTGTTCGACAAGATCGCGCCGCTCGACCCGCTGACCTATGGCGCGCAGGCGTACAACCCGCTCGATTACGAGGGGGCACGCGGACGCTTCTTCACGCTGGGGGCGCGCTATTCGTTCTAGGACGCGGCTTCGAGCCGTCGCCCCGGCGCAGGCCGGGGCCCAATGTCGTGGCGCAGCCGAAGCGCATGCTTAATCTCAGTCACCGGGTCCTTCGCCAGGCATCGTATCGGCCATCAGCCGCAGCTCTTCCGGCGTCAGCTCCTCCGGCTTCTTGCCCTCGAGGCCGTCGAAGTCGGTGGGCTGCTGCGCCTCCTTCTGCGCTGATGGTTGCCCCTGGGGCGGGGGTGCCGCCGCGTCGGGCTGCTGTGCGTTGGTCTGCGGGGACTGTGCTTGGTCGTTGGCCATGTCGGGCTCCTTGCAATGGTAGATCGTTTGGAGCCCAGTGTGTCACAAGGGCGACTCCGATGGCGTCCGCATCGGCGCGAGCCGATCCAGCCTGACCCAGCCGCCGGCCTCGCGGCCCGTGCGCGGATTGCGGTACGCGACGTCCGCGTAATCGCCATACGTGTGGACGACGGTCAGCACGTCGCCCGGAATGACGAACAGTTGCGGGAGCTTGCACTCGTCCAGCGGCGCCGTGTGGAACCGGGCGCGACCGGTGCCGGTGATGACGCGGCCGGCCTGCGCAGGCTCGACCGGGAGCCAGCGCGACGCGGCCGTGAGCTGGGCCGCTTCGCAGCGCGTGAGCACGTTGGTGAGTTCCTTCATGCGGTCCTGCATCCAGACGAACTCGTGCACCTGTCCCGTGCCCTCCTGCGCCAATTGCACGACCAGTTTGTCGCCGGCGCGACGGGCACCGAATCCGGCCAGGCAATCGCCGAACGGTTGCGACATCGTCGCTTCATCGCCCGGTCCGATCTGCAGCAGGGTGAAGCGGTGCCGGCACTGCGGATCCGGCAACGCCGCATCGACGAGCACGTAGTCGGCATCGTCCTGCACGGACAGCTTGACGAGGCTGGCGTTGCCGTCGACCTGTCCCAGCGAGGCGCCACGGAAGCGGATGTCGGAGCGGTCGGGACCAGGTTGCGTCTCGACCGGCCCGAAGCGGGTGGCGACATTCGTGTGTTCGTCGGCCGCGGCGCACCACGGCGGCATCGCCACGACGAGCACGGCGACTGCGGCCCGCAAGAACAAACGCCCGCGCGGGGCGGGCGTCATGGCGGAGAACGCGGCGAAGGCGGTTGCCATCGCGATGCGGCGAGCCGTCAGGCCGTGCCGCCGACGGTCACGCCGTCGATGCGCAGCGTGGGCTGGCCGACGCCCACCGGCACGCTCTGGCCTTCCTTGCCGCACACGCCCACGCCCGAGTCCAGGCGCATGTCGTTGCCGATCATCGAGATGCGGTTCATCGTGTCCGGACCGTTGCCGATCAGGGTCGCGCCCTTCACCGGGTACGTGACCTTGCCGTCCTCGATCATGTAGGCTTCGCTGGCCGAGAACACGAACTTGCCGTTCGTGATGTCGACCTGGCCGCCGCCGAAGTTCACCGCATACAGGCCGTTCTTGACCGAAGCCAGGATCTCGGCCGGGTCCTTGTCGCCGGCCAGCATGTACGTGTTCGTCATGCGCGGCATCGGCAGGTGGGCGAACGATTCGCGGCGGGCGTTGCCCGTCACCGGCATCTTCATCAGGCGCGCGTTCATCGTGTCCTGGATATAGCCCTTCAGGATGCCGTCTTCGATCAGGGTCGTGCACTGGGTCGGGTTGCCTTCGTCGTCCATGTTCAGCGAACCGCGGCGGTCCTGCAGGGTGCCGTCGTCGACGACGGTCACGCCCTTCGCGGCGACGCGCTGGCCGATCATGCCGGCGTACGCGGACGAGCCCTTGCGGTTGAAGTCGCCTTCGAGGCCGTGGCCGACCGCTTCGTGCAGCAGTACGCCGGGCCAGCCCGGGCCGAGCACGATGGTCATCGGGCCGGCCGGGGCCGGACGCGCTTCCAGGTTCACGAGGGCCGATTGCACGGCTTCGCTGGCATATTTCTCCAGTAACTCGTCGCTGAAGTACGAATAGTCGTAGCGGCCGCCGCCGCCCGACGAGCCCATCTCGCGCCGGCCGTTCTGCTCGGCGATGACGGTGACGGAGACGCGCACGAGCGGACGAATGTCGGCCGCCAGCACGCCATCGCTGCGTACGACGAGCACGACGTCGTACTCGCCGGCCAGGCCGGCCATCACCTGCACGACGCGCGGATCTTTTGCACGCGCGATCTTTTCGATGCGCTCCAGCAGCGCGACTTTCGCGGTGGCGTCGAGCGAGGCCAGCGGGTCATGCGGCAGGTACAGCGAGCGGCCGCCGGACGGCTGGACGTTCGCCGCAACTTTCACGCGGCCCGCGCCGGCGCGCGCGATCGTGCGCGTGGCCGCGGCGGCGTCCAGCAGGGCAGCCTGCGAAATTTCATCGGAGTAAGCAAAGGCGGTCTTGTCGCCCGACACGGCGCGCACGCCGACGCCCTGGTCGATCGAAAAGCTGCCGCTCTTGACGATGCCCTCTTCCAGGCTCCAGCCTTCGCTCTTGGTGAACTGGAAATACAGGTCGGCATAGTCGACCTTGTGCGTGAACATGGTCCCCAGCGTCGTGATCAGCTTGCCTTCGTCCAGCCCGAATGGCGTCAACAGGACGTCGCGCGCGACAGCGAGGGAGGAGAGATTCGGTTCGAATGGAGTCATTGCGTCGGGTCTTTCAGATAAGGATAGGCTATTCTGCCACACGTCAGAGTTTGCGGTGTTTCAGCGCAGGCAAACTCTCGCGCACCTTCGCGATGTACCCGGGATCGATCTCGCCGCTGACGACGCCCTCGCCTTCCGGCAACACGTCCTTCACCTCGCCCCACGGGTCGATCAGCATGCTGTGGCCGAACGTGCGGCGGGCATTCCCGTGCGTGCCGCCCTGGGCCGACGCCAGCACGTAGCACTGGTTCTCGATGGCGCGGGCGCGCAGCAGCACTTCCCAGTGCGCAAGGCCCGTCGTGTGCGTGAACGCGGCCGGCACGACGATCAGCGCGCAATCGCCCATCGCGCGGAACAGTTCCGGGAAGCGCAGGTCGTAGCAGATGGCCAGGCCGACCCTGCCGAACGGCGCCTCGAAGCTGCCGACCGTCTCGCCCGGCACGATGGTGCGCGCTTCGTCGTACGATTCGCTACCCTTGTTGAAGCCAAACAAGTGAATCTTGTCGTAGCGGCCGACGTGCCGCCCGGCCGGATCGTAGACGAGCGTCGTGTTCAGCACGCGGCCCGCATCGCCGGACACGAGCGGCAACGTGCCGCCGATGAGCCAGATGCCGTGCTCGCGCGCCTGTCCGGCCAGGAAATCCTGGATGGGGCCGTGGCCCGGCTGTTCCGCGTGGGCGACCTTGTCCGTGTCCGTCATGCCCATGATGGGCCAGTACTCCGGCAACGTGACCAGTTGCGCGCCGCGCGCGGCGGCGTCCGCGATCAAACGGCGCGCGGTGGCAATGTTTTCTTCCACGTTCGGCGTGGACACCATCTGGATAGCAGCGACGGTCGTCTTCATTTGGCTCCCTTCTTGTCCTTGTTGCGGTCCTGCGCGGCCGCGTTCGCGGCGGCGGCGGTCACGGCCGGTGAATTGTCCAGCTTCACGATGTGCGGCGACTTCCACGGTCCCGTCACCTGCATGTGGTAAGTCAGCGCCTTCATCACGGGCGCGCGCAGGAACAGCTGGGCCAGGAAGCTGCCGAGGCCGATCACGGGGTTCACCGCGAGGCCGTACACGAGCGAGCTGGTGCCGAGGTTGAATTCCGGGATCACGACGACGTGCAAATTCGTCGATTCGTTGGCGATGTCGGCCGTGCCATCCATCAGCACCGTCGCCGCCACGCCGTGCATCTTGAGATTGTCGGTGCGCACGACGCCGCGCGTGATCATCGCGTTCGCCGTGATGCCGTCGAAGGCGAGGCCTTCCGAGAACACGTCGTGGAAATCGAGTTTCAGCATGCGCGGCAGCATCTGCAGGCTCAGCACGCCCAGCAGTTTCGCGGCGCCCGGATCCTGCTTGAGGAATTGCCCATCCTCGACGTTCATCTGGATCTGGCCCGACAGGCTCGGAATGTCGAGCGAGTACGGCAGGCCGGCCCACGAGATGTCGCCGGACAGCGAGCCCTTGCCGTGACGCAGCGTCTCCGGGAAACCGAGACGGTCCAGCAGGCGACCCGCGTCGCTGATGTCGAGCGTGAAGTTCAGCGCCGTGTTGCTCTTGCCGTCGCGCGTGAGCCAGCGGCCGTTGGCCTTCAGCTGGCCGTCCGGATTCGTCAGTGCCAGCTTTTCGATGCGCCATTCGCGCCCGGCCAGCGCCTGCGCATTGCTGGCGACGAGTTCCAGGCGGCCGAACTGCTTGTTGAACAGCTCGAAGCGGTCGGCCACGATGTCGAGGGCCGGGATGCTGGCGCTGGCGCCCTTGTTCGATTCGAGCAGGTCCTTGACTTCGTTCGCGGACGATTCCGGGATCACGAGCGACGCCAGGCGCGCCGTCACCTTGCCCAGGCCCTGGCCCGATTCGGCCCACGTGACGTAGCCGACCACCTGGCGCGAATCGATGCTCGCCTGCCACGTATTGTTCTGGTGCGTGGCGCCGACGACGACGTCGCGCAGCGCGCGCTCGCCGACGACCAGCTCGCCGGCACGCGCGGCCACGATGTCCGGCACGACGTACTGGGCCATGCCGCCGCCATTGTCGGCCGATGTTGCCCCACCTGCAGCCGGCGCGGCCTCGCCCGGTCCGGCGATGTCGCCGGCCGCCGCAAGCCAGCGGTCGACGTTCAGCGCCTTCATGTTCACGTTGATCATCATGCCGCTGTCGGGTTCGGGCGCCGGCACGTTGACGCCGATGCCGCCCCGCTTGACGATCCACGGGCCATGCGGCTGGCGCTCGCGCACGTATTTCGCGGCGGCGAGATTGCCCAGCTGGATACGGATGTCGTCGCGGCCGACGCCGTCCGCGCCCGTCGGCTGGCCCGTGAGGACGAAGTGCAGCGGCAGCGCGTCCGGCGCGGGCTTGTTCAGCGGGGCCGGCAGTTCGATGCCGAGGCCGGCCAGGTTCGTGTCGAGGATGATCTGCGCCTGGCGGTCCTTCACCGTGACGGTGCCGCCGAAGCGCGCCCCGCCGGACAGTTTATTGCCCAGGCGCTGCAGCGCCGGCAGGGAACGCGTCTGGCGCAGGCCCTCGGCCGTGGCGCTACCGGCCATGCGGATCTGGATGCTGCCGTCGCGCTGGGTGCCGCCGGACAATTGCAGCGGTCCGCCCAGGAAGCTGGCGCCCACGCCGTTCAGGTTCACGCCGTGCTCGGAAAACTCGATGCGGCCCAGCGCGGCCTCGATGGGCGGCAGGTCGGGGAACAGCACGACCTCGTTGTTCTGCAGTTGCAGCGCGCCCTGGACCTTGGCGTCGTGCAGGTTGGCGAGCGGCAGGTGCAGCTTCAGGCCCAGTTTCGCCGGGCCGGTCCCCTTGGTGTCCTCGGTGAAATGGCCGATCCATTCCAGCACCGGGCTGGCCGCCACGTAGTGCAGGAAGTCGGGCAGCGGGCCGGCGGCCGTGCCGTCGATGTCGAGCATCATCTCGTGTATGCCCAGCTCGGGGATCACGGCCTTCACGTTCGACAGGGCGATGCCCTGCGTGCGCGCCGTGTCGGCATGGATGTCCATGCGGGCGCGGTCGAACACGATGGAACCGTCGATGTTTTCCAGCAGCGGCCACAGCGGCGTCTTGCCGTCCGCCGCCTTGTGGCCGGGGGCGTACTCGAGCTTGCCGTCCTCGATGCGGCCGCCGACGCGGAACTCGCCCTTGGCGCGCTGGACGGCGTTCTCGGCACGGAACGGGAACTGGGCCAGGTCGCCGCGCAGGCGCAGGCGCGCATCGTGCAGTTTGCCGCCCTGCAGTGCGCCCGTCAGCCAGTCGCGCAGGCCTTCCGGCGTCGCGAGCGGCAGCCAGCGGCCGATGCTGGCGATCTCGAAATTGTCGATCGTGCCCGTGAAGTCGGCATTGCCCGGACCCTGGCCCGCTTTCAACGGCAGCACGTGGCGGCCCGTCAGTGTCGCCTTCAGCGTGCCCTGGGCCAGGTTCAGGCTGTCGACGTCGACGGCCAGCTGGTCGTCCGCGAGATGCGTCCAGCGCGCGTGCAGGGCGAACTGGTCGAACGGCATCTCCGGATCGGCGAACCAGGCCGGCAACGCCAGCACGAGCTTGTCGGAATCGATGTCGACGCTGCCGCCATGGTCGCTCGCGTCGATGCGGCCCGACAGGTTTTTAAAGCCCGGCAGCGCGGGCCGTGCCGGCTGGGGCGGCTGGCCATCGGTCGCGGCCAGCGCGGCCCGCGCGGCCAGCGGGTTCATGCCGAGGTTCTCGACGTCGCCCCGCACGCGGTAACCCGTGATGTGCGGGAAGCGGCCTTGCCATTCGACGTCGGCGTCATTGATACGGCCGCGCGGCGCCAATTCCGTCAGCAGCTGGCGGTGCGCCGGCGCGATGGGCAATTGCACGGCCAGCGCGGCCAGCGCGCCCACGTCCAGCTGTTCGGCGCGCACTTCGAAGCGTTCCGGCTGGGTGCGCGTGGCGGGGCGCCACGATTCGTTCAACGTGGCCGGCGGCAGCACGACGCCGCTATCCGTGACGACCGAGAAATTCTCCAGGCCGATCGCGTGGCCCAGCGCGCCGAACGTCGGCTTGCCGTCTTCCACGTTCGGGGCGATGGTCTCGCTCGCGGACAGCCGGCCCGACACGCGCGCCAGGGCCAGCGGCGGCGTGTCCGGGCCGAGGCGCGCGCTGACGCCGGCCAGCGCCAGGTCGGCCGTGAACCCGGCCAGGCGGGCATGGTCGAAGTCGAGCCAGGCGCGCACGGAACCGCGGCCCTCTTGCAGGGTGAACGGGTAATCGACGTACTGTTTCCAGGCCGCGAGGTCGGTGTTGCGCAGGTCGGCATACACCTGGCCCTTCCAGCGCCGCGCGTCGGACGGCCTGGCGCCGAACGCCGGATGGGTAAAGCGTGCGCGCAGGTCGAGCGGGTCGCCGGCGCCCGGTGGCGGCGCGGCCTTCAGGGCGAAGCGGTGCGTCGCCCAGCGGTTCTGCAGCACGAGCGTCACGTCCGACAGCGCGAGCGTGGGCGCGCCGCGCAGCTCGTCCGTCCACGACAGGCGGCCTTCGCGGATCACGACCTCGTGCTGGCGCAGCAGCCAGTCGGCGCCGCCGCCCTCTTCCTTTTTATTGGGATCGATACGCACGCCCGCCACGGCGACGACACCATCGGCACCGCGGCGCACGTCCAGTTCCGGCCGGTTGATTTCCAGCGCCTCGAAGCGGGGTTCGGCCGCCACCACGGACCACCACGACACGGTGGCGGACACGGACGGCAGCGCCAGCAGCTGGCGTCCCGCGCGGTCGTGCAGGCGCAAGTCGCCGAGGTACAGGTTCGGCCGCAGGCCGCGCCACGACGCATAGACCCGCGCGATGGTCACCTGGTTGCCCAGCGCGCGGCTGGCGGCCCGTTCGATGTCGGGCTTGTAGTAATCGATGTTCGGCAGGACCGCGTAGCGCAGCACCAGGAACAGCGCCATGAACGCGAAGTAGACGAGCAGGACGGCCTTGATCGTGAAGCCGAGCACGTGATGCGACGCGAGGTTCGCATAGCGGTAGCAGGCACGCGCGCGGGCCCAGCGCTCCACCAGAGGCACGTGCTCATGCGCATGTGCGTTGGGGTGCGCCTGCTCATGCGCGTCGGGCTCGCGCTGCGCCTGCGGTTCCGGGCTGTGCATCAAAAGCGTCAAAAGACTCGCCGAATATTGTTTAACTGTAAATAAGAGAGCGCTTGCAACATCCGCGGCGTCTACCTTACCATCGTGCTGACCCAGGGCAGCATGGCGGGCAATTTTACCCCATAGCAAGCGTCCCGAAACGCACAACTCGTCTGGAATCCGCCCTATGTTCCAAGCTTCCCCGCAGTCCCTGGCGCAAACGTCGCGCTTTTACCAACGCTGGCTCGCCGCCGACCCGGCCCGTGCCGGGCGCGTCGATACCCTGTCCGCATTATCGCTGGCCTCCCTCGATTTCGGCGCAGCGCTGAAGACCGAGGCCGCCTCGGGCCCGGGCGGCACGGTCCTGCCGACAACCCGGGCCATGCGCCGGCTGCGCAACCTGCTCATCTGCGCCATCATCCGGCGCGACCTGGACGGCCTGGCCGACCTCGACGAAGTGGTCACCGCGATGAGCCGATTCGCCGATTTCGCCGTCCAGACCCATCTGGCCGAGCTGATGGCGGAAATGACCGCGCTGCACGGCGAACCGGTCGGCGCCGATTCCGGCCGTCCCCAGCAGATGATGGTGCTGGCGATGGGCAAGCACGGCGGCGGCGAACTGAACGTCTCGTCGGACATCGACCTCATCTTCGTTTACCCCGAGGACGGCGACACCCGGGCCGGCACCGGCCAGAAATCGCTGTCGAACCACGAATTCTTCGTGCGCCTGGGCCGCAAGCTGATCGCCGCGCTGTCCGAAGTGACCGAAGACGGTTTTACGTTCCGCGTAGATATGGCACTGCGTCCAAACGGCAAGTCGGGCCCGCTCGTGGCAAGCCTGAACATGGTCGAGGACTACCTGATCGTACAGGGGCGCGAATGGGAACGTTATGCCTGGGTCAAGGCGCGCGCGGTCACCGGCGATCCGGCCGACATCGCGGCACTCGACGCCATCGTGCGGCCGTTCGTGTTCCGGCGCTATCTCGACTTCGGCGTCATCGACGCGATCCGCACCATGCACGCCCAGATCCGTGCCGAGGTCAACCGCCAGGAGCGCCTGCATCCCGAGCGCAACCAGAACGTCAAGCTGGGCCGCGGCGGTATCCGCGAGATCGAGTTCCTCGCGCAAGTGTTCCAGCTGATCCGCGGCGGGCGCGACCCGGCGCTGCGCGAGCGCTCCACGCGCAAGACCTTGCGCCTGCTGGCCGAGCGCGAACTGCTGGCGGCGGACACCGTCGAGCAATTGCTCGAAGCTTATGAATTCCTGCGCAACCTGGAGCACCGCCTGCAATACCTGGAAGATGCCCAGACGCACACGATGCCCGTCTCGCCCGAGGACAGGCTGACCGTCGCGCGGATGATGGGCATGGCCGACGAAGCGGGACTGCTGGCCCGCCTGGACGCCTGGCGCGCCTTCGTCGCCGCCCAGTTCGACGCGATCTTCGCCGACAAGGCGGCCGGCGCCGAACCGGTCGACCCGGATGCGCTGCTGTCCGATCCGGAGAACCGCGACGCGATCGCCGACCGCCTCGCGAGCCTCGGCTTCGACGACCCGCAGGCCGGCGCGAACCGCCTCGTCGCCACGTGGCAGGCGCCCCGGCTGCAGACGTTGCCGGAAGCGAGCCGCCACCGTCTCGTCGCGCTCGTCAACACGGCACTGACGCAGATCCCGGACATCGTCGCGCAAGCCGGCCTCGGCAGCCACGCGGCCACGCTGGGCCGTCTGCTCGATTTCTTCGAAGCCATTGCGCGCCGCTCCGCATATCTGTCGCTGCTGACGGAATATCCGCACACGCTGGAGCGGGTGCTGCGGATGATCAACGCGTCCGGCTGGGCCGCGACCTTCCTCACCCAGCACCCGATCCTGCTGGACGAGCTGCTGGACGACCGCGGCAACGCGGCCGAGGACCTGCCCGCGCTGGCGACCAGTCTCGCGGCCCAGCTCGACGCGGCCGCGGGCGACACGGAGCGCCAGCTCGACATTCTGCGCGAAGCCCACCACGCCCAGATGTTCCGCCTGCTGGCGCTGGACCTGGCGGGAGAATTGTCCGTCGAACGCCTGGCCGACCACCTGTCGGCGCTGGCCGACCTGATCGTGTGCGAAGTCGTGCGCCGCGCCTGGCGCACCATCGCGTCCCGCCACGTCGAGGTGCCGCGCTTCGCCGTGATCGCCTACGGCAAGCTGGGCGGCAAGGAACTGGGCTATGTCTCCGACCTGGACGTGATCTTCCTGTTCGACGACGACGACGACATGGCGCCGTCGAACTACGCCAAGCTGGCCCAGCGCTTCATCACGTGGATGACGACGCATACGCCGGCCGGCATCCTGTTCGACATCGACACGGCGCTGCGGCCGGACGGCGCGTCCGGCATGCTCGTGTCGTCCGTGGCCGCGTTCGAGCGTTACCAGCAATCGTCTGCCTGGCTGTGGGAGCACCAGGCGCTCACGCGCGCCCGCTTCTGCGCCGGGGATGCCGGCATCGGCGCCCGGTTCGAGGCGATCCGCGAGCAGGTGCTGCGCCAGGACCGCTCGGGCCGAGAGGCCGAGTTGCGCGAGGAAGTCGTCAGGATGCGCCAGCGCATGCGCGACGCGCACCCGCCCCGCGACGAGCGTTTCGACCTGAAGCACGACGAAGGCGGCATGATCGACATCGAATTCATCGTCCAGTACCTCGTGCTGCGCCATGCGGCCGCGTATCCGCAGCTGACGGCGAACGCCGGCAACATCGCGTTATTAAAACTGTGCGGCACGCTGGGCCTCATCGACATGGGCCTGGCCGACGGCGCCGCCGCCGCGTACCGCGCCATGCGCAAGCTGCAGCACCAGGTCCGCCTGCAGGGCCAGGAAAATGCTCGCGTGGAACGCAGCCTCGTCGCGACACATGCAGATGGCGTCGTGCGGCTGTGGCAGGCCTGCTTCAATGCCTAGAAATTTTCCATTGGAAAGTATTTACGAATTGATTTTCATCAATACGTAAGACTCCGGTAGGGCCAACGTAGTGATCTACGTCAATGCCTATTACCGGAGACTTCATGCACCAACGTACAAGAATCGCATTGGCCGTGGCCGTCGCTGCGCACGCGATGTCGGCCCTTGCACAAGAACAACTGCAGCGTGTCGAGGTGACGGGCTCGCGCATCCGCCAGGTCGACCTGGAAACGGCGCAACCGATCCAGG
>CBIHOW010000058.1:0-34077 GCA_966211695.1 uncultured Massilia sp. | reverse complement strand
ACCACTTCTTCACGATGGGTTCGGGCGCGAGCGTGAACTCGTTCTTCGGCATCACCACGATGATCATCTCGATCCCGACGGGCGCGAAGATCTTCAACTGGCTGTTCACCATGTACAAGGGCCGCATCCGCTATGAACTGCCGATGATGTGGACCGTGTCGTTCATGCTGACCTTCATCATCGGCGGCATGACCGGCGTGATGCTGGCGGTGCCGGCAGCCGACTTCGTGCTGCACAACTCGCTGTTCCTGATCGCCCACTTCCACAACGTGATCATCGGCGGCGTGCTGTTCGGCCTGTTCGCGGGCGTCAACTACTGGTGGCCGAAGATGTTCGGCTTCAAGCTGGACCGTACCTGGGGCGTGCGCTCCTTCTGGCTGTGGTCGATCGGTTTCTGGGTCGCCTTCATCCCGCCGTACATCCTGGGCTTCATGGGCGTGACCCGCCGCATGAGCCACTTCGACGATCCGTCGATCCACTGGCTGTTCCAGATCTCGCTGTTCGGCACCCTGATGATCGCCGCCGGTATCGGCTGCCTGATCATGCAGATCGTCGTGTCGATCGTGAAGCGCAAGGAACTGGCCGACGTCACGGGCGACCCGTGGAATGGCCGTACGCTGGAATGGTCGACGTCGTCGCCGCCGCCGGACTACAACTTCGCGTTCACCCCGGTCGTGCACGACAACGATTCGTGGGCCGACATGAAGAAGAACGGCTACCTGCGTCCGCTGAAGGATTTCGTGGCGATCCACATGCCGAAGAACACGTGGGCCGGTCCGGTCATCCCGGGCATCACGTTCCTGATGGCGTTCGGCATCATCTGGCACATGTGGCTGCTGGTCGGCGTGACGTTCATCGCGATGCTCGCCGTCTCCATCTACCACACGTTCGATTACAAACGCGACTTCTACATCCCGGCGGACGAAGTGACCCGTACGGAAGAAGAACGCACCCGTTTGCTGGAAGCCCATGTCTGAGATTAACGTAACCCACGCCGGCGCCGCGAGCGCCGACCCGAGCTCGCGCTACTACGTGCGCGAGCACCATCCGGAGAACGGCACGCTGCTGGGCTTCTGGATCTACCTGATGAGCGACTGCCTCATCTTCGCCTGCCTGTTCGCGACCTATGCCGTCCTGGGCCGCAACTACGCGGGCGGCCCGTCCGGCGCCGAGATCTTCGAGCTGCCGACCGTGGCACTGAACACGGCGTTCCTGCTGTTCTCGTCGATCACGTATGGCTTCGCCATGCTGGCCGCGCAGAAGAAGAACGTCAAAGGCACGCTCGTCTGGCTCGCCATCACCGGCGTGCTGGGCGCCTGCTTCCTGTACCTGGAACTGGACGAATTCGCGCACCTGATCCACGAAGGCTACGGCCCGTGGCGCTCGGGCTTCCTGACCGCGTTCTTCTCGCTGGTCGGCACGCACGGCCTGCACGTGACCTTCGGTATCGTGTGGCTCGTCACCCTGATGTTCCAGGTCGGGAAGCACGGCATCCATGCCGCCAACTACCGCCGCCTCGCCTGCCTGTCGATGTTCTGGCACTTCCTGGACGTCATCTGGATCGGCGTGTTCACCTATGTTTATCTGATGGGAGTCCTGCCATGAGCGATCATCACCACGCCCACGGCCACGGCCACGGTCACCACGACCACGACGAACTGCACGCGCACGGCAGCTTCAAGGATTACACGATCGGCTTCATCCTGTCCGTGATCCTGACGGCGATCCCGTTCTGGCTCGTGATGACCCACCAGCTGGCACCGGGCACGACCAAGTTCGTGATCCTCGGCTTCGCGGCCGTCCAGGTCGTCGTGCACATGGTCTACTTCCTGCACATGAACTCGAAGTCGGAAGGCGGCTGGAACATGATGGCGCTGATCCTCACGGCCATCCTGCTGTTCATCGTCCTGACCGGTTCGATCTGGGTCATGTACCACATGAACGCCAACATGATGCCCAACATGGGCAATGACGGCGGTTCGGTGCACGGCATGCACGACATGCAGTAATGGCGAGGGACGATCGTGCAGCGGCGCCGGCCGGCCGGCGCAACGGGGCTTCTCCCGTCCTGGCAGCTGTTTTGGCAACCCTTGCGCTGCTGCTGATCGTCCTCTTCGCGGGTCTGGGCACCTGGCAGGTCTACCGCCTGCAATGGAAACTGGACCTCATCGCACGCGTGGAAGCACGCGTGCACGCCGCCCCGGCGCCGTTGCCGTCGCGCGACCGCTGGGCCGGCATCACCCCCGAATCCGACGAGTACCGCCGCGTCAAGCTGCACGGTACTTATCTCTACGATCTCACCACCCCCGTCCAGGCGCTGACCGAGGAAGGCAGCGGCTACTGGCTGCTCACGCCGCTGTGCACGGAGCAGGGGATCGTCCTCGTCAACCGCGGCTTCATTCCCGCCGAACTGGGCGCGCGCACGCGCTACACGCCGCAGCGCGCCGCCGCGAACCCGTGCGCGAATGGCGGTGCCGCGGTCGACGTCACCGGCCTGCTGCGCACGAGCGAACGTAACGGCGCCTTCACGCGCACGAACGACCCGGCCGCAAACCGCTGGTACACCCGCGACGTGGCCGCGATCGCCGCCGCGCGCGGCGTCCAGGCTGCACCGTTCTTCGTCGACGCGGCCGCCAACCAGAATCCGCCGGACAGCCCCGACCGGCCCGTCGGCGGCCTCACCGTCGTCAAATTCCCGAACTCCCACCTCGTGTACGCGTTCACTTGGTATGCTCTTGCCTTGATGGTGGCCGGCGCCTGGTGGTGGGTGGCCCGCCGTGGGGACGCAAACGAGCATGATGAACGACACGACTGACCTGCTGAAACGGATGTTCGAACGGGGCGCGGACAATGCCGCCGCCGTCGAGTACGTGGCCGGCCACAAGAACATGCTGCAGCTGATCGAGCTGCGCTGGATCGCCGTCATCGGCCAGATCACCACCATCGCGGGCGCCATCCTCGTGTTCGACGTGCGCCTGCCGCTCGTCCAGATGCTCGAGGTGCTCGCGTGCCTCATCGCCTTCAACATCGCCAGCCACCTGCGCTGGCACGAACACCGCCCCGTCACGAACAACGAGTTGTTCCTCGCACTGCTCGTCGACGTGGCCAGCCTCACCATGCAGTTATACCTGTCGGGCGGCACGACGAATCCGTTCGCCTTCCTGTACCTGCTGCAGGTGATCCTGTCCGCCGTGCTGCTGGAAGCATGGTCGACGTGGACGATCGTCGCCATCACGCTCGCGTGCCTGGCCGGCCTGTCCGTCTTCGCGAAGCCGCTCGCGCTGCCGTTCGACCACGCGCGCGGCATCTCCAGCCTGTACGTGCAGGGCATGCTGATCTGCTTCACGCTGAATGCGGCGCTGCTCGTCGTGTTCATCTCGCGCATCACGAACACGCTGAAGGGCAAGGCGGCCCAGCTCGCGGACCTGCGCCAGCGCGCGGCGGAGGAAGACCACATCGTGCGCATGGGCCTTCTCGCGTCGGGCGCCGCGCACGAACTGGGCACGCCGCTCGCCACGCTGTCCGTGATCCTCGGCGACTGGAAGCGCATGCGCGAATTCAAGGCCAATCCCGACCTGCTGGAAGAAATCACGGAAATGGAGACGCAGCTGAAGCGCTGCAAATCCATCGTCAGCGGCATCCTGCTGTCGGCCGGCGAGACGCGCGGGGAATCGGCCGCGCGCACGACGATCCGCGGCTTCCTCGACAAGCTCGTCGCGGACTGGCAGCACAGCCGCCCGGTGCGCGAATTCGAATACCGCAACCGGATCGAACACGACCTCCCGGTCGCCTTCGACTCCGCACTGAAACAAACGATCGACAACGTGCTGGACAACGCACTCGAAGCGTCGCCCGACTGGGTCGGCGTGGAAGCGGGCGTCGTCGACGGCACGCTCGTACTGACCGTGCTCGATCGCGGCCCCGGCTTCGCGCCGGCGATGCTGGCGCAGTTCGGCAAGCCGTACCAGTCCAGCAAGGGCCGTCCCGGCGGCGGCCTGGGCCTGTTCCTCGTCGTGAACGTGGCCCGTACGCTGGGAGGGACCGTGCAGGCCGTCAACCGGCCGGAAGGCGGCGCCGCCGTCACGCTGACGCTGCCGCTGTCCGCGATCGCGCTCGACAAGGAACTGGGACATGCCCATGGATGAAGACAATGAAGACCGCCTGCTCCTGATCATCGAGGACGACGACGCGTTCGCGCGCACCCTCGGACGTTCGTTCGAACGGCGCGGCTACCGCGTACTGCAGGCGCCCGGCCTGGACGAAGCGCAGGAATTGCTGAAGGAGCACTCGCCGGATTATGCCGTCGTCGACCTCAAGCTGAAAGGCAACAGCTCCGGCCTCGCCTGCGTGCAGATGCTGCATGCGCACGACCCGGACATGCAGATCGTCGTGCTGACGGGCTTCGCCAGCATCGGAACGGCCGTCGAGGCCATCAAGCTCGGTGCCCGCCAGTACCTGGCGAAACCGTCGAACACGGACGACATCGAAGCCGCCTTCGGCCACGTCGCCGGCAACACGGACCTGGAACTGACGAACCGCACCACCTCGATCAAGACGCTGGAATGGGAGCGCATCCACGCCGTGCTGGCCGAGACGGATTTCAATATTTCGGAAGCGGCGCGCCGGCTCGGCATGCACCGCCGGACATTGGCGCGCAAGCTGGAAAAGCAGCGCGTCAAGTAAGCACTTTCAAGGCGAACGCATAGGGCAGGGCCGGCGCCGCGGCGGGCAGCGTCACTTTCAGGCCGTCTGCCGCCTGGCGGAACGCGAGCGGCGCGCCGGTGCCGACGAGTTCGACCCGCGCCACCGGCTTCCCGAGGTGCCCGGCCGCCGTGCCCATGGCCGCGATCGCGATCTCGCGCCCGGCCGGCCAGCCCATCACGAACGCGTACACCGCATCGCCCTTCGCCGTGAAGCGGACGTCGGCCGCCGTGAGCGGTGCGTTCTTCCCTTCGTTCATGCCCTGGTCCTTGAGCGGCGCCGTCCCGTGCAGCCCGGGGCCTTCGCCGAACACGGCCCACGGCCGCGTATCGTAGATCGCCTCGCCATGGACGGCCATCCAGCGGCCGATCTCTTCGACGATCGCCTGCTCCTTCTCGTCGATCGTGCCATTGCCCCGCAGGGGGACGCTGAGCAGGAGGTTGCCGTTCTTGCTGACGATGTCGACCAGCATGTGCACGACGGTCTGCGCGCTCTTGTACGCGCCGCGCTCGTACTCCGGGCGCGAGTAGTGCCAGCCGCCGATGCAGGTGCAGGTCTGCCAGGGCAGCGGTTCGATGGCGTTGCTCTGGCCGCGCTCGATGTCCCACACGAGGGAGCGGCGCTGCCGCTCGTCCAGCATCTTGCCGTTGATGACGGCTTCCAGCCCGCCGCGCGTGGCGATGCTGCGGTTGTACATGTGCGCGGCGATGCGCAGGCCCGCGTCGCTGAACGGCCAGAAGGGCAGCGCGGTGTCGTCGAAATAGACGAGGTCCGGATCGTACCTGTCGATCAGGTCGACGGTGCGGTCGTGGAAGTTGTCGACGTAGCGCCGCGACGGCAGCGTGGCGCCGCCGCCCCAGTCCCACTGCGCGCCCCATTCGGCAGGCCTGGTGGTCTTGCGGCTCAGCGGATGCGCCTGGGCGTACAGCGCCTGCGGATCCAGCCCCTCCCACCACAGGCCTTTGCCGTCCGCCGCCGTGAGAACGCCGTCGTACGGGATGCCGGCGTATGCGCCCGCCTTGTCGGCGCCCTGGGCCACCTCGTACCACGTCCACGCATGGGCCGCATGGACGCTGACGCCGAAGCGCAGTCCCTGCGCGCGCGCCGCCTTCGCCCAGCCGGCGATCAAGTCCTTCTTCGGCCCGATCCGGGTCGAATTCCAGTCGGGCTGGAAGCGGCTGTCGTACAGGTCGAAGTTGTCGTGATGGTTCGCGAGCGCGACGAAGTAGCGGGCGCCCGCCTGGCGGTACAGGGCGAGCAGGGCGTCCGGATCCCACCGGTCGGCCCGCCACTGCCGGATCACGTCCTTGAAGCCGAACTTCGACGGGTGGCCGTATTTCTGCAGGTGGTAGCGGTAGGCATCGCTGCCTTCCTTGTACATATTACGCGCGTACCAGTCGCCGAATTCCGGCTCGCACTGCGGTCCCCAGTGAGCCCACACGCCGAACTTCGCATTCCGGAACCAGTCCGGGGTGCGGTACGCCGACAACGAATCCCAGTCCGGCTTGAAGGGTCCGCGGACAGTGGCGGCCCCGGCGGGCCGCGGCAAGAGGGCAGTTGCGGCAAAGCCCGGAATGGTGGCCGCCAACCCGGCCAGGACCTGGCGTCGTCTCATGATGTCTCCGTAATGGTTTGGTTATCGATAACAGCACACATGAGTGTACGTTATAGATTCCAAACAATCAACGGTCAGACGTTGAGGCTGACGGGCGCGGATCCGGTGCGCGCATCGGGCACGGTGATGTTGGCGGCCCGCGCGAGTTTGACCACGCCGCCGACGAAGCCGGACGCGTCGACGGCGACCTTGCCCAGCAGGGGGATCGCATCCTTCACGGGCAGGATGCGGACCAGTTCGACCGGGCTGATGCCGGCCTGCTGCACGAGCGCCTGGCCATGCTTGCCCAGTTCGATCGCCTGCAGGCTGCCGATGGCGAAGTTCAGCAGGGCCTGGCCGATCAGCTTCTTCTTGTCGCTGTCCAGCTGGGCCATGCGCTTTTCCATCTCGCCGGAATCGAGCAGCCGCTTCGTCTCCGCGCTCTCCGCCGCGTACAGGGCGGCGTAACGGGCCTGGCGTTCCTTCGGTTCGGCGACAGCCGCGATGGCGGCGAGCGCGGCGCGCTTGGCCGTCAACTGCTCGTCCGTCGCGAACGCGGCGTTGATCGCGGTGACGGCGCGGCTCGCCACTTCGGACAATTCCGCGCTCTTGCGTACGAAGCCGTCGACGTCGTAGCCGGCGTCCGCCGTCCCGATCCCGGTGGCGCCCGCGAGCATCCCGCCGAGGCTGGACGCGAGGCCGCCGAGTGCGGACAGCTGGGCGTGCGCCGAATTCACCGCGAGCAGGCAGGCGGAAGCGGCAAGGACGTGGCGAAGTGTGCGGGTCATGGGATCTCCTGTGCTGTGTGGGAATGGACAGCACGATAACCACGCTTGTTTTTGGAGTAAATATCTTGCTCGTCGAAAAGCCGCATTTCCCCCATGCATGGGGCCGTGGCGCGCTAGGGTGGCTGGCTCCCGACATCCCCTTTACGTCCGGGGTCGACCTCGGGCGGCGAGCCGCGCGTCCTGTGCCGCATGACCCGCCAGCACACTTCCGGCTGGACCAGGGTGCCGCGAAAGAAGCTCCACCCTTTGTCGGCGCCGAACACCCGCATGTATAGAAGACCGATGTCGACAATGTCCGCCGTGGCGTGATCCTTCCTGCGATTGACGCCGAAAAAATGCCGCAGCTCGTCGTCGTCCTGGCTCATGCCCGCATGCTTTCATCGGCCACGCCCCGCGGCGCAAGCGCGGGATGCAATACGCCAATGCATTTTGCTTGTAACCATGAGTTAATCCCCTGGGGCGATATCGTCCCCGGCAGCGGGAGAAGGCGTCGCCCTGGCGGCGACGATTCTCACAATTTCTTGCACCGCAGCATCTGCCAGCATGAGGACGAGCGGCGAATAATGGCGCCGGCGGCTCGGATAGAGCGCCACCTCAAGGCCGATCGCGAGGATCTCCGGATGCGCGCTCGCGGTTTCGATAAGCTTTTTTCTTGACATGGCGCAAGAACTTGCGATTAAGTTATTGAAAACGGACAAGAAGAAGCTTAAGGCTTGATGCGTCGCAGCATTTGATTTCGCTCAAATCTGCCGCGCGCTATCGCATATGCATGAGAAAGTTCGCCGCACCGCAGCAATTTCGCGACAGTGAGAATCCGTTAGGATTGGATTCGGAATTGGAAATTGACCAACGGTGACAATTGGTTAATGATGGATGTGTTTTCCTACACATTTCTACCCCTTACTCATACGGAGGCGGCATGATCCAGATGGTGGTGGCTGATCGAAGCGAAACGATGCGGCTTGGTGTCTGTACGTTGTTCAGCAAGCAATCGCGGGATACGGTGGTCCGCGAGGCAACCAGCCGTTCCGACCTGATCAATAAATTGCAAAGCGAGCAATACCACGTCGTCCTGGTCGATCCGGTATTGGCGGCTGGAAGCGAAGAGACATTCCTGCGCCAGATCCGGGCCGTGGCGCCGCGCACCCATGTCCTCGTCTACACCGAGCTCGACGAACTGCATTTCGGGATGCGGGCGATCCGCTGCGGTGTGAAGGGCTATGTGATGAAATCCCGTCCCGCCGACGAACTTCTCAAGGCCGCAAGCCGGGTGAGCCTGGGAAAGATCCACATGAGCGAGCGGCTCGCTGAAGAAGTCGCATTGCACATGTGGGAAGGAAACGAGGCGTTGCCGCACGAGCTGCTCAGTGACCGTGAATTTCTCGTGTTCGCCATGCTCGTCTGCGGCCGGAGCGTCAGCCGCATCGCCGCGGCGCTGAACCTCAGCATCAAGACGATCAGCACGCACAAGGCCCGCGCGATGGTCAAACTGCGCTGCACGAGCCTGAGCGACTTGATCCAGTACAGTATCGCGAATAACCTGACCGACGTCTGCAGGGAACGCTGCACCGACCGGTAATTCTCCCGGTCATCCTCCGAGCTTGCTGAGGGCAAACGCCGCGAGGAAGCCTGCGACCGTGATGAGGCCCGCGAAATCGTGGGCGACCTCGAAGGCTTCCGGAATCATCGTGTCGACCAGCATGGCGAGGATGGCGCCGGCCGCGACGGCCGTGGTGGCCGCAACGACCTCGGGCGAGAAATCCTGGAACACGGTATAGCCGACCAGCGAGGCGACGCCGGAAGCGAGCGCGATGCCGCCCCAGATGCCGAAGACATAGGCGGCCGAGCGACCCGCCTTCTTCATGCCGGCCGCACTGGACAGGCCTTCCGGTACATTCGACAGGAAAATGGCGCCGACCGCCACCGTGCTGACCGCGCCGCCGCCCAGCATCGACAGGCCGATCACGATCGATTCCGGGATGCCGTCGAGGAGGGCGCCGACGGCGATCGCGACACCGCTGCCGCTGTCCTCGGCTTCGGACGGCTGCTGCTCGCCGGAGCGCTTGCGGTGCTTCGCGCCCTTGCGCGACAGCATCCAGTTGGCCGCCGTGTAGACGGCCGCGCCGCCGAGGAAACCGACAGCCATCGAATCGAAGCCGCCGCGCTCGTAGGCGTCCGCGATCAGTTCGAACGACAGCGCGGAAATCAGGACGCCGCTGCCGAACGCCATGATGGCCGCGATCAGGCGCCGCGGCACGTCGAACTTGTAGCCGACCACGGCGCCCACGACGAGCGCGCCGCCCGCCACCAGTCCCCAGAGCCCGGCCTGGGCCCACAGCGGTATGCCGTGCATTCCCGACCTCCGTCACGCATCGAAGGCCCCATGATAGCGGCACGGAGGGCAGTAGCGGCGTACGCTACCGCGCCGCTGTGGTAGATTGCCGGTTTTACCCGGACCATTCATGCGCCACCCGATCCTCCGGTCGCTCGCCGTCGCGGCCGTTCTCGCAGGCTGCGCGAGCCTGCCTTCCGCGCCGCCGCCGGCCGCCGTCTTCGTGGTGCTGGGCGCAGACGGCGCGCCGATCGCCCGCGCCGTCACCACGGCGTCCGCCTGTCCCGCCATCACGATCGATGGCCGCACGGCGCCGATGGCCGTCCGCGCTCCGTATGGCGCCATCCCGCTGCGCGGCAAGGATCACAGCGCGAGTTTTCATGCGGACGCCGTGTCGAACCCGGTGCTGTCGTGCGAGACGCCGCTTCCGGCCGGCGTGCAACAGGCCAGCGTGGCGGGCCAGCCGCTGGCGCTGCCGCCGGCGGAGGTCAGGCGCATCGTCGTGATCGGCGACACGGGCTGCCGCCTGAAGGGCAAGGAATTCCAGGACTGTAACGACCCGCAGGCATACCCGTTCGCGCGCGTGGCCGCGAGCGCGGCCGCGTGGAAACCGGACCTCGTCGTGCACGTGGGCGATTTCCATTATCGCGAAGACCCGTGCCCGGCCGACCGTCCCGGCTGCGCAGGCAGTCCCTACGGCTACGGGTGGGAAGCGTGGAACGCGGACTTCTTCGCGCCGGCGCGCACCTTGCTGGCCGCGGCGCCCTGGGTGCTCGCGCGCGGCAACCACGAATCGTGTGCCCGCGGCGGCCAGGGCTGGTGGCGCTTCCTCGACGCCCATGCCTACGATCCGGCCGCGAACTGCGACGACCCGGCCACCGATGAACGCGCGGATTACACCGACCCGTATGCGGTACCGCTCGGCGGCGACGCGCAACTGATCGTGTTCGACAGCGCGAACACGAGCTGGAAAGGCTTCAAGCCGGGCGATACCCGCGTCCGGCATTACACGGACACGTGGCGCAAGATCGACGGGCTGGCCCGCCGCCGGCGCTACAACATCGCCGTCGACCACCATCCGCTGTACGCGTTCGGCGCCGACCGGGATGCGCAGACGGGTGCCATCAAGCTGTTCGGCGGCGACGCCGGCCTCACGCAGGTGTTCGGCGCCCTCGATGCGCGCCTGCTGCCGTCCACCATCGATGTCCTGCTGTCCGGCCACGTGCACCTGTGGGAGCAGACCAGTTTTACCAGCGATCACCCGACCCAGTTCGTCGCGGGCTTCGCCGGCACGGCGGAAGACATCGTGCCGCTGCCGCAGACGCCGCCCGCCGGGCAATCGCCCGCGCCGGGTGCAGTGCTCGAGGCGATGAGCTCATGGATCGACGGGTTCGGCTTCATGACGATGGAGCGGACCGGGGCGGCCACGTGGCAGGTCGTCGTCCACGACCGCGACGGCAAGGCGCGCAACAGCTGCACGGTGGAAGGCCGCCATTCCCGCTGCGCCGTCCCTCGAATCTGATGTATTGGCACAAATGTGATTGCCACGAATACACGTTTCGTGTGACAATGAACCTGTGAGCGGGGTTGCTTTATTGCCGCCTCCGCGATCAGCGATGAGGATACCTTTGTATCTCTTGAGCTCGCGGCTTGCCGCGAGCTTCTTTTTTGGGCGACCGGTTTTACATTTGCGACAACATCACGTTCGCACTGGCTTCATCCGCTTCGAGCAGGGCGATGAGCTTGCCGAGATCCTGTTCCAGCCGCGCCAGCGTGTCCGCATCGAGCGCGGACAAGGCATCCGGCAGCACGCCGGCGAAGGGCAGGGGCGCGCTGCGCAGGACGTCGGCGCCGGCTGGCTGGATGCGCAGCGACACGCTGCGCCGGTCCGTTCCTTCGCGGCTGGTGGCGACGAGACGGCGTTCGACGAGGCTCTTGATCAGGTTGCTGGCGGTCGACTGGTGGATGTCCAGCTCGCGCGCCAGCTCGGTCACGCCGATGCCGGGACGGCGGTCGATGACGGACAGCGCCCACAGCTGGGCGCCACCCACGCCCGCTTCCCGCTCCACCTGGCGGAAATGCGTTTTGACGGAATTGAAGACGACGCGGAACTGGCGCAGCACACGCGTGGAAGGCGCCAGGGACGGCTCGAAAGCCGCAGTGGTTTCGGAAGACGAGGACATGCAGGAATGATAGCGGAAAACGTGATGGGCCGTCGGAAAATGATATTCAGGCAACGATTTAATCGGGACAATAAGCGGGGAAATTGATGAATCCGGCACCAGACTTGCGCCGCGAACTGGGCGACTGGCGCCTGTGGACCGTCCGCGCCATCGTCGTGCTGCTGTCGGTGGCGGCCGGCCTCACGGTCGTCGGCTTCACCTGGCTGGCCGAGGCGGCATCCGGCCGCTTCGCCGCGCTGCGCGGCCTTGCCTGGTGGTGCCCGCTCGTCTGGACGCCGCTGTGCACCGCCCTCATCGTCTGGTGCACGCGCCGTTTTGCGCCGGGCGCGGCCGGCTCCGGCATCCCGCAGGTGATGGCCACCCTCGACACGCAGGTCGGCGACGCCGAGCGCGGCCTGTTCGTGTCGCTGCGGCTGTCCGTCGCCAAGATCCTGCTCACGGCCGGCGGCCTGCTGGGCGGCCTGTCGCTCGGGCGCGAAGGTCCGTCCGTGCAGATCGCGGCCGGCGTCATGCTCCAGGCGCGCCGCCTGATCCCGGCCGGCAGTGCCGTCGGCATCCACGGGCTGCTCGTCGCGGGCGGCGCGGCGGGCATCGCGGCCGCGTTCAATACCCCGCTGGGCGGCGTCATGTTCGCCATCGAGGAGCTGGCGCGGGCGCCGGAGCAGCGTTCCAGCGGCCTGATCATCGCCGGCATCGTGCTGGCCGGCCTCGTGGGAGTCTCCGCGCACGGCAACGGCGCGTATTTCGGCGTCATCCACGCACCCGCGATCGGCCTCGACCTGCTGCTGCCGGGCCTGCTCGTCGCCGTGCTGTCGGGCCTGGCCGGCGGCCTGTTCTCGCGCCTGATGATCGCCTCGCTGGCAGGCGCGGGTCCCGACCGCGTGAGCCGCTGGCGCGCGCGCCGGCCTGTGCTGTTCGCGGCCGCGTGCGGCCTCGGTGTCGCGCTGATCGGCGTCGCGACGGGCGGCGCCGCGTTCGGCTCCGGCTACGCCAGCACGCGCACGATGGTGGAGGGCACTGCGGCGATGCCGTTCGCCTACGCCCCGTTCAAATTCCTCGCGACGTGGCTGACCACGTGGTCCGGCGTACCGGCCGGTATCTTCGCGCCGTCGCTCGCGATCGGCGCGGCCTTCGGCAACGACGTCGCGCTGCTGTTATACGGCATGCAGGTCCCGGCGCTGATCGCGCTGGGCATGGTCGGCTTCCTCGCGGCCGCCACGCAGGCGCCGCTGACGGCCTTCATCATCGTGATGGAAATGGTCGACGGCCACGCGATGGTGCTGAGCCTGATGGCGTGCGCGCTGATCGCGTTCGCCGTCGCGCGCCTGATCAGTCCACCGCTGTATCCGACGCTCGCACGGCTGCAACTGGGGCGGATTCCTCGAGCGGCAGACTGAGGCGGCGCGGAAACAGGAAGCGCGCGCATGTCCAAATGCGCTAGGATGGGGCATGCTGACTCGCAAAGTGCGTCTCGGCCGCGCCCGCGCGCGGCTCCCGACTCCTGCCGCGGTGCTGACACTGCTGGCGGGACTGGGTCTTACTGCCGTTCTGGTCGTCGGGATGGTCGACGCGGAACGCGAACGGGCCCGCTCCGAATTCCTGCAGCGCGCGGAAATCCGTAACGCCACCGTCACGCGCAGCTTCGGCGACGCGCTCGACGTGCTGCAGGCCGCCAACGCGCTGTTTTCCTCCGTCGGGATTCCGAGCCGCGCCGAGTTCGGCGCCTTCACGCGGCCGCTGCTGGCGAGCCACCCGTACCTGCAGGCCGTCGTGTTCCACCGCATGGTGGGCAGCCGGGAACGGGCCGCGTTCGAGGCGGAACACCAGAGCGTCCGGCCCGGTTTCGAGATCCGCGAGCGCCGCGTGGACGGCAACAAGGTGACGCTCGTGCGCGCGGCGCCGCGCCCGCGCTACCTCGTCGTCGACTACATCGAGCCGATGGACGGCAACGCCGTCACGCTGGGCTACGACGCGTTTTCGTTCGCCCATCATAGCGCCACGTTCATGCGCGCCATCGACGCCGGCCAGCCCGCGTCCAGCCTCATGCTGCCGCTGCTGCAGCACGGCGACCACCTCGGCTTCGTGCTGATGATGCCCGTGTACCGGCGCGGCGCGCCGCTGACCAACGCGGCCGCCCGCAGCGACGCGGCGCTGGGCGACACCGCCGTCGTGATCGACGTGGCCGCCCTGGTCGGCACCAACCTGGCCAAGTCGAACATGTTGATGCGCAACGGGTTGAAGATCGAACTGTACGGCCCCGGCGCGGACGGCCCGCAGCTCGCCTACCTGCACGACGCCCTGGACCGCACGAGCCGCCCGGCGTGGCAGGCCTGGCTCGGCGACACGCACTTCATGAACCGCCACACGTTCGAGGTCGCCGGCATGCCGTGGGAGCTGCGGGTCACCGGACGCTCCTGCGAAATGGCGGGCAGCGCCGCCGCGCTCATCGCGTTCGTCCTCGGCTCCCTCGTGAGCCTGGCCGGGTCCGCCTATGTGCAGGGCCGCGTCAAGCACACGCGCCGCATCGAGGCGCTGGTCGAGAGCCGTACGGCGGACCTGCACGACGCCCTCGACGCGCTGCGCCTGTACCGGCGCGCCATCGACGCCAGCGCGAACGCCATTCTCCTCGTGAGCGCCACGCGGCCCGGCTATCCCATCGAATACGTGAACCCGGCGTTCGAACGCATGCGCGGCGTCGCGGCGGCCGAAGTGATCGGCCGCGGCCTGCTCGACATGGGCAAGCGCGAACCCGACCAGTCCGGCGTGGCCGAGCTGCGCGCCGCCATCCGCGAGCGGCGCGAGTGCCACGTGTCGATGCGGCTGCGGCGGCGCGACCGCGAGGACCTGTATGCCGAGGTCTATATTGCGCCCGTCAATAACGAGGACGGCGTGACGACGCACTTCGTCATGACGCAATACGACGTGACGATGGCCAAGCGCTACGAGGCGGAGCTGGAAGCGCGCGCCCGCTTCGACACGCTGACGGGCCTCGCCAACCGCGCGCTGCTGCACGACCGCATCGATAACGCGATCGACCTCGCGGCCGGGCGCCCCGTGTGGGTGGCGGCGCTCGACCTCGACCACTTCAAGTTCGTCAACGACACCCTGGGCCACGACGCCGGCGACGAATTGCTGAAGACCGCCGCGCAGCGCATCAGCGCGGCCGTCGGGCGCACGGATACCGTGGGCCGCACCGGCGGCGACGAATTCGTGCTCGTGCTGCCGGGACGCGACAGCGAGTCCGACGCGGCGGCCACCGTGCGCGCCGTGCTGCAAGCGCTCGCCCATCCGCTCGAGCTGCACGGCCAGGACCTCGTCCTCACGGGCAGCGCCGGCCTCGCCGCGTTCCCGGCCGACGGCAACGATGCCGCAACCTTGATCCAGCACGCGGAAGTCGCCATGTACCGGTCCAAGGAACTGGGTCGCAACATGGTGCAGTTCTACATGCCGACGATGAATGCCCGCGCCCGCGAACGCCTCGCGCTGGAGGGCGCGCTGCGCAGCGCGCTGCTGCACGACGAGTTCGAACTGTATTACCAGCCGCAGGTCGACCTGGAAACGGGCGCCGTCGTCGGCGTGGAAGCGCTGATCCGCTGGCGCCATCCGAGCATGGGCATGGTGCGGCCGGACCGCTTCATCAACCTGGCCGAGGAGACGGGCCTCATCGTCCCCATCGGCGCCTGGGTGCTGCGCACGGCGTGCCGCCAGAGCCGCGCGTGGCAGCATGCCGGTCTCGGTGCGCTGCGCATCGCCGTCAACCTGTCCGCGCGCCAGTTCGCCGAACCGAACCTGGTGCGCGAGATCGCCCGCGTGCTGGACGAGACGGGCCTGTCCGCCGCCTGCCTCGAAGTGGAGATCACGGAAAGCCTCGTGATGGGCGACGTGGACAGCGCGATCCGCACGATGCGCGAGCTGAAGCAGATGGGCGTGCAGCTGTCGATCGACGATTTCGGCACCGGCTATTCGAGCCTGTCGTACCTGCGCCGCTTTCCCGTCGACGTGCTCAAGATCGACCGCAGCTTCGTGCGCGACATCCCGTTCAGCGAGGACGACGCCGCCCTGGTCGCCGCCATCATCGAGCTCGCGCGCGGCCTGCGCATGCGCGTGATCGCCGAGGGCGTGGAAACGGAAGCGCAACTCGACTACCTGCGCCGGCGCGGCTGCGACGAAGTGCAGGGCCACGTATATGCACAGGCGGCGTCCGGCCCCGAGGTCGAGCGCCTGCTGCGCACGGGCCGGCACATGATCCCCCACAACGCGGACGGTATGAGCGTGCGCTAACCGAAAGTCGGCGGGCCGTCGGCTATACTTGTGCCGCCATTGACAAGCTAGCTGACAGGAAGAAACGAGAGTGGATGACCATAACGACGGCAAGGACTGGGACGGACGCGAACGCAGGATGATCGACCGCGCCGGTGCCCGCGCCAGGGAAGCCTATGCGCGGGCGCACGGGCACCTGATGACCAAACCGCCGCACCTGCGCTGGCTGTACATCGCCGCCGGCGTCGCGCTGCTGCTGGCGACGCTGTTCGCCGTCTGGATCGCGCTGCTGTTCCCGCTCACGCCGGGCATCGAGGACGTCAAGCAGGCCCGCGTCGCGCAGCCCACGGTCGTCGTCTCGGCCGACGGCCGCCAGCTCGCCAGCTTCGAGCAGGGCATCCAGATGAAGGTCCCGCTGTCGGCGGTGTCGCCGAACGTCGTCAACGCCCTCATCGCGACGGAAGACCACCGCTTCTACGACCACCACGGCGTCGACTTCACCCGTATCGCCGGCGCCCTCGTCGCCAACCTGAAAGGCGATGCGCAGGGCGGTTCGACGATCACCCAGCAGCTCGCGCGCAACCTGTTCCGCGACGAGATCGGCCGCGCGCGCAACATCAACCGCAAGCTGAAGGAACTCATCACCGCCTTCAAGATCGAGAACACGTACAGCAAGACGGAGATCCTCGAAGCCTACCTGAACACCGTCCCGTTCCTGTACAACACCTACGGCATCGAGGCGGCCGCGCACACGTACTTCAACAAGACGGCGGCCCAGCTGAACGAGACGGAAGCGGCCACGCTGGTCGGCATGCTGAAGGGCACCGCCTACTACAATCCCGTCACGAACCCGGAACGCTCGCTCGCGCGCCGCAACGTCGTGCTGGGGCAGATGCTGAAGGCCGGCGCGTTCGACGAAGCGAAGTATCGCCAGCTGGTCAAGCGTCCGCTGCGCCTGCATTTCGCGCGTCTCGCGGAACGCACGGGCAAGGACGACCATTTCACCGCCTACGTGCGGCGCTGGCTCCTGGACTGGGCCAACAAGAACGACGCCGACCTGCAGCAGGACGGCCTCGTCGTGCAGACGACGCTCGACTACGACCTGCAACAGGCCGCGCAGCGCGCCGTCGAACGCCAGGCGGGCGCCCTGCAGGCCATCGCCGACGTCGACTGGGCCCACTCGTGGCCGATCAACGCGACGTCGACGCAGACCTATGTCGACATGCGCGACGGCGTCAACCCGTTCGAATATTACTGGCAATCGCACGGCGAGCTGCTGGAGACGTTCATCCGCGAGTCGTCCGAATACCGCAAGGCCGTCGACGGCGGCGACAATCCCGTCGCGGTCCTGAAGCGCCTGAAGGCTGACCGCGGCTTCATGCGCCAGCTGAAGGCGTCGAAATCGCGCCTGGAGGCGGGCTTCCTCGCGATGGACCCGGCGACGGGCGAGATCAAGGCCTGGGTGGGCAGCCGCGACTTCGAGAAGGAGCAGTACGACCACGTGGCCCAGGCCGCGCGCCAGCCCGGCTCCACGTTCAAGCCGATCGTCTACGCCGCCGCGCTGGAAAAAGGCGTCGCGCCGGACCATGCCTACCTGGACGCCGTCACGACGATCCGCTTCAACGACGGCACCGTGTGGCGCCCGACGGACAACAGCGGCACGACGGGCCGCCAGCTGACCCTGCGCGATGGCCTCGTCTATTCGAAGAACACGATCACGGCGCAGGTCGTGCGCGACATCGGCGTGGCGCCCGTCGTCAAGCTGGCCCAGGACCTGGGCGTCCGCACGAGCAAGCTGGCGCCCGTGCCGTCGATCGCGCTCGGCTCCAGCCCCGTCACTTTGCTGGAAATGGTCAACGCGTACTCGACGATCGCGGCGCAGGGCGACTACCGCAAGCCGGTGTTCGTGCGCCGCATCACGGACCGCAACGGCCAGGTGATCGCGGACTTCGCCTCGCAGACGCCGCAGCGGGTGCTGTCGCAGGAATCGGCCGTCACCCTCATCGACATGATGCGCGGGGTGATCAACCGCGGCACGGGCACGGGCATCCGCTACCGCTTCGGCATCACGGCCGACGTGGCGGGCAAGACGGGCACGACGCAGAACAACGCGGACGCGTGGTTCATCATGATGCACCCGAACCTCGTCGCGGGCGCGTGGGTGGGCTTCAACGACAACCGCGTCACCATGCGCTCGAATTACTGGGGGCAGGGCGGCCACAGCGCGATCCTGCTCGTGGGCGACTTCTTCAAGTCCGCGCTCGACAGCGGCAAGGTCAGCGCCGACGCGTTGTTCCCGGGCGGGCGCAAACCCGAACCCGTGACGCGTCACGAAGAACCGCCGCCCGAGGAAGACATGGAAGAGGGCGGCGACATGCAGCAGGAAGGCGGCCCGCCGGCCGATACGCCGCAGCCGCCGGACAATGAACCGCCCGCGCCGCCGCAGTCCGACCAGCCGTCGGAAGGCATCATGCTGCCGCCGCCTCCCAACGACGCCTGAATCACAAAATCGGGGTCCCACCCGTGACCGGGATGCGCGCCCCGGAGATGTAGCTGGCCTCGCTTGAGGCCAGCATCACGTACACGGGCGCCACCTCGACCGGCTGGCCGGGCCGCTTCATCGGCACCTGCTGGCCGAAACTTTCGACCTGGTCCGGCGGCATCGTCGACGGGATGAGGGGCGTCCAGATCGGTCCCGGCGCGACGGAATTCACGCGGATGCCTTTTTCGGCCAGCAGCTGCGCGAGGCCGGCCGTGAAGTTGGCGATGGCGCCCTTCGTCGTCGCATACGGCAGCAGGGTCGGCTTCGGGTTGTCCGAGTTGATCGACGTCGTGTTGATGATGGACGACCCCGGCTTCATGTGTTTTACCGCCGCCTTGCAGATGTGGAACATGGCCGTGATGTTGACGGCGAACGTGCGGTCCCATTCCTCGTCCGGGATCTCTTCCAGCGACTGGCGCGTCATCTGGAACGCCGCGTTATTGACCAGCACGTCGATGCGGCCGAATTCCTGCACGGCCTTGTCGACGATGGCGCGGCAGTGGGCGGGATCCGCGATGTCGCCCGGGACCAGCACCGCCTTGCGTCCCGCCTCGCGCACGAGGCGTTCCGTCTCGCGGGCGTCGTCGTGCTCGTCGAGATAGGAAATCAGCACGTCGGCCCCTTCGCGCGCGAACGCGAGGGCGACGGCGCGGCCGATGCCGCTGTCGCCGCCCGTGATGACGGTGGCCTTGTCCTTGAGCCGGCCGTGGCCGACATAGCTCGTCTCGCCGTGGTCGGCCCTGGGCGTCAGTAGCGACTCGCGGCCGGGCGGGGTCTGTTGTTGCGCGGGTTGATGTTGCTGCATCGTGGCCTCCTGATCGAACGTCAGAGGCTCGGATGATAGGGCCGGACGCCGGGACGCGGCGTCCGGTTCCGCAGGTCAATGCATGGGCCGCGCCTGCGGGGGCGCGCTGCGCGCGTCATTGGCGGCCGGCTGCTGCAGCAGCAGTTCCTGCGCGCGCGGCGCGGTCGAGATCCCCAGTTCGCGCAACAGCTGCATCGTCTCCAGCAGCACGGCCTGCTGGGTCTGCAGGTACAGGCCGTAGTTGGCGTCCGTCAGGTTGTAGACGATGTCGTATTCCAGGTAGTTCTGGTCCATGGTCGTCAGGGTGACGTGGTCGAGTTTCACCTTGTCCCGGGCGGCGATGATGGCGCCCACGCGCTCCGGCAGTTGTGCCGCCACCTCGTGCGGCGTGGCCGGATTGATGCGCAGCGTGTACTGCACGCGGCGCGTGTTCTGGCGCTTGAAGTTGTGCACGACCTTGCGCAGCAGCTCCGCGTTGGCGATCACGATCTGCTCGCCCGACAGCGCGCGGATGCGGGTGGTCTTCAGACCCACGTGCTCGATCGTGCCCGAGAATTCCGGCACCGAGATCGCGTCGCCCACCTCGAACGGCTTGTCGGTCGCGATCGACAGCGACGCGAACAGGTCGCCGAGGATGTTCTGCACGGCCAGCGCGACGGCCACGCCGCCGATGCCCAGGCTCGCGACGAACGTCGTCACGTTGATGCCGAGGTTGGACAGCATCGCCAGCAGGAACACGGTCCACACGCTCCATTGCAGCGCCCAGATCATCAGGGTGTGCGCGACGGTGACCTGGTCGTCTTCGCGGCCCTTGCCGTGCACGCGGAAGTAGCGCCGCGCCGTGACGGCGATCGCGTGGTGCAGGTACAGCGCCAGTTGCGCGCCGAGCGTGACGAACCAGAGGTGCGCGATGCGCTGGTCCCACGGCGGCGGCAGGTCGAGCATCGACACGCCGACCAGGATCGAGGTGGCGAGGATGGCGAGGTTGCTCGTGCGCGCCAGCGTGTGGCGCAGCACTTCGACGATGGGTTTGTGAGCCCGCTCGTCGTCCAGCTGGTCGAGACGGCGGCGGAACAGGTGCACGGCGCCGTGGATGGCGACGAAGCTGGCGATGGCGGCGGCGAGTCCCACGGCCGCGCTGGTCCAGCTGATGTCGAGATTGGAGAAATAGCCGCGGATAGTCATCGGGCTCCTTTCGAAGGCGGGAAAACGGTTGCGCGGGAGCACGCGCAGGGAGAAGCACCCGGCCGGCGCGACCGGACGGGCGTCAGGCGAACTGCGTGGGAAAGATCAGTGACGCGTGCCGCGCAGGTGCTGGCGCACGGCGTCGGCGCTGCTGGTGCCGGCCTCCTTGACGGCCTTGGCCAGCTCTTCCTCGGTCACGCCCAGTTCCTTGGTCCAGTACTGGACTTCCCATTTTTCGTGCAGGTTGATGCGCGAGCGGTCCTGCTGGCCGCGGTTTTGCAGGTTGTCGGACATGATGGCCTCCTTGGTCGATACAAGCGCAGGATGCCACCGGCCGCGGCCGTATTCCGTTCGGTGTTTCACGTTGTGGCCGCCTTAAAAGGGGCCCGGACTTACTCCAATGGCATGTTTTGTTGTAGGCTAGCGTGATCGACAACATGGAGACATGCATGAGCAAACCCTATGAAACGGCGCAGCCCGAGCGCAGCGCCATCGACGCGCTGCCCGGCGTCGTCGCCCTCGACTTCGGCACGAACTGGTGCGGCTATTGCCAGGCGGCGGCCAGCCACATCGACGACGCGCTGGCGCCGTATCCCAGTGTCCAGCACATCAAGGTCGAAGACGGCCCCGGACGCAAGCTGGGCCGTTCGTTCAAGGTGAAGCTGTGGCCGACCGTCGTCGTGCTCAAGGACGGCCAGGAAGTCGCGCGCGTCGTGCGCCCGGTCGCGAGCAGCGAGCTCGCCGACGCGTTGTCGCAGGCCGGTGCCGCATGACCGGCACCGTGACCCATACCACGCGGAACCGCCCGGCGACCGTCCTGTTCGCCAGCCTGATCGGCACCACCATCGAGTTCTTCGACTTTTATATCTACGCCACGGCCGCCGTGCTCGTGTTCCCGAAGCTGTTCTTCCCGGCCGGGGACGCCGCGGCAGCCACCTTGCAATCGCTGGCCACGTTCGCCATCGCGTTCTTCGCGCGTCCTGTCGGCTCGGCCGTGTTCGGCCACTTCGGCGACCGCGTCGGGCGCAAGGCCACGCTCGTGGCGGCGCTGCTGACGATGGGCTTGTCTACCGTCGTGATCGGCCTGCTGCCGACCTATGCCTCCATCGGCACCCTGGCGCCGCTGCTGCTCGCGCTGTGCCGCTTCGGCCAGGGCCTCGGCCTGGGCGGTGAGTGGGGCGGCGCCGTGCTGCTGGCGACGGAGAACGCGCCGCCGGGCAAGCGCGCCTGGTACGGCATGTTCCCGCAGCTCGGGGCGCCGATCGGCTTCTTCCTGTCGAGCGGCGTGTTCCTGCTGCTGTCGCAGACCCTGTCCGATGCCGATTTCCTGCGCTACGGCTGGAGGATCCCGTTCCTGGCGAGCAGCCTGCTCGTGCTCGTCGGCCTGTATGTCCGCCTGAAAATCACGGAAACGCCCGATTTCCAGGCCGTGCTCGACCGCAACGAGCGTGTGAAACTGCCCGTCGCGGCCGTGTTCGCGAACCACCCGCGCGCGCTGATCCTCGGCACGCTGGCCGCGCTCGCGACGTTCGTCGTGTTCTACCTGATGACGGTGTTCGCGCTAAGCTGGGGCACGTCCGCGCTGGGCTATTCGCGCCAGACCTTCCTGCTGCTGCAGCTGGGCGCCATCGTCTTCTTCGGCCTTACGATCCCCATCGCGGCCGTGCTGGCCGACCGGCACGGCCGGCGCGCGGCGATGATCCTCGTGTCGGTCGGCCTGGCGCTGTTCGGCCTGCTGTTCGGGCCGCTGTTCGGGTCCGGCCAGCTGACGCTCGTCGCGCTGTTCCTCGTGCTGGGCCAGTGCCTGATCGGCCTGACCTATGGTCCGCTGGGCACCTTGCTGTCGGAACTGTTCCCGGCCGAGGTGCGCTACACGGGCGCCTCGCTCACGTTCAACCTTGCCGGCATCCTGGGCGCCTCGCTTGCGCCCTATGTGGCAACATGGCTCGCGACCAACTACGGCCTGCAGACCGTGGGCTGGTACCTGAGCGCGGCGTCCATCATCAGCCTCGTCGCGCTGCTGCTGACGGCACCGGCACCGCAGAGTACGCCGGCGGCCGCGCGCTGACGGCAACACGACCGGAGAGAATCATGGACTTGCAGGGCGGATGCATGTGCGGCGCGGTGCGCTACGAGGCGTCGGGGGAACCGTTCAACGTGACCTTGTGCCACTGCGTCGACTGCCGCCGCGCCAGCGGTGCGCCCGCCCTTGCGTGGTTCAGCGTGCGCCGCGACGCGCTGCGCTGGACCCGCGGCGACCCGGCCCGCAATGCGTCCAGCCCCGGCGTCGAGCGGCTGTTCTGCAACCGCTGCGGCACCCAGCTGGCGTGGCAAGGCGCCGCCTCGCCGGACGAGATCGGCGTGACGATCGGCAGCCTCGACGATCCCAATACAGTTACCCCCACCGACCACATGTTCGCGTCCCAGCAGGTGCGCTGGCTGTGTCTTGCCGATTCGCTACCTCGTTACGCCAGGACACGTTCTGAGGGGCATGTTTGTTAATGTATTGACACACAAAGTGTCTCATTTAGCAAAGGAGTTACAATAAAATACACGATTGTGTACACGAAACGATAGCAAATCGCTAAAATTGGGGTTCTACAATTTATTCGGAGAACTTCATGTTCAAGTCTGTCCTGCGTTTCGCCACCGGCGCCGTCCTGATGTCCGCCGCATTCTGCGCTTCCGCCGATTCGGCCACGTACAAGGACTTCAAGGTGTCCGGCGTGCTGCAGGAAATCCCGGGCCCGTCCGCCCGCTGCGCATCGAACTTCGGCGGCACCATCCTGGGCTTCGGCACCAGCAACCTGGTCGCCAACAAGGTCACGTTCCTGGCCACCGACTGCATCACGCCGAACGGCACCTCGTACACCTTCAGTGAAGGCAAGTTCCTGATCACGACGCTGACCGGCGAACTGATCTACGCGAACTACAGCGGCCAGTTCGTGCCGACGGGCGAGGGCACCAAGTTCGTGTTCAGCAACGCGACGTTCCAGATCACGGGCGGCACCGGGCGCTACTACAAGGCAACCGGCGGCGGCGACATGACGGGTGGCGAGGACATGGCGACGGGGCAGGGCACGATCCAGCTGACGGGCCGGATCCTGTCGAAGTAATTTCGGTAATTCCGTACTTGACGGCCGGGCAACCCCGGCCGTTTTGTTTTGGGTGCGGCCAGGATTGATGCCTGCCAAATCCTGGAGGCCGAGACGGCGCAACAATGCCCAGCTGGCACGACCTCACCTCGGGAGAAACCAAAATGGCAAAGGATGTATACCTGCAAATCGACGGGATCAAGGGTGAATCCCAGGACGACAAACACAAGGACTGGATCGAAATCACGGGGGTCCATTGGGGAATCCATCAGCCGCGCAGCGCGACGGCCTCGACAGCAGGTGGCCATACTGCCGAGCGCGTCGAGATGTCGGATATTTCGTTTTCCAAGCTCGCCGACCTGTCGAGCCCGATCCTGGCCCAGACCTGCGCAATGGGGAAAACCATCCCGAAGGCAAGGATCGAGTTTTTCCGCGCGGACGGCAACGGCGAGCGGGTGAAGTATTTCGATGTCGAGCTGGAGAATGTCTTGATCGGCATGGTCAAGCCACACATGGGCGGCGACCAGGCTATCCTCACCGAGACCGTCAACTTGAAGTATTCGAAGATCAAGTGGAAATACACGCAGCAAAAGATTGGCGGGGGCAGCGGTGGCAATACGGCGGGCGGTTGGGACCTGGCCGCGAATAAGGTCGCGTGAGCGCATCATGCCAATCGATATCGACAAATTCGTGGAATATCTCGGCAAGCACGCACTCAAGGACAAACACGGCAAAGGAAAGTGCGGCGAATATGTCAGAAAAGCGCTGCAAGCCGGCGGCGCGCATTTCAACGAATTCTGCCCACCGCACTATGGAAAAGAATACGGTCTGACATTGGAACGGCTCGGATTTCACGAAATCACGGTCGACGATCCCGACCACTTTCCATTCATTCGTGGAGACGTCATGGTGATGCAGCCGCACAAGGGGGGCAAGCAGGCAGGCCACGTCGCCGGCTACGACGGCCAGCACTGGATATCAGATTTTGTCCAGCGCGACTTCTGGGCCGGTCCCGATTATCGCAACCAAAAGCCGAGGCCATCCTATGCCGTTTACCGTTATTAACAGAATCGCCGCTGCGGTCCTGATCGTCATCGGTACGACAGCCGCAGCTACCGGAAGCAACAAGCCACCGCGCTTTCTGACCGTTCCGGTGCTCGGCCTGCGCCTGCCGCTCGAACGTGTCGACCTGGAACCGTTCCCCGAGGAGATACGAGTACATTGCGGCCAGCTCGAAGATGAATACTCCACCAGCCGCGTGTGGATATTTGGCCGGGCAAAGGACGCTGCGAGTACGTATTACGTGCTGACAGGTTATTCCAAACGGCGGAACAAGGACCCAGACCAAAAATTGTATGAATACTGGGACTATGGCGCGGTGTACACCGTAACCGGCACCAAGTGCGGGGGCGACGATGCGGAGGAAACTTTCGACGTGCACGACCCGAACGCCGAAAATGATGGCAACGTGCCGATTCCCATGCTGAAAGCGCTTGCGGTGGATTTCGCCGCGCGGACCGTCAAGGCATTCGGCGGGCCAGACAAGCTACGCGCACAAATTAAAGCCCAGCGCATCGACTTCAACCGTCTCTCGCCCGAATTGCAGGAGGCCTTCAGGCCATACTTCGACCTGACAAATTAGCGCGACCTGGCACGGGGCAGTGCCCCCGTGCGCGTATCAGAACGAATACACGAGCGTCAACGACGTCTGCGTATCCGTATTCTTCTTGTTGTCCGGCACGTTGGTGTCGTTGCGCGCGCTGAACGCGGCCTTCATCTGCATCGTGCCGTTGATCTTGGTGGACAGGGCCGTCTCGGCGATCGAGTGCATGTTCGACGTGCCCCGTTCCACGCTGACGCTCTGCGAAAACGCCGCCGACGGGCTCACCCGCCAGCGCAGCTGGGCCGCGCCGCGCACGGTCATGCCGGACTCGACGCCGCCGGCCGCATTCTCGCCGTGGAAATAGCCCGGACCCACTTCCACGTCGACGGTTTCATTGTCGCGCTTGAGCAGCTGGGTGCCGTAGCCGACGCCGACCGACGAATAGCGGGTGTAGGCGCCGAACTTGTCGTTCACGTGCGAGCCGAGCAGGAAGGCGCGGTTGCCGTCTTCCAGCAGCTTGAACGCCGCCTTGGCCGACACCTGGTACCGCTCGGCCGACCGGGTACGCGTCGTCGTGCCGTCGCCGTTGTGCGTCACGTCTTCCTTGAAGTAGCCGCTGACGATGTATTCGTTGCTCCAGTTGGCCATCTCGTGGCGCGCATCGATCTTGCCGGTCACGGACGTGCCCTCGGTATTGCCCGAGGTCGTGATCGCGCCCAGCTCCGCCGACGTGTACCAGTTGCTGCCTTCCGGTATCGCCATCGTCGGCGCCTGGGTGAAGTAACTGGACGACGGCACGCTGCTGTCGAGGTCGTCCGGAGCGGCCATCGCCGCTCCCGCGCCGGTCAGGGCCAGCGCGCAAAGCATCAGAGATTTCATAGGCATCGGGTCGGCTGCCTTCCGTCGCCATCGGGAGCGATGCGCAGCCTGTCGTTCACGGATCATCTGCGGCAGGCCGAGCCTGCCGGCGGAGGCGACATTGTAGCCCAAAGCGCCGGACGAAATACTTTCGTGCGGAAAATTTACATATTGACCTAAGGGAACGCTTCAAAATATAGTGCAATTGTTAACTAATCAAAGATTATGTTTGCAATTGTGCGTGGACGTTGCCTAGAATGCTTGCTTTGCCGACATACCGGCTTGCATGTATGAAGGAAGCACATTGATCAGGCTCGTCATCGCCGACGATCATGAACTGATCCGCGAAGGGATCAAGAAGATCGTACGGCCCTGCGCCGACCTAAAAATCGTCGGCGAAGCCGCAGACTTGAAGCAAGCGATCGCCCTCATCGCCCAGGTTCACCCCGACGTCGTGATCCTGGACCTGACACTGCCCGATTACGACGGGCTGGACGGCCTCGCCGAACTGCGGCGCCATTTTCCCGACCTGCGGGTCGTGATCCTCAGCATGCACCCTGAGGAAAAGTACGCGCTCGCCGCACTGCGTGCGGGGGCGCTCGGCTACGTGTCGAAGGCGATGGCGTCCGCCGAGCTCGTGGAAGCGGTGCGCCGCGCGGCCACGGGCGGCACATGGCTGGGGCCACGGGTCGGCGAACTGCTCGCCCTCGAGGCGCGCCCGGGCGGGCGTCCCCCGCACCACAGCCTGACGCCGCGCGAGGCGGAAATCGTCGCGCTGATCGGTTCCGGCCTGCAGATCAAGCAGGTCGCGGCCGAGCTCGGCATCAGCATCAGCTCCGTCAATACCTACCGCACCCGCATCTTCCGCAAGATGGGCCTGTCCACGAACGCGGCTCTCATCCGCTACGCGCTCCAGCACGGCCTGGCCGGATAATGCCTACGTTGCTGTCCGGCAACAATGTGTCTCGGCAATTGTCATAGAATTCGTGACAGGCTCCTTCGCGTTTTCCTACTTTGAATCGCGTCCCTTCAGAGTAGCGCGCGGCCAGGCGGCGCCAAACCGGCGCCGAACCGTCCCGTTCGTAATGACTGTCGCGTTGATGAACAGACTCATTACGAATGTTAATGGTTAGCCATCTTAGCTAATATCAATGCAAGTTCTGACGGCCGGGGTGTGCGCTGCACCGGCCACCGAAGGTTTGACTTGATGGCACGACCGCTCACGAAGGGCGGCGCGAACAAGATGACAACAACGCACCAGAGAGAGAAGGTGGGGCGGCCCTACGAGATCCTCGTGGCCGAGGACAGTCCGACGCAGGCCGAGCACCTGGCCCGGGTGCTGGCGCAGGATCCGCATTGCCCGGCGCGCGTGCGCGTGGCCGCCGACGGCGTGGACGCCCTGTGCATGATCCGCGAGCTGGCGCCCGACCTGGTCGTCAGCGACATTGCGATGCCGCGCATGGACGGCTATGCGCTGTGCCGCGCGCTGAAGGACGATCCGCAGCTGGCCGCCGTGCCCGTCCTGCTGCTGACGCGCCTGACCACCCTGCAGGACATCGTGCGCAGCCTGGACGCCGGCGCCGACGGCTTCCTGCGCAAGCCCTACGACGCCGACCAGTTGCGCGACCGCGTGCGCCGCATCCTGCAAGGACGCGACGCGGGCGATCCGGCGCGGCCGCTGGAGGTGATGGCGGACGAGCGACGCCGCATCTACGAACTGCTCGTCGCCACCCACGAGGACACCTTGCGCCTGAATGCGGACCTCGCGCGCATGGTCGATTCGCTCGCGCTGCTCGGCCGGATCGCGGGCGCGCTGAACGAGGCGGCCGGCGAGGGGGACGTGGCGCGCGCCGCGCTGGACCACCTGATCACGCTGCCGGCGCTCGCTGGCGCCGCCATCAGCACCGCCGCGCCCGACGGCGCCGTGCGCGTGCTCGCGCAGCGGGGCGAGGGGCCCGTGCCCAGCGCCTGCACGTGCGCGGACGGCAGCGCGGCGGACGATCCGGCGCAGCTCTGCCTGCCGCTGCTCGCGGGGACACGTCAACTGGGTCGATTGCATGCGCGGGCCCGCCAGGACGCGTTCAGCGCCGAGGAGCGCGAACTCCTGGCCGGCGTGGCGCAGCAGGTCGCCCTCGCGCTCGAACGTGCGCGCCTGTACACGCGGGCCGAGGCGCTCGTCGTCGAGCGGACGAACGCGCTGCGCTCGGAGCGCAACCGGTTGTCGGCCATCGTCGAGACGGCCGGCACGCTCGTGCTGATGGCCGACCCCGACGGCCGTATCGTGACGTTCAACCGGGCCTGCGAGGAATCGCTGGGCTGGCGCGCCGCGCAGGCCATGGGCCGGCCCTGCTGGGAGGTGGTGCGCGGCGCCGCCGACCCGGACGTGGTGCGCCGCCTGTTCGCGGGCCTGGCGGAGCAGCCCCCGCCGCAGCGGCTGCAGGGCGACTGGCTCACGCCGGACGGGCGCACGCGCAGCATCGCCTGGACCCATACGCTGCTGCGGCGCGAGGACGGCAGCGTGGAATTCCTGCTCGCCACCGGCATCGACGTCACCGAATTGCGCGGCGCCGAGCAGCGCCTGCACTATGCCAGCAACTACGACGCCGTCACGGGCCTGCCGAACCGCGACCTGCTGCGCGAACGCCTGCGGCGCATGAAGGCGCAGGCCCAGGCGGGCCACCGCATCCTCGGCTTCATGCTGCTGCGCTTCGGGCGCATGGCGCTGATCCGCGAAGCGCTGGGTCCGGACGCCGAACAGGCCCTCCTGCAGGAAGCGGCGACGCGCGTGCGCGATGTGGCCGGCCAGGACGTCGCCGCCAGCTACTCGGAAGGCACGTTCGCGCTGGCCCTGCTGCGCGCCGACGCGGACGAACTGGCCGCGAGCGCGCGCCGCGTCCTGGGCGCACTGGGGGCACCCTACCGGTTCCAGCACGACGAATTCCACCTCGACCCGAGCATCGGCATCGCCATCTATCCGAACGACGGCGTCGCGTACGAGACGCTGGCGCGCGGCGCGGAGACGGCCCTGCGCCAGGCCGCGGACGGCATGGGCCAGCGTTATGCCTTCTACCGTCCGGAACTGAACCGCGACGCGAACGACCGGTTCAAGCTGGAGAACGCACTGCGCCGCGCGCTCGAAAGGCGCGAGTTCGAAGTGCATTACCAACCGCAGGTCGCCGTCGACGGCGGCGACATCGTGAGCGCCGAGGCGCTGGTGCGCTGGCGCCATCCGGAACGCGGCCTCGTCCCGCCGTACGACTTCATCCCGCTGGCCGAGGAAACGGGCCTGATCCTCGAGATCGGGGAATGGGTGCTGCACGAAGTCTGCTGCCGGCTGGAGTCCTGGCGCCGCGCGGGCCTGCGCGTCGTGCCCGTCGCCGTGAACCTGTCGGCACACCAGTTCAACGAGCGGATCGTCGGCACCGTACGGCGGGTGCTGGACGACTGCGGGCTCGAACCCGGCCTGCTGGAACTGGAGCTGACGGAGAGCGCGTCGATGGCCGACCCGAACAAGAGCGTCGCGCTCCTGGCCCAGCTGAAGGCGATGGGCATCCGGCTCGCGATCGACGATTTCGGCACCGGTTACTCGAACCTCAACTACCTGAAGCGCTTCCCCGTCGACCGCATCAAGATCGACCGCTCGTTCGTGCACGACCTGGAAACGGATCCGGACGATCTCGCGATCGCGAGCGCCGTCGTTGCCATGGCCCATGGGCTGCGGCTGTCGGTCGTGGCGGAAGGGGTGGAAACGAGGGGCCAGCTGGCACTGCTGGCCGGCCTCGGATGCGATATGGTGCAAGGCTGGCTGTTCAGCCGCGCCGTGCCTGCGGCGGAATTTGCGGCATTGCTGGCGGCCGGGCGCATGCCGGCCGCCGCGTGATTCAACTGCCGATGTAAATAATCTTGAAGGCGAACAGGCCGGCAATCACCCAGATCACCGGCTTGACTTCGCGCGCGCGGCCCGTCGTCAGCTTGAGCAGCGCGTACGTGATGAAGCCGAACGCGATGCCTTCCGCGATCGAATAGGTGAACGGGATCACGAGCGCCGTGATGGCGGCCGGCACCGCTTCCGTCGTGTCGTTCCACTCGATGTCGCCCAGGTCGCGCAGCATCAGGCAGGCGACGAACAGCAGCGCGGGCGCCGTCGCGTACGCAGGCACGACGCCGGCCAGCGGCGCGATGAACAGGCAGGCCAGGAACAGCACGGCCACCGTCAGCGCGGTCAGGCCCGTGCGGCCGCCGGCCTGCACGCCCGCGGCGCTTTCGATGTAGGCCGTGGTGCTCGACGTGCCCAGCACGGAACCGGCGACGATGGCCGCGCTGTCGGCCAGCAGGGCCTTGTTCAGGCGCTCCATCTTGCCTTCCACGAGCAGGCCCGCGCGGCTGGCGACGCCCATCAGCGTGCCGGTCGCATCGAACAGCTCGACGAGGAAGAACACGAGGACCACGTTGAGGATGCCGACGCCGAGGGCGCCCTTGATGTCCAGCTGGCCCAGCGTGGGTGCGATCGACGGCGGCGCGGAGACGAGGCCGTGGAACGTGTTCCCGCCGAAGAAGAACGAGAGGACCGTCACGGCGACGATGCCGATCAGGATCGCGCCGCGTACCTTCAGGCGGTCCAGCGTGACGATCAGCAGGAAGCCGGCGACGGCCATGATGGCCTCCGGCTTGTGCAGGTCGCCGGCCTGCACGAGCGTCGCCGGGCTGGCGACGACGATGCCGGCGCTCTTCAGGGCGATCAGCGCGAGGAACATCCCGAGGCCCACCGTGATCGCCACGCGCAGCGAGCGCGAGATGCCGTTCACGATCATCGCGCGCAGTCCGAACACGGAGACGAGGATGAACAGGCAGCCCGACACGAACACGGCGCCCAGCGCGGCCTGCCACGGCACCTTCATGCCCAGCACGACGGCATAGGCGAAGTAGGCGTTCAGGCCCATGCCCGGCGCCATCGCGATGGGGTAGTTGGCGTACAGGCCCATCACGAGGCTGCCCAGCGCGGCCACGAGGCAGGTGGCCACGAACACGGCGTCCTTCGGCATCCCGGCGTCGCCGAGGATCGAAGGATTCACGAAGATGATGTAGGCCATCGTCAGGAACGTGGTGACGCCGGCGAGGATTTCCGTCCGCGTGTCGGTGCCGCTCTGGCGCAGTTTGAAAAGTGAGTCGAGCATTCTGGAGTCCAGTGTTGTGGTGATGGCCGTGGGCGTTGTATCCATGCATCACGAGCCGATGACCGAAGCATAACATCCGGACCATGGTCCGCGAAGGCACAAAGTCCTTGCGCCGGTAATATATTAGGCATACCATCCTGATATATCAGATCTTCACCCAAGGAGTTACACGCTATGACCGCCTTCATGGACCAGGATTTCCTCCTCACCACCGACGTGGCCCGCAAGCTGTATCATGAAGTTGCCGCCGACCTGCCGGTCATCGATTACCACTCGCACCTGCAGCAGGGCGAGATCGCCGGGCGCAAGAAGTTCCGCAATATCGCCGAGCTGTGGCTGGGCGGCGACCACTATAAATGGCGCCTGATGCGCACGGCCGGCGTGCCGGAGGAATACTGCACGGGCGAGCGCTCGGACAAGGAAAAATTCCTGGCCTTCTGCAAGGTGCTGCCGCTCGCCATCGGCAACCCGATCTATCACTGGAGCCACCTGGAACTGCGCCGCATCTTCGGCATCGACCTGGTCATCAACGAGAAGAACGCGGAAGCGATCTGGGAGCAGGCGAACGCGAAGCTGGCCGACATGGACACGTGGACCTTCCTGGAGCAGGCCAAGGTGGAAATCGCGTGCACGACGGACGACCCGGCCGACGACCTGCTGCAGCACGCCGAGATCGCGCAATCGGCACTGAAGACCCGCGTGCTGCCGGCCTACCGTCCGGACAAGGCGATGCGCATCAATAATTCCGGCTTCGAGGACTACGTGGCCCGCCTGGCGGAAGTCGCCGGCGTGAAGATCGATTCGTTCACGTCGTTGATCGCCGCGCTGGCCAATCGTGTGGAATACTTCCATGCGCGCGGCGGCCGGATTTCCGACCACGCCATCGACATTCCGCTGCCGACCGTCGCCGCCACCGCGGAACAACTCGAAGGCCTGTTCGCCAAGCGGATGCGCGGCGAGCTGCTGGGCGACGCCGAACAGTCGCAGTACCTGCGCGGCCTGCTGGAAGCGATCGGCGCGGTGTATGCGAAGTTCGACTGGACGATGTGCTTCCACATCGGGGCCATGCGCAACAATAACCAGCGTATGCTGGAGACGTTGGGACCGGATACCGGCTTCGATTCGATTTCCGACATGACGACCAGTAACGGCCTCGTCGCGCTGCTGTCGGCGCTGGACGCCAATAAACAGCTGCCGAAGACGATGCTGTTCAACCTGAACCCGGCGATGAATGAAGTGCTTTCGACGATGATCGGCAACTTCCAGGACGGCAGCGTGGCCGGCAAGGTGCAGTTCGGCCCCGCCTGGTGGTTCAACGACCACAAGCTGGGCAACCTGGCGCAGATCCTCGCGTTCGGCAATCATTCCGTGCTGGGCGTCTTCGTCGGCATGGTGACGGACTCGCGCAGCTTCGCGTCGTACCCGCGCCACGACTACTTCCGCCGCCTCGTGTGCCGCCAGCTGGGCGAATGGGTCGCTAGCGGCGAGTACCCGGAAGACTACGATGCGCTGGCGACCATCGTGCGCGGTATCTGCTACGAAAACGCCAAGAACTACTTCAAGCTCTGATTGGGCAAACATGCAAAAAGTAATCTGCATTCACCCGGACGACAGCATGCTGGTCGCCCTGACCGACCTGGCGCCGGGTGACGTCGTGACGTGGAACGGGGAGAACATCCTCGTATCCACGCCGATCAAGACCAAGCACAAGCTGGCGCGCCGCGCCTTCGCCGAGGGCGACCTGCTGACCATGTACGGCGTCGTCGTCGGCAAGGCCACCCAGCCGATCCGCAAGGGCGAGGCCGTCACGACGGACAACCTGGCGCACTACGCGTCGGAAGTCGAGATCGGAGAATCCAAGCCCTACACGTGGACACCCCCGGACGTCTCGGACCTGCAAGGTGCGACGTTCGACGGCATCGTGCGCGCGGACGGCCGCGTGGGCACGGCCAACTACTGGCTGATCTTCCCGCTCGTGTTCTGCGAGAACCGCAACGTGGAACACCTGCGCAATGCGCTCGAAGGTCCGCTCGGGTATGCGACCAACGACCTGGCATCCCTGACGTTCCAGCTGCTCGGCGAAGACATGGAAGCGCCGAAGCCCGTCGTCCGACCTTTCCCCAATGTGGACGGCGTGCGCATCATCACGCACAACGGCGGCTGCGGCGGCACGCGCGCGGACGCGCGCTCGCTGTGCAAGATCCTGGCCGCGTATGCCGACCACCCGAACGTGGCCGGCATCACCGTATTCTCGCTGGGCTGCCAGAACGCGCAGATCGGCATGTTCAAGGATGCCCTCGCGAAGCAGAACCCCGCCTTCGACAAGCCCGTGCTGATCTACGAACAGCAGCAATGGGACAGCGAAGAGAAGATGATGAAGGCGGTGCTGCAGGATACCCTGACGCACCTGAAGGAAGCGAACAAGGTGACGCGCCGGCCGATGCCGCTGTCGCACCTGAAGATCGGCGTCAAATGCGGCGGTTCGGACGGCTTTTCCGGCATCTCCGCCAACCCGGCCATGGGCTATGTGTCGGACATGGTCGTGGCCGTGGGCGGTTCGTCGATCCTCGCCGAGTTCCCGGAACTGTGCGGCGTGGAGTCGTCGCTGATCGAGCGCTGCGTGGAAGACGACGACAAGCGCCGCTTCCTCGGCATGATGCGCGACTTCGAACAGCGCGCGTTGGCCGTCGGCACGCATTTCGCCGACAACCCGAGCCCCGGCAATATCCGCGACGGCCTGATCACCGATGCGATGAAATCGGCCGGCGCCGCGAAGAAGGGCGGCACGTCGCCGATCGTCTCCGTGCTGGACTACGGCGAGCAGACCGATAAACAGGGACTCGCGCTGCTGTGCACCCCGGGCGGCGACGTCGAATCCGTTACCGGCATCGTGGCGTCCGGTGCGAACGTCGTGCTGTTCTCGACGGGCCTCGGCACCCCGACCGGCAACCCGATCG
>CBIHOW010000057.1:0-34336 GCA_966211695.1 uncultured Massilia sp. | reverse complement strand
GTTTCAACAAGACCATCGTCGACTACCTGCGCTTCGCGCGCGACTTCAACGAGCGATTCCCGGGCTTCGAGACCGACGTGCATGGTCTCGTGAAGCGCGAGATCGATGGGAAGCTGGGGTACTTCGTGGATTGCGTCAAGCAGGGCTGAGTGCTTGCCCAGGGCTAAGGTGCGCGGGCCCGGCGCGCGTCGGAGGATAATGAACGCCTGGCGCGTTTTTCTTCGACGCGAGCGAGGTTCGTCATGCACCTGCCACTCCTGCGCACGGCCGCCCTGGCGGCGTGCCTGCTCTGCTGCGGGCCGGCCCTGGCCCAATCCGGCGCCGTCATCGACCTGACGGACGTGCGCCTCAGCATGGTCTCCACCATCGACGGCAGTCCGTTACCCGTCACCTGGCGCCGCGCCACGTGGAACCTCAGCAATGAAGTCCGCGCCGGCGACCGCATCGACGCGCACCACGACGGCGAGGTCGATGTCGAATACGGATCGCACCTGCCGACGCGCGTGACGTCGCTGCTCGACAGCGGCAGCGCGACGGTCCGCATCGCCGGCATGTTCGACGACGTCCACGTGGCGACCGCGTTCAGCGGCCCAACCTACGACGAGCACTGGGCCGTGGCCAATGCCGGCACGACCGCGGTCGTCGACGTGCCGGGCCATGCGCGCCTGACCCTGAGCGGCCACCTGACGGTCGACAGCACGGGCGATCCGGACCGCGGGTTTGCGCGTTTCTCCACCCTGTTCGCGTTCCAGGGCCTCGTGACGGACAGCTTCGAACTGACCCACCTGAACGACTACGACGGAGATTTCACGATCGTCGCCGACAATACGGCCGACGGCAACATCGGCTTCTACCAGGTCACGACCCTGACGGCGTACGGCTACGCGCCGACGTCCCCCGTGCCCGAACCGCCCATCGCCGCCATGCTCGCGGCGGGCGTTCTCGTCGTCGGCCGGCGCTGGCGGCGGCGCCGATAAAAAAAGGGGCCGCAGCCCCTTTTCTCAAGTCTTCGGCAGCGTCACGCCGTGCTGGCCCTGGTACTTGCCGCCCCTGTCCTTGTACGACGTCTCGCAGATCTCGTCGCTTTCGAAGAACAGCACCTGCGCGCAGCCTTCGCCCGCGTAGATCTTGGCCGGCAGCGGCGTCGTGTTCGAGAATTCCAGGGTCACGTAGCCTTCCCATTCCGGCTCGAACGGCGTCACGTTGACGATGATGCCGCAGCGGGCATAGGTCGACTTGCCCAGGCAGACCGTGAGCACGTTGCGCGGGATCTTGAAGTATTCGATCGTACGGGCCAGCGCGAAGGAGTTCGGCGGGATGATGCAGACGTCGCTCTTCACGTCGACGAACGAATTCGAGTCGAAGTTCTTCGGGTCGACGATCGTGCTGTTGATGTTCGTGAACACCTTGAATTCATCGGCGCAGCGGATGTCGTAGCCGTACGAGGACGTGCCCCACGAAATGATCTTGCGGCCGTCCGTCTCGCGCACCTGTTTCGGCGAGAACGGTTCGATCATGCCGTGTTCTTCCGCCATCCGGCGGATCCATTTGTCGCTCTTGATACTCATCGCTGGGGTTCTTCTCTAAAAAAGGGGAATGACAATCCCGCAATTTTACGCGAAAAGCGCCGCCGGACGACCGGCCTTTTTTTCGTCGGCCTGCGCCAGCAGCCGTGCGATCATCTCGCGCGTCAACTGCGCCGTCAGCGCCGGCTTCTCCATCGGATACAAGTGCGTGCCCTCGATCATGACGAAATTATCGCCGACCAGCTTGCGCGTAGCCTCCAGGCCCGCCTGGCGCAGCTCGAGGGAATCCGTCCCCGCGATGAAGCCGACCGGCACGGGGAACGGCGCGCGCAGTACGCGGTCCATGTCGTGCGGCAGCGTGCTGTAGATCGCCGCCTCGACGTCGCGGTCGAACCGCAGCTGCACACCCTCGGGGTGCGGCGCCAGGCCGTGGTCGAGGTAATCGTCGAGGGCACCCGGCGCCCACGCCTGGAACACGGGTTTCGCCATGAAATGCTCGAAGGCGGCCGCGCGCGACGGCCACACGTTGCGCCGGCGCAGGGCCACGTTGCCGGGCGATAGCCGCATGCGCAGTCCGAGCAGCTTGGCGATGCGCCACACCCATGCACGCCAGCCCGCGACGACGGGAGAATCCAGCATCACGACACAGCGCACCAGGTCCGGTCGCCGATGCGCGGCCAGCATGCCGACCGCGCCGCCCAGCGAATGGCCGACGAGGATCGCCGGCTGGCCGTATCCCTCCAGCCGGGCGATCAGTTCGTCGATCAGCGTGTGCCAGTTGTCGCCCACGGGAAAGCGGGGGTCGTGGCCCAGCATGTCCGTCGTGCGCACGTCGAAATCGCGGCGCAGGTCGTCCAGCAGGCGGCCGTACGAACCGGACGGGTAGCTGTTCCCGTGGGTGAAATGGAGTAATGGCTTGGACATCGGGAATGGGATGACGCGGCTGCGCGTAGTAAAGACAAAACCCATTGTAATGTCATTATCTCCAAGTATTTAGAGGGAAACGCCTACATCAGGGACGGTCCGGACGCTCCCCCATGTCCGGTCCGCGCATGCGGTGCTGGCGCAACTGCTCGCGCTGCTCCGGCGTCAGCACGGCCTGGATCTGCGCTTCCGTACGCGCCTGCAACAGCGCCTGGGCGGCGACGGCCTGGCCGAGGTCGCGCGACAGCGCATTGGCCTTGGCGTCGTCGAACTTGTCGGCGCGGCTTAGTTCGCGCAGGGCGTCGTGCGCCTTGCGGACCGCCTTGTCATTGTCGCGGCGCTGCGGGGCCTGGGCGTGCATGATGGCGAACACCTTGTCCTGCTGCGCTTCCGTCAGCTTCAGGCGGTGCAGCGGCACGTGACCGAGGGGCATGCCCGGGCCGCGCTCGTGGTCGACGTCGGGGCCGTGCCGGCCGGCGGCGGGGGGCGCATCCGGCTCGCCGGTGGCGAAGGCCGGGGTGGCGACGAGGCAGGCGGCGAGCAGCGCGGCTGCCGCGGAAAGGCTTGTGAATTTCATGTCTGTCATCCTTTTTTGTTCGGGGACGCCATTCTCGGTTGCATCCGTGTTAAGTAGTGTTATCGCCGTGTAAAACCGCGTAAAGAGCCGCCGGCCGCCATGGCCGGCACAGCCGCCCTGCGCTAAGATGCGACCATGAACCAAGTCCTGCTTATCGACGACGACACCGAACTGGTCGGCATGTTTTCCGAATACCTGGAACAGGAAGGCTTCCGTGTCGCCTGCGCCCACGACGGCGAGACGGGCGCGCGCGAAGCCTTGAGCGGCCAGTACGCCATCGCCATCCTCGACGTGATGATGCCCCGCATGAACGGCATCGAGACGCTGCGCCGCATCCGCGCCGCCAGCCGCATGCCGATCCTGATGCTGACGGGGCGCGGCGACGACGCCGACCGCATCCTCGGCCTCGAACTGGGCGCCGACGACTACGTCACGAAGCCCTGCACCCCGCGCGAACTGACGGCGCGCGTGCGCGCCATCCTGCGCCGCACGCAAAGCTCGCCCAACGACGGCCCCGGCATCACGCTAACGGTCGGCAAGCTGACGATGCTGCCGGAACAGCGGCGCGCCACGTGGGACGGCCAGCCGCTGGAGCTGACCAGCACCGAATTCAACCTGCTCGAAGTCCTCGCCCGCAACGCCGGCCGCCCGGTCAGCAAGAACGACCTGTCCGAACAGGGCCTGGGCCGCCCGCTGGCCCGCTTCGACCGAAACATCGACGTCCACCTCTCGAGCCTGCGCCACAAACTGGGCACGCTGTCCGACGGGCGTTCCTGCCTGCAGACCGTCTACCGTCTCGGCTACCAGCTGATCCGCGAGTAGCGATGGGCCGGCTGTTCTGGAAGTTCTTCCTGTCCATCCTGCTGGCCCAGGTGGCCGCCACGGCCGGCATCGGCGGCACGTTGTGGCTGCGCGACCAGGCGCGCCAGCGCGGCGGCGAGCCCACGCTCGACAAGAGTCCGCCCGCCACGATCATGCTGGACGCGGCCGCGGCGACGCTCCGGCACGGCGGCATCGACGCGTTGCGCGACCTTGCCGCCGGCAGCCGCCGCATGCATTTATATGTGCTCGACGAGCAGGGCCACGAGCTGCTCGACCGGCCCGTGCCCGCCAGGCTGCGCGAGGAAGTCGAGCGCAACCTGGCCGAGGACGGCCGCACGCACGCCGTCGCCCACCTGACGAGCGCCGACGGCCGCCGCTACACTGCCTTCGCTTCGCGCGCATGGCATATGCCGGGCATGGACGGTCCGGGTCCACGCGGCTTCGGCTCAGGCCCCGGCTTCGGGCCGCCGGTTCCTGCACCGGGCGACGGCGGCCCGGGTGCGCGCATGGACGGAGGACCCGGCGGCCCAAGCGGCCCGGGTGGCGGCTGGTTCGGCCTGCCGCCGGAATTCGGCCGCCACGTGGGTCCCTGGCTGCCGATCGTCGCCGCCACGCTGGCCAGCCTGCTGTTCGCCGCCCTCCTCGCCTGGTATTTCTCGCGCCCGATCCGCGCCCTGCAGCGTGCCTTCGACGCCGCCGCCGCCGGCGACCTCGCTCCCAGGTTCGCGCACGCGGCGCCGCGCCTGATCGGCGACGAGCTGGCGGAACTGGGCCACGACTTCGACCGCATGAGCGCCCAATTGCGCGCCCTGATGGACGGCCAGCGCCGCCTGCTGCACGACGTCTCGCACGAACTGCGCTCGCCGCTCGCGCGCCTGCAGGCCGCCATCGGCCTGGCGCACCAGCAGCCGGACCGCCTGCAAGCGTCCCTCGAACGCATCGAACGGGAAAGCGTGCGCATGGACCGTCTCGTCGGCGAGCTGCTGACGCTGTCCCGCCTGGAAGCGGCGACGACCCTGCCGGCGACGGAACCCGTCGACCTCGTCGAGATGGTCGACCAGATCGCCGACGATGCCCGCTTCGAGGCCGGCGCCGCGGTCGACGTCGACGCGCCGGAACCGGTCACGGTGCGCGGCGCGCCGGACCTGTTGTGGAGCGCCGTCGAGAACATCGTGCGCAACGCCGTCAAGCACGGCGCGGGCGGACCGGTGGACGTCCGCCTGCATCCGGACGGCGACCTCGTTCACATCGAGGTGCTCGACAAGGGCCCCGGCATCGCGCCCGAACACCTGGGCGATGTGTTCGCACCGTTCTTCCGCTCCAACCCGACCCGCAATAACGTCGATGGCCACGGGCTCGGTCTCGCGATCGCGAAGCGGGTCGTCGAGACGCACGGCGGGCGGATCTCCGCCGCCAACCGGGCCGAAGGCGGGCTGCGCGTCACGATCACGCTGCCGCGCGCGGCGTAACTAGCGTCCGTACCAATAGCGCGCATGCTCGCTGCGATAGCCGCGCCGGGCGACGTCCGCGCCGACGTCCAGCGTCAACGCGCCCGCCTCGTCGGTGCGCAGGCACTCGGCGCCGAGCGTGCCGTAGCGGTCGACCACCTCGGGCTTGGGGTGGTGGTAGCGGTTGCGGTATCCGACCTGGAAGATCGCGATGCCGGGCCGGACCGCCTGCAGGAACGCGAGCGTGGACGACGTGCCGCTGCCGTGGTGCGGCGCCAGCAGGACGTCCGCGCGCAGCAGGTCGGGCGCACGTTCGAGCAGCGCCGCCTCCTGCGCCGCCTCGATGTCGCCGGCCAGCAGCACCGTGCGCCGGCCATTGCCGATGCGGAGCGTGCAGCTGCGCGCATTCGTCTTCAGGTGCGCGTCGTCATAACTGGCAGATGTCGGATGCAGCATGTCGAACACGATGCCATCCCACTCCCAATGCTGGCCCGCGTTGCAGCGCACGTGCCGGCGCGCCGCGCGGACGATCGCGTGGTCGAAGGGCAGCGACGACGCCAGCCACTCCACGTCGATACCCTCGAGCACCGCCAGCGCGCCGCCCGTGTGATCCGTGTCGCCGTGGCTCACGACGATGCCGTCGAGCGCGGCGATGCCCCGCATCCGCAGGTAAGGCAGGATGACGCGGCTGCCGCCGTCGGCGCCCGGCGCGTACGCGGGACCGGTGTCGTACAGCAGGCGGTGCCGCTCCGTCTCGACGAGCAGCGCCATGCCCTGGCCCACGTCGAACGCCGTCACGCGAAAGGTGCCCGCACGCGGAGGGTCCGGCAGTTGCAGCAGCATCGGCAGCAGCGCGACGGCGCCGGCCCAGCGGTGCGGCCAGCCGCGCGGCATCAGCATCCACAGGGTGCCGCCGAGGCCCAGCGCGAACACCCAGGCCTGCGGGGCCGGCGCGCGCCAGACGGCGCCGGGCCATTCGGCCATCCGGCGCAGCAGCCACGCGAGCAGTTCCACCGTCCAGTGCGCGAGGATCAGCAGCCAGTCGCCCGGCGGCCCCGGGACCAGGCTGCCGGCCAGCGCGAGGGGCGTCACGACGAAGCTGACGAGCGGGATCGCCACCGCGTTCGCGACCGGACTCACGACGGACACCTGGCCGAACAACAGTAACGTGAGCGGCACCAGCCCGGCCGTGACGGCCCATTGCGTGCGTCCCGCCAGCAGCAACGCGCCGCGCGCACCGGTGGGCGGCGGCCCGATGCGGCCATGTCCCGCGAACAGGATGACGGCCACGGCGCCGAACGACAGCCAGAACCCCGGCCACAGCACGGCCCACGGGTCGAGCAGCACGACGACGCCGAGCGCCGTGCACAGCACGTGCGACACGGCCGCCAGGCGCCCCATCCACAACGCGAGTGCGACGACGGACAGCATGTACAGGGTGCGCTGCGCCGGCACGCCGAAACCGGCCAGCAGCACGTACAGCAAGGCGACGATGGCCCCGGTCAGCGCGGCGACCTTCTGCGCCGGCAGCAGCAGCGGCAGCCGCGCATCGGTGAAGAACGAGCGGCGCCACAAGGCCGACACGGCCCACGCGGCGAGCCCCGCGACCATCGTGATGTGGAGGCCCGAGATCGAAATGAGGTGGCCGATGCCGGTGCGGTTGAAGACCTGCCAGTCCGCCTGGTCGATGCCGCGCTGGTCGCCGGTCACGAGCGCCACGATGACGCCCGCGTACGTGCGTCCCGCCAGCGCAGACTCGATGCGCGTGCGCAGCGCCGCCCGCACGCGCTCGACGACGACGGCGGGACTGGCCACGAATGCATCCAGCAACCGGTTGCCGTCGTCGGCACGCACATAGCCGGTGGCGCGCACGCCCTGCTCCAGCAGCCACGCCTCGTAATCGAACCCGCCAGGATTCGCGTTGCCGTGCGGGCGCTGCAGGCGCACCGTCAGCTGCCAGCGCTGGCCCGGCTGGACGTCGCCGACGGCCTGGCGTGCGCCGTAGCGGCCCGCGTACCAGGACAGCGCGATGTGCGGCGGCACATGCACCTGTGCGTCGATCGTGCGCTCGACCCGCAGGTCGAAGCGGACGCCCTGGTCGAAGCGGTACGGCAGAGTCTTGACGATGCCGACGATCTGTATGTCGCGGCCTTCGTCGCGCTCGGCCAGCTCCGGGGACAGCGTCGCCTGGGCCAGGAAGGCGGCCCAGGCGTAGCCGGCCAGCAGACCGGCGGTGGCGATCGTGGCGATGCGTGCTGCCGGGTGGCGGATCATGCCGGCGCAGGCTACCAGCAGCAGCGTGGCGGCTGCGCAGGCAGTCATCAGCCTGGATGTCGGCAGCGTGGCGATCGTTTGCAGGTACGTGACACCGGTGACGAAGGCCAGGATGAAGCTGCGCATGAGTGGGCGGGCCGAGGGCTCGCAGCCCTCACGCGAGCGTCGATGGCCCGACCGGTGGCGGCCCTGGGTCAGGCTTTCCTTCCTGTCCGGAATCAGCAAGGAGTGCGACGCGTTCCGCCTCGGCAAGGCGCATCAGTTGCCACGTACTGCGCCGCTGAATGACTTCCGGACCGGCGGAACGACCGAACATGCCCACGGGTACCTGAAACGTGGCGAACGGCAGCGTGCTCCCGCGCGGGAACCAGCGCGTCCCGTCGAGGGCATGCGTCTCCCCGCAGCGCCACCAGCCGCTCGCCGGACAGACTTCACCGGTCCGGACGCTCGTGCCGAGAGCGGCTGCCTGGACGGGGTCGGCGTCGCCTTCCTGGGCGACACTGGCCGGTCCGGGCGGCGCCAGAGTGACCAGAGTTGGCGTACGCGGACGCAGCCGCTTGTCGACCAGTCTCCACGTCGTCGGCTGCGACGGCTCGATGCTGGGCTGGAGTCCACGCAGCTTTTGCCACAGGGTCTGCCGCGGCAACAGCAACGCCTGCGGCATGCGGTCGCCTTTGCGGATCCACTGAACGGCGCCGCCCTGTACGTCGACGCCGGGACCGCCCTCGCGGCATTTCCACCAGCCGGACTGTGGACAGACTTCGCCGGCCGTCGCCAACGCACCCAGCTTCGGCCCGGGCGGTTCCGGCGGTAGATCGTCTGGCGGCGGTGAGTCAGACTTGCGCAGGCGGATGCTGGACGAAATACTGTCCCATAAGGCCAACACAGCGTCTTCATGCAGGCTGGAGTCGACCGGCTTGCTGCCGGGGCGCGGGTTGGTGCCGGTCTCCATATTCAACAGAAGATACGGTTGCAGAGGATCATCCTTAACCCCGGCCACCTCCCACATAAAGTTGTAGCCAGTCGTGAAGTTCGACTCACGCACACGCTCCAGAACCTCCTCACCTTCAATACCATTGATAGTGCGTTGCCCCAAGCGCAGCTTTGTCACACGCAGCAATTCTTCGGCGCTGGCTTCCGCGTCTGTATCCGCGACGCGCGCAAGTAAACTACGATCGATATGCCCGCCAGGGATACTGTCGAGAGCCAATCCCATGTCCGGGTGCCCAGGTAGACCAAGACGCAGCGTCACATGCTCAGTTTTGTGTGTAGGAAGGGGCTCGGCGAAAACGCCGCGCCAAATGCAGAATCCTGGCACAGCCGGAATCTCATCCTCACCACGCAGCCGCAGCCGTGCCAATAACGCTTCTGCTTCCCTGGCACTGCCTACTTCAGTCCCCTTCACGGAGAGCGAAAAGCTGAAGCCACCGATGTGCGCATGTGCCTCGACCGAAACGGATTCCATGTCGATGCGCCGTTCTCCATTCATCAGATAACCTCGGCTGTGACCGTAGATAAACGAACGCCCGACAAGACCCGGAACCTGCAGATCACGAGTCTCGACCAGACCGCCCTCGCCGTTGCTATTTCTGTCTGCGCCACGAGCCTTGATCTCGGCTTCGCGTGCAGACATCCGGGCATGGAAGGCGGACTCGGCCTCTTCGACCGTATCGATCACAAAGCCAGAAATCATCTCCCCCGAGAGTCTTGTTTCAGCCCCTCCCGGAACATCGACCAAGTAGCGTCCGACGCATACAGTCTTCAACTTTTCGGTCATTTTTGCCACCAAGGCGTTGTCTTGCTGGCCTCGGACCTGATCGACTGCCCAGCTTCCCGCACAGGCGAGAGCCGCTAGCATCACGCTCAGCGTTTGCCATCCGAACTTTCTTGACTGATGCATGGACATTTTCCGTTCAGGGGTGTCGTTTTGCGCTATCAGGTCACGCGAGCGTCGATGGCCCAACTGGGGGCGGCACGCCGTCCGTTTGCCCTTCCGGTCCAGAATCGGCATGAAGTGCGACGCGTTCGGCCTCGGCAAGGCGCATCAGCTGCCACGTACTCCGCCGCTGAATCACTTCCGGGCCGGCCGAACGGCCGAACATGCCGACCGGTACCTGGAATGTCGCAGCCGGGAACGTGCTTCCGCGCGGGAACCAGCGCGTGCCGTCGAGAGCATGCGTCTCCCCGCAACGCCACCAGCCGCTCGCCGGACAGACTTCTCCGGTCCGTACGTTGGTCCCAAGAGCGACCGCCTGCGCAGAATCGGATCCGCCTTCGGAAGCAACACTGACCGGTCCAGGTGGAGCGAGCGTGACCAGTGTGGGTGTACGCGGCCGCAGCCGCTTGTCGACCAAGCGCCACGTAGTCGGCTGCGAAGGCTCGATACTGGGTTGGAGACCACGAAGCTTTTGCCACAAAGTCTGGCGCGGAAGCAGCAACGCCTGTGGCATGCGGTCGCCTTTTCGAATCCATTGAACTGCACCACCCTGCACGTCTACGCCAGGGCCGCCCTCGCGGCACTTCCACCAACCGGATTGCTGACAGATTTCGCCAGCGGTGGCCAAGGTGCCGAGCTTCGGGCCGGGAGGTTCAGGTGGCGGATCCGTTGGCGGCGGCGAGTCGGACTTGCGCAGGCGAACGCTGGACGAGATGCTCTCCCAGAGCGCAAGCACGGCGTCTTCATGCAGGCTTGTATCGATCGGCTTGCCACCCGGGCGCGGACTGATCCCTCCGTGCAATTCAAGCGACAAGAATGGCTGTTGCGGGTCGTCCGGCATACCTTGCGTTTCCCACACAAAACCGTACGTGGTCGCGAAATTCAATTCGTGGACGCGCTCGAGCACTTCTTCGCCCGCGAGGTCGTTGATCGTGCGCTTTCCCGACCGTAGTCTTGACACCCGCAGCATCTCATCAGGACTCGCCTCCGCATCCATATCACGATAACGGGTCAACAAACTGCGACTTCTCTCTCCACCAGGAAAGCTTGCAAACGCCAATGCCACGTCCGGATGGTCAGCGAAGCCAATATGCATGGCAATATGCTCGGTCTTGTGCGCAGGTAAAGGATCTACAAAAACGGCACGCCAGATACAGAATCCAGGGACGGAAGGTATTTCGTCTTCGCCACGGACCCGGAGCCGCGCCAATAGTTCTTCCGCGGTCCTGGCCCTCGCTTCACTCGATTCCGTCGCGGAGAGCGAAAAACTCAGACCGTTCATGTGAGCATGCGCTTCTACAGAGACCGACTCCATGTCCACACGACGGTCTCCCTCCATCACATAGCCTCGGCTGCGCCCGTAGATGAAGACTCGACCCACCATGTTCGGCACCCGCAGATCACGTGCCTCGACGATGCCTCCGTCGTGGTCCTGCTCGCGACCGCGGGAATCGATGTCCGCCTCACGCTCAGCGACCCGTTTCCGGAACGCGGCATCGTCTTCTTCGATTGTTTCGATCTCGAACCCGGCCATTCTCTCGCGGGAGACGGTCATCTCTGCCTGGGCCGGAATATCGATCAGAAACCGCCCAATGCATACCGTCTTCATTTGCTCTGTCATCTTCGCCACCTCGGATCTGTCCCGCATACTGCGGACTTGGCTGGCAGCCCATGTTCCGGCACAGGCCAAAGCTGCAACCAAAACGATGAGCTTTTGCCATCCGCGCGTCCCCGTTCGCGTCATGGCATCTTCTGTACAAGCTTGACGATAAGATGGTGAGTCAACAGCAGGGTAACGTCATGATTGAACGCTCCCTGATGATCGAAGCCACGGATATCGAAAAGCTGTGCGACTTTTCCACGTGGGCCGGTGCCGGATTGATGCGGCACGGTTCCGTCCCCGGCAACATCCTGTCGCGCGGGCACAAAATGCAGATCAGTGCGTCCCTCCACACGCACGCGGCGCCCACCGCCGGGTCCATAACCCGTCTGAGCTGCGCCCTTCAAGTTTGTCTCGGTAAACACCGCCCCGGAACCGGCATCGCGCGCTACCCAACGCACCGCGCCGAAAGACAAGTGGTCTGAATCGGCACCGTAAAAAGCATAGGTGCTTGGATGATAGTAGGCATCCAGTACATTGCGATGAAAATGCTCAGCCTTTGCAACTGCTTTTCTGATGACTTCAACGACCCCTTGATCTTCCTCGCGATGTTTTCCGACCGGGTCGGCTAACGCCGGATCGATCAATCGGTACCAGGACTTCATGTCACGATAAAATTCGTAAGGATTCCCAACGGGTAAATGCACCACATCTCGCGGTACGTCCTTATTATTGACCCGGCTGACCATACAGATATGCAGCCACGGCTGAGGGTACAAATGATTGGGCAGGAGCTCCAGGGCGCCCGGTGACCGTGCCATGACCGGCATCGTCGACTCGGGGCGCTCGCCAAGAATTTCCGCTACATACTCAGCTTTCTTATTGTCGATTCCGCCATTGCTTGGGCTCGACTTTTCGGTACCACAGGCGATCCGTCTATAACATACGGGTGCGCCCAGTGCAGGCATCGCACCGTGGATGACGCCCAGGATCGTGTCCGGAATTTGCTTCGCACAAGCGCGGGCGACGAGACCACCCATCGAATGCGTGACAAGGATCACCTTTCGGCATTCCCGCTTGCGCTCAGTCCAGAACGCGATGATGCGTTCAATGCGCTTGCGTAACCAGGCGGCCGAGTCCTCACAAGATTCCAGCCAGTTATAGCCACACGCATACACGGGATAGTAATAGGCGGCATGCTTTTCCAGTTCCGGCTCCGTGACCTTATCAATGCCTCGCACGCCCCACTTCGCCGGGTCACACTCCATCACATCCTTCCAATGGGTGCAGATCACACGAACGTTGTCGATCGGATCCATCTCGAACGTATGGTTGAGGCCGACATGTAGCCCGTACAGCAGCTTGCCGTACGAATCCCAATGGATCTCGCCCCACCAACGATCCCGCACTTCGCCCTCGGTCATGCCGTAGTTTCGAGCCTCCAGCGGCAAATGGATTTCCCCACGTTTGTCGACCTCCAACGTGTTTCCGTCCAGGATCCGCTGACGGGTAGCCGGATCCCGCCCCTTCCATAAACGCGCCTCGGTAATGCCGTTGATGACACCGTTCGGCGCCCGCCACGCCTCTTCACCCGGATTCAAAACCTCGTTGGCCCGTTTCGCCGGACTGGTCGCCGCCCGCAAATTGGTCCCCATGATCCCCGGCACGACAATGACGGGGATGACCTTCGAAGGCGGCAACGTAAACAGCCCGCGTGTCGTGAACGAGGTCGGGGTCAGGACGGTTCGGCCGGTCCAGCTGCCGTCGGGCTGCGGGACGAGGTTCGGCAAGGGGCGGGTCGGGTCTGCCATGCGCGCTCCGTGGTCTGGGTTGAGTTTGCGTAAAGTTCGGGGTCAACGGGCTGTGTCGTCGTCGGGGAGGAAAGCCATGTCCACGTCGCCGATCATTTCGCCGATCAGCAACGAGGTGCGACCCTGTTCGTCGGTGCGTCCGGTGACGGTGCGGCCGTCTTCGAACGTCGCCTTGTAGCGTTGGTTCGGGACCGGCTTGCCGGTCTGCTGGTGCCGCAGCACCACGTATTCGTCCGTGTGCAGGTGCGAGGTCGGCATGCGCACACCCTCCGGTGTCGCGCCGCCGGGGCCGACCAGGTCGTGCTCCGTCGCCTTGAACACCTGGCGGCCGCTCGTCTGCTGGGTCACCGTGCCGTCGGCCCAGTCGGTCTGCGCGCCCGGCGCGATGATTTTCACGGCCGGCGCTTCCAGTTCGATGCGTTCGGCGGCGATCAGGCTGATGCGGCCGGCCGACTTGATCTGGATATTGCCCACGTGCGTGTGCACGACGATGTCGCCGCGGCCCGCGACGAGCCGCACGCCCAGCTCGTGGGCGAACAGGCTCAGGCGGCGTGCGGCGCGCACGAAGATGTTGGCGCCGGCCGCGACTTCGACGTCGGCCGCGCTGACGACGTCCACCTTGCCGCTCGCGCCCAGTGCGAGGTTATCGTTGCTGGCGACGATGACGCCGTTCGGCGCCGTCGCGGCCAGGATCGGTTCGCCGCCGCCCGCCCCGCCTTCCGCGACATTGCTGCCGGCGTGCCAGCGCTTCAGCTTGTCGACGAGGGCGGCGAGCCGCTTGCCCGTCGGTTCGTCGTCCGTGTGGACGGCCGCCAGCTTGCCCACTTCGTCGAGGATGCCCTGCATGACGTCGGCGAGGCCCGCCAGGCCGGCGCGATCGAGCTGGCCGCCTTCCGCCTGCGGGCTGGCCTCGGCGCTGATGAGAACGCCCTGGCCGCCGCGCACGGCCACGGACAGGTCGCTGCGCAGCTCGGCGCCCTCCCCGCGCGGCGTGCCGGTACCGTCGGCGCGCGGGCGGGTCAGCCAGCCGAGATTCAGTTCCGACGTGCCATGGTCGCTGGCCAGTTGGGCGCTGATCTCGCCGCGCGTGTCGTCGAAGCGCAGCTGGTTGCCGCGCGCGCCCTGGATTTCATGCGTGCGCGTGCCGGACACGTAGCGATTGCCCGGCAGCGCGCCCGCCTGGCTGAACGCGGGCGGGGCCGTGCGCTGGTTGTACAGCTGAGCGAGGATGATCGGGCGGTCAGGATCTCCGCCGAGGAAGGCCACCAGTACTTCGGAGCCCACGCGCGGCAGGGACAGGGCGCCGGCCTGCTGCTGGCTGCCGTTGCCGTTCCCGGCCCAGTTGGATGCTACGCGTACCCACGCCGAGTCGGCGGGCGAATCGGACGCGCCGGCGCCGTGCGCGTGGCGGTGGTCCGCGGCGCGCATGCCGGGGAAACGGATCTTCACGCGGCCCAGCGCGTCGCAGTGCACGTCCTCGCCGGCCGGCCCCACGACGACCGCGCTCTGCAGTTGCGGATGCGGCAGGTCGGTGCGCGGATCGTACGCGGGCACGATGGGAATGCCGCGCCGGACGGCGGAAAAGTTCACGCGCACACGCGCCTGTCCGTCGCCCGCGCGCGGGGTGGGCAGCGCGCCCAGGGGCGCCTCCGCGGACAACTGCCGTGCGTGGCGCTCACGCTCGACCTCAAGACTGCGCGGCAGGTTGTTGTCGGCCACGACGTGCAGCTCCGTGATGACGAAATCGCGTTCGGCGGCGGGGTGGGTGTCGATCTCCGGATGGCCTTCGAGCGAAAAATACTGGCCGGCGCAGAAATCGCGCACGCTGCCCTCGCCCTGGAAGCACTTCGATTCGAATTCGTGGCGGCTCATGCGCACATGGCCCAGGCGCCAGTGGTCCTCGACGTCGTTGCCGGCATGGGGCATCTCGATCAGGTAGTCGTCCAGCGACGCGGCGAGCGCGTTGCCGCTCGGGCCCTGGTCCACGTTGCTGCGTGCGGTGGCCGTCATGAATTGCGCGCCGCCCGGGTTCTTGTAATCCCAGCTGTGACGCGTGGCGACGCCGGGCTGCAGGCGGCGCGCGGCGCGCCAGGCCTGGATCGTGTCGCGGCCATCCGCCATGCTGTCGCGGTGGTAGCGCACGGTGCCGGCCGCGTTCTGCGGCAGGCTGTTCGGGTCGTTGAACAGCACCAGCGTGTGCGCGGGCGTGCGGTCGTGCGCGGGGTCGACGGCGCTGCCGCGGCTGCGGCCCGGCCGGAACACCCAGGCGATGCCGCGCCGCTTGAGCAGCCGCCGCACGAACGCGGCGTCCGACTCGTTGTACTGCATGGTCTGTTCGCGCGGCGGGAACTGGCGCATGTCGAACAACGGATCGAGTTCGAGTTCGAAGGCGTTGGCCAGCACCGTGTTCGACTGGCGCCATTCGTCGCACAGCACCTGCACGATCTCGAGTTCGTTCTGGTAGCGGAAGACGCGGCTGTTGGTGCGCTTTTCCATCACGGCGAACACGTCGCGCAGGACCAGCTCGTAGCCGGCCAGGCCGCCGTCCGCATCGCCCGCGCGCGCCTCGGTGACGATGCCGCACACGCTGCGCAGCTGCCCCCGGTCGGTCACGAACTGCAGTTCGGCCGGCAGCGCGATCAGGTCCTTCAGCGCGATGTGCGGGCTGCTGGCGAGGCAGGCGACGCGGTAGTCGATGCCGCCGCAGATCGCCTCGTGGCCCACGAGCCGCTGGGGCAGCAGCACGTCCTCCGCGAGCTGGCCGCCGTGGGCCAGGCGCAGGCGCAGCGGCCGGTGCGCGGTGCTCAGGACCTTTTCGTGCTGCAGAACCCGCAGGAACTCGCTCGCGCTTTCCACTGTCTCTCCCGTGAACACGCCGCGGATGCGGCACGAGAATGGATTCTTCCATGCTTCAAACCGCGCGAGATTGCCGCGTATCAGAGTGCGCAGGAGCGAACTTCAGCGGGTGCGAATGGTCCCACGCGGCGCGCCGCGGGGGTGCGCACGGCAGGCCGGAGAAACACGATGGAACCGGGAGCGAGTCCGCGCGGTCGCGCCGTCATGTGGGCCGGGTGGGACCCATGTGCATCATGCGTGACGCGTAGTCAGCCCAGCATCAGCCCAGCAGCGCAGCCAGGCGCGGCAGCGTCGCCAGCGCATTGGCGTGCGTCGCCGCGCGCACGGTGTCAGGATCGAGCGCGCGCATGTCGGCCAGCGCGGCACCGATCGCGGGCAATTGCTCCGGGCTGTTGCGGCCCGGGTGGACCCAGGCCGGAGCAATGTCCGGCGCGTCCGTCTCCAGCACGATGGATTCCAGCGGCAAGTCCGCCGCCAGCCTGCGGATCTGCAGCGCGCGCGTAAAGGTCATGGCGCCGCCGAAGCCGAGGTGAAAGCCGGCGTCGATGAACGCCCTGGCCTGCTGGTGGCTGCCGTTGAACGCGTGCGCGATGCCGCCCGCGGGCCGGATCTGGCGCACGTGCTTCAGCACCTGGTCCTGCGAGCGGCGCACGTGGGTGAGCACCGGCAGATCGAAGTCGCGCGCGATGCGCAACTGCTCGCGCAGGAAGCGTTCCTGCTTTTCGCGCAGCGCGGGCTCGCACAGCATCGGGATGAAAAAGTCCAGGCCGATCTCGCCGATGGCGACGAAACGGGGATCGGCCAGCGACGTCTCGACCTGGCGCCGCAGTTCGGCGAGGTCATCGTCCGTCGCCTGCGGCACGTAGATCGGGTGGATGCCCAGCGCATAGCTGGCGTTCGGCAGGCCCCCGGCGAGCGTGCGCACGACGTCGAAGTTATCGCGTGCGACGGCCGGTATCACGATCATGCCGACCCCGAGTTCCTGCGCACGCCGGGCGATCTCGCGGGAGTCTCCGCCGAATTCGTGCGCGTCGAGGTGGCAGTGGGTGTCGATCCACATGGACTCAGGCCGGCTGCAGGCCGTGCTCCGTCATGCGCAGCACGCGGTCGCAGCGGCTTGCCAGTTCGGGGTCGTGCGTGACGATGACGAACGCGGTGCCGAGGGTCTTCGACAGTTCCAGCATCAGGTCGAAGATGCCCTGCGCCGTCGAGTGGTCGAGGTTGCCGGTCGGTTCGTCGGCGAGCACGCAGGCGGGTTCCGTGACGAGCGCGCGGGCCAGCGCCACGCGCTGGCGTTCGCCGCCCGAGAGTTCGCCCGGCCGGTGGATGGCGCGCTTCGTCAGGCCCACGCGCGCGAGAATCGCCTCGGCGCGCGCGACGGCGTCCGCGCGCTTCATGCGCCGGATCAGCAGCGGCATCGCCACGTTGTCCAGCGCCGTGAACTCGGGCAGCAGGTGGTGGAACTGGTAGACGAAGCCGAGCGAGCGGTTGCGCAGTTCGCCGCGGCGCGTCTCGGACAGGGTGGCGAAGTCCTCGCCCTGCAGGGTCACGCTGCCCGTGCTGGGCGTGTCCAGGCCGCCCAGGATGTGCAACAGGGTCGACTTGCCGGATCCGGACGCGCCCACGATGGCCACGCGCTCGCCGCGGGTGATGGAGAAATCGATATGCTCCAGCACCTGGACCGAATAGTCGCCCTGGCGGAAGGTCTTGCCGACGTTGCGGCAGGCGAGGACGGCCGTATTCACGTTCATGTCATTCATAGCGGAGTGCCTCCGCCGGTTTCACGCGCGACGCGGACCAGCTCGGATAAATGGTCGCGACGAAGGCCAGCAGCACCGAGACGCCGCCGATCTTGAAGACGTCCGGCCAGCGCAGGTCGGACGGGATTTCGCTGATCAGATAAATATCTTTCGACAGGAATTGCACGCCCAGCAGGCGTTCGATGAACGGCACGATGACGTCGATGTTCAGCGCCACCAGCACGCCGAGGCCCACGCCGGCCGCGGTGCCCATGATGCCGACGAGCGCGCCCTGGATCATGAAGATCTTCGTGATCGAGCGCGGCGATGCGCCGAGGGTGCGGAGAATGGCGATGTCGGGCTGCTTGTCCGTGACCGTCATGACGAGCGTGGAGACGAGGTTGAACGCCGCCACGGCGATGATGAGGGTGAGGATGATGAACATCATGCGCTTTTCCGTCTGCACGGCGGCGAACCAGTTGGCGTTCAGCTGCGACCAGTCGCGCATGATCAACTCGCCCGACATGCTGCGCTTGAGTTCCTGGGCGACGAACGGGGCCTGGTGCATGTCGGCGATGCGCAGGCGCAGGCCGTTCGGCGCGTCGATGCGCACCATGCGCTGCGCGTCCTCGATGTTGATGAAGGCGAGCGCCGAATCGAATTCGTAGTGGCCGGCCTCGAAGATGCCGCTCACGGTGAACACGCGCGAGCGCGGCACCATGCCGGCCGGCGTCGTCTGGCCCTGCGCCAGCAGCATGTTGACCTTGTCGCCGATGCCCACGCCCAGCGAGCGCGCGAGCGCGTAGCCGATGACGATGTTGTACTCGCCGGACTTGAGGCTGTCGATGCTGCCCTGGCGGATCTGCTTCGCCACGTCCGACACCTTGTGCTCTTCGGACGGCAGGATGCCGCGGATGACGGCCGGCTTCATCGTGTCCTCGCGCACCAGCAGGCCCTGCGTCTCGACGAACGGCGCGGCGCCGCGCACGGCCGGGTTGCGGAACGCTTCCTGCTCGGCCTGGCGCCAGTTCGGCATGGAACCGCTCGCGTCGAACACTTCGATGTGGGCCAGCACGGACAGCATGCGGTCCGTGACCTCTTTCTGGAACCCGTTCATCACCGACAGCACGACGATCAGTGCGGCCACGCCGAGGGCGATGCCGGACACGGAGATCAGGGAGATGAAGGAAATGAAGCTGTTGCGGCTGCTGCGCTTGCCGGCGCGCGTGTAGCGCAGGCCGACCAGCCATTCGTACGGCAGTTTGTGGATGAGGCTCATGGGCTCCAGGGTAAATGCTTTGGTCCCGCAGTTTGCCACACAACGCTCATCCGTGTGGGGCGTTGTCACAATTGGAAGTACTTTTTCTATCTTGCACACACCGAAAATGTCCGGAACTCCGGGCGCGGCTAGCCTATCGAACGCAGACAGGAGGTCGACCATGGCATTTTCCGTCTTCGATTCGAAGGGCACGCCGCTCGACCGGCAGCACACCACGTGGCGCGACATGGTGCGCAAGCCGATCAGCAAGCTGGACGACGATGCCTTTACCCGCATGCGCATCATCCTCATGAACGGTATCGAGCTCGAGGCCCTGCGCTTCTCGCACATGGCCGCGCGCTGCAACCTGGCGCTGCGCCAGCCGCTGGCCGACGTCAGGCGGGTCGAGCAGCACCAGGCCACGATGGTCAACTGGCTGCTGTCGCCCGATCATTCGCCGCTCGAGACGACCATCGCCTACGAACAGTTGGCCATCGAGCTGACGGCGAGCGTGGCCCGGGCCGAGCCGGACGACTACCTGTCCCAGGTGTACCGTTTCGGCCTGCTGGAAGACTTCGACCACCTGTACCGCTACGCGGCGCTGCTCGACCGCGTGGAGGGCAAGGACGCGAACAACATCCTGCAGAGCTATACGGACATCCTCCCCGGCCGCCCCACGGCCGAACACCACCGCGCGCCGCGCGACGACCTGCGCATCCCGTACGACCGCAGCATGGCGACGATGCTCAGCAAGCTGCACGCGCTGACGATCACGGCGGCCGAGGCGCAGACCCACGACTATTATATGAACGTGGGTCCGACCTTCGCCGATCCGGTGGCGCGCCAGCTGTATGCGGAGATCGCGTCGGTGGAGGAACAGCACGTCACCCAGTACGAATCGCTGCTGGACCCGACGGAGACCTGGGTCGAGCAGTGGATGCTGCACGAGGCGAACGAGTGCTATACCTATTACAGCTGCGTCGAGACGGAGACGAACCACCACGTCAAGGCCATCTGGGAACGGTGCCTCGACTACGAGCTGGGCCACTTCCACATGGCCGCCGACGCCTTCCGGCGCTACGAGCGGCGCGATCCGGCCGAGATCGTCGGCGGGTTCGCCGGCCCCATCCCCTTCCGCAGCCAGCGCGACTATGTGCGGCAGGTGCTCGCCGGCGAAGTCGACCTGCGCGCACTGGGCACGCAATTCGTACCGAAGGCGCACGAGGACCAGGCCAGCCTCGATTACCGGCGGCAGATGAACAGCGACGGCTCCCCCAGCGACGCGGTGGCGGCCGGCTACGTCTGGACGCCGGGCACGGAACTGGTCAGCCACGGCGCAGCCGCGACGACGGCCGTCACGACGACCCTGCCCGCCAACCAGGGCGGCGTCGTCCTGCCCTGAACCGCAAGGGGGATACCATGGCACAGCAGACCGAACACCTGGGCATGAACCGGACGGGCGTGCAGATGTCGCCCATCGACACGGCGGCCATGCAAGGCAGCGACAACGCGCCGATCCGCGGCGCCCCCGGCGACGAGCGCGCCCTGCTGGACGCGCGCGAAGCGTACATCATGGACGCCGGCGACATCGGCTCCATCCCGATGCCGGGCACGGTGACGGGCGCCGTCAGCATGGGCATGCACATGCTCAAGGGCGACCGGCCGCAGATCCTGCTCGACAAGCTGGGCGAGCGCCTGGCGTTCGAGCGCACGGGCACCCGTCTTTACGACGCGCTGCTGGCGAAATGCGACGTCTTGCAGGGTGGCCCGGCCGGCATGACGCGCGACCATGTCGCCGACATCCGCCGCGACGAGGCCCGCCACTTCCTGCTGCTGAAGGACGCGATCGAATCGCTGGGCGGCGACCCGACGGCGCAAACGCCCAGCGCGGACGTGACCGGCGTCGAGTCGCTGGGCCTCGTGCAGGTGCTGAACGATCCGCGCACGAGCCTGGCGCAGTCGCTGCATGCGCTGCTGACCGTCGAACTGGCCGACCGCGCCGGCTGGGAAACGCTGATCGCGCTCGCGGGCGAGGCGAACCAGGACGACCTCGTGGCCGGCTTCACGCTGGCGCTGGAGGACGAGCACCGGCACCTGGTCCTCGTCCAGGGGTGGTATCACGAGGCGATCGGCCTGACGCCCATCCCCGGCATGCTGCCGCCGGGCGGGTCGGCCGGGATGCCGCCCGATTCGACGACGGCCCCCACGACCACGCCGGACGTGACGACGCCGGGACCGGGGGCGGACATCTGAGCCCATTTCACCTAAAATAGAGGGATGGCCCATATTTCGCTCGTCCTGCCGTTCGCCCTCCCCGCTCCCGAATTCGCGCCCGACCTGACCCGCGCCCTGCAGACGCCGGCGCTGGCCGCGCTGTTGTCGAAAACATCAGACGTGCGCTACCGCCCGCTGGACACGGACGCGCGCGTCCTGCCGCATGAGCTGTGGATCGCGCGGGCGCTGGGCGTCGCGCACGGGCTCGTGCCGGGCGTCGCGACCAGCGCGATGCGCGCAATCGGCCTGGATCCGGAGGACGGCATGTGGTTCGTCGTGAACCCGACCCACATCCAGATCGCGCGCACGCACCTGCAGATGGACGACATGCGCCAGCTCGACCTGCGCGAGGAGGAGGCGCGCGCCCTGTTCGACAGCGCCCGCCCCTGCTTCGAGGACGCCGGCTACACGCTCGCGTGGGGCACCCACGACACATGGTTCATGCGCGCCGACGCGTGGACCGAGATCACGACGGCGAGCCCGGATGCGGCCGTCAACATGAACCTGACGGACTGGATGCCGTCCGGCCCGCAGGCGCGCGCCTTCCGCAAGCTGCAGAACGACGTGCAGGTGACGTGGTTCACGGACCCGGCCAACGCGGCGCGCGAGGCGCGCGGCCAGTTGCCGATCAACTCCTTCTGGCCGTGGGGGAATGCCAGCATGGCAACCGAACACGCCCAGCAACTGGTGGCGAAAGTCTCCGGCAAGCCGCTCGTGCGCCCGCGCGTGGCCGCGTTCGAGACGCCCGGCTGGCTGACGGCGCTGGCCGACCGCCGCCTGGACTCCCTCACCGGCCTGGACGCGCTGCTGGACGGGGACGACGACTGGCTGCTCGCCTGCGGCAACGTGGTGGCCCCCGGCATCGCGGCCGACTGGAGCGGCTGGCTGCAGCAGATGCAGCGCCTGGAGACCGAACTGTTCGCGCCCTTGCTGGCCGCACTGAAGAACGGCCGTATCAAGACGGTGCGCCTCGTGCTGAGCCACCGCGACGGCCACCTCGAAACGACGACGACACCGCTGGCGCAACGTAAATTCTGGCGCCGCCCGACCCTGGAACGACTGCTTTGAAGACCCGCATCACCATCCGCCCCTGCCCCGTACGCCAATCCGAAATGCTGCGCCAGGGCGGGATCCACCCCGTCCTCGCGCGCGTCTACGCAGCCCGGGGCCTGTCCGACCCGCGCGAGCTGGCGGTCGAGCTGCAGGCGCTGGTGCCTCCCGGCGCGCTGCGCCAGATCGACGCGGCGGCCGTCTACCTCGCGGACGCCATCGCGGCCGGCAAGAAGATGACCATCGTCGCCGACTACGACTGCGACGGCGCCACCGCCTGCGCCACCGCGATCCGCGGCCTGTCCGCGATGGGCGCGAACGTCGACTACATCGTGCCGAACCGCTTCGAATACGGCTACGGCCTGACGCCGGAAATCGTCGCGCTGACCGCGCGCGAGAAAAACCCGGACATCATCATCACGGTCGACAACGGCATCGCCAGCATCGACGGCGTGGCGGCGGCGAAGGCGCGCGGCATCGACGTCGTCGTCACCGACCACCACCTGCCGGGCGACGCGCTGCCGGACGCGCGCGTGATCGTCAACCCGAACCAGCCGGAATGCGGCTTCCCGAGCAAGCACCTGGCCGGCGTGGGTGTCGTGTTCTACGTGCTGCTCGCGCTGCGCGCGGAATTGCGCCGGCGCGGCGTGTTCGACGCACAGACGCAGCCCAAGCTCGATAACCTGCTCGACCTCGTCGCGCTGGGGACGGTCGCGGACGTGGTGAAACTCGACACGAACAACCGCATCCTCGTCGCCCAGGGTCTCAAGCGCATGCGCGCGGGCCGCATGCACGCGGGGGTCGCCGCGCTGTTCCGCGTGGCGGGCCGCGAGGCGCGCTGCGCGTCGCCATTCGACCTCGGCTTCGCCCTCGGCCCGCGCCTGAACGCCGCCGGCCGCCTGGAAGACATGTCGCTCGGGATCGAATGCCTGATCACGGACGACGAGGGCCGCGCGTGGGCCATCGCGCAACAGCTCAACGACATCAACCTGAAACGGCGCGAGATCGAGGCCGACATGCAGGGCACCGCGCTGCTGCACCTGGACGATTTCAATCCGGCCGACGCCAGCACCATCGCCGTGTTCGACGACGGCTGGCACCAGGGCGTGATCGGCATCGTCGCCTCGCGCCTGAAGGAAAAATTCTACCGCCCGACGATCACGTTCGCGCCCGCGGGCGACGGCTGGATCAAGGGGTCCGGCCGCTCGATTCCCGGCTTCCACCTGCGCGATGCGCTGGACCTCGTGTCGAAGAAGGTGCCGGGCCTGATCGACAAGTTCGGCGGCCACTCGATGGCGGCCGGCCTGTCGATCCGCGGCGACCATTTCGACACGTTCGCGCAAGCGTTCGAAGCCGTCGGCCGCGCGTGGCTGACGGAGGCGCAGCTGGAGCGCATCGTCGAAACGGACGGGCCGCTGGAAGACGATTTCTACAGCACGCAATTCATCGAACTGCTGGACGGCCAGGTCTGGGGCCAAGGCTTCGCGCCGCCCGTGTTCTGCGACGAATTCCGCGTCGTCAGCCAGCGCATCCTGAAGGACAAGCACCTCAAGCTGCTGCTGGAGCGGAACGGGCGGCGCTACGATGCCATCTGGTTCGGCCACACCGACGCCCTGGGGGACAAGGCGCGGGTGGCGTTCCGGCTGGATGCCAATGAATACAACGGCGTGACCAAGGTGCAGTTGCTTGTGGAGCACGCCGAACCGGCCTGAGCGTGCTCAGCGCGTAAAAATCGGCGCGTGCGTGACCGCCCCCATCCCCTCGCCCAGGTAGAAGCTGGGATGCGGCGGCTGGTTATACCCGGCATTCTGCCCCGCCACCTGCGCCCGGTATTGCGGATCGTGCATCAGGGTCGGAATGCGCGCCGTCGTCGGCGCGGTCGTCGTGAACACGAGCAGCGCGCTGTTGTCGGCCGTGCGCCACACGACTTCCTCGCGCCAGTCGCCCAGGATGTCGGCCGACAGGACCGGCGTCGCCTTGGTGCCGTTGTTCGACGCCGCCCCGTAAGGCGCGCCGTCGAGCAGGCGGGCCACGGTGGACGTCGCCGGCTGCCACTTGTTGATGACGGTGCCGTCGAGCAGTTCGCGGCCGAGATCTCCATCCCACCAGCTGGCGAAGTTCATGTTCCCCGGACGTTTCGCAGAAATCTGGTGGCCGTTCGCCGCCATCAGCCCGCCGCGCGATGCCCAGCATTCCTCGCCCAGGTAGTTCGGATCGATGTCCGCGCACACGCCGCGGCCGACGTCCGCGCCGCTGCCGCTGACGCCCCACAGGATCCTGCCCGTGGCCGCGTCGTGCATCTCGGAGCCGGTGGCGCCGTAGCAGGACGGCGTCTCGTGCACCATGTACGCCTGCAGGCCGGCGCGGGTCGGGTCGAGTTTGCCGACGTGCAGCGCGTCGCCGTGGCACAGCCCCGTGCTGTACAACATGTGCCCGTCGCTGCCGATCGCAGCCGCGCCGTAGACGATGTCGTCGCGGCCGTCGCCGTCGACGTCCGCCACCGAGAACCAGTGCGAGCCCTGGCCGCGCACGGCGCTGCCCTCCTTGTCCGTGTCGAATACCCACCGGCTGGACAGCACGCCGTCGCGGTAGTCCCACGCGGCGACCACGGCGCGGGTGTAGTAGCCGCGCGAGAACACGGCGCTGGGGCGACGGCCGTCCAGGTAGGCGACGCCGCCCAGGAAGCGGTCGACGCGGTTGCCGTAGTTGTCGCCCCACGCGGCCACCGAGCCGCGCGCCGGCAGGTAGTCCGTGGTCGCCAGCGCCTTGCCGGTACGGCCGTCGAACACCGTCAGGAATTCGGGGCCGGACAGGATGTAGCCGTTCGCGTTGCGGTAGTCCGCATTGGCGTCGCCGATCACCTTGCCCTGGCCGTCGACGGTGCCGTCCGCCGTCTTCATCATCACCTCGGCCTTGCCGTTGCCGTCGACGTCGTACGCGACGACCGTCGTGTAATGGGCGCCGGCGCGGATGTTGCGGCCCAGGTCGATGCGCCACAGCAGCGTGCCGTCGAGTTTATAGGCGTCGACATAGGTGTTGCCCGTGTAGCCCGACTGCGAATTGTCCTTGGCATTGGTCGGCTGCCACTTGACGACCAGCTCGTACTGGCCGTCGCCGTCCAGGTCGGCCGGCGTGCCGTCGTTGAGGTCGTACGTGTAGGCCTCGCCCTTCGGCGTGACGCCGCCCGCCGGCCGCTGCACGGGGATGCGCAGCACGGGCTGGCTCCAGGTCGCGCCGGCCGCCTCATCCTTCTTTTCGTGGCCGTCGATGATCGGCCGCACGGCATAACGGGCCGCCGGCGTGCCGGTGGCGTCCGTGAAATTGCTCGCCTCGAGCGGCGCCCCGTTCAGGCGGACGCCGTCGCGGTAGACGTTGAAGCGGGTGCCGGGGTCGTCCACGCCCAGCACGCGCCAGCTGACGAAGACGCCGCTGCCGGTGGCGACGGCGACGACGCCGCGGTCGAGTTTTTCGACCTGCTTGCCTTGCGCGGCCAAGGCGGACTGCGTGAGGGCGAGCGCGAGCAGCCCTAGCGGTGCAACGGTTCGGATCAGTGTCATGTCTCCAGCCTACTCGTTGTTGTCGGGCGTTCGAGTATCTGGATTGGCCTGGACAGTGTCAATTCGGTCCAGGCAAGCAGTCACAATGTTGAGCGGGGCCGGCTATTTACCGCAATGACAAGGCGGCGCCTCGCCCCGGTCGAACACGATCTTCCACCGCCCCGGCGCTTCCAGCCGCCAGATCGAATTGTAGCGCCCGACCACCTTGCCGTTCGGGTCGTAGACGGGGCCGCCGCTGTAGGCCAGCGTACCGGAATCCACGACTTCCACCTGTTCCGGCTCCCACGAGAATGGCGCGCGTTCGCCGTCGTAATACTTGCGCCACGCGTTGGCAACGGCTTCGCGCCCGCGCAGCGGGGTCGGACCGGAAAAGAAGATGGCCTCGTCGGCCAGGAAAGACGTGAACGCGGCATGGTCGCGCGCCTTCATCGTCGCGGCGAAGGCACGCTCCGTGTCCGCCACCTGTTTTTTCAGCTCGTCGTGCGACGGCCGCGCCGCGCTCGCCATCGCCAGCATCAGCATACTGATGCACATGACCCCAATCGACAGCAGACGCATCGCGCCCCCCTTTATCGTCGTTTGCAAGGATGATGATTTGATAAGCGTTGCATTCTGGCATGACAATACAATTTGTACAAGGCGCTTGCGCGACATCCGAAAGCGGAGTATATATAGTCCATAACCGGAGAATTCCTCATGAGCTTCGCTTACGCCTACCCCAAGAGCCGCTTCGAACCGGCGGTACTCGTGGACCTGTCCGCCCGCTCGGAGCGCGAACGGCTGTCGGAATCGGCCCTGAAAGGCTTCTTTCGCCTGGCCGGCGCCTGGCAGATCCGCGACGAGGACGCGCGCGAGCTGCTCGGCGGCCTGTCGTCGTCCTCGTTTTACGAATGGAAGAAGCACCCCGCGCGGGTGCTGGAAGTCGACCGCATCACCCGCATCTCCTACCTGCTCGGCATCTACAAGGCCCTGCACATCCTGTACGGCGACAAGCTCGCCGACGAATGGATCCACCTCCCCAACACCAATCCGATCTTCAACGGGCGCACGCCGCTGGCCTACATGCTGGGCGGCGGCCTGCTCGCGATGCAGACCGTGCGCCGCCTGCTCGACGCCCGCCGCGGAGGACTGTGAGTGAAACTCATCCCCCGCCTGACCGCGCTGCGGCAGTTCGACACGTGCCGGCTGATCCCGTCGCGCTTCGCCGACCTCGAAGACTCCGTGCTGGCCCCGCTGGCCGACGGCGATGGCATGCTGCGCGACCTGTTCGACCTCGACAACGCCACCAACGACCGCCTGCGCGGCGAATCGGGGCTGCTGCCCGGGATCGGCGTCGACGAACTCGTGTTCGGCGTGCCGAACTTCCGCATCATCAACGCGGCCTATACGTATGCGCGGCCGGAAGGCAGCCGCTTCAACGACGGCGAGCGGGGTGCGTGGTATTGCGCGTTCGAGGTCGAGACGGCGCTGGCCGAGGTGGCGTTCCACAAGGCCGTCGAGTACCAGGAAATCGGCCGCTTCGACGACAGCGTCAATTACCAGTCCCTGCTCGCCGACTTCAGCGCCGGCTTCCACGACCTGCGCGGCGCGGACGCGTGGGACGACTGCCTCGCCGCCGACAGCTATGTGGCGTCGCAGGCGCTGGCGGCGGAATTGCTGGAGGCGGGCTCGATGGGCGTCATCTACCCCAGCGTGCGCCGGCCCGAGGGGACGAACCTCGCCTGCTTTCGCCCTGCGCTGGTCGGCAATGTCCGCAAAGGGCATGCATATCGGTTAACATGGGCGGGTTCGCCGCTTCCCGCCATCGAACCCCTCTGAACCAGACACCGCCATGAAAACCGATCCGCTCAAAGACACCGAACTGCACGACAAGATCAACCGCGAGACTGCCCGCGTGCACTGGTCCGAACTCGAACGCCACTTCGCCCACGGTGCCGTCGTGTACGTGAGCGAGGCGCTGGACCTCGTCGAAGTCGCCCTGCGCATCGCCCACGACGACAAGGACGCCATCACGCGTTGGATGAATGAAGGCAAGCTTGCCAAGGTGTCCGACGTGCAGGCCCGTACCTGGCAGGCGGCCGACACCCGCCTGTGGGCCTCTGTCGTGAGCCCGTTCGTCCTCGTACAGCCTGAAAAACACGCTGTGCACTAACCAAAGTGTTGGTTTGCAAGCACGTTCCCGTGCGGCAACTAGTTTTTAAGAAATGTGATCCCTCCGAATCCGCTATACTGGCGTGAAGTGAGGAAGTTTATGCAAAGCAACTTACAAGAAGACGATCCGATCCTGACCACGAGCGAAGTCGCGCGCCTGCTCGGCGTGGCGACGAGCACCGTGCAGATCTGGATGGAAAGCGGCGCGATCGAATCGTGGAAGACGCCGGGCGGACACCGCCGCACGCGCCTCTCCCTCGTGCAAGGCCTGATGCATGGCGACGACCAGGCCCGTTCGACCCCGAATCCCAGCACGGACAAGGAATACCAGCCGGCGCCGCAGCCGGGCTACCCCGTCGGCGTCAACGAACGTTCGCGCCTGGCCGCGCTGGCCGCCACCGGTCTTGTCGACACCGACGAGGAAGCCCGCTTCGACCGCCTCGTGCGTCTCGCCTCGATGGTGACCGGCTCGCCGATCGCCCTGATCTCCCTGCTGACGTCGACCCGCCAGTGGTTCAAGGCGAGAGTCGGCCTGGCCGCCCGCGAGACGCCGCGCGACTGGGCGTTCTGCTCGCACGCGATCCTGAAAAACGAGTTGTTCGTCGTCGAAGACGCGATGGAAGACGAGCGCTTCCGCACCAATCCCCTCGTGCTGCAGGAACCGCACATCCGTTTCTATGCCGGCGTGCCGCTGCGCGACAAGTCCGGCCAGCCGCTCGGCACCCTGTGCGTGATCGACCGCGAACCGCGCCGCCTGCGCGCGGCCGAAGTGCAAGGCCTCATCGACCTGGCCGAGATCGCTTCGAACGAGATCCAGGCCACGGGCCGCAACGCCCGCAACTGAATCAATGCCGGTGCGCGCGGTGCGCCAGCGCGTGCGCAGCCGCGCGCATGAGCGCGTCCGCCCGCTGCGGGTCCGGCTCGTTCAACGCCAGTTCCTGCAGCGCTTCCGGATACGCCAGGTCCGCGGCCCGCTCCAGCCAGGCGCGCGCGGCCGCCGCGTCGCGCGGCCCACCTTCCCCATCCGCCAGCATGTGCGCCAGCAGGAACATCGCGGCCGGCTCGCCGTCCTCCGCCACTTCTTGCAGGCAGACCCTTCCCGCGACGGGATCCGCGGCGCGCGTGGCAAGGCACGCCGGCAGCGGCGCGGCGCCGGCCGGCACCAGCGCGGCCAGCAGCATGGCCGCCGCGACGATCCTCTTCATTTCGACAGGTCGACCGCGTACAACGCGAAGCCTTTGCCCTGGCCGTCATCGGCACGCAGTTCCGTGACACCCTGGAGTCCCGCCGCGCGCGCCAGTTCCAGCTTGCCAGGCGGCGCGTGGAACACGACCGGGCCCGCGGTCGTCACCGGCGTAAAACGCCAGCTGCGCGCGGCGCCGTCGTCCGTCCGCGTGAGCCGCCGGTGCGTGCGGATCCAGGCGATCAGCACGTCGCGGTTCGTGTCCGGCGACGCGACGACCGTCTTGCTGCCATCGAGACCGGGGAAGTTGCCGCCGCCGCTCGCGCGGTAGTTATTGGTCGCGACGAGGAAGGCCTGGTCGCTCGCGACCGGTTTGCCCTGCCACGTCAGGTTGCGGATGCGCTGGCCGGGCGGGCGCGTCACGTCGATCTCGTAGCGCAGTCCAGGGTCCGTGACGGTGTCGAAGTTATAGCTGGGGAAGCCGGTGTTCACGAGTTCCTGCGCTTCGGTGCGCGCCGGGTCGATCGTGTTGAAGCGGTGCGCCGCTTTTTCCAGCCACGCCGTCAACGCGGCGCCGTCGACCTTCACCGCGTACAGCGAGTTCGGATACAGGTACAGATCAGCCGCATTGTTCAGCGCGAGGCTGCCTGGCGCCACGTCCGTGTAGTCGCGCGGTCCCGCCGCGCCGGCCTTGAACGCGGCCGACATCGACAGCACGGGCAGGCCCGCGTACCGGGGCAGGTTCGCGTTCACGTAGGCGCGCACGTAGTCCGCCTGCGCGGCGTTGACCGCCTGGATCGCGGACGGGTCGCCCACGTCGGCGAAATAGGTCGACATGCGGAAGTCCGTGCTGCCGACGGGCGTCTGCACGTAGCGGATCGTCGCCTCGTGCTCGGCGCGCACGAGTTCCAGCACGGCCGGGTCGGCCGCCACGTACGATTTGTCCACCTGCTGCGTGGCGCGGGTCTCGACGACCGTCCGGTCGCGTTCGATCGTCCAGCCACGGCCGTCGTGGCGCAGGTCGAAGCGGATCACGCCCAAGTTCTTGCCCCACAGGCTCGCCATCACGGTCGGCACGCCGAACACCGTGCCGCGCGCCTTGTCGACATCGGGCAGGTTGAACTGCGCCACCGTGCTCGCAGCGTTCGGGAACTGCTGGTGGGCGTGGCCCAGCAGCAGCGCGTCGATGCCGGGCACCTGCGCCAGGTAGTAATTCCCGTTTTCCATCGTCGGCGAATACGGGCTCGCATCGAGGCCGCCGTGCGAGATCGCGACGATCACGTCCGCGCCCTTCCTGCGCATCTCCGGGATGTAGCGTTTGGCCGTCTCGACGACGCCTTTCGTGTAGACGCGGCCTTCGAGCCAGCGCTTGTCCCAGGACAGGATCGTGGGCGTGGTGAAGCCGATGATGCCCACCTTGACCGTTGCCTCGACGGGATTGCCGGCGGCGTCTTCGGCATGCACGCGCTTCTCGATGATGCGGTAGGGCGCGAACAGCGGCTTGTGCGTCTTGACGCTGTAGACGTTCGCGAGAACGATCGGGAAGCCGGGGCCCGCGCACGGCTTCTTCGCGCGCGGGACGCCGGTCACGTCGAAGCGGTTGCCCGTCACCTGCCCGAGAAAACCCAGCCCGTAGTTGAAATCGTGGTTGCCCACGCCGCCGCCGTCATAGCCCAGCCGTTCCATCACCTTGTGGATACCCAGCCGCTCGCCGCATTTGACGGGCGCGACGACGGCCTGGTAATCGCCCAGCGCGCTGCCCTGGATCGTGTCGCCGTTGTCGAGCAGCACGGTGTTGGGAAACTCGCGCCGCGCCTGGGCGATCAGGGTCGCCGTGCGGTCCAGGCCCAGCGACGGGTCGGCGGCCAGCTTGAAATAATCGTAGCCGACGACGTTCGCGTGGATGTCGGTCGTCTCCAGGATCGCGAGCGTGGCGCGGGCGCCTCCGGCGGCGGGCGCCGCGCACGCGGTCGAAACGGCGGCCGCGAGCGGCACCACGGGGAAGGCAAGGAAAAGGCGACGCAGACTCTGCATGGCGGGTCGATCTGACAAGAATCATTGGCAACAGCGATGCATCTTAAGCCACGGCCGGGCCGTTCGACAAGGCGGCGGCGTGCCGCCGATCACCAAACATTTCCATGTGGAAATATTTCTATGTTAGTATTATCAATGTATATTTACAAACGACAATATCATGTTGTTCCGTAGACTTCTCGCTTCCGTCGCCGTACTGCTCACCTTGGGCCACCCTGTGTCGTCCCGCGCCACCCCGACCATCGCCGATGTCACGCAAGAGCAATGGATCGAGGTAAGCAGCGCAAACTTCCGGGTGGTGACGGAGCAGTCGGAAAAAGTGGCCCGGCAAATGGTCATCGATCTCGAAAACCTGCGCTACATCTCGAACCGGCTGCGTGGCGCGACCTCGCTGGACGGACCGCCATTGACCATCGTGGCCGTGGGACAGGACAGCGCCGGGGCGCTGCAGCTACCGAAGGACAAGGAAGGCATCTTCCAGTTGTCGCGCAGGGGCTATGCGGCGGTCGCCAAGGTTGCGGACGCCTGGTGGACGAGCGAACAGATCACGAATTCCCGCGACGTCTTCCTGCACGAGTACCACCATTTCCTGCTGATGTATGGCCCGGAAGCGACCGCCTATCCCCTCTGGTTCAACGAAGGCATGTCGGAATACTGGTCGTCGATGCGGATCGAGGACAGCAAGGTGTGGTTCGGCGATCATAGCCGCAATTATGGAAGGGAACGCAACCTCGTCGACAAATACGGCAACATCAACTTCGATACGCAGGTTCTCTTCGCCCGGACCACCCTGTATCCGGGCACGTCGGCGATCGGCAAGGAGGAAAACGCGCGCTTTTACAGCCGGGCACGTTTCGCCATCCATTACTTCAATTCGACGCCCGAGTTGCGGCGGCAACTGGCGCACTACCTGCGTCTGTACAATATGGGTTTTTCGCAGGAACAAGCCGTTCGCATCGCCTTCAAGCGCACGTTTTACCAGCTCGACACGGCATTGCGCGACTACGTGGAGAAAGACGCGGTCAGGCGCGGCTTCTACATCGGGCCCGCCGGACTGAACCTTCCCACCCACGACGTGAAGGCCAGGCGCCTCGACCGTGCAGCCGCGACTGCCGTGCTCGCCGATGTCATCCCGCGTTTCCTCCCCTGGGACAGCGCGGCGACCAGGGAGCTGGTCGTGACCAACCTCGCCGTCAACCCTGACGACCCGAATGCGTACGCCCTCGACCTCGAACTCAAGCCGATCAGCGTACGCGATGCCCTCGCGAAGCTCACGGAACTGGAACACCGCTTCCCGAACCATCCACGCTTGCTGGCCCTGCACGGCGATATCCTGGCGAACGCCGTCATCCGTTTCCGTGCCACGGGTGCCAGGGGATGGGAACCGGGCGCCGCACAGGCCCGCGAGCTGTACCGCCAATCGATCGCCGCCAGCGCCTTCAACCCGCGCGCCTACACCGGCCTCGGCGAACTCTACGCCGCCTTTCCCGACGTGGGGCCGATCGATGAAGGCATCGCCGCCCTCGATACCGCGGTCATCTACGAGAACCAGCCCCGGTTGTTCCGAGCGCTCGCCGACATGTATTTGCGCGACAACAAACTGGAAGCGGCACGCCTGAGCATGCGCAACGCCGTCGCCTTCAACACCCACGAGCAACGGCCGTTCGATGTCCTGCTGCTGGAAAACCTCGAACTGCTGGTGGACCTGGCGCACGCGACACCGACCCCGACCGGCCCGAGCTTCAAGAGCGGCGCGACCTACACGGGGCCGTTGCGCGACGGGAAGCCCGAAGGCACCGGCACCTGGCTCCGCCAGAATGGCTCGTCCTACACCGGAGAATTCAAGGACGGCCTGCCCGCGGGACGCGGCACCCTGAGAAGCGAACGCGGCGATATCTATGACGGCAATTTCAGGAACGGCTTTGCCTTCGGCAGAGGCAACATGAATTTTGCAGCGGGCAAGATGAAGTCCTACAACGGCGACGTCGCCAACGCCACCCCGGAAGGCAAGGGTGTGCTGGAGACGGACGATGGACGGGTCGAGGCGATCTTCCGGCACGGCGTGGCCGTCCCCGTTGCGGCGGTGACGGTTGCGCGGGCAAAGTAATCCTGCCGGGCAATCGCTCGGGCCGTCCCGACGGCCATGCGCGGCGCTTCCAATGGCAACGATGGTATAATCGAGGGTTCGATTCAACCAACAATTTAATTGCCACAGACCATGGAAGCTGAACGCATCAATGCCCTCTCCTCCCTGCTGAACGACCTGACCAGCCGTGAAGCCGAACTTCGGAGGTATCTTTGACTTCGACCGCAAAGCGGAGAAGTTAGAGCAGGTCAACCAGGAACTGGAAGACCCCGCCATCTGGAACGACCAGAAACGCGCCCAGGACATGGGCCGCGAGAAAAAGGCGCTGGAAGGCGTCGTCCTCACCTTGGAAAAGGCGCGCGCCGACCTGACGGACGCGGCCGACCTGTTCGAGATGGCCCGCGAAGAAGGCGATGACGCCACGATCGAAGCGGTCGAGGCCGATGCCGAGGAGATCAAGAAGGTCATCGAAGCGATGGAATTCCGTCGCATGTTCAGCAACCCGATGGACCACGCCAACTGCTTCATCGACATCCAGGCCGGCGCCGGCGGCACCGAAGCCCAGGACTGGGCGTCGATGCTGATGCGCCAGTACCTGCGCTATTGCGAGCGCAAGGGCTTCAAGGCCGAGGTGATGGAATTGTCCGAGGGCGAGGTCGCCGGCATCAAGACGGCCACCATCAAGGTCGAAGGCGAATACGCCTACGGCCACCTGCGCACGGAAACGGGCGTGCACCGCCTCGTGCGCAAGTCGCCGTTCGACTCCGCCAACGGCCGCCACACGTCGTTCTCGTCGATCTTCGTGTACCCGGAAGTGGACGAATCGATCGAAATCGAAATCAACCCGGCCGACGTGCGGATCGACACGTACCGCGCATCCGGCGCCGGCGGCCAGCACATCAACAAGACCGACTCCGCGGTGCGCCTGACGCACGCGCCGTCGGGCATCGTCGTGCAATGCCAGAACGACCGCTCGCAGCACCGCAACAAGGCGGAAGCGTTCGACATGCTGCGCGCCAAGCTGTTCGAGCTGGAGCTGCGCAAGCGCATGGCCGAGCAGCAGAAGCTGGAAGATTCGAAGACCGACGTGGGCTGGGGCCACCAGATCCGTTCGTACGTCCTCGACCAGTCGCGCATCAAGGACTTGCGCACCGGCTTCGAGACCGGCAACACGAAGAACGTGCTGGACGGCGACCTCGACGACTTCATCTCCGCTTCGCTGAAGCAAGG
>CBIHOW010000056.1:0-34466 GCA_966211695.1 uncultured Massilia sp. | reverse complement strand
CTTCTTCCTAAAAATCAAGGATGCGTTCCCCGGTAAGACGCGATGAACCTTTTTTCGGCGCCACTTCGCGCATTGAACGCCGTTCCACGTACTTACCCTCACAATAAACGACGTTGAGCGCATCGACCATTTATAATGTGCTCTGACCCCGAATTTGCCGCGAAAGCGCACGATCGTGCGATACTCCCGGTTTCGTCGACGTTGGAGTACGCGAAGAATGATCCGACTACCCCTGTTTTGCATGACCGCGCTGGCGCTGTTGGCCGGCTGCGTCCAGTCTCCCGCCACCCGCACGGCCTCCGCCCCCGCGCAGCCGCAGCAACCGCCGCAGCAGCAGGTGCCGGACCAGCATTGCGCGCCGCCCGTCTATCCGCAGGAAGCGCTGCAGGCGCGCATGAGCGGCGTGTCGATGATGGCCTTCCTGGTCGGCAGCGACGGCACCGTGCGCGAATCGCGCCTGCTCAAGTCGAGCGGCTACGCGATCCTCGACCAGGCCGCGGAAGCCGCGCTCCGGCTGTGCCGCTTCAAGCCCACGCTGAAGAACGGCCACACGGTCGCGGCGTGGCAGCCCGTCCAGTACGCGTGGTCGCTGCCGTAATGTCCAACGCCAGGGATCCCCGCTTTTCCCGGCCCGGCCACCCGCCGGCCACGATCACCGAATTCGAAGGCGTGCGCTCGCTGCACCTCGGCACCTCGTGGGTGCAGGGCGCGATGCGGCTGGCGCGGCCCGATGCGATCGAGCTGGAATACGTCCAGATGATGATGATGTGGATGCTGTTCCTGCCGGACCCGCGCCGCATCGTGCAACTGGGCCTCGGCAGCGCCGCGCTGACCAAGTTCTGCCACCAGCGCTTTCCGCAGGCGCGCGTGACGGCCGTCGAACTGAATCCGAACGTGATCGCCATCTGCCACGAACACTTCGGCCTGCCGCCCGACGACGAACGCCTGGACGTGCGCGAGATGGATGCGCTGGACTTCGTGATGGATGAAGCGAACCACGGCACGGTCGACGTGCTGCAGGTCGACTTGTACGACGAGGACGCGCGCGGCCCCGTGCTCGACACGCCCGAGTTCTACGCGGCCTGCGCCGCCTGCCTGAAGGATGGCGGGATCATGACGGCCAACGTGTTCGGCGATTTCTCCAACTACGACAAGAACCTCGATGCGATGCGCGACGCGTTCGACGCGGTCGTCTGGCTGCCCGAGGTCCACGACGCCAACATCGTCGTCATCGCGTTCAAGGACGCGCCGCAGATCGATTTCGCCGTGCTGTACGAGCGCGCGGCCGACATCAAGCGGCGCTACAACCTGCCGGCCAAGAACTGGGTCAACGGGTTGAAGGAGTGGATGCGCGACCACGCCGGCTGATCGTGCGCCGGCCCCGGCCCGGCTCGGGCTAGCATGGGGCATGACCACCGACATCTCGCTCCTGCACACCGCGCGCCTGCGCCTGGTCGTCCCCGCGGCGCGCCACGCGACGGCATTCACCGCCCTGCATGCCGACCCGTACACGATGCGCTACATCGGCCAGGGCCGCCCGCTGGACCGGACGGACGCCTGGCTGCATCTCGCCATGCTGATCGGACACTGGCAGATGCGCGGCTACGGCGTGTGGATGCTCGAAGATCCCGCCGACGGCAGCTTCGTGGGCCGCGTCGGCCTGTTCCATCCGGCCGGGTGGGACGAGGCGGAACTGAGCTGGATGATCGTGCCCGCGCTGCGCGGCCGCGGTCTCGCCACGGAAGCGGCGCGGGCCGTGCGCGACGTCGCGTTCGGTACGCTGGGCATGACGTCCTTGATCAGCCTGATCAAGCCCGGCAACGAAGCGTCGCGCCGCGTCGCGCTCAAGGCCGGGGCCATCGCCGCCGAGACTGTCGGCTTTCCGGACGGGCCCCTGCAGACGTACCGCTACCGCAAATAGTTCCGTCATGCGCGCCGCATACGACTGAGCCAGCGCAACCCAACCACGAGCGCATTGGGCATTGTCATGAAACGTCATCGACGATTCTGACGAGGCTCAAGCATGAACGTATTAATGGTTGGCGCCGGCAATGCCGGCTGCGCGCTCGGGGCCCTGCTGGCGCTGGACGGTCACCGGGTCGCCCTGCTGAAGACGTCGCGCGCGCTGCATGACGAGAATTTCGACGCCGTCGCGGCATCGCGCACGATCACGGTGAACGGCAAGGCCGGCGACGGCGCGCCGCGCACCGCCGCGCTGGCGCTCGCCACGCGCGATCCGGATGAAGCCTTCGCGGTCGCGCCGGACGCCATCGTCGTCACCACGCAGACGCAGTGCCACCCGCACGTCGCGGCGCTGATCGGTCCGCGACTCGACGGCCGCCCGCTCGTGCTGCTGGCGCCCGGCTACCTGGGTTCGTTCCACTTCCTGCCCTGGCAGGCCCGCGCCGGGTTCCTGCTGGCGGAAGGCGAAAGCCTGCCCTACGACGCGCGCCTCGTCGCGCCGGGCACCGTCGACATCCTGTTCCGCAACGTGCGCAACGCGCTGGCGTTCGTGCCGCGGTCCCGCTCGGCCGAGGGTCTGGCGCGCGCGGCCCGGCTGTTCCCGACCTATGTGGCGACCCGCACCAACGTCGTCGAATCCGCGCTGCACAATCCGAACCTCGTCGTGCACACGATCGGCACCCTGCTGTCGGCCAGCCGCATCGAGTATGCCGAAGGCGAATTCTGGATGTACCGCGAAGCGTTCACGCCCTCGGTCCTGCGCCTGCTGGCGCGGCTCGACGCGGAAAAGAACGCCGTCATCGCCGCCACGGGCGGCCGGCCGTCGCCCTATTTCGACGAGTGCCGCTTCCGCAACGCCGACGACCTGGACGAACCCGCGCTGGCCGTGTTCCGCCGCTACGCGCAGGAAGGCGGCCCGAAGGGGCCGGCCAGCATGGAGACGCGCTTCATCACGGAAGACGTGCCGATGGGCCTCGCCCTGCTGTCCTCGATCGGCCGCCTGATGGACGTGCCGACGCCGGTGGCGGACGCGCTGATCGTGATCGCCGAAGGCCTGCTCGACCGCGATTTCCGCAGCGAGCCCGAGGCGCGCACGCTGGCGAGCCTCGGGCTGGGCGACGCGTCGCCGGCCGACTTCCGGCGCCTCCTCGATGCTTGAGCGCGCCGCCCTGTACGGCTGGCTGGCGCGCCGCTACTACGCCTGGCGCCCGTATCTTCCGGCCCGCCTGCTGTACCACCAGGACTATTTCCGCCTGCGCGCGCTGCTCACGGGCGACGCCGCGGCCATCGATGCGCTGGCGCGGCGCCGCCTGCGCCGCATCCTCGTGCACGCGCTCGCGCACGTGCCGCACTACCGCCGCACCGTGCGGCTCAGTTGCGCCGAGGCGGCCCACGAACCGCTCGCCGAGGTGCTCGCCGCCTTTCCGTTCCTGGCCAAGGACGAGGTGATGGCGCGCCAGCGCGACTTCCTCGACAGCCGCCTCGACCCGCGCCGGCTTTTGTACGCGACGAGCGGCGGCTCGTCCGGCCAGGGCATCGGCATGTGGCGCAACAAGCGCCTGGCCGACATCGAAAAAGCCTTCTTTGCGCACGAGTGGGGACGCTTCGGCTTCTCGTTCGACAAGTCGCGCATCCTGCGCATCGGCGCCGACGCGCGCCGCCTCGCGCACGAGCCGCCGGTGCGCGTGGCGGGCAACCGCCTGATGCTGTCGCCCTACCACGTCGGCCCCGCACACCGCGCCGCCATCCTCGGGGCCCTCAACCGCTTCCACCCCGACTACGTGCACGCGTATCCCAGCTCCGCGGCGGCGCTGGCCGAACTGCTGGACCCCGGCGACCTCGATTTCCGCGTGCGCGCCGTGCTGCTGGCCTCCGAGCCCGTCACGCCCGCGCAACTGGCGGCGCTGCGCCGGCTGTTCGACTGTCCCGTCTCGCTCAACTACGGCCTGTCGGAACGCACGAACCTGGCCTTCGCCATCTGCACCGGCACGGAGAATCCGGCCTACCGGTTCCAGCCCCTGTACGGCTGGTCGGAAAACCGCTGGGACGGCACGCGCGCGGAAATCGTCGGCACCTCGCTGTGGAACGACGTGATGCCGCTGATCCGCTACCGCACGGGCGACTACGGCGTGATCGACGCGGGCGGCCACTGCGCCGCCATCGACGGCCGCGCGCAGGAATTCCTGGTCGACCGCGCGGGCAACCGCATCCCGGGCCTGTCCATCGTCATCGACGAAGCCACGTGGGACTTCGTGCGCCTGTACCAGGTGCGCCAGCGGCGCGCCGGCGAAATCGTCCTCGCGGTGGTGGGACGCCACGGCCCGCTCGACGCCGCCCAGCGCGCCTTCCTGCTGGACGCGCAACGGCGCCGCTGGGGCGACCGGTTCGACATCACCTTGCAGGAAGAAAGCGATATCCCGCTGGCGCCGAACGGCAAGCGCAAGCTGGTGGTCAGCGCGCCGGGTGCGTGAGCGGCATGGCCGGCGCGGGCATCGCCTCGCGCCACCAGTGCGGGCCTTCCTGCGGCTGCGCCAATGCCAGGCGCTCGCCCATCATCGGCGTCGCCAGCTTCACGCCGGCCCCGCGGGCGAGATCGGCGATGCGCTCGAACGGCTCGTACCACGGATGCAGCGAGAGATCGAACGTGCCGTTATGGACCGGCACCAACCAGCGGCCGCGCAGGTCCAGGTGCGCCTGCAGCGTCTCTTCCGGATGCATGTGCACCTCCGGCCACATCGCGTTATACGCGCCGTTCTCGAGGAACGTCACGTCGAACGGGCCGTGGCGCTCGCCGATCGTCTTGAAGTCGTCGTGGTAGCCCGTATCGCCGCTGAAGAACAGTTTCAGGCCGGCCGCCTCGATCACCCACGATACCCACAAGGTGCGGTCGCCGTCGCGCAGGCTCCGGCCCGAGAAATGCCGCGACGGCGCGGCCGTCAGGCGCAGCCCTTCCACATCGGTCGACTGCCACCAGTCGAGCTGGCGCACCTTCGTGGCGTCGACGCCCCAGCCGACGATGCGGTCGCCCACGCCGAGCGGCGCGATGAACCAAGCGGTCTTCGGGATCAGGCGCCGGATGCTGGCGTAATCCAGGTGGTCGTAATGGTCGTGCGACAGGATCACGCCGGCGAGCGGCGGCAGCGCCTCGATGTCGATGGGTGCGGCGTGGAACCGCTTCGGACCGGCCCACTGCACCGGCGCCGCGCGTTCGGAAAACACGGGGTCCGTGAGCCAGTAACGGCCGTCCAGCTTGAACAACATCGTCGAATGGCCCAGGCGCCACAGGCTCGCGTCGGGTGCGGCCTCGATGTCGGCCTTTGTCACCGGCTGCACGGGCAGCGGCTGGTCGGGCACCGCGGTCTTCGGCTTCGTCGTCGCCAGTTTCCAGAACAGCGCCAGTATCTCCAGGATGCCCTGGCGGCGGCGCGGGACGACGTTGCGGAAGCCGCCGTCGGGGTGACGTGGGGCGGATTCGGACATGGCGGTAACGGATCGTGCGGACGATGATTGATCATCGCACGTTCCGAAAATTCGTGCCGAAGGGTTGCAAATTCAGCGCCGTTCGCGCCACCACAGGGTCAGCATCGCCAGCGCGAACGCGACGCCGAACGGCCACGCAGGCAACGGCCGCGTGCCGGGCGCGACCGGCGCCGGCGTGCGCGCCGCATAACGCGCCGTCGCGGCGCGGCACTCGCTGCGTTGCCACAATGGCCAGTCGCCCGGCGCGTACACGTACACCTGGCCGGCGTTCGATCCCGTTTGCAGGTGCAGCCAGCCGCCGGCCGCCGGCCACACGGCCACGCAGGCGGCGTCCACGTGTTCCGGGCGGCGCTGCCACGCGAGTGCCTGCTTCAGTTCCGCCACCGTCACGGTGCCGCTCACACCACGCGCGCAGATCGCGAGACGCCGGTGCGGCAACGGCATCTCCTCCGGATCGAGCCATTCGACGTCCGCGCGGCGCTGCACGCGCAGGCGGTCGAGGATGTCCTGCCACCACAGCGCCAGCTGGCGCGGCTGCGCGATCGCATGGCGGTGCCAGTCGCCCACGCCCAGCCAGGCGATGCGGCCTGCTTTCCAGTCGCGCGTCCACAATCCATCCTTACCTGTCCAGTCCCCCGCGCGGTCGCCGGCCGGATTCAAACCGCCAGCAGCCATCGGCAGCACCGTGCCGACGGTCCGGTTGGCAGGCTGCGGCGCCAGCGGCAACTGCACGCTGCGCGTCCACGTGCCGGCATCGCGCGCGTTCGCGCCCAGCACGAGCAGCCGCGTGCCGCCGGCCACGCGCGCCAGCAGCGCATCGCGGGCGCCGGCGCCGGTCCGTTCGAACCAGGCCGCATCGACGATCTCCAGGTCCGGTGCGTCCATGTGCGCGCGCGCCGTCTCGGCACGCTCCAATCCTTTGCCCAGTTCGACCTGCCAGTCGATCACGGCGCCGCTGGCCGCGAGCAGGTCGTCCAGCACGCGCAGGTCGAACGACGGCGCACCGAACCGGCCGCGCACCTGCAGCGGCACGGGCGCCGTCACCGTGAACGGCACCGGGCCTTCGTCGACGACCTTGCCGGCGGCGTCCAGCAGGCGCGCCTTCAGGACGAGCCGTTCGGCGACGGGCGGCAGCCATTGCACGGCGAGGTCGGTATCTCCCTTCGCTTCGGCCAGTACCTGGCCGTTCTCCGCCAGCAGCTGCAGGCGGCCGGGCGCGGACCACGAGCGGTGCACGGCCAGGGTGAACACGCGGCCCAGCGCGATCGTGCGCGGGAAGTCGAGATCGATCGCCGGGGTGTCGGTTTTTTTCCAGTCGAGCGGGCGGGCCGGCAGGTCGTCCCATTCGGCGGCACGCAGGCCGTCGCCGGACAGGCGCAACGCGCGCACGCCGGACAGCGTGCGCGGCGGGTCGGCCGCATCGATCGTCAGCGTGCTCCCCGCCTCGCCCGGCAACGCGAAGTCGCCGACCGTGCCCGCCAGCGCCACACCCGCGACGAGCACCAGCACGGCGTCGATCCAGCGCCGGCGCGCGGCATAGGCCAGCGCGGCCAGCACCCCGATCACGATGGCGGCGATGGCGGTCATCGTTCGCCTCCCCGCAGCGCCTTCGCGAACGGCGTCTCGACGACGGGGCGCGCCTGCAGCAGCACGGGCGCGTCAAGCACGCCGCCGCGCAGCCATGCAGCCAGTTGCGCGCGCGCGGCCGGCTTGCCGTCGGCCACGTCCTGGATCGCACGCTGCGCCGCGAGACGCTGTTCGTCGTCCTTGATCCGTTCACGCACCCAGTCGTGCGCCGTGCGCGTCCACAGCGCGGGTAGCGGACCGTCGCCGCCGAGCGCCTGCACGAGGTCGCGCAGGTTCGCCGGTACGATCTCCGCGGCGTCCGCTTGCGCGCGCTTGTAGCTGGCCGCGCCGGCCGTGTCGCCGCTCATGCGCTTGTCCTCCTTGATGGCCGGCGGGGCGAACGCCGTCTTGTGCAAATAGATGCGTTCCGACTGCTGCAATGCCTTGATCGCTTCCAGCGCCTTGTATTCGGGTGGCAGCGCCGTCTGCGGCGTGATGGCGCGCAGCGCCTTTTCCGCATCCCACATGGCGGCCAGTGCGCGCCGCAACAGTGTCTTCGTCGCGTCGTCGAACAGCGTCGCGTTCTCGACCGAGTCGTGCGCGTGGCCGAATTCGTGCAGCACGTCGAGCTTCGCGCCGGGCTTCTCGTCGTGGTCGTCGTCCTTGCCGAACAACGTGGATTCCTCGCCGAGGAACTGGCCGTAGCGGCGGCGCAGCGCGGCCTGGTCGGAGGCGATGCCTTCGCTGCGCTCGCGCACCTCGTCCTCGCGCATCTTTTTCGAGCGCATGTCCGCCACCAGCTGCTCCGTGTCGATGATCACCTGGCGCTGGCTGCGCAGGCTTTCCGGCTTGACGAGCGTGGGCAGCGCCGTCGTCTCGTCCTCCTGTTCCGACGGCGGCGCCGGCAGGCGCAGCGTGTACGTGGGCGATTGCACGGTGTGCGGCCGCGCCGCGTTGTCGCCGGCGCGGACAAAGAAGTACAGCTCGTCGCCCGGCTCCATGCCGAGGTCCGTCAGCAGCCAGTCGCGGCGCCAGCTGCGCCGGCGCGGGTCGCTCGACGCGGGCAGCGGCAGTTCGCGGTCGCTGAAGCGGATATTCTCGCCGCTGCCGCGCGCCAGCGTGAGATGCAGGGTTGCCTGCTGGACGCGGTAATCGTCGCTGACGGTCACCGCGATGGCCGCGTTCTTCGCATCGCGCGGCAGATCCTTCGTCATCTCGTTCGGCTGCGTGATCGCGATTTCCGGCGGCTGGTCCGGGATCACCTTCAGCGTGTAGCGCGTGCCGCGCCAGCGCCAGAAGATGGATTCCGTCGCCGTCCAGCGCGCGCAAGCCGCGCCCGCATGCAGGGTCTGGCCGTCGCTCAATTCGATCGCTTCGGCCGCTTTCCGCGGGTCGTCCAGGCACCATTCCACCGACGTCTGCTCCGGCACCTGCACGTCCTTCGGTGGAGACTCCCACGGCGCGCTGCCCGTGTACGACGGCGGCGCCAGTTTCACGACCAGTCCCGCGTGCGCGGCAGGCGCCGCTGCCTGGCGGCCGGCCGCACGGGCGGCAGGCTGCGGACCGGCCGCGTGCGGCAACAGGGCCGAACCCCATGCCAGCCCCGCGAGCGCGAGATTCGCGAGCAGCCACGCCCAGCCGAACGGCACGTGTGCGGCCACGATCGCGCGTAGGCGGCGCGGCGGCAGCGCGGCGTCGATGCGTTTCAGCAGGCGCTCGCGCTGCAGGCGCGCGACGGGCGTCTCCGGTTCCTGCGCCAGCAGCGCGGCGCTGTCTTCCATCTCGGGCACGGCGCCGTCGATCCAGTGCGTCCAGCCGTGCGCCACGCGGCGTTGCAGGTGCAGGCCGTCCCACGCGCAGAACGCGGACCACGCCAGCAGGCCGGGGCCGGAGCGCAGCAGCAGCCAGGGCACGGCGCCCAGCGCCCACAAGCCGGCACGGCGCAGCAGCGCGGCCCGCCACAGGCGGTGGGCAAGGTCAACGGCGCCGGACATGGGTGACGATCCTCTCTGATGCGAACAGCACGACGAGCGCGAGACCCAGCCAGTGGCGCAGCGCCCCGGACGCCGGTCCGGCCGGCGCGGCGGCATCCGGCGCGAGTGCCTGTGCGGGCGCCGTGTAGGGTTGTACGCCCGGATACCGGCGCTGCCACGCGGCGAACAAGGCACGCGCGCCGTCGACGTCATGCGGCAGCTGTGTACGCCATAGCGGCGCGCGCAGGCCGGCCGGCGGCGCGTCGGGCCGGTCCCACACGACGAGTTCCGTGCGCGGGCCGGGCGCGGTGTCGACGACGATATGCCACGCGCCCTCTGCCGCCGCGAACAGCCGGCGCCAGGCGTCGGCACGGTCGCTGAACACGGCGACGTGCCTTTCGACCGGTGCGGCCGCCGCCGCCGCGGTGCGCAGCTCGACGGCGTGCCGGAAGCGCGGCAGCACGGCCGGCATGACGGCATCGCCGACGACGACCAGGCGCGCGTCCGGTTCGAACTCGCGCTCGTGCGCGTGCAGCCACGTCACCGCGTCGCGATCGGGCAAGGTGATGCGCTGCCCGGCTTCCTTGTCGACGACCGCCGGCGGCGTCCCCGGCACGACGAGCACCGTGTCCCCGCGCCACGCCAGCACGAGGTCGGCCAGCAGCGCGATCAGGGTCACAAGCAGCAGGCAGCGCAGCGCCAGCAGGACCACGTCGTGCCAGCGCCACACGCGCTGCATCTTCGGTTCCGCCGTGGGCAGGAAGCGCGCGGTGGCGAGCAGGGACGTTTTCGCCTGCTCGCGCTTCTGGCGATGCCACAGGATCGGCAGCAGCACGACCGGCAGCGTCCACCACCACAAGCTCATCCCGTTCATGCGGTCCGCGCCCCCCGCAGCCACGCGCGCAGGACCTCACCCGGCGCCTGTTCGATGCGCGCCTGGACCAACGGCACGTCGTTCTTGCGGCAGGCGCGCACGACCTCGTCGAAGTGCGCCGCGCGGTTGCGCGCGTACGCCTCCCGCACGTCGCGGCCGAAGCGGTAGACGGCGCCGCCGTGCTCGGGGTCGCGGTACGACGGCGCCGTGTCGAATGCCGCATCCACCTCGGCCTGCGTGTGCAGGCACAGGGCGCGCACGTCGTGGCGCATGCGGCGCAGGCGCAGCAGCGCGTCCGACAAAGGCGACGGCCAGTCGAGGAAGTCGCCCGCCACGCACACGACGCCGGGCGCGCGCGAAAAATGCAGGCTGGCGCGCAGGTTGTCGGCGCCGGGCAGCACGCCGCCCGCATCGACGCCGTTCAGGCGCGCCAGCACGCGCTGCAGCTGGCGCGGGCCGCGCGCGGCAGGCAGGAAGTCGGCACGCTCGCCCCGGCACACGACGAGGCCGAATGCGTCGCCCTGGCGCTGGGCGATGGCGGCCACGCAGGCGAGCAGCACGCGCGCGTACTGCAGCTTCGTGAGGCCTTCGATGGTGCGGCTGGGTTCCGCCATCGACGCGGTCGCATCCAGCACGAGCCAGACGGCCACGTGGCTGTCGCGCTCCGCTTCGCGCACGTAGTACCGGTCGGCACGCGCCAGCAGTTTCCAGTCGACGCGGCGCCACTCGTCGCCGGGCGCATAGGCCCGGTATTCCGAGAACTCGACACCGGCCCCCCGCTCGCGCCCCGCGTGGATGCCGTGCCCGAGTCCTGCCAGCACGTGGCGCACCACGAGGTCGAGGTTGGTCGTGTGCGCGATCAGCGACGATGGAGACAGCACGTCTATTCGGCCCGGATGCCGGCGTGCAGCGCAGCGAGGATGTCCGCGATAGCGACGCCGTCCGCCTCGGCCTCGAAGTTGCGCAGCACGCGGTGCGCCAGCACGGGCAGAAGCATCGCGCCGATATCGTCGCGCGTGACGGCGAGGCGGCCATGCATCAGCGCGCGCGCCTTCGATGCCAGCACGAGGGCCTGGCCGGCGCGCGGGCCGGCGCCCCAGCCGATGTGCTTGCGGATCGCGTCGACGGGAGATGACGCCGGACGCGTGGCGCGCACGAGGCGCGTGGCGTAGCGCAGCATCGCATCCGAGATCTCGATGTCGCGCACGAGCTGCTGCAGGCGCAACAGCGTCTCCAGGTCCAGCGCGGGATCGGCGTCCGCCAGGCCCGCATGCGTCGTCGCGCCGACCATCATCATCTCTTCATCCTCGGTCGGGTAGCCGACGTCGATGCGCAGCAGGAAGCGGTCGAGCTGCGCTTCCGGCAGCGGATACGTGCCGGCCTGCTCGATCGGGTTCTGCGTCGCGAGCACGAAGAACGGCTTCGGCAACTTGTGCGTCCGGCCGGCGAACGTGACCGACCGTTCCTGCATCGCTTCCAGCAGGGCGGATTGCGTCTTGGGCGGGGCGCGGTTGATCTCGTCGGCCAGCAGCACCTGCGTGAACACGGGGCCCGGCTGGAAGCGGAATACGCGCTGGCGCGTGGCCTGGTCTTCTTCCAGGATCTCGGTGCCGACGATATCGGACGGCATCAGGTCGGGCGTGAACTGCACGCGCCGGAACTGCATGTCGGTCGCCTGCGCGAGCGATTTCACGAGCAGCGTCTTGCCGAGGCCCGGCACGCCCTCGACGAGCGCATGGCCGCCGCCCAGCAGGCACGTCACCAGCAGGTCGATCACGTCGCGCTGGCCGATGATCACGCGGCCCATGCTCGCCTTGAGCGCGTCCACCTTCGCCGCGAGGTCGGCGATCTCGTTCTCGGTCCACGCAGATGCTTCTGCCACAGCTATGCTCCTAAAGCGTATTGAATGATGTTGACGGCGAACCGCGTGTTGTCGACCGCGAGCCAGCGCTTGTTGCGGAAGTCGTAGTCCCACTCGCAGCCGTAGTCCTTGTTCGAGTACAGCACGCCGATGCGCCCATTGACCTCGATGGCGCGCAGGTATTCGTGCACGAGATCGTCGCCCCAGCCGTTCAGCTCCACCGCCGTGTTGGGCGGCCCGTCGAAGTGGAAGAAGCTGGAATACAGGCGGTGGTTATTCGGGATCTTGTGCAGCGCCTTCGGCCCGAAGATGCGCGCCATCTCGGCCTCGAAGGATTTGGCGAACAGGCCGTCGATGTCGTGGTTGCAGTCGTCCACGAACACGAAGCCGCCGCCCTTCACGTAGCGCTCGAAGTTGCGCCGCTCGGCCGGCGTGAATTGCACGAGCTTGTGCCCGGCCAGGTAGCAGAACGGCGCTTCCAGCATCTTCGGATCGGCCAGCGCGACGATGCGCTCGGCGGTATCCACCCGCAGCGTCGTGTACTCGACGAGCGAGTTCAGGACGTTGCTGGGCATGCGCTGGTCCACGTCCCAGTCGCCCGACTCGTACGTCAGCCGCGTGAAGTAGAAGTCGTACGTGGCCATGCCGTCAACCGATCTTGCGGCCCGTGTTGATCACGTTGATGCCGTTGAAGCGCGTCGTCGACGTGCCGTGCGACACGGCGCTCACCTGGCTCGGCTGGCCCTTGCCGTCGAAGAAGGAACCGCTCATGCGCCAGTCGCGCTCGTCGCAGATCGCCGTGCACGCATTCCAGAAGTCCTGCGTGTTCGACTGGTACGCCACGTCTTCCAGCATCTGGCCGATCTTGCCGTCCTTGATCTCGAAGTACAGCTGGCCGCCGAACTGGAAGTTGTAGCGCTGCTGGTCGATGGAATACGAACCGCGGCCGAGGATGTAGATGCCCTTCTTGACGTCCTTGACCATCTCGTCCGGCGTGAGCCTCTGCCTGCCGGGGACGAGCGACACGTTCGGCATGCGCTGGAACTGCACCTTGCTCCAGCTGTCCGCGTACGAGCAGCCGTGCGATTCCTTTTCGCCGATGATGTGCGCCTGGTCGCGCGTGGCCTGGTAGTTGACGAGGATGCCGTCCTGGATGATGTCCCAGCGCTTCGCGGGCACGCCTTCGTCGTCGTAGGCGACGGCACCCAGCGAGCCCGGCGCCGTCTTGTCGCCCGTGAAGTTGACGATCTTCGAGCCGAAGTTGAATTGTCGGGATTCCCATTTGTCGAGCGTGCAGAAGCTCGTGCCGGCGTAATTGGCTTCGTAGCCCAGCACGCGGTCCAGCTCCGTCGGGTGGCCGACGGATTCGTGGATCGTCAGGAACAGGTTTTCCGGCGCCAGCACGAGGTCGTACTTGCCCGGGTCGACGCTCTTTGCCGTGAGCTTCTCGCGCGCCTGGCGGCCCGCGTTCTTCGCTTCCTCGACGATATCGTAGCCGCCGTTATACAACGTGGCCACGCCGCCAGCCGCGCGGACCTTGTGCTCCGGCTTCACGTCGAAGTATTCGTAGCCCATGCCGACCGGCGGCGCCAGCCCGGCACGCGAGCGGAACTTGCCCGTCGCCTTGTCGACAGCGGTCGCATTGATCGGGGCCCACAAGCGGTGGATGTCCTGGTCGATGTACGAGCCGTCGGTCGACGCGAAGTATTTTTGCTGGTTCACCTGGAATAAGTTCGCCGTCATGAAGCTGGCGCCCGCGGCGAGGCCCGCCTTGTTCGCGGCGATCAGCATGTCGGCCTTGTCCTTGACGGGGACGGTGCGCCAGTCTTTCCTGATCGGCGTGGCCCACGCGACTTCGCCCACGCCCTTCACGGGCGCGAGCTGCACGGGTTCCGTCTGCAGCTTCGCATTGGCTTTCGCGATGGCCACGGCCTGGCGCGCGGCGCCGGCGACGGCGTCAGGCGTGAGGGAATTCGTGGCGGCGAAGCCGTAGGCGCCGGCGGCGATCACGCGCACGCCGACACCGGTCGATTCGGTATTCGTCACGCTTTCGACGTTCAGGTCGCGCGTGGTGATGTACTGGTTCAGGTAGCGGCCGATGCGCACGTCGCAGTACGAGGCGCCCGCCTTTTTCGCGGCGTCCATCGCGGTGTCGGCCAGCGACTTCTTGAAGCTCAGTGCGAGGGGATTGAGCAGTTCCTCGGCGGCGATCGCGTTGCCGAATACGGGAACCAGCATGGCGCCGGCCGTGCCGGCACCGATTTTGAGGAAGGTACGGCGTTCCATGATTTCTCCATTACCGCGAGAGTACGTCGTTCCCGCGCAGGCGGGAACCCAATTTACGTTTGCGGCACCGGCATAGGCTCGTGGCCACGCACGATACTTGGGTCCCCGCCTCCGCGGGGACGACGTTGGTTACAACGCGGTCGTTCAGACAGCGTCCGACAGCGACGTGAAGTTGAAGTCGCGTACCTTCATCGGCGGAATCAGCATCTGGAACGGCACCTCGTCGCCACCGATGACGACCGGCTTGCCGATCTCCTCGATGTTGTTGAGCATCGTGACGGGGCTCTCGTTGAAGCGGAAGTTCTTGATCGGGTACTTGATCTTGCCGTTCTCGATGTAGAACGTGCCGTCGCGGGTCAGGCCGGTCAGCAGCACCGATTGCGGGTCGACCATGCGGATGTACCACGTGCGGGTCACGAGGACGCCCTTCTTCGTGTTGGCGATCAGCTCCGCCGTCGACTTGTCCGTACCGGCCATGATGATGTTGCCCGGCGTGGCCGTCGCCGGCACGCCCTTCTTCTTGGCCCAGTACTGCGAGTAGTTCAGCGCGTTGACCTTGCCGTCCTTGATCAGGTCCATGCGCTTGCGCGCGATGAGGTTCTCGGTGTCCCACGGCAGCACGGGCACGTCCGGGTTCCACGGATCGGCCCAGATGTTGACCTGCTGGTCGAACAGCTTGTCGCCCAGGCGCGAGGCGCCGCCCTTCTTCGACAGGAAGCTGCGGCCTTCGTCGGTCTGGCGCGCGTCGAAGCCGAACAGCATGTAGCCGAGCAGCTCGGACGTGGCGGCCGGTTCCAGGATCACGGTGTAGCGGCCCGGTTCCAGCGCCTTCGCGTCGACGGAGCGCAGCGCCTTTTCGATGGCGACGTCGGCCGCTTCGCGCGCGTCGAACTTGTTCGCGTCGGTGGCCGAGCGCTTGACCCAGCCGGAGCCGCGGCCGTCTTCCGTGCGCACGGTGCAGGTGAAATCGAGGCTCGTCTGCTGCTGGTGGCCGTACACGCCGTTCGAGTTGGCCACGCTGGAGAATGCGTTACCGTCCGTGAAGAAACCGGCGGCCACGAGCTTGTTCTTCTTGCAGGCTTCGATGGCGTACGCCGCGGTCTGGGCGCGGAACTCCGGATCGATGGCGGCCGTCTTCGCGTTGAACGTGTTCGATGCCTTGTACTCCTGCCTGGACACGGCCGGCATGAACTCCGGATTTTCCGGCGCCAGGCGCGCGAGGTCCTCGGCGCGGCGCACGACTTTTTCCAGCGACTTGTCGTCGAACTCGTTGATGGTGGCGGTGCCCTGGCGCTTGCCGAAAGCGACCGTCACGGCGATGTTGGTGTCGTCCGCGAGGCCCGCGGTGGACACCTGGTTGCGCGCGAAGCGGATGTTGCCGTTGCGGCTGCCGCTCACGGTGACGATGCATTCGTCCGCCTTCGAGAACGAGAGGACGCGGTCGCTGATATGTTTGGTTTGTTCCTGGGTCAGGATGGTCATGGTGCGGGTCCCCTTAGCCGATCTTGCGGGCGGTGTTGATGACGTTGATGCCGTTGAAGCGCGCGGTCGACGACCCGTGCGACACGATGCTGATCTGCGGAGGCTGGCCCTTGCCGTCGAAGAAGGAGCCGCCCATGCGCCAGTCGCGCTCGTCGCAGATCGCCGTGCACGCATTCCAGAAGTCCTGCGTGTTCGACTGGTACGCCACGTCTTCCAGCATCTGGCCGATCTTGCCGTTGTTGATCTCGTAGAACAGCTGGCCGCCGAACTGGAAGTTGTAGCGCTGCTGGTCGATCGAGAACGAACCCTCGCCCACGATGTAGATGCCCTTCTTGATGTCCTTGACCATCTCGTCCGGCGTCAGCTTCTTCTTGCCCGCCTGGAGGGACACGTTCGGCATGCGCTGGAACTGCACGTTGCTCCAGCTGTCCGCGTACGAGCAGCCGTCCGACTCTTCCTTGCCGATGATGTGCGCCTGGTCGCGCGTGGCCTGGTAGCTGACGAGGATGCCGTCCTTGATGATGTCCCAGCGCTTGGTCTTGACGCCTTCGTCGTCGTAGCCCACGTTGCCCAGCGAGCCCGGGGTCGTCTTGTCGGCGACGATGTTCACGAGCGGCGAGCCGTACTTGAACGACTTCGACTCCCATTTATCCAGCGTGGCGAAGCTGGTGCCGGCGTAGTTCGCCTCGTAGCCCAGCACGCGATCGAGCTCGGTCGGGTGGCCGACGGATTCGTGGATCGTCAGGTACAGGTGTTCGGGCGACAGCATCAGGTCGTATTTACCCGGCGTGACCGACTTCGCGGTCAGCTTGCGCTTGGCGTCGCGGCCCGCGGCGCGCGCGTCCTCGACGATGTCGTACGACTTCGTGTACAGCGTGGCGACGCCGCCCGCCGCCTTGATCTTGTCTTCCTTGCGGGCGTCCAGGTATTCGTAGCCCATGCCGACCGGCGTCGACAGGCCGCTGCGCGAACGGAACTTGCCGCTGGCCTTGTCCACCGCGGTCGCGGAGAACGGCGCCCACAGGCGCTGCAGGTCCTGGTCGATGTACGAACCGTCGGTCGACGCGAAGTACTTCTGCTGGTTCACCTGGAACAGCATCGACTGCATGAAGCTCGCGCCGGCATCCATGCCCGCCTTGTTCGCCGCGATCAGCAGTTCGGCCTTGTCCTTGATGGGGACCGCACGCCAGTCCTTGACGATCGGGGTCGCCCACGACACCTCGCCCACGCCCTTGACCGGTGCGAGACGCACCGGCTCGGACTGCAGCTTCGCGTTCGCCTTGGCGATGGCCACCGCCTGGCGCGCCGCGCCCGCGATGCCGTCCGGGGTCATGTCGTTGGTGGCGGCGAAGCCGTACGCGCCGTTGCACACCACGCGCACGCCGACGCCGGCCGATTCCGTGTTCGTCACGTTCTCGACGTTCAGGTCGCGGGTGATGATGTACTGGTTGAGATAGCGGCCGATGCGCACGTCGCAATAGCTCGCGCCAGCCTTGGTGGCGGCGTTCAGCGCGACGTCGGCCAGCGCTTTCTTGGCCGCGACGGGCATCGCGGTCAGCAGCTCCTCGGCGGCGATGGCGTTGCCGAAGACGGGCACCAGCATGGCACCGGCGGTCCCGGCACCGATTTTGAGGAAGGTACGGCGTTCCATGGGTTCTCCTGAAATCACACACTTCTTTTTGGTCAGCGGCCCGGGTGGCGGGCCGCTCCTTTTTTTACTGCGGGGTGATGAAGCCGATGCACCTTAGCAGCAAGTTGACGTTTTGGATAGGCAATCTTCATGCCACGTGGCAGGCGGCGGATTTGCGCGCGTTGCGGCCGCTCGCGGTGTCCGCGACTGTCCGCGCGGTGTCCGCAACCAGGGTGCCGGACACCTCGCATATGCATGCGTCAATACGCGCCGATGCAACACGACATTACCGGATGGTTACGCGTGAGAATTCGTGCATTTTTACACTTAAGCACCGTGTATATTGCGACGGCAACGCTTGCATGTCACATTTGCTCACCAAAACAGGGAATCCATGAAGATCGTCCGCCTTGCGGCGGCCGCCGCGATCGCGCTGGCCAGCTGCACGCTCCAGGCCCAGGAAGCCAGCTTGGCCACCGCCCCGCCGACCGCGCCGTCGACCACGTCTGCGGCCGTGTCGCCAGCCGTCGAGAACTCGGTCGTCAAGATCTTCAGCACCCTGCGCCGGCCGGACCCGTTCAAGCCCTGGACCAAGGCCACGCCGCAGGACATCACGGGATCGGGCGTGGTCATCGAAGGCAAGCGGATCCTCACCAACGCCCACGTCGTCGGCTACGCGAGCCAGGTGCAGGTGCAGGCGAGCCAGGACGGCGACAAGGTCGGCGCCACCGTCGTCGCGATCGCGCGCGGCATGGACCTGGCCCTCCTGAAACTGGACGACGAATCGTTCTTCGACAAGCACCACCCGGTCAAGCGCACGAGCGTCCTGCCCGACGTGCGCGAAGCCGTCATGGCGTATGGCTATCCGGTGGGCGGCACGTCGCTGTCCGTCACCAAGGGCATCGTCTCGCGCGTCGAATTCGTCCCGTACGGCTACGGCAGCGCGGGCCTGCGCGTGCAGATCGACGCGCCCATCAACCCCGGCAACAGCGGCGGTCCCGTGATCGACGGCGACAAGATGGTCGGCCTCGCGTTCTCGGTGGCGGCGAACGCCCAGAACATCGGCTACGTGATCCCGAACGAGGAAGTGGAACTGTTCCTGCGCGACGTGGCCGACGGCCGCTACGACGGCAAGCCGCTGCTGCTGGACGACATCCAGACCCTGGAGAATCCGGTCCTGCGCCAGTACCTCAAGCTGGACAAGTCGGTCGACGGCGTCGTCGTGCACCGTCCGTACCGCAGCGATGCAGCGTATCCGCTGAAGGAATGGGACGTCATCACGCGCATCGGCGACTACCCCATCGACGACCAGGGCATGGTCAGGCTGGGGCCCAACCTGCGCGTGCGCTTCCAGTACCGCGTGCAGCAGGTCGCGAAGAACGGCAAGGTGCCGCTCACCATCATCCGCGGCGGCAAGACCATGCAGGTGCAGGTGCCGGTGAGCGGTCCGCGTCCGCTCCTGATCCCGGCGCTGGACGGCGACTACCCGTCGTACTTCGTGTACGGCCCGATCGTGTTCTCGCGCGCCACGGCCGAATACCTGTCCTTCATCAGCAACAACGCGCAACTGCTGAATGCCTACAGCTTCAACGCCAGCCCGCTGGTGACGCGCCGCGGCGACGAGCCGGACGCGCAGCGCGAAGAACTCGTCGTCGTCAGCTCGCCGTTCTTCCCCCACAAGCTCGTGACGGGCTACAGCAACCGCTTCGGGTCGGTCGTCGAGTCCATCAACGGCGTGCCCGTGCGCAGCCTGCGCCACCTGGTGGCCCTGCTGCGCGACCTGAAGGACGATCTCGTCGTGCTGCGCTTCGACCAGCGCCTGGGCGAGACAATGGTCCTGCCGCGCCAGGCGATGGTCGACGCGACCGAAGGCATCCTGCAGGACAACGGCATCCGCTCGCAAGGCTCGCAAGACATGCTGGACGTCTGGAACGGCAAGAAGAATTGATGGCGTCGGCGCTTTCGTTACGCCGTACGGCGTTGGGCGCGGCCGTGCTGGCGGCCTGCGTACCGTGCCTCGCCGTGGGTGCGCAACCGTTGCCCACGCCGGCCCAGTTGGCCGCGCTGGCCTTTCCCGGCTGGAGCGAGAGCGCGGCCGGCCGCGTGCACAGCGCGACCTTGCCGCCGCTTCCCGGCACCGGACACGGCATCTACGCCGGCTGGAACGTGGGTGCGAACCGCGTCCTCGTCGAACCGAAGCTGGTGCTGCGCACGGACCCCACGCACCTGACCCTCATCGCGGGCCTCGTGCCGGCCGGCGACGACGGCCGCGCCGCCGCCGTCCACGCGACTCCGCTGGCGCTGGCGGCCTACCAGTTCGAGCAGCATGGCGGCGCGTGGGGCGTGAGCGGACGCCAGGGCATCTTCGCGCTGCGCGGCTTTTCCGGCGGCGCCGCCGTGCGCGAAGTCGCGCTGGCCGCGCGCCGTCCGGCCGTCGCCGTGGAATACGGGAGTTGCTGGCAGGGTTACTGCGGCACCTGGCTCGCGGTGTACGAAGTCGGCCGCGATGCCGTCCGGCGCGAGCCGGCCGTGGAGCTGGCGCTGTCCGGCATCAACGTCGACAGCGCGGCGGATTGCCAGCGCCGCCTGGCGCCGCTCGTGAAGCCGCATCCGCAGGACCCCGTCGCGCGCGACGACGGCGGCGCGCCGGACACGCACGACTGCTATGCGATCGAAAGCAGCTGGGCGATCGATGCGACGCATGAGCAGCCGGGGGACCTGACCATCCGCTACCAGGGCGCGATCAGCCGCGCGGAGTCGTATGCGGGGCCGCCGGCGGCGATCGACCAGCGGCAGGTGCTGCGGTACGGGAATGGGAAGTACCGGGCGGTGTCGGGATATTCGCCGGTGCCGGCGATTTGACCCGCGCCGTAAAAACACCGTCGCCCCTGCGAAGGCAGGGGCCCAATTTGCGTGCGCGGGCACTCAAGCCTGGATCCCCGCCTGCGCGGGGATGACGGTTCATGGGGCGCGGGGATGACGGTTCATGGGGCGTGGGTCGACAGTTAGGGTGCCGATTTCTTCACCGGCGTGAAATTCAGGTCCTGGAAGTCATAGCTGAAATCCGTCTCGGTCGAAATCGGCTGCATCCGCATCCGCTCGATGCTGCCATCCGGATTCAGCGCGAACGTGACGTACGCGTCCGCGTTGAAGTTGCGCTCCTTCCAGCGCACGATGAACGTGTCGTGCTGGTAGTGTTCCAGTTCGCCCGTCAGGTCGGGCGTGCGCGACATCGTCAGGATCTGCCTGTTCCCCTCGTGTTTGATGGTCGCGATGCCGTACCACGGATCCAGGTACTCGCCGTCATATGCCGTGCGCACCAGCGACGGTTGCGACTTCGCCGCGCGCGCGGCATTCGCCTTGCCAATGCGCGCCAGTTCCTTCGCGTGGTTCTCGTCCTCGACCGCTTTCACGATGCCGATCCAGTCGGTCGTCGCGGACGGGTTCAGCATGCGGTCGAGCAGCCGGTACTGCAGCGCGTTCAGCGAACCGCCGCTTTCGGCATTCGTGAGGATCGCGATGCCGAGCTTCGCTTCGGGCACCAGCACCACCTTCGAATAAAAGCCCTGCAGCGCGCCGCTGTGCATCGCGAGCAGCCTGCCCTGCCAGTCGCGCAGCTGGAAGCCGAGGCCATACGCGAGGAAGTTCGGGCGCGTGGCCGCCAGCTTCGGATCGGGCTCGCTGATGCGCATCGGCGTCTGCGCCGTCCACATCTCGCGCGCCTGCTTCGCGCTGTACAGGCGGATTTCCTTCCCGTTCGCATCCGTGCCCACGCGGCCGCCGGCCAGCAGCACGTTCATCCAGCGCGCGATGTCCTCGGCATTCGTATTGATGCCGACGGCACCCACCGCGTTCGGCACCGGCATCGCCTTCACGGCCGCGATTTTGTCGTTGATCTTGCTGTGGGCGTTCGCCACATCCGGGTTGCCCGCGTTCTCGGCGACGCTGGTCGTCGTCGCCGTCATGCCCGCCGGCGCCAGGATGCGTTCGCGGATCGTCTCGCCCCACGTCTTGCCCGACTTGGCGGCGATGATCTTGCCGGCCACGATGTACAGCAGGTTGTCGTACGCATAGCTGCTGCGGAAGCTCGTGGCGGGGCGGACGTAGCGCAGCTTGTGGATGATCTCGTCGGTCGAGAAATTCGTCGTCGGCCACCACAGCAGGTCGCCGGCGCCGAGACCCAGGCCGCTGCGGTGCGTGAGCAGGTCGCGCACCGTCATCTCGTGCGTGACGTACGCGTCGTACATCTGGAAGTCCGGCAGGTGCTTCGTGACGGGATCGTCCCACGCGAGCTTGCCCTCGTCGACGAGCATCGCCAGCGCGGCCGCGGTGAAGGCCTTCGAGTTCGACGCGACCTCGAACAGCGTTCTCGCATCGACCTTGTCCGGGCCCCCCAGCTTGCGCACGCCGAAGCCCTGCGTGGCGACGACCTTGCCGTCCTTGACGACGGCGATCGCGATGCCCGGCACGTCGAACAGCTTCATCGTGCGTTCGACGTCGGTGGCCAGCCAGGCGTTGATGGCGGAGGCATCCTGCGTAACGACGGATGCGGTGGGAGCGGCGGCGGGCGCCTGCGCCAGTGCGGCGCCGGAAAAAGCGAGCAGGATCGCTGCTGCGATGCGGGTCATGGATTGCACTCTCGGGGTTCTCGAATGGTGCAGCAGGATAGCACTTCTGCGGCGGCCGCACACCTCTGCTATGATCCGCCATTCAATGGATGCCTTCCTCGTTTCCACCGGCATCGTCGCCCTCGCCGAAATCGGCGACAAGACGCAGTTGCTGGCCTTCCTGCTCGCCGCGCGCTTCCGCCGTCCCCTGCCGATCGTGGCCGGCATCTTCGTCGCGACCATCGCCAACCACGCCTTCGCCGCCGCCGTCGGCGCGCTCGTGAGCCGCTTGCTCGGTCCCGACGTCATGCGCTGGGTGCTGGGCATCGCCTTCCTCGGCATGGCCGCCTGGATCATGGTGCCGGACGACCTGGACGAGGACGAGACGCCCCTCGCGCGCTTCGGCGTCTTCCTGACCACCGTGCTCGCATTCTTCGTCGCGGAGATGGGCGACAAGACGCAGGTCGCAACCGTCGCCCTGGCCGCGCGCTACAGGTCCGCCGTGGCGGTGGTCGCCGGCACGACGCTCGGCATGATGCTCGCGAACGTGCCGGCCGTGTACTTCGGCGATCGCATCGCGGGCCGAGTACCTTTGAAACTCGTGCACGGCCTGGCGGCGCTGATCTTCGCCGTGCTGGGCATCGCCACCCTGGCCGGCGCGGGCCGCAGCCTGGGTTTCTAAGGCTTCTGCGTCACCCACACCGGGGCCGACCACAGGATCCTGCCGTCGTCCTGCGTCACCTTCGCATAATAGAAATGCGCGCCCGGCGCAGGCAGCGTCGTGACGTCGGCCTTGTCGGATAACTGGCTCACGTCGCCGTTGCGTCCCGGGACGCCTTCGATGAGCGCCACCGTCGCAGCCTGCCGGCCCGTCGCGCTGGCGTAGGCCACCTGCAGCCGCAGCGCGCCCGTGTTGTCGAACCGCTCGCCCATCAGGTGGCCGTTCGCGGTGAGCACCACCTGCGCATCCTTGTCCATCGTCGCGAACACGCGGCGCGCGCGCACGGCCTCGAGGAAGCTGGCGCGCGTCAGCGGCACGCCGTTCGGAATCAACACGGCACTGCGGTTGCTGTACGACGCGCCCCAGTTGGCGCAGTGGTTGTCCTGGTTGCTGCTGAACGCCACGTGATAGCCCGCTTCCAGCAGCTTGTTGCAGGCCAGCTCGAAATTGCTGCGCCGCGTCTCGCCCTCGTTCTCGCTCACGGAAAACGCAGAGCTGTTGACCACTTCGCACAAGGCCATGACGGCGTCGCCATCGGGCGTATACGCGAGCGGCGTGCCGTTCACGGTGAACTGGCCGGTGAGCGCGGGATGGTTGAACTGGCCGGTCAGGCCGCGCCGGCGCATCAGGGCGTACAACGCGGCGTAGTCGCTCTTCGGGGTGGCCGTGTCCGCAAGCAGCTCGCCCTTCGCGTTCTTCTCCCAGCCGAGCAGCTCGTCGCTGTCGAAGATGTTCAGGTGGCCGCCGTTGCCGATCACGCCCCATTCCATGCCGTACAGCGCGAGGAAGCCCGGATTCGCAGCCGAATAATCGCGTGCCGTCTTCAGGCCGGCCTGGTATCGGGCCTTGGCCGGCGCGGGATCGGCATCGGGGTTCGTGCCGTCCGAGCCGTCGTACATGTGGTTGTGCTCCGAGACCATCAGGATGTCCAGGCCGTGCCTGCGCGCATACGGGTACGCGGCGTCCGGGCCGTAGGGCGCCGTCTGCGGGTCCTGCGCGCCATGGCAGTTGTCGACGGGACCGCCGCCGTCGCTGTCGCGCGTCTGGCTGTGCAGGTTGCCGTAATAGACCGTGTACGGCAGCGTGCCCGGCGCCGGCGCGGCCATCATGGGCGTGCGTTCCGTCGGCAGTGGCGTAAAGGCCGGCAGCGCGGGCGCCTGCACGCTGCCGACGGCGATGTCCCAGGATTGGTCGGCCGTCTCGCCGCCGCTGGCGGCATGGAGGCGCACGCGGTAGATGCCGGGCGTGGGCTTGCGGCCGGCGAGCACGCCCGACCAGCGCACGGCAATGTCACGCGGCGTGCCGCCCAGCGCCAGCCGCCCCTGCCACTGGGCGACGCGGCGGCCGGACGGCGCGACGAGTTCCAGGCGCCACGTCACGGGACGGCGCGCGCGCAGACCCGGATACTCGAACGAGAGTGTGAACGTGCGCGCGTCGCGGACGTCGCCATGGTATGGCGCGAGCAGCGCCGCATCGAACTCGCGGTGTTCGAGCGTGGCGGCCGAGGCAGGATTGAACACGCCGGCCGCGGCCAGCACCAGGGAGAGAGTAGGGATCGAGGTTTTCATGATGCAATTTTTGCAATTGCATGCATGCCGTCCTTGATCCACGGCTCATAAAATTGTCATTTAGATATTAATTTATTGACAAATTTTAAGACCGTTCAAAAGTGGTATTCCGCCCGCACCATGGGCGTGCTGGCGCGCTGGCCCCGGTTGCCGGTCGTCGCGGCCGTGTTGCCGAATTTATTGTTCCAGAACTGGTATTCGAGGCCGATGCGGAAGCGCTTCTTCGGCTGGCCGAAGTGGGGGCCGATGTCGTACATCAGCTGCATGTCGAGGTTCGTCTCGGCGCCCGTGCCGTTGCCGACCTCGTCGCGGCCCTTGGCGCCGAGGAAGTTCAGGTAACCCTCGAACGCCCAGCCCGGCGCCCACTGTTCGGGAATCGGGATGCCCCAGCTGGCCGAGAACATCGGGTGGATGTCGTAGGTATAGCGCCCGCGCACCTGCGAGATCGGCGGGAACGCGCCGCTGGGCGCATTGCTTTCGTGGACGAGCAGCAGGCCCGTGCTGAGGAAGCCCGGGACGTTCCACATGAGCGCCGGCCCCGCGACAAGCATGCGCTTGCGCGAGTTGTAGCCGACGTCGTTCTTCGTGTTCCAGTCGAAGCCCAGCACGAGGCCCACGCCCTTGACGGCGCCGTAGGCCAGCGGCGCGCCGCGCAGTGCCCCGATGTCGAGTGTGTGGCGGTAGACGACATACGCTTCCTGCGCGCCCTCGTCCTGCGTCAGCGACGCGGGGTCGTTGCGGTCGGACTGCAGCAGGTCCACGTTGAAGTAATTCGAGCCGTACTTGTAGCCGCTCGCGTGCGTCAGCGCGAAGATGTGCTTCTTGATGTCCGACGGATTGAACGGTTCGCGGAAGCGCTGGCCGTAGCGCCAGCTGAGCGCCGTGTCGCTCCAGTCGGCGGCGTGCGCCGACATCCCCGCCATCCCGATCACAAAGGCCACCGCATACGCTCGTCGCGTGTTCATGGTCGCATCTTTTCGCAGGTCGTCCAGTTCATGTGCGGCGCCGGGGCGGCCAGGTCGTGGCGGCGGGCCACGTGCAGTTCCACCTCGTGCGTCCGGCCGTCGTCCACCAGCGCGATCGTATTGCCCTGCTGCGCCACCCCGTCCACGTGCAGCAGGGGCTCGTCCGCGCGCCGCACGGCGATCGTGTACTGGCTGCCGCGATAGCGGTAGTGTAGACGGAAGCCTTCCCAGCCGGCAGGCAGGCGTGGCATCAAGGTCAAGGTTTCGCCGGCTCGCGTCACACCGAGCAACGATTCGACGATCAACCGGTACATCCAGCCGGCCGAGCCCGCGTACCAGCTGCCGCTGTCCCGCCCTGCCGTCATCACATAAGGCTCGGTGCGTACGTGCCCGGCCGGACCCAGCGTGCGCGCCAGTTCCCACGCGCGCTCCGTGTCGCCCAGGTGCGCGAACGCCATCGCCGCCCAGATCGCCGCCTGCGTATCGTGGACGCCGTCGCCGCGCACGAGGCACGTGTCCACCGCGTCCATCGCGATGCGCGCGCGGTCCGGATCGGCCGCGCCGGACAACACTGCCCAGCTCTGCGTGCCCGCGTCGATGCGGCACGCGTCGTCGTCGCCAACCGCGTGCCGGTACCATTCGCCGTCCCACGCGTTGCTGTCGATGTTGTGCGCGAGGACCTGGGCCGCGCTGCGGCACGTCGTGCAAAAGCCGTAGTCGCCGCGGCGCTCGGCCAGTTCGCCGAAGCGGCACAGCACGTCGTACAGGAAGAAGCCGAGCCGGACGCTCTCGCCGCTGCCGTCCGGCGGCAGCCCGTGCGGCCCGAATACGAGGGCGCGGCGCAGCGCGCGCACGCAGTGTTCGTAGATGCTGGCCTGCTCCTGCGAACGGTCCGGCAGGTCGCAATACGCCGCCTCGTCCTGCCTGAGCGCGCGGCCTTCGATGAACGGCGCGATCTCGTCCAGCAGCGCGTAGTCGCCCGTGACGCCGACGTAGCGGTGCACCGCGAGCGGCAGCCACAGGACGTCGTCCGGGCAGCGCGTGCGCTCGCCGCGCCCGGTCGGCGGATGCCACCACGGCTGCACATCGCCTTCGACGAACTGGTGGCCGGCGAACAGCAGGATGTGGTCGCGCAGCAGTTCCGGACGCACGTGCACGGCAGCCATCGCATCCTGCAGCTGGTCGCGGAAGCGGTACGCGCCGACCGACTGGTCATGGCTGCTGCGCGCCCACATGCGGCACGCGATCGCCTGGTACATCAGCCAGCCGTTGGCGAGCACGTCGAGCGCGGGCTCCGGCGTCTCGATGCGGACGGCGCCCAGCGTGTCGTCCCAGAAGTCGCGCACGCGGGCCAGGTCGGCGGCGGCGGCGGCAGGCCCGCTGTGGCGCTGGACCATGCCGGTGGCGTCCAGGTTGCGGCGTCCGCCCACGCCCAGCATGAACACGAATTCCTGTTCTTCTCCCGGCGGCAGGTCGACGACGGTCTGCAGCGCGGCGCACGGATCGAGCGCGGCGCCGCAGCGTCCGGACAAGGTCGTGCGCCCGAGCGCTGCGGGATGGGCGAGGCTGCCGTCGCGGCCGATGAATTCCGCGCGGTCGCAGGTAAACGCCACATGCTCGGCATCGAGGTGGAAGAACGCGACGCGGCCGGCGAAATCCGCGTTCCACGCATTGCGCGCGAACAGCGCGCCGCTGACGGGATCCTGCTCCGTCACCACGTGCGGCGCGGATCCCGCCCGCAGCTCGCCCAGCACCCATTCCACGTAACCCGTGACGGACAGGCGCCGTGGCGTGGTCCCGTCGTTGCGCAGCTTGAGCACGATGTGTTTCAGCGGCGCGTCCAGTGCCACATACGTCAGCAGCTCGCTATGGATGCCGTGCGCCGCGTGTTCGAACACGCTGTAGCCGAAGCCGTGGCGCGTGACGTAGTCGCCGCCGGACGGCGCCGGCAGCGCCGTCGGCGACCAGAACACGCCCGTCTGCTCGTCGCGCACATAAAACACTTCGCCGCCGCAGGCCGCCACAGGATCAGCGTCCCACGGCGTCAGGCGGAATTCATGGGCGTTCTGGTTCCAGCTGTAGGCCTGGCCGCTGTCCGAGATCACGGTGCCGAACATCGGGCTCGCCAGCACGTTCACCCAGGGCGCGGGCGTGTGCCGGCCCGGCCCCGTGCGGATGACGTATTCGCGCCCGTCGGCGCTAAAGCCGCCGATGCCGTTGCCCTGCACGAGCTCCGGCACGGCCGGCGCGTCCGCTTCGTACTGCGCCGGCTTGGCCGCCGGCTCGAGCGCCGGCGGCAGCTCCACCTTGCGCGCGGCCGCGCGGCGCAGTTGTTCGGCGAGGCTGCCCTGTCCGTCCGCCAGCGCCACGCGCGCCACGGCCTGCATCAGCATGCGGTCTTCCATCGTCAACTGCTCGGAGGTGCACAAGAACACGCCGCCCGCGCCGGACAGGTGCGCAACCTCGTCGTGCAGCGCCGCCGGACCGTCGCACCAGATCACGAGGTTCGCGGCGAGCCCTTTCGCCCGCCACCACGCGTAGGCCTGGACCAGCTGGCGCGCGAGGTCGAGATTGGCGGTGTCACGCAGGTGCAGCAGCACGAGGGGACGGTCGCCCGGGATGCCGAGCGCTTCCAGGTCGGCCCGGCCGCGCTGGTTGCGCGCGATGATGGCCGCATCGCCGCGCAGCGCGGGCTGCGGCGCCAGCACGCTGCCCGCCAGGCGCGCGTACAGCTGGGCGTCGGCCTCGCTCGCGTTCAACTGGCGCAGCATGACCTGCCCGTGGGTCCACGCGAGTTCGGGCACGCGGTCGGCCACGTGGCGGTCGCGGTATTTGTCGATCAGGCGCAGCGCGTGGTCGCGCGTCTCGGCCACGCCCAGCACGACATCGATCGTCGTTTCCTGGTGCGGCGCCAGCGTCATGACATGGCGGATCGCCAGCGCCGGATCGGGCACGGCGCCGGCCGCTCCGTCGAGCGCCGCCTGGCCCTCCAGCGCGGCGGGATGCGCCCTGCTCCGTCCGCGCCCGATGAAGTGCGCGCGGTCCGTGCCGAACTGCGCTGCGGACGCGTCGCCGCCGTGCACCGTCATCACGTTCAGCAGCCATTCCTGCCGGCGTGCGCACAGGATGGCGTCCTGCTCGTCCAGGATCTCCATCTGCACGGCCGCCGGCACCACCTCCGTATAACTCGTCAGCTCGATCGTGCGGACCGCGCCCGTCCGGTTGGCGATGCGCAGGCGGCGCAGTTCGACGTCGTCGTCGGGCGCGACCACGATTTCCGTATGCAGCTCGATGCCGTGGTCGCGCCGGCGGAATGCCGCGCGGCCTTCGGAGAACCGGGCTTCGTAATGCTCAGGGTGCGCCAGCGTGGGCTGCCACGTGTTCGACCACACGGCGCCGCTGTCCACGTCGCGCACGTAGCAGGCATGGCCGCTGTCGTCGGCGGTCGGATCCCCGCGCCAGCGCGTGACGGCCTGGTCGCGCCAGGCGCTGTAGCCGGCCCCGCTCGCCGTCACCATCACGTGATAGCGGCCGTTGGACAGCAGTTGTACGTCCTGCGGCACGGCGTCCGGCCGGGTCACGGTGCGCGCCGTCGTGTCGGTATTCGTCGCGGGCCGGCGCGCGTCTCCGGTCTCCACGTGCCGCCCGGTGCCCGACGGCGGCGCCGGCTCCTGCAGCAGCGGCAACGCGGCCTGGAACTGCGGTTCGGCGGCGAAGCGGCGCTGCATGGACCGGTCGTGCAGCAGATACGACAACGCGAGCAAGCCCATGCCCTGGTGGTGCGCCATGAACGACCGCACGATGGCATACGCCTGGCCGGCCGGACGCCGCGCCGGCGTGTAGTCGACGGCTTCGTAAAAACCGTAGCGGCCCGTGAAGCCCAGCTGCGCCATGCGTTCCAGGTTGGCGCAGGCACGCTCCGGCTCGACCATCAAGGCCAGCATCGCGGCGTACGGGGCGACGACGAGGTCCTCGCCCGATGTCCGCTGAATCCCCGTGCCGGGTACGCCGAACGCGCGGTACTGATAATGCAGCGCGGCGTCCATCGCGTTGTAGCCGGATGCCGAAAAGCCCCACGGGACGTCGCGGCGGCGGCCGTATTCCGCCTGCACGCGGACGATGCCGCGATATGTCCGGTCCAGCAGCGTGTCGTGACAGGCCGGCATCACCAGCAGCGGCGCCAGGTACTCGTCCAGCGCGCCGCTCGACGACAGCAACACCTGCTGGCCGTACGCGAGACACAGCTGGCGGCCCAGCGCAAACCAGTGCGCCTGCGGAAGCTGGCCGCGCGCGATGCCGACGAAGCTGGCCAGGCGCGCATCCGCTGCGAGCAGGCCGCCGTCCGCGTCGGTCAGCAGGCGGAAGTCCACGTCCGCGCAGTCGCGCGCGGCGCGCGCCAGTTGTTCGATCTCCTGCAGGCGTTCCCGGGCGTTCGTGCAGCCTTCCGCCACGAGGCCGGCGAGCAGCAGCTGGCGCGTGCGCTCGTCCGGTTCCAGGTCGTCGCCGGGCGCCTTCATGCCGAAGCCGGCCAGTTCGCGCACCGTCGGGATGCGCGTGAGGCTCGAATCGATCACGTATTCCTGCACGACGCGCATCCACGGCGCCATCGCCAGCAGGTCCGCGTGCGCGGCCGCCGCCTGCCGCGCGAGCCTGCCGGCCCAGCCGCGCAGCAGCGGATCGGCGTCGTCCGGCACGACGGTGCATAAGGCGTCGGCGTGGCGCGCCAGCGCCTGCAGGCAATCGGCGAGGCCCGGCAAGGTGCCCGCGTTGCGGCAGCGCTCGGGCGTAAGGTGCAGGCGCAGCGCGACGATCGCCTCGCGCACGGCGGGCGCGGACGATACCGCGTGTTCTTCGACGACGTCCAGCGTATCGCGGATACCGTCCAGCGCGCGGCTGGAGGCGATGGGTTCGTCGGCCAGCCGTTCCAGGCCGGCGGCCAGCGTGAGCAGGTGGGCCGCCAGGTTGCCGCTGGCGGCGGCCGACACGGACAGCGGCGGCAGCGGCTCCAGCGTGCGCGTGTCGTACGCGTCGTGGAAATGGCCGCGCTGGCGCTCCAGCCGATCCATCGTCTGGAGTGTCGCGCGCGTGCGCGCCAGCAGGTCGCCCGTCGCCGCATAGCCGAAGTCCCAGGCCGTCATGTTGGCCAGCAGCGCGAGGCCCATGCTGGCGGGCGACGTGCGGTGCGCGACGACGGGTGCCGGATGTTCCTGCAGGTGGTCCGGCGGCAGCCAGTTCTCCTCCGCCGTGACGTGGTCTTCGAAGAATGCCCACGTGCGCCGCGCCGTCGTGCGCAGGAAGCGGCGCTGCGCATCCGCCAGGTGCGGCACGGGACGCGCGGCCGGCAGGCTGACCCACCACGCCACCACGGGCGACAGAAACCACAGCAGCAGCAGGGGCGCGGCCGCGAACAGCGCGAGCGGGTTCGCAAAACTGAGCAGCACCGCGACGCCCACCGCGAACGCGGGCGCGAACCACATGTTCTGCCAGTTCGATTCCATATCCGTGCTGGAACGCGACAGGCTGGGCATGCGCCATTCGAGGCGGCGCCGTTTCGACACGAGCATGCGCCACGCACCGCGCGCGATCGCGTCCACGCTGTAGCTGGCCTCGTGCGGCAGGAAGGCCGTGTCCAGCACCGCGCGGTACAGGCCGATGCGCGCGTCGTGCGCGCAGTGCAGCAGGTGGGCGCCGGGCGCGACGTCATGCGGTTTGTCGGCCAGGGCGACGAGGGTGCGCAGCGCGAACGGCACGAAGAACACGGCCAGCAGGGCCGCAGTCCAGAACGGCGGCGCCGGCAGCAGCGCCCAGCACAGCACCAGCAGGATGCACAGCGCGGGCGCGACGAGGCTGCGGCGCAGATGGTCGAACAGGGTCCAGCGCGCCCGCGGCGGCAACGGATTCGCTTCCCGGCTGCCGTCCGCCCGCCACACGCGGTCGCGCAGCCAGCCGGCCAGTTGCCAATCGCCGCGGATGCGGCGGTGGCGCTGGCTCACGTCGTCGCTGTAGCGCGCCGGGCATGGCGCGACGAGGTGGGCATCGCCCAGCAGGCCGGCGCGCAGGTAGCTGCCTTCCAGCAGGTCGTGCGACAGGACGCGATTCTCCGGCAGGCGTCCGCGCAGTACGCGGTCGTACGCGGCCAGGTCGTAGATGCCCTGGCCCGCGAACGTGCCTTCGCCGAACAGGTCCTGGTCGATGCAAGGCGCGTCCCCGCCGCACAGGCGCTGGTAGCGCGACGCGCCTTCCGGCGGCGGTGCCGCCGTCACGCGCGGCTGCAGCACGCCGTACCCCGCCACCACGCGGCGTCCCGCCGCATCGAGCACGGGGTGGTTCAGCGGATGCGCCATCGTTGCGACGAAGGTCCGGGCGGCGTCGCGCGGCAGCCGGGTGTCGGCGTCCAGCGTGATCACGTAGCGGATCTCGTCCAGGCCGTCGACGGGACCCTCGATCACGGCGAACGGCGCGCGCTCGCCCCGCAGCAGGAAGGCATTCAGGTCTTCCAGCTTGCCGCGCTTGCGCTCGCGGCCGATCCACGCGCCCTCGCCCTCGCTCCACGTGCGCTGGCGGTGCAGCAGCAGGAACGGCGGGTGCGCACCATGTTTCGCGTTCAGCGCGGCGATGGCGGTACGCGCCTGTTCGATCAGGTCGGCGTCGCCGTACACGTCCTGCCGCGGTGCGTCGACCAAATCGGTCAGGAGGCAGAAACGCAGGTTCGGGTCGCGGTTGGCGAGGTAATGCACCTCGAGCGCCTCGACGAGGGCCGTCACGTTGTCGCGGCTGTACAGCAGCGCCGGCACGACGACGATGGCGCGTGCGTCGGACGGCATGCCGCCGCTGAAATCCATGCGCGGCAGCGGCGCCGGCGCGACGAGCCGCGCGGCCATCAGGTCGATGAGCGACAGTGCCAGCCGGCTGGCACCGAGCGCGCCCAGCAGGCCGATGACGACGAGGAGCAGGGGGCCGGCGCCGTCCTGCGCCGCATGGACGACCGCCGCCCCCGCGAACGCCGCGGTGCACGCGCCGACGGCGCCCAGCCAGGCCGGCAGCGGACGTACGCGGCCGCGACGCATGTTCAGGCGCTGCTTCAGCAGGGACAGACCTTCGCCGGCCAGGTAGTGGCCCACGTGGCGCCGGCGCGCGTCATGCCCTTCCGCCGCCAGCGCCAGCGCCTCCGTCGCCACTTCGAGCTCGCGCCGGCCGGCGTCGCGCGCAAGGCGCTCGACCACGCGGCGGTAATGGTCGCGCGTGGCGCCGTCCATGCGGCCGTACACGCCGGCCGGATCGCCGCGCAGCGCCTGCTCGACGGCGCTCATCGTCTCGACGAATTCGCGCCAGTCCGTGCTGCCCAGCAGGCGCAGGCTGGCGATGGTGTTGGCGACCGAGACTTCGTCGGCGGCCTGCCGGGTGACGTCGGCCTGCATGGCCTGGTCGATCGTGCGGCCTTCGTCCGCGAGACGCGTCGCGATCCACTGCAAGGCCTGCGTGAGCGGACCGCCGCGGCCCTGCAGCCGGCGCGCGAGTTCGGCCACGAAGCCGGAACTCATCGGCTGCACGTCGCGCACCATGTCGGCCACGACGAGGATCAGGTCGCCGGGACGCTCCTCGGCCCTCGCCGTCATGCGGTCGGCCCAGCGGTTGGCCTTCACGCGCTGGCGGCGGGTATCCGCCTGGCGCACGGCGAGGCGACGCAGGTTCTCGATCAGCGCGAGGCGCAGCATGACCGGCAGCGCCGCCAGTTCCGCCAGCGCCAGCGGCGCGCCTTCCTGGTACGCGGCGACGAAACGCGCGAGGCTTTCCGCGTCCAGCCGGCCGTCGCCATGCGCGATCACGTCCAGCGCCAGTTGATATGCACGCGGATTGCCGCGTGCCTCCGGGTCCTGCAGGCAGGGCAGCGCGCGGCAGTCGTCGTCGGGCAGGTGGCGGCGCGCGAGCCGGACGTGGTCGTCGATCAGCCAGGCGTGGTCGAGCAGCCATCCGGCGGCCGGCGGCAGGCGCACGCCCGCGCGGGCGGCACGGGCCAGGCCGGCGCAGGCGTCGGCGATGACGGCGGCATTGTCGTCCAGGCGGTCCAGCAGGCGGTCGCTGCCCGCCTGGTCGGCCAGTTGATGGCGCGCGGCCAGGCGGCGGCCGTGGACGGCCATCTGGGCGGCAGTGAACAATTCGGCGCGCAGCGGGGCGTCGTCATCGGCGACGCCGGCGGCTGCGGGCGGCAGCGCTTTTTCTTCTTTCAACAGGGACCTCATGGTGGCGTGCGCAACCGACCGCCGGCTGACGCGGGACGCGACCATTCGGATGAAGCGTGAAGACGAGGGCGCACGGCTGCCGCCATGCTAAGCAATCAGGTGTCCGGAAACTGTGCGTTAGCGAACACTGGTTGACGATCGGTATGTTTTAGGCCAGCGCGAGCCCGCCCACGAGGGTCCACGCCTGCGCATGTCCCGCGCGGCGCAGGCACAGGGCGGCCTTCGCGCTACGGTTCCCACTGCGGCAGACGAACACGATCGGCCGTGCCGGATCGGACAACCAGGCCGGCAGGTGTTCCGCGAGGCGCGACAGCGGCACGTGGTGCGCCGCGCGGCCGTGCAAGGACAACGCGCCGGCCGCCGCTTCGCCGGCTTCGCGCACGTCGACGAGCAGCGCATCGTCGTGGCGGCGCAGGAAGACAGCCAGCGTGTCCGGATGCAGCTGGCCGGGCGTGCCGGCGTCGCGCACCGCCCCCAACGTCGCACAGGCCAGGCCGTCGACGTCGCTGCCGTGGCAGATGACGGCGGCATCGTGCGCGACCTGGGCGAGGCGGCCGGCGTCGATGGCGCCGAAGACCTGGCGCACGGCCGTGCGCGGCAAGCGGCCGTCTTTCGGTTCGCCCAGCAGCCAGCCGCCGGGCACGCGGGCCAGCGCGGCACCGCCAATGGCCATGCAAGGCGCATGACTGCCGTCGTCCAGCGCGACGGTGGCGCGGTCCGCCGCGTCGAATTCCACGACACGCAGGCCGGCATCACGCGCGAGCGCGGCGATGCGCTCCAGCTGCCCGGGCGGCGGATCGATCGCGACGCAGGTCGCGGCATCGAATACGATCCAACCGTGGCGACCGTCGCCGCTGACCTGCATGACGCCGGGGTTTCCGTCGCCGAGCGGGGAAGTGCGCAGTGCTTCACCGCAGCGGCGGATGCCCGCGCACGCGGCATCGATGAACGCGTCGTCCGCGAGCGGTCCGATCGACAGGCGCACGGCGCCACCGCTGCGCCACTCGGGCAGGCCCATCGCGTCCAGCACATAGCTGGGTGCGGCCTTGGCGGCCGAACAGGCGGAACCGGCGCTGACGCGCGCGCCGGCCGCGTCGAACAGGTCGAGCAGGTCCTTGCTGGAGACGCCGGCTACGGCGAAATTCAGGGTGGTCGGCAGGGTATGTTCGAACGGCGCGTTGAAGACGATGGCGGGAAACGCGTCGCGCAGCGCGGCCGCGAGACGGTCGCGCATGGCGGAGAGCATCGCGT
>CBIHOW010000055.1:0-37853 GCA_966211695.1 uncultured Massilia sp. | reverse complement strand
GCGCGGCGCTGGACGAGACGGTGCGCATCGCGCGCCTGTGCACGTTCTCGCTGGACGAGCTGCGCTACGAATACCCGGACGAAGTGGTCCCGGCCGGCCACACGGCCGCGAGCTATTTGCGCGAGCAGACGTGGATCGGCGCGCACCGGCGCTTCACGGAGGGCATCCCCGCGAAGGTGCAGGCGCAGATCGAATACGAACTGGCGCTGATCGCCGAGATGCGCTACGAGCACTACTTCCTCACCGTGTACGACATCGTGCGCTACGCGCGCTCGCAACAGATCCTGTGCCAGGGCCGCGGCTCGGCGGCCAATTCCGCCGTGTGCTACTGCCTGGGCATCACGGAAGTCGACCCGGCGCGGGGCAATCTGCTGTTCGAGCGCTTCATCTCGAAGGAGCGCAACGAGCCGCCCGACATCGACGTCGACTTCGAGCACCAGCGGCGCGAGGAAGTCATCCAGTACATCTACCGCAAATACGGGCGCACCCGCGCGGCGCTGGCGGCCGTCGTCATCAGCTACCGCCCGAAAAGCGCGCTGCGCGACAGCGGCCGCGCGCTCGGCGTGGACCTCGCCATCGTCGACAAGGTCTGCAAGCAGCACCACTGGTTCGACAGCAAGGCCGATCTCCTGAACCGGCTGGCCGAGAGCGGGCTCGATCCGGACGCGCCCCTGTCGCAGCAATGGGCGTCGCTGGCGCAGCGCCTGCTCGGCTTTCCGCGCCACCTGTCGCAGCATCCGGGCGGGTTCGTGATGGCGCGCGGGCAGCTGTCGCGCCTCGTCCCCATCGAGAACGCGACGATGGAAGAGCGCAGCGTGATCCAGTGGGACAAGGACGACCTCGAGGAACTGGGCCTCATGAAGGTGGACGTGCTGGCGCTCGGCATGCTGTCGATGCTGCGCCGCGGCCTGGAACTGGTCGGCCTGCGCCATGGCACGACGTTCGAGATGCAGGACATCCCGCACGACGATCCGCCCACCTACGCCATGATCCGCCGCGCGGACACGGTGGGCGTCTTCCAGATCGAATCGCGCGCGCAAATGAGCATGCTGCCGCGGATGAAGCCGAAGACGTTCTACGACCTCGTGATCCAGGTCGCGATCGTGCGCCCCGGACCGATCCAGGGCGGCATGGTGCATCCGTACCTGCAGCGGCGCGAGCAGAAGGAGCCCGTCGTGTATCCGAGCCCGGACATGAAGGTCGCGCTGGAACGCACGCTGGGCGTGCCGATCTTCCAGGAGCAGGTGATGCAGGTGGCGATCCTCGCGGCCGGTTTTACGCCGGGCGAGGCGGACCAGCTGCGCCGCGCGATGGCCGCGTGGAAGAGAAAGGGCGGGCTCGAAAAATACTACCAGCGCATCGTCGGCGGCATGCTGGCGAAGGGCTACGACCAGTCGTTCGCGGAGCAGATCTTCAGCCAGATCCAGGGCTTCGGCGAATACGGCTTCCCCGAATCGCACGCGGCCAGCTTCGCGCTGCTCGCGTATGCCAGCTCCTGGCTCAAGTGCCACGAACCCGCGGCATTCCTGTGCGCGCTGCTGAACAGCCAGCCGATGGGCTTCTACAGCCCGTCGCAGCTCGTGCAGGATGCGCGCCGGCACGGCATCGAGGTGCGGCCCGTCGACATCACGATCAGCAGCTGGGAGTCCACGCTGGAAGATCTCGATGACCACGCACGCGGCCAGCCCGCCGTGCGCCTGGGCCTGCACATGCTGCGCGGGATGGGGCAGGAGGCGGCGGAGCGCATCGAGCTCGCGCGCGCGCTCAGGCCGTTCGCGAACGTGGCCGATCTTGCGCGCCGCGCGGGCCTGGACCGCGGCGACTTGCAGGTGCTCGCCGCCGGCAATGCGCTCGGGCCGCTCGCGGGCCATCGCCGCCAGGCCTTGTGGGAAGCGGCGGGCGCCGTGCCGGACAAGGATCTGCTCAGGCCCACGGCACCCGTCGAGGACGTGCCCGAGCTGCCCGCGCCGCAGGAAGGCGAGGAGATCGTCGGCGACTACCGCGCGCAGGGTCTCACGCTGGGCCGCCATCCGCTGGCGCTGCTGCGCGACCGGCTGCTGGCGCAGCGCTTCCTGCCGGCCGACGTGCTGCACGATTTCCAGAATGGCCAGCTGGCGCGCGCCTGCGGCATCGTCACCGTGCGCCAGCGGCCCGGCACGGCGAAGGGCGTGCTGTTCCTGACCATCGAGGACGAGACGGGCAACATCAACGTGATCGTGTGGCCGCAGCTCGTCGAACAGCAGCGGCGCGAAGTGCTGAACGCGTCGCTGCTGGGCGTGTACGGGGTGTGGCAGCGCGAAGGGGAAGTGCGGCACCTCGTGGCCAAGCGCCTCGTCGACATGTCGCACCTGCTCGGGAAGCTCGATGCGCGCAGTCGTGACTTTTGCTAGCTTTTGCTTGACACAATCGGCATAAACTTTTTATATTAAAAGAATGCTCACCGCGAACTCCACCTTTCTGACTTCTCTAGCCCTAGCGCTAGTCCTACCGCACCAGGCTTGAATCGCCTGTATCCGCAGTTCGTCTGCAGTGCCGTACACCGAAGTTTCAGATCAGGATTCGCAATCCCATGTTCCTCCCCGTCTTTCGACTAGCGTCCGGTTGCCTGGCCACGTGCCCCGTGGCAGCCAGGCAGCCTTTCCGCCACCTCTGATTTCCGTCGTCCGGATTCCGTGATCCGCATGCGTATGCCATGCGGCGGGACCCGTCACGTCCGCGTTTTCCCACAGCCTGAAAAGGAGTGTCCATGTTGTCGCACCCCGCAGCAAAGTACCGCCGTTTCCCGACCGTCCCCACAACGTCCCGCGCCTGGCCGGACCGTTCAATCGAGCACCCGCCCATCTGGATGAGCACCGACCTGCGCGACGGGAACCAGGCCCTGATCGAGCCGATGAGCGTGGAGCGCAAGCTGCGCATGTTCGAGCAGCTCGTGCAGATCGGATTCAAGGAAATCGAAGTGGCATTCCCCTCCGCGTCGCAGACGGATTTCGATTTCGTGCGCAAGCTGATCGAGGAAGAGCGCATTCCGGACGATGTGACGATCGAAGTCCTGACCCAGTCGCGCGACGACCTGATCCGCCGCACCGTGGAATCCCTGCAGGGCGCGCGGCGCGCCATCGTCCACCTCTACAACCCGATCGCACCGGCCTTCCGCCGCATCGTGTTCGGCGCGACCCGGGAAGACGTCAAGCAGATCGCATTGAACGGCACCCGCCTGATCAAGGAACTGACCGATGCGCGCCCCGGCACGGAATGGGTCTTCGAGTACTCGCCCGAGACGTTCAGCATGACGGAACTGGCGTTTTCGAAGGAGGTGTGCGACGCCGTCTCCGCGCTCTGGCAGCCGACGCCGGAGCGCAAGATGATCGTCAACCTGCCGTCGACGGTCGAATGCAGCACGCCGAACGTGTACGCCGACCAGATCGAATGGATGCACCGGAATCTCGAGCGCCGCGACGCCATCGTCCTGTCCGTGCATCCGCATAACGACCGCGGCACGGCCGTCGCGTCGGCGGAACTGGCGGTGATGGCGGGCGCCGACCGCGTCGAAGGCTGCCTGTTCGGGAACGGCGAACGCACCGGCAACGTGGACATCGTCACCCTGGCGCTGAACCTGTACACGCAGGGCATCCACCCGGGGCTCGATTTTTCCGACATCGATGCGGTGCGCCAGTGCGTCGAGGAATGCAACCAGTTGCCGGTCCACCCGCGCCATCCGTATGCGGGCGACCTCGTGTTCACCGCGTTCTCCGGCTCGCACCAGGACGCCATCAGGAAGGGCTTCGCGCAGCAGAAGGCCGACGCGATCTGGGAGGTGCCGTACCTGCCCATCGATCCGGCCGACCTGGGGCGCAACTACGATGCCGTCATCCGCGTGAACAGCCAGTCCGGCAAGGGCGGCATTGCCTACCTGCTCGAACAGGAATACGGGTTCGTCCTGCCGCGCCGCCTGCAGATCGAATTCAGCCGTGCCGTGCAGCACGCGACCGACGGCAGCGGACGGGAAGCGGCGGCCGCCGACATCCACGCGATCTTCCGCAGCGAGTACCTGGATCCAGGCCGCCATGTCTATCGCGGCCACGCCATGTCGAATGAAGGCGAGGCGGGCACGCGGCTGGATGTCGACATCGAGATCGACGGCGTGCGCACGACCCGCCACGGTATCGGCAACGGCCCGATCGACGCCTTCGTGAATGCGCTGGGCCTCGACGTCAAGGTGATGGATTACCAGGAGCACGCGCTCGGCCGCGGCGCCGATGCGCAGGCGGCGTGCTACGTCGAGCTGCGTGTGGGCGGCGGCGGTTCGCTGTTCGGCGTGGGCGTAGCCGGCAGCATCATGGCCGCGTCGTTCCAGGCGATCCTCAGCGGGATCAACCGTCACTTCGCGGCCCGGTAATCAGGCCAGCAGGGGACGGCGTGCGGTGGGCAGCCCGAGCCCGCGTTCGACCTTGAACACGCCGACCACCTCGGCCAGCTGCGCGGCCTGGTCCTGCATCGACCCCGCCGCGGCCGCCGCTTCCTCGACGAGCGCCGCGTTCTGCTGGGTCACCTGGTCCATCTGGCCGATGGCCTGGTTGACCTGTTCGATGCCGTTCGTCTGCTCCTGGGTGGCGCTCGTGATCTCGCCCATGATGTCGGTCACGCGGCGGATGCTGTCGACCACCTGTTCCATCGTCGCGCCGGCCTGGTCGACGAGCTTCGTGCCCGCGGCCACGTTCGCCGTCGATGCGGCGATCAGGTCCTTGATCTCCTTGGCCGCGGCCGCCGAACGCTGCGCGAGACTGCGCACTTCCGAGGCCACGACCGCGAAGCCGCGGCCCTGTTCGCCGGCGCGCGCCGCTTCCACGGCCGCGTTCAGCGCGAGGATGTTGGTCTGGAACGCGATGCCGTCGATGACGCCGATGATGTCGGCGATGCGGCTGGCCGACGCGTTGATGGCGCCCATCGTCGTGACGACTTCGCCGACCACGGCGCCGCCCTGCGTGGCGATGCTCGATGCGGCGATGGCCAGCTGGTTGGCCTGGCGCGCGTTGTCGGCGTTCTGGCGCACGGTCGTCGTCAGTTCTTCCATCGACGCGGCCGTCTCTTCCAGCGCGCCCGCCTGCTGTTCGGTGCGGGCCGACAGGTCCAGGTTGCCGGCGCTGATCTCGCGCGAGGCCGTCGCGATGGTGTCGGTACCGCCGCGCACCTGGCTGACGATGCCCACCAGGCTGTCGTTCATGTGGCGCAGGGCGCGCAGCAGGGCGCCCGTCTCGTCCTGCGTACGGGCTTCGATCGTGCGGGTCAGGTCGCCGGCGGCCACCGTCTCGGCCACGGCCACGGCGGCGCGGATCGGCAGCACGATGCCGCGCGTGAGGAGCCACGACACGACGGCGCCCAGCAGCAGCGCGCACGACGAGAAAATGACGATCAGCCAGGTGCTGGCCGTCGCCTCGGCGTCGATCGCGGCGGCGGTGGCATCCATGCTGGTGCGCTGCATGGCGACGAGGTTTTGCAGCAGGCCCTGGTATTTCTCGGCGGCCGGCGTGAACGACTGGTCGAGGATGCGCGCGGCCTCGTCCGCGTTGCCGTCGGCCTTGGCCTTGACGGCGCCGTCGCGCGAGGCGCTGTACGCCTTGCGTTGTTGGAGGATCTGCGCGAACAGGTCATGTTCCGGACCGCTCGCCGCGATCAGCGGTTCGATCTGCTTGAGCAGTTCCGCGGCACGCTTCACCGAAGCGGCCGCGTCTTCCTTGAAGTAGGGGCCGAGCGACGGGTCGCTGCTCTTGACGATGGCGGCGGTACGGCGGATCGACGCGTAGTTCAGGCTGTACCAGTCCGTGATCAGGCGTTCCTTCGTCAACGGCACGGCCATCATCGCCTTGGTCGCGTTGGCGACTTCGGTCAGGCGCCACGCGCCGATGGCGGCGATTGCCACCGTCATCGCGAGGATGAGGGCGAAGCCCAGGCCGAGGCGCCGGCCGATCTTCATGTTTGCAATGAGTCCCATGTTATTCCTTGTGAAACGAAGGCGCGTATTGTACGCATCAGTTTTTCCACTTGGAATAAATAAATTCTGTAAAGAAACTTCTACGCAACACTCCACTACGTAGTTTCCGATAGTCCCCTATGAAAATTGTTAAACGATCCATTGTCGCATTTGGACGCATCTGTTAGCGTAAAAAAGGGTGGCGGCATCGTCCACCCGTTTTTTTGCTCACGGATATCCATGAAATCTTCCCGCATTCTCCGCACCACCCTGTTCCTCGCCGGCGTCATCGGCACCCATGTGGCCGGCGCCGCGGCGCTGCCCGCGCCGTTCGTCGAGCAGCTGAACGCCAGCTATCCGGCCATCGAAACGTTGTACCAGGACCTGCACCGCAACCCCGAGCTCGGGTTCAACGAACACCAGACCGCGGCCAAGCTGGCCGAGCGCGCCAAGGCGCTGGGCTTCGACGTCACGACCGGCGTCGGCGGCACCGGCGTCGTCGCCATCCTGCGCAACGGCCCCGGCCCGACCGTGATGCTGCGCACCGAACTGGACGCGCTGCCGGTCCAGGAAAAAACCAGCCTGCCGTTCGCCAGCAAGGCGACGACGAAGAACGCGGCCGGCGAGACCGTCTCCGTGATGCACGCCTGCGGCCACGACCTGCACATGTCGGCGTGGTACGGCACGGCCAGGCTGATGGCCGAGAACCGCAAGGCCTGGAGCGGCACGCTGATGCTGGTCGGCCAGCCGTCCGAGGAGCCGGTGAACGGCGCCAGCGCGATGCTGAAGGATGGCCTGTTCACGCGCTTCCCGAAGCCGGATTACGCGCTGTCGTTCCATGACGACGCCTCCATGCCGTCCGGTACGATCATGTACCACGCGGGGCCGTTCCGCGCGTCGTCCGACGTCGTCAGCATCACGGTCTTCGGCCAGGGCGGCCACGGCGCCGTGCCGCACGAGGCGCGCGACCCGATCGTGATGGCGTCGCGCATCGTGCTGGCGCTGCAGACGCTCGTCTCGCGCGAGAACAACCCGATCGACCCGGTCGTGATCACGGTCGGCAGCATCCACGGCGGCACGCAGGCGAACATCATCCCCGACCAGGTGACCCTGCAACTGTCCGTGCGTACGTTCAAGCCGGAAGTGCGCAAGCGCGTACTGGCCAGCATCGCGCGCGAAGCGAAGGGCGAAGCCATCGCCGCCGGCGCGCCGAAGGAGCCGCTGGTGGAAGTCAAGCCGGGTACGGATTCGGTCTACAACGATCCGGACACGCTGGCCCGCATGGTGAGGGCCGTGCAGGGCGCGGTGGGCCCCGAGTTCGTGAAGGAGATGCCGCCGAAGATGACGTCGGAAGACTTTTCGCAGTATGGCCAGCAACCGGGCGTGAAGGCGATCCTGCTGCACGTGGGCGCCGTCGACGCCGCCCGCCTGGACGCCGCGAAGAAGGCCGGCCAGCCGCTGCCGGGTACGCACTCGCCGCAGTGGGCGCCGGACTTCAAGCCGACGGTCGTCAACACCATCAAGGCCGAGACGGCGATTTTGCTCGACCTGATGCCGCCGAAGAAGTAAAAAAAGGGCAGGGCGCGATGTCCTGCCAGACTCCGCCGGCTCTCCGAACCGGCGGAAATAACGCCTTAACGCCCATGGGTTGGGCAGCCTTGGTGGTTCGCCACTTCCTGTGATTTCATCGCTGAAATTGCGCCAACGCATGATGAGTCCTCGGACACGCGTGAATCATTATGCCTTTCCTGAGTTCCTGATCACGATTTGGCCGCGACGGCCTGTTGACATCGAGGAGATTCCCAATGGGCAAAGGCGTTTTGCGACGGGCGAGCGAATTGGCGGGGTACAGGCTCGTCACACGTGAACGTCCGCTAGGATTTGCGCTGGCTCGGTCTGATGGCATACGTGATGACGTGCTATTGCCTCAACGTGTGCTCGGCAGTGAATCTATTTGCGGCGGTTTTGTTTACCGCATTTTGTGTGTGGCGGATGATGCGGGCTTGGCGCTGAAGGATTTCATCGGTGTGCCTGCCGAACTACGCATCGTCACCGATCGCGGCCAGTTGCGTCGTGTCTGCGGGATCGTCACCGAGGCTCTGTCGGGCCAGAGCGATGGCGCTCTCGCGACGTACCAGTTGGTCATGCGCGATGCGATGTCGGTCATGGAAGGTCGCAGCAACACGCGTGTGTTTCGTAACCGGAGCGAATTGGATGTCGTCAGGGCGCTGGTATCTGAATGGCACGCGCGCAGCGGCGTGCTGCGCGCGACGTTTGACCTGGAAATCGTCCCAGGGCTCGAGAACAAGCATCCGCAGCGCGAATTGATTATGCAGCACAACGAATCAGACGCCGCATTCATTCGGCGTCTGCTTTCGCGGCGAGGGATTGCATCGCTATTTCGTAGTGGCTTGCCGGGCCGCGAGGTACGGCCCGGACAAGAACCTGCCATTGGCCACACAATGGTGCTGTTCGATGACCCAAACCAGCTCGCGCGGAATATGGCGGGCACCGTGCGTTTCCACCGTGATGCCGCCACGGAGGAGCGTGACGCAATCGATGGGTGGGGAGCGGCCCGTAGCCTGCGACCGGGTAGTGCGTCGCTATACAGCTGGGATTACAAGCAGCCCGCCGGCAGTGCCTTCATGGCAGTGCATACAAGGTCGCGGATCGACCAAGGGGAGCAAGGAAACGACCTGGCCGCAGTCCTGGATGATTACCGGGTCGCGCCACCTCACATGGGCAACACGGCACGGGACCTTGCCGACCTGGGCGATGTCCGGATCGGGTTTCACGATTATGAATCCAAGCATTTTTACGGCGAAGGTGGCGTGCGCGACCTGTCGGTGGGTGAGTGGTTCAGCCTTAAGGGGCATCCCGAGGTCGATACGCATCCGACCAATGAACGCGATTTCGTCGTTACAAGCCAGCATATCGCGGCGCGGAACAATCTGCCGGTCGAGATTGATGCACGCGTCGAGCGGCTGTTGAACGGTAATGGCTGGGATGCTGGAGACTGCGCGGTCTTCGCTGAGGCCAAGGGCAAGTCAATCCGCTTCAGAACCCGCTTTACCTGCGTGCGGCGTGGCATCCGCATTGTTCCTCCGCCCGCTCCGTTTCCTGTTGTCGCTTTGCAGACGGCAATCGTGGTCGGGCCGGCGAACGAGGAGGTGTGGTGCGACGAGCTGGGACGCGTCAAGATCCGCTTTCAGGCCGCCCGTCCGGAAGACCACGTTCACGCAGGGGGCGCAGGCAGTTCCGATTCCGACCGGGACTCGGCGTGGGTTCGCGTCGCCTCCAGTTGGGCCGGCAGTGCGCTCGGTACACACGGCGAGTGCGGCACGCGTCTGCTCCCTCCAGTTGGCACCGAAGTACTCGTCGACTTCGCCGGCGGTGATCCGGACAAGCCCATCATCATCGGCCAGGTATTTAACGGTGCGGCATTGCCGCCAGCGTTTCGTTATGAGAGCCGATTGCCGGACACGAAGTACCAGTCCGGTATCCGGTCACGCGAAGTGAGGGGCGCGCGCGGCAACCAGCTTCGACTGGACGATACACCGGGCCAGATCAGCGCGCAGCTGGCGAGCGACCACGCGTCGACTGAGTTGAACCTCGGCTACTTGACCGAGTCGCGCCGGGACAGCGGCGCTGCCCCGCGCGGCGAAGGGGCCGAGTTGCGTAGCGAGGAAGCGATCGCTTTGCGTGCGGCCCGCGGTATCTTGTTAACTTCGTGGAAATTGTTGGGGGGCGCAGCCGCGAAAGGTAGGCAATTGGCACGCGACGACTTCCTGGGCTTGCTGCGCGAGTGCGGTGAACTTTGCAACGCACTTGGCAGTTATGCTGCCGAACATAATGGCCTGCCGCTCGACGCCAGGGAACAGGACAAGTTGCTGGCCCGCTTCAGACATTGGGAAGACGGTAGTAACACCGCTCCTGAAGCGGTGGAGTCGGCGGAGCCGGTCATCGGCATTACGTCGCCAGCCGGTATCGGCTTTGCCAGCACCAGTGCGATCGTCAGCTATTCGGCACGCAACATCGATACTGTGGCGCAGCAGCACCTGCAACTGACGGCGGGCCAGCGTTTCAACGTTAACGCAGGCAAAGGCATATCGCTGTTCGCCCACCATGACGGCCTTACCGGTATCGCCCACTTCGGCAAGGTGCTGCTCCAGAGCCAGCACGACGATACGGAAATCAACTCGGCCAAGAACCTGACGCTATCCGCGACCGAAGGTATCGCCAGAATCTCCGCCAAGGTTATTCTGCTGGTGGCCGAGGACGGATCGTTCCTGAAACTGGGCGACGGTCCGCCCGTCATTGGCAGTAAACAACCGCTCAAGTTCCATGCGCCTGACTTTCTCTATGACGGACCGGAAACCATGACGGCCGGGTTCCCGAGTTTTGGCCAAGGCAAGGCGGATCAGAAGCTCGTGGTCCGTTACGCGCCCGGCATTCCGCTGGATACCGGTGAGCGGCCGCCAGGCGCGGTCGTCAAGGACGCAAAGCTGAACATCGGGCTCAGTGACGGATCGGCGTTACAGACCCGCAGCGGTGCGGACGGCAAGGCCAGCCTGATCGAACGCGATGCGATGCACATGGCCGAGATCGGGCTCGTGCGAGGTGGCGAACACTAACGTCATGGGAGGGGAAGATGGCCGGGAAATATCCGAAGCCGGAGTATGTGGCGCACGCGACCACGACGGTATTGCAGCACAAGCGGGCGTCCGACAAAGTCATCGAACACCCGCGCGAGCAGCCGGGCAACATCATCGTCATCCACGGCGTGAACGATGTGGGCACCAGTTATGCCGACGTGGAAGCCGGCTTGTGCGCGGGCCTGGAGCGGCGCCTGTATCGTCACTTCAAGCCTGCCAACTACACGCTGCCCACCGACAAGGACAACGTGGTCGACGACCCGGATGCCGTCTACTACAAGCGTAACGTGGACAAGGATACGAACAGTCCGGTGATCCCCTTCTATTGGGGCTTTCGCGAGATCGGCAAGTACACGAAGACGGCCAACGGCCAGAAGACCGACCGCTACGGCAACCGTCTCGACAAGGATTTGTCGAAAGAGGGTGGGCCGTTCGGCAATGCCACCAGCACGTTGCCCGATATGTGGAACTGCGGCGTTGGAGCGCCGGTAGACGTCATGAACGACCCGCTGCGGCCATTGAGGAGCGGCCCCGGCCGCATGTACATGGTATTGGCCGCACGCCGCCTCGCCGCGCTGGTGGCGATGATCCGCGACTACGAACCGAAGGATACGGTCACGATTGTCGCGCACAGCCAGGGATGCCTGATCAGCCTGCTCGCCCAGGCCTTCCTGATGGAGCGCGGCGAGCGCACCGCCGACACGCTGATACTGACCCATCCGCCATATGGGCTCGATGACGACACGAACTGGAAGGTCAAGGCGATCAACGTGTTCTCCGGGGGGAAGGATGACGCCATGGCGCTGTATTACGACCGCATCGCCGGAACCCAGACCATGAATGCCAGGTTGCAGACACTGGTCAATATCGTGCAAGGTGTCGCCAAGGCTAAAGCGGACGCGCCGGCATTCGCGAGGATCGACGAGGCGAGTTGCGGCGGCATGGTCGAAGGGCGCTGGAAGCCGGCCGGGGACCGCGACAACCGGGGCAAGGTCTATCTTTACTTCAGCCCGGAAGACATGACGGTGGCGCTCGACAACATGAAGGGCATCGGCTGGCAAGGGGTGCCTGACTATATCCGAGGTACGCGGTGGACGGGGAGGGACGATGGTTCCCGGTGGCGGTCGGAAACCATCGTACGCCGGCCTCTCGCGGAGTTGGGCGCGGGATTCCGCCAGCGCGTGTTCACCGCGAAACAGCGTCTGGACCCGCGCACGCAAAAGGTCGGCCCCGTGCTCGTCGGCCTGCCGCTTCACGACTTCGCGTTGCGCCTCAAAGGCGAGGACGATCACGCGCACGTCGAGTCGAGTGGACGCGACTTGCGCGCGTCGCTGCCGGTCGCAAGGTGGCCAGTCCGACCCGGCGACACGCCGGAAGAACAGCGCAACGGTATCCGTGCCATCAACGGCGAGCCGCTCGCCAACCCCTGCCCGGCAGATATGCGGGGCAGCCAGGTCGACGCCGACAAAATTCCGGCCGGCTCCTCCCATGCGATGTTGAAGCCGTCTGACCGTGGACCGTGCGAAGAGGTCGACCCGATCACGGCGGCGATCGCCATCACGAGCAATGCCGGCATGAAGGGGCATGTCGAGGAGCGCCCGGACCCAGCCGGCTACGTCACGCATCCGGCAGCGCCGCAGTTGCTGGGGAAGGCCGACCTGCAACGCATGGAGACCGCATACAACGCCGAAAAGAATCCGAACAATACCAATCCGGATGACAGGTTCACGGTCCTGAGCGCCACGCGCCACCCGAACGGCAAGGTGCTCGCGGTGATCGGCGAAAGCCCGAACGCGGCACGCCGGCGCTGGCAGCACGAACTCGGGGCGAAGTCCTTTCACAGTGCCATCTTCGACAGCGCCCGGAACCATAGCCAGGTGACGGCTTACGACGTTGCGATCGGGAGCGGGAAGGCGTCCAGTGATCCGAAGTTTTATGCGTATTTGTGTGCGGTGGCGGATTGGCGGTTGAAGAAGCCGGAAAAGCTCGTCGATAAGCCTCGGCCCGGAATATTGCAATGGGAGAAGTTCGTGACCAAGTTCGGTGCCTACTTACAGTGTGAACCGCAATGGCGGCGTGAACTCATCGAAGGCAATGCCGATTACTACAGTTTTGGCAATCTGCCGGCATGCCTTCCGCTGTTGACGGGCAAGCTGTGGGATATCGTCGTGTCCGAGACCGTGACCGGCACGCGCGTCGGCCAAACGGTCGACGTGGAGGAGACGTCGTGAGCCGCCCGGCGACCGTGGGTGTGGGCGGTACAAAGCGGCCCAGGGCGTGGATGCACGTCGCCGGCGCCGTCATCGTCTTTCCCATTTTATTGCTGTTGTGGATGATGTTCGATTTCCGGGTATGGCATCCCGAACTGGCAAACATGAACGTGGAGACGACGATGGACAAAGTGCGTTGGTTCGGTGTGCCGCTGGTGGCGGTCATCCTGCTGTTTGGCGCTAAATGGCTTCATGCTTCCTCTGCCGCCAATTCACGAGAGCGCGAGTGGCAGCAAAAAAACCATCAACTCCAGCAACAGGAAGCCGCCGCCCATGCCGAGAAGGCGCGCCGCGAATATGTGCTGGAAGTGATCGGCCTTGGGGTGACCTATGAAAAATACCGGCAGGGCAAGCTGTGGGATGCCCTTCAGGCGGGAACGCCCTTCACCAGCATTCGCGAACAGGATCCGAACAAGTATGCGTGGTCGGATACCGACAAATTGGGCGTCAGCGGCGCCCGCGCCTGCGACGCGTTGGAGAATGGTGCCGAGCCGTCTCCGATGTTCTGGGGCGCTCCAACGTTCTATGCTGGCGGACCTGTCATGGATCCGGCGGCGCAATCAAGCGATATCTCGCCAGAGTCCGGTCTGGCCTCCAGTGCGGAGGGCACTGGCATGGCCTGGCATCTGTTCGTTACCGGACCCTGGCAGATGAGCGAGCGGCCCGACCAGTTGCTGGAACAGATATTCGCCTTCTTCGACGCGCATCCCGACCTGCCCTATGTTGTATTGACTGCGGACGACAGCTCGGCCACACGGGACGCGCTCATTCCACCCGAGGCGCCGCGGCTTATCAGGGATGGCTACTACATCCCCGACATGCCCGATTCCACAGCCGTCTTCGTGCTCGCGCGGCGCGAGCGGGTCGAGCCGCTGCGTCCGTACGTCTGGGACGATCCGGACAACGACTATCTACAGGAAAACCTGCGGATGATGTACTACGACCTGAAGGAAACTGTGCCGACGCCTGCGAAACTGGCCCACCCGGAAAAATTCCACGGCGGCCGCAATCCCACGGTTGCCGAATGGCTGAAAGCGGCAGCCGTCTTCGCCAGGAACCCGGTCTACCACGAGAACAAGCCCGGCCTCCAGCTGGACGGCTTGCGCCGCTGGCTGAAGGGCCCACCTGGGGACTGGAAGCCGACCCCATGGTTCCCTGTCCCGTGGAACCGCAACCAGATGGAAGCTTTCGACAACCTGCCTTCGCTCGGCTACATCCATCGCCCCATCTTCGTGAAGTTCGAAGACGAGCAAGGTCAGCCAGTCAAGCGGCGCGAAGCGCGCCAGAAGATCCTCGAGGCCGGCTGGAAGCAAGCCCTGCAAACGTTGCCTGAGGCGGAGCGTGCAAAAGGTCCGGCACGTATCGTCGGCGCGTTCGGCAACCACGTCGACCAGCAGGCGGCCCTGGAAGGCGTGTTGCACGCGTATGCTGCACAGGGCGGTCCCGAGATCGACACGGGCAAGACGGCACAATTCATCAATACTGATCGCCGCCTCGGCAATACCGGTGCCAGCACGTTCTTCATGCAGATGGCGCTGGGCGTGATGGGAAGCTATATCAGTGGAGGCACATCGGCCGCGATCAACCTGCGCGATCCCGCAGGTGCGAGCATCGTGTTCATCAGCCCGCCGAGCGAGGCCTCCCTGAACAAGCAGGAGGGCCGGGATGTGTTCAAGCACAAGGTGAAGCCAGCTGTCGACCCCGACAACTATAAGCCGCCGACAGTTGGGGCTGTTCTCGGGGCAGAAGAAACGCCAGCTATGAAAAACCAGGCGACCGAAAAACACTGATCGGGGCACACATGCGCAATGTGATTCGGCTAGGTGACGCGACAAGTCACGGCGGGAAAGTGATCAGTGCCCGGGCCAGCCATTTCAACGTAAATGGCATTCCGGTGGCCTGCGTTGGCGACGCGTGCAGTTGTCCCGTTCAAGGTCACAGCGGTTGCACGATCGCCAGTGGCTCACCCCATCATCGCATCAATGGTGTCTCGATCGCTTTCGAGGACGACGTGACGAGTTGCGGCGCAAAGCTTAAATCGAGCCTGGACAACTATCGTACGACGTGAGCCGGCAAAGTCGTCCGGTCAGATCGGCGCCGGCTGGGTGCCGAAATACGCGTGCACCTCGCCCATCCAGCGCGTATCGGCCATGTCCGGCCAGTGGTCGGTATCGAAGCCGGGCGCGCTGGCGATGCGTTCCTTGGGGATGTCCATCGTGAAGCGCTTGTGCCGCGGGTCCAGCGTCAGCGCCTGCCAGGGCACGGCGAAGAGTTTTTCGCCCAGCCCGAGGAAGCGGCTGGACGACATCACGGCGTAGGCGATGGCACCCGTGCGCATGTCCACCATGAATTCCTTGATGACGCCCAGGTGCTCGTTCTGCAGGTTGTGGACGTGGTCGCCGATCAGGGTGTTCGCGCCCATCAGCTCCGGGCCCGGTCCCTTGCCGTGCTTGTTCTTGTACATGCCGTAGTCGTCGCGTTCCTCGTAGGACATATCCCCTCTCCTCGCATCAATCTTGTCCGGATGCAGAAGGATACCCGAGTCCGGCGCGCCCGTTCGGACGCGCACGCACGGAGGGACGGCTTCAGAACGTTTCCCACTCCTCGCCGGCGGGTGCCGACCTGGGTTCCAACTTGGGTGCCGGCTTGCGGATGCTCGTCTTCACGGGCACGACGGCACGCGCCGGCGTCGGAGCGGGCGCAGGCGAAGGGGCCGCCTTCGGTGCCGTCATGGTGTTCGCATCGAGGTGGAACAGGCTGACCACTTCGGCCAGCTTGTCGGCCTGGTCGCGCAGCGCGGTGGCGGCCGCCGCCGATTCCTCGACGAGGGCGGCATTGTGCTGCGTGGACGAATCCATGTCGGCAATGGCGCGGTTGACCTGTTCGATGCCGGCGCTCTGCTCGCCGCTGGCGCTGGCGATCTCGGCGACGATGTCGCTCACCTTGCGGATGCTGTCGACCACTTCGCTCATCGTCATGCCGGCCTGGTCGACCAGCTTCGTGCCGTCCTCGACCTTGCCGACGGAGTCCACGATCAGGGCCTTGATCTCTTTCGCCGCAGCGGCCGAACGCTGGGCCAGCGTGCGCACCTCGCCCGCCACGACGGCGAAGCCGCGGCCCTGCTCGCCGGCGCGCGCCGCTTCGACGGCCGCGTTCAGCGCGAGGATATTGGTCTGGAAGGCGATGCCGTCGATGACCGAAATGATGTCGACGATCTTCTTGGACGAATCGTTGATCGCGCCCATGGTCTGCACGACCTGGTCGACGACGGCGCCGCCCTGCGTGGCGATTTCAGAAGCGGAGATCGACAGCTGGCTCGCCTGGCGCGCGTTGTCGGCGTTCTGGCGCACGGTGCCCGTCAGTTCCTCGACCGTGCTGGCCGTCGTGCCGAGCGAGCCGGCCTGTTGTTCGGTGCGGGACGACAGGTCCATGTTGCCGGCCGAGATTTCCGCCGACGCGGTGGCGATGGTGTCCGTGCCGCTGCGCACCTGGGAGACGATCGCGACGAGGCCGTCGTTCATGTGTCGCAGGGCGCGCAGCAGGGCGCCCGTCTCGCACGTGCCGCTGGCGTCGATGTGCTGGGTGAGGTCGCCGCCGGCCACCTTCTCGGCCACTTCCACGGCCCGGCGGATCGGACGGACGATGGCGTTCGCCAGCACCCACGCGCAGACGGCGCCGAACAGCACGGCCACGCCGGCCACGATCATGATCGCACGCGCGCTGTTGCGGCTGGCGTTGTCGATGTCCTTCGCGATGGCGTCGATGCGGCCCTGCTGCATCTTGACCAGCTCGGCCTGCTTGCCTTCGTAGGCTTCCGACGTCGGCATGTATTCCTGGTTCAGGATGCGTTCGGCCGCTTCGGTGTCGCCGGCGGACTTGGCCTTGATGGCGCGCTCCTTGGACGACGTGTACGCCTTGCGCAGTTCGCCGATGCGGCTGAACAGCGCGCGCTCTTCGTCGCCTTCGACCAGCGCCTCGATCTGCTTCTGCAGTTCGCTCGAGCGGCTGGCGGTCTTGACGCCGTCGGCCTTGAAGAATTCGACGAGGCTGGGGTCCGAGCTCTTGACGATGGCGGCCGTGCGGCGCACGGCGGCGAACGTCTGCATATGCCATTCCTCCATCATGCGCTCCTTGGCCAGCGGGACGGCCATCATCGCGCGCGTCGCATCCGCGATCGTGTTCAGGCGCCAGACGGCGGCGGCCGCGATGACGAGAGTCAGTCCCAGCACGAGGGCGAAGCCCACGCCGAGACGTTTCGCGATATTCATGTTGGCGAGAAAGCCCATGTGATTCTTCCTTGGTTCAAGCGTGATTGTTATACGGGAAGGGGTAACGAACGGTTCCCGGCTTGATTTTACGTAGAGGAAGAAAAAATTTGTTGCTTTGTGGAACTCGATGCCCAAAATGTGTGCATATGAGCACCATAATGTTGCCGTCAGGTGACAGCTTCATGCATGTCGGTTAAGTGCTCTGACGAGAATGACAACGCGGTTCAGGGGCGAGTCTCGCGCAGGCGCGCGATGCGTTCGGCGGTGTCGGGGTGCGTGGACAAATACGTCATCGACCGCTTCATCCAGCGCGGCAGCTTGTCCTCGTCAGGATGGGCGCGTTCCAGCGCCTCCAGGGCATCGGCGAGCACGTCCGGTTCCAGCCCGTTGCGGCGCAGGACCGCGAGCGCGTGATCGTCCGCTTCCAGCTCCATCGCGCGCGAATACCGCATCTGCGTCAGCACGGCCGGCAGGCCGGCGGCGACGGCGCTGAAGTCGCCGAACAGCGTGGCCGACACGGCCGCCGTCAGCGACGACCCCGTCATCGCGCGGGTGGCGTGGCGCCGTTCGATGTGGCCCACCTCGTGGCCGATGATGCCCAGCAGGGCGGCCTTGCCGTCGTCGTCCAGCTCGTTGTCCTCGTCGAGCGCGAGGCGGACCATCGCGTCGGTCACGATGATCGTGCCGTCGGGCAGCGCGAGCGCATTGGCGCCCAGCGTGTCGGATGCCCGCACGAGCAGGCGCACGGGCACGCGCGGGTGCGCCGGCAACGCACGGGGCAGCAGGGCATCGACGTCGGCGATGCGGTCGTCCGAGAGACGCGACGGCGCCACGACGTCCTGCGCCTCCAGGCCGGCCAGCGCGGCGCGGCCGAGCTTGATGTCGACCGAGGCCGGCAGGCGCGCGGCGATGAATTCGGCGGCGGCCGGCACGCCCCAGACAAAGCCGGCGCCGAGCAGGGCCAGCAGCAGGACGAGGGCGGCCAGCGCGGCGGGCCAGCGCGCCTGCCAGCGCTCGACGGCGCTCTTGCGGTAGCCGAGCGCGGCCAGCAGCGCCTGCCGACCCGGGCCGTACGGTACTTCGCACGTGGCGTCGCCGAGGCGCAGCATCAGCGGCGCCTGCCCGAACGGTTCGGCCAGCACGACGTCCGCCAGCGGATAGCTGCGCTCGAATCCCGGCGCATCGACGTGCAGGTGGTCATTGCGCACGTCCAGGCCCACCGGTTGCAGGCGGGCGTCGTGACCATCGAAAAAGTGTGCGGGGATCAAGTCCGGCTCCTTACCACGAGAGGTCGACGCCGAGGAAGTCGGCAATGCCGTCGCCGGCCGCCGCAGCGGGTGGACGGCGTGCCGCCAGCACGGCCTGCTCGAACCCGTCCGGCGCGTCGACGGTGATGTGGGCCACGCGATATTTCCACGTGCGCACGACGGCGAACGGGCGGAACAGGCCGAACGTCAGCAGGGTCAGCAGCACGTTCACCGTCTGCAGGCGCAAATAGGGCCAGGTCCGCAGCGCGCACGTGATGCGCACGCCCGGAAACGACGTTGCCGACCAGGCCAGGTTGTTCATGCGCACCAGGATGTATGGACCCATGAGCAGCACATAGAGATACATGGCCACGACGGCGAGGATGGCCGGGATGAGCGTCACGAACGTCGACTTCTGCCCGCGCGTCAGGAACACCGAGACGCCCATGGTCAACCCGACGATCACCATCACGCCGAGGCCGATCAGGAATGCGCGCACATAGGGTTTGGCCAGGTCCGCCGTGTCGAGCCCGAACGCGGCGGGCTGGTCGCCCGCCATCAGGTGCTTGTGCTGGTAGCCCTTCATCGCGCCATGCATCAGCGGCCAGCACAGGTACAGCAGGAAGATGACGGCGACCTGCGGGCTGCCGGGCATCAGCGCGACGAGCGCGCTGGGCAGCACGAAGATCGCCACCGGCACGAAGTATACGATGTACGCTTCCTTGATGCCGCCCGCGAAGCCGAACGGCAGGCCGCGGTAGACCGTGTTCGACAGGCGGAAGCGCAGCGCGGACCGCATCATGAAAGGCAGGCCGGCCAGCAGCAGCACGACCGTGACGATGCCTGCCTTGAGCGAAAAGCCGAACGCATAGTGATAGGCGGCCAGCAGCGCCACGGCGAGGAGGCGCCCGCGCAGGATCGCTTTCGGGTCGCCGCGGAAGTCGAAGCTGGCGCCGGCGAGCCGGGTGTTCCGGTAAAAATACTGCAGCCGGCGGGTCTTGGCCCAGGCCGAGTAGATGCCCAGCGTGGCCACCGTCAGCAGCAGGTTGACGATCCAGATGCGGAAGTATTCGGCGCCGCTGCCGGAGAATGACAGGCCATGCGAAGTCTGGTCGGAGTCGGGGCTGTCGTCGTGGGCGTGCATGGCCATTTTCTTGACATGGAAGAAAGAACACCAGTGTAGCCGTACTTCTTGTCGTTGTCGAACATCCATGTTGCCAAGATGGAATGAAGAAGTATTTGCAGGTTTAAGGTATAATTTCTATTTCCCGCGCGTGCCGTTCGGCACCTTCTGCACAATGACCAAATTCGTATTCGTCACTGGCGGCGTCGTGTCTTCCCTGGGTAAAGGGATCGCGGCCGCCTCCCTCGCCGCGATCCTCGAATCGCGCGGTCTCAAAGTCACCATGCTCAAGCTCGACCCGTACATCAACGTGGACCCGGGCACGATGAGCCCCACCCAGCACGGCGAAGTGTTCGTCACGGACGACGGCGCCGAGACCGACCTGGACCTGGGCCACTACGAGCGCTTCATCAGCACGCGGATGAAGAAGGTGAACAACTTCACGACCGGCCAGATCTATGAATCGGTGATCCGCAAGGAACGCCGCGGCGAGTACCTCGGCAAGACCGTGCAGGTGATCCCGCACATCACCAACGAGATCCAGGACTATATCCGCCGCGGCGCCGAAGGCGTCGACGTCGCGCTCGTCGAGATCGGCGGCACCGTCGGCGACATCGAATCGCTGCCGTTCCTCGAAGCCGCGCGCCAGCTGTCGCTGCGCCAGGGCCGCAAGGGCGCCGCGTTCGTGCACCTGACGCTCGTGCCGTACATCTCGTCCGCCGGCGAACTGAAAACCAAGCCGACGCAGCACTCGGTGCAGAAGCTGCGCGAGATCGGCATTTCGCCGAACGCGCTGCTGTGCCGCGCCGACCGCCGCATCCCGGACGACGAGCGCGCCAAGATCTCGCTGTTCGCCAACGTCGAAGAGCAGGCCGTCATCTCCGTGTGGGACGTCGACACGATCTATAAAGTGCCGCAGGTGCTGCACGACCAGGGCCTGGACGACATCATCCTGGACGCCCTCGGCATCGAGGCGCCCAAGGCCGACCTGTCGATGTGGACGAAGCTGATCCACACGCTGGAAAACCCGAAGCACGAAGTCACGATCGGCATGGTCGGCAAGTACGTCGACCTGATCGAGTCGTACAAGTCCCTGACGGAAGCGCTGCGCCATGCCGGCATCCACACGGAAAGCCGCGTCAACATCGAATACATCGACTCGGAAGAGATCGAGTCGACGGGCTGCGCCAACCTGGCCAAGTACGACGCCATCCTCGTGCCGGGCGGCTTCGGCAAGCGCGGCGTGGAAGGCAAGATCATGGCCGCCCGCTATGCCCGCGAAAACAAGATCCCGTACCTGGGCATCTGCCTGGGCATGCAGGTCGCGCTGATCGAATACGCGCGCCACATGGCCGGCCTGCCGAACGCCAACTCGACGGAATTCGATCCGGAGACCGACCAGCCGGTCGTCGCCCTGATCAACGAGTGGCAGAACCACGACGGCAAGGTCGAGAAGCGCGACATCAATTCCGACCTGGGCGGCACCATGCGCCTGGGCGCGCAGACCTGCGCCGTGAACCCGGGCACCCTGGCCGCCGAGATCTACGGCAACGTCGTGACGGAACGCCACCGCCACCGCTACGAGGCGAACAATTACTACCTGCCGAAGGTCGAAGCTGCGGGCCTCGTCGTCGCGGCGCGTACGCCGAACGAAGACCTGTGCGAGATCATGGAACTGCCGCGCAGCGTGCACCCGTGGTACATGGGCGTGCAATTCCACCCCGAGTTCAAGTCGACGCCGCGTAACGGCCACCCGCTGTTCTCGTCGTTCATCCAGGCCGCGCTGGCCCACCAGGCCGCGAACAGCAACCAGCAGGCTGCAAACACGCCTGCACTGCAAGGAGATGCAGCATGAAACTGTGCGGATTCGACGTCGGCCTCGACCAGCCGATCTTCCTGATCGCCGGCACCTGCGTGATCGAGTCGCGCCAGATGGCGCTGGACGTCGCCGGCCAGCTGAAGGAAATCACCTCCGCGCTGGGCATCCCGTTCATCTATAAATCGTCGTTCGACAAGGCGAACCGTTCGTCCGGCAAATCGTTCCGCGGTCCCGGCATGGAAAAGGGCCTGGAGATCCTGGCCGACGTGCGCAAGGAAATCGGCGTGCCCGTCCTGACCGACGTGCACACGGAAGAAGAGATCCCGGTCGTCGCGAGCGTCGTGGACGTGCTGCAGACGCCGGCCTTCCTGTGCCGCCAGACGGACTTCATCAACGCCTGCGCCCGTTCCGGCAAGCCCGTGAACATCAAGAAGGGCCAGTTCCTGGCCCCGGGCGACATGAAGAACGTGATCGACAAGGCGCGCGCCGCCGCTGCGGAAGCCGGCCTGCCCGACCAGTTCATGGCGTGCGAGCGCGGCGTCTCGTTCGGCTACAACAACCTGGTCTCCGACATGCGTAGTCTCGCCATCATGCGCGAGTCGAACTGCCCGATCGTGTTCGACGCCACCCACTCGGTGCAGCTGCCGGGCGGGCAGGGGACGTCGTCCGGCGGCCAGCGCGAGCACGTGCCCGTGCTGGCGCGCGCCGCCGTCGCGGCGGGCGTGTCGGGCCTGTTCATGGAAACACACCCGAATCCCGCGTGCGCGCTGTCGGACGGCCCGAACGCCGTGCCGCTCGCCCGCATGAAGGATTTGCTGACCACCCTGGTCGATATCGACCGCATCGTCAAGAAGGCTGGATTTATCGAGTCCGATTTCTCTTGATATTCGAAGGCGGGGCTCGAGTGTACCAAGGGGTCCCGCGTTCGGCTGAATCACAAGTACGACAAGTACGTCGCCCCGCGCAGGCGGGGGCCTAATTTTGCCGGCGTTATCGACATGCGAGCAAATTGGGTTCCCGCCTTCGCGGGAACGACGGCAGGTCCACCATGCGGCTCGGTGTACCTGTTCCGCGCTTTGGCTTTATTTACTTTCTGGAGATTGAACTACCATGAGTGCTATCGTTGATATCATCGGCCGCGAAATCATCGACTCGCGCGGCAATCCGACCGTCGAGTGCGATGTGCTGCTGGAATCCGGCGTGATGGGTCGCGCCGCCGTCCCGTCGGGCGCCTCGACCGGTTCGCGCGAAGCCATCGAGCTGCGCGACGGCGATCCGAAGCGTTACTTCGGCAAGGGAGTGCTGCAGGCCTGCGAGAACATCAACACCGAAATCAGCGAAGCCATCATGGGCCTGGACGCCAACGAACAGGCATTCCTGGACCGCACCCTGATCGACCTGGACGGCACCGAGAACAAGAGCCGCCTGGGCGCGAACGCGATGCTGGCCGTCTCCATGGCCGTCGCCAAGGCCGCCGCTGAAGAAGCCGGCCTGCCGCTGTACCGCTACTTCGGCGGTTCGGGCGCGATGCAGATGCCGGTGCCGATGATGAACGTCATCAACGGCGGCGCGCACGCCGACAACAACCTGGACATCCAGGAATTCATGATCATCCCGGTCGGCGCCCCGTCGTTCAAGGAAGCCGTGCGCTACGGCGCCGAGGTGTTCCACACCCTGAAGAAGATCCTGCACAGCAAGGGCCTGAACACGGCCGTCGGCGACGAAGGCGGTTTTGCTCCGTCCGTCGCGAACCATGAAGAAGCCATCAAGCTGATCATGCAAGCCATCGAGCAGGCCGGCTACGTGGCCGGCCAGGACATCGCCATCGGCCTGGACTGCGCCGCCAGCGAGTTCTACAAGGACGGCAAGTACGTGCTGGAAGGCGAAGGCGGCCTGCAGCTGTCGGCCCAGGACTTCACCAACATGCTGGCCACCTGGTGCGACAAGTACCCGATCGTCTCGATCGAGGACGCCATGGCCGAAGGCGACTGGGAAGGTTGGGCAACGCTGACCGCCGCCCTGGGCAAGAAAGTGCAGCTGGTGGGCGACGACCTGTTCGTCACCAACACCAAGATCCTGAAGGAAGGCATCCAGAAGGGCATCGCCAACTCGATCCTGATCAAGATCAACCAGATCGGCACGCTGACCGAAACCTTCGCCGCCATCGAGATGGCCAAGCGCGCCGGCTACACGGCCGTGATCTCGCACCGTTCGGGCGAGACCGAGGACTCGACCATCGCCGACATCGCCGTCGGCATGAACGCCCTGCAGATCAAGACGGGCTCGCTGTCGCGTTCGGACCGCATGGCCAAGTACAACCAGCTGCTGCGCATCGAGGAAGACCTGGGCGACATCGCCAGCTACCCGGGCCGCGATGCTTTCTACAACCTGAAGTAATGTAGTATGGACACGGGTTCGTTCGCCGGGCCCGTGTCGATTTCCCGCCAGCCGTATTCATCCATGCGCCTCATCACCCTTGCCCTGGCAGCCCTGCTGCTGCTGATCCAGTATCCCCTGTGGCTGGGGAAGGGCGGCTGGCTCACCGTGGCCGACCTGGAATCCCAGGTGGCGGCCTCCCGTGCCAAGACCGAACAGCTGAAGGCCCGTAACGCCAAGCTGGAATCGGAAGTGCGCGACCTGAAGGATGGCCTCGGCGCCGTCGAGGAACGCGCGCGCTACGAACTGGGCATGATCAAGTCGAACGAGATCTTCGTGCAGGTATTGCGCAAGGACGAGAAGCCGGCCGTCATGATGACGGAGCCGCCGCCACCGCCGCCGCCGAAGGTCAAGAAGGACAAACCATGACCCCTGCGGAATCTTCCCCGCCGGCGCTCGACACGCTCGAGGCCGTTGCGGGCTACCTCGCCGCCGCGTTCGATGCCGGCGATCCCGAGACCATGACGGAGGCGCTGCGGCTCGTCGCGCGCTCCGCGGGCCTTACGCACCTGGCCGCCGCGGCCGGCCTGCCGCGCGATTTGCTCGCCGGTGCCATGAATCGCGGCGAGATGGGCCTCGACAGCCTGCTGGCGATCATGAAGGTCATCGACCTGCACCGTCCGGCCGACGGCGCACCGAATTGATTCAAGTATCCGCGCCGCCCGCGTGCGCTGCCGCATCAAGGCAGCCGCGCACGCGGGCGGCGCAACGTCAGGCGCCGGCCCCGATGGCGCCCGGCGGCGCATAGCCCGGCTCCAGCAGGCCCGGAATCGGCTCCCCTTCCATGACGACGATCTCGCCGATGCTCTGTGCGCGCGCGACGATGCGGTCGCCGTTCGCGATATGGCTGCCCACGAGGGCGATCGGCCGGTTCGCATACGTCGACGCATGCCCGGCGCCCGACACGATCACGCTCTCGCTGCCGTCCGGATAGCGCACCCGGTCGCCGACGCAGGCGATGCGGAAATCGTCCGCGGGCTCGCCCTGGGACGCGAGCACGACTTCGCCGCCGCGGCGGGTGCGCGAGCCGATCGTGGCGATGGGGTAGCGGGCGAGGACTTTGCGGGGCGCGCCCTGGACTGTGGCTGTGTTGGCGTTGCAGGCTGCATCATTGGCACGTACTGATTTCATCCGGTTCTCCAAAAGTTTGCAAAACGGGACGCGAAAAAGCGACACATTCCCGGTGATAAGTGCACGGGTTCGTACACTGGAGGCCATTGAATCGCATCGTTGATTTATGCCAATTGATGCAGCACAAGTTGCACCGGCCGAAAACCCGGAATCAGGGGATTCCGACAGGGGCGCCGGTTAACTTCCGACCAGCAATAAAGAGGATGCCGCATCGACCTGTCGTTCACAGGTCGTCTGCGGCAGAAGAGGGGGAATCAGGCGCCCTGGCCGTTTTCGAGGAAGGAGCGGAGCATCCACGCATTCTTTTCGTGGATTTCCATGCGGTCGCTCAGCATGCCGGCACTCGGCTGGTCATTGGCCTCGTCGGCGATCTTGAACGCCTCGCGCACGGTGCGGATCAGCGCTTCCTGGCCGTCGACGAGCTGGCGGATCATTTCCTGCGCGTTCGGCACGCCGGCTTCTTCCTTGATCGACGACAGTTCCACGAAGCGGGCATAGGTGCCCGGCGCGAAATGGCCCAGGGCGCGAATGCGTTCGGCGATGTTGTCCAGCGCGTTCCACAGTTCCGTGTATTGTTCCATGAACATGATGTGCAGCGTCTGGAACATCGGGCCCGTCACGTTCCAGTGGAAGTTATGGGTCTTCAGGTACAACATGTAGCTGTCCGCGAGGACGCGCGACAGCGCATTGGCGATGTTCGCGCGGTCTTCGGTGCTGATGCCGATATTGATGTTGCTCATGGTGTTCTCCTGTCTTGATGTCATTGATGACAGCTTAGCAGGAACCACCAATAGCCGCAGTTTATATTACCAATCAAAATGATAGGGGACGTCAATGACGTCCCCGGGCCTGATCAGTGTTTCACGCTGGAGGCGGGCGCCAGACCGTCGGCCGTCGTGTCGCTGGCAAACAGCTGGGCGCAGTCGACGGCGTCGAAGCCGTAGTGCTTGCCGCAGAAGTCGCAGTTGATGCCCAGTTCGCCCAGGTCGTGCAGGGCGGACTCGACTTCTTCCTTGCCCAGCATCTTGAGCATGTTGCCCACTTTTTCGCGCGAGCACGAGCAGTGGAATTCCGGATGCAGCGGATCGAACACGCGGATCGTCTCTTCCCAGAACAGGCGCTTGAGCAAGGTTTCCACGTCGGTCGTGAGCATTTCTTCCTGCTTCAGCGTCTGGCCCAGCATGACGGCGCGGTTCCACGTCTCGAGGTCTTCTTCCTCGCTGGCCTGCTTGACCTGGCCTTCGACGTTGGAATTGCGCGGCAGCTTTTGCAGCAGCAGGCCGCGCGCGACGCTTTCGTCGGCCGCCAGCCACAACTTGGTGTCCATCTGTTCCGAGCGCAGCATGTAGTTCTCGATGACGGTCGCGATGTCCTCGCCGACGAGCGGCACGACGCCCTGGTACGGCTGCTGGCCCGGGACCTTGTCCTGCGGGTCGAGCGTGATCACGAAGCGGCCGCGGCCATGCTGGTTCAGCAGCTCGACGACGGATGCCTCGTCCGGCACCTCGGCGCCGTCGCGCAGCTTGGCGGTGGCGCGCAGGTGCAGCTTCGCGTCGCATTCGACGACGAGCAGCTTCACCGGACCGTCGCCATGGATCTGCATGATGATCGAGCCGTTGAACTTGAGGTTGGCGGACAGCAGCGCCGCCGCGGCGACCATTTCGCCCAGCAAGGCGCGCACCGCCTTCGGGTAGACGTGGCGCGACTGGATCTCGCGCCACGCGTTGGAGATCTCGACGAGCTCGCCGCGGACGGCTGCGTTGTCGAAGATGAATTTCTGGAGGGTGTCCTTGCTGGTATCAGTCGTCATTCTTTATCCGATTTTCTTGAGCTCCGCCTTGAAGCGCTTGCCGCGTTCGACATAGCTTTCGGCGCCGCGCTGCAGGCGGAGCAGGTCGTCTTCCGTGAGCGTGCGCACCACCTTGGCCGGCGCCCCCAGGATCAGCGAACCGTCCGGGAATTCCTTGCCTTCGGTGACGACGGCCCCGGCTCCCACGAGACAGCCCTTGCCGATCTTCGCGCCGTTCAGCACCACGGCCTGGATGCCGATCAGCGCGCCGTCGCCGACGGTGCAGCCGTGCAGCATCGCCTGGTGGCCGACGGTGACGTTCTTGCCGAGCACGAGCGGAAAGCCCATGTCCGTGTGCATCACCGTGCCTTCCTGGACATTGCTGCCGGTACCGATCGTGATGCGCTCGTTGTCGCCGCGGATCGTCACGCCGGACCACACCGAGGCATCCGTCTCGACCGTCACTTTGCCGATCAATGTGGCCGAATCGGCGATATAGGCCGAAGGATCGATCTCGGGCGCATCCTCGCCCAACTGGTAAATCGCCATGGAGTGCTCGCGGAAGGTTGAGATGCCCGTATTTTACGCCTTCGCTCACATAAGCAGCCCAGATGGGGCCGTCCAGCGGAAAAACAAGCTTCGTGCTTATAATGCGAACGGTCGTACTAATTTTTAATCCAAGACAGGAACTGCCATGACACCGTCCCGCTCCGAATTCCTCACCATCCGCGGCCTGCGCACCCACGTCCGCCACTGGGGCCGCGAGGGCGCGCCCAAGCTTTTCATGGCGCACGGCTGGATGGACATGTCGGCCTCGTTCCAGTTCGTCGTCGACGCGTTGCAGGGCGACTGGCACGTGATCGCGCACGACTGGCGCGGCTTCGGCCTGACCGAGCGCTCCGGCAACGACACGTACTGGTTCCCCGATTACTTCGCCGACCTGGAAGCGATCCTCGACCATTATTCGTCCGATGCACCCGTGAACCTGCTGGGCCACAGCATGGGCGGCAACATCGTGAGCGTGTATGCGGGCGTGCGGCCGGAACGCATCGCGAAGCTGATCAACCTGGAAGGTTTCGGCTTGCCCGCCACGCGCCCCGAACAGGCCCCCGGTCGCTACGCCAAATGGCTGGACGAGGTGAAGGCGCCACCCACCATGCGCGGCTATGCCAGCCTGGATGAGGTGGCGACGCGCCTGCGGAAGACCAACCCGCGCCTGCCGGCCGACCGCGCCGCCTTCCTCGCGCAGCACTGGGCCGCGCAGAATGCGCAGGGAGAATGGGAAATCCTGGGCGACCCGGCGCACAAGATGCCGGGGCCGCTGCTGTACCAGGTGGAAGAGGTCATGGCCTGCTGGCGCCGCATCACGGCACCCGTGCTGTGGGTCGAGGCCGAGCACACGGACATGTGGCGCTGGATGGGCCCGAAGGAAGACGCGCGCCACGAAGTCGACCGCCGCCTGGCCCAACTGGCGAAGGTCACGCCGCGCATGATGCCGGACGCGGGCCACATGCTGCATCACGATCAACCGGAAGTGCTGGCGCGCATGATCGAGGCGTTCCTGGCGAGCTAACCGCGTACAATGGTATCTTGCAAAGATACCCTGTCCGGATGCTGCCCATGAAAGTCGACCTCCACTGCCACTCCAACGTCTCCGACGGCGTGCTCGCACCCGCCGCCGTTGCCGCGTATGCCCGCAAGGGCGGTGTCGACGCGTGGGCGCTGACGGACCACGACGAGGTCGGCGGCATCAAGGCCGCGCGCGCCAGGGCGGAAGAACTGGGCATGCGCTTCGTGCCGGGCGTGGAGATCTCCGTGACGTGGGCCGGCGAGACCATCCACGTCGTCGGCCTGCAGGTCGACGAGGACGATCCGGCCCTCGTGCAGGGCCTGGCCGCCACGCGCAACGGGCGCGACGCGCGCGGGCGCGAGATCGCCGCGCAGCTCGACAAGGCCGGCATCCCGAACGCCTACGAGGGTGCGCTGAAATACGTCGGCAACCCGGACCTGCTGTCGCGCACGCACTTCGCGCGCTACCTGTGCGAGGTCGGCGTCTGCTCGACGACGTCGGAGGTGTTCCGCCGCTTTCTCACCGAAGGCAAGCCGGGCTACGTGCCGCACCGCTGGGCCACGTTGGCGGATGCGATGGGCTGGATCCGCGCGGCCGGCGGCGTGCCCGTGATCGCGCACCCGGGCCGCTACCGCTTCGACGCGACGGCCGAGGGCGCGCTGTTCGACGAGTTCAAGCAGCTCGGCGGCAATGCGATCGAGGTCGTCACGGGCAGCCATACGCCGGACCAGTACGCGACGTATGCCGAGGTGGCGCGGCGCTACGGTTTCCTCGCGTCGCGCGGGACGGATTTCCATGCGCCGGGCGAGGCGCGCGTCGAGTTCGACCAGTTGCCGCCGTTGCCGAGTGGGGTAACGCCGGTCTGGCATGACTGGTTCTGAGCCGCGGCGCTTGAATTTTCGGCATCCAGCCCTTATCTTGTCCGACTGATATTGAACCGACTGTAGGGTGGGCGGCCCTCCGCCCACGCGAACGTCGGCGTGCAGCTAACGTTACGCGTGGGCACGGGGTGCCCACCCTACGCAACCCGGCCGGAGACCCGCCCCCATGAAGCGCATACTGCTGTTCCTCGCCACCAACCTCGCCGTCGTGCTCGTGCTGTCGATCGTGCTGAACGTCCTCGGCGTGGGCCGTCCCGTCGGCGGGCAGGGCATCAACGTCGGGGCGCTGCTCGTGTTCTCGCTCGTCGTGGGCTTCACGGGTTCCATTGTGTCCCTCCTGATGAGCAAGCCGATGGCGAAGATGTCCACCGGCGCGCGCGTCATCGAGCAGCCGGGCAATGCCACCGAGGCGTGGCTGCTGAGCACCGTCGGCAATCTCGCGCAGCGCGCGGGCATCGCCATGCCGGAAGTGGCCGTGTACGATGGCGAACCGAATGCATTCGCGACGGGCGCTTTTAAAAACTCCGCGCTGGTGGCCGTGTCGACGGGCTTGCTCGCCAACATGAACCGCGAGGAAGTGGAGGCCGTGCTGGGCCACGAGATCGCGCACGTGGCCAATGGCGACATGGTCACGCTGACCCTGATCCAGGGCGTCGTCAACACCTTCGTCGTATTCCTCGCGCGTGTCGTCGGCTTCTTCGTCGACAACGTCGTGTTCCGCCGCGGCAACGACGAACGGGGGCCGGGCTTCGGCTACGCGATCACCGTGTTCGTGTGCGAGATCCTGTTCGGCATCGTCGCATCGCTCATCGTCGCGTGGTTCTCGCGCCAGCGCGAGTTCCGCGCGGACGCCGGATCGGCCCAGTTGCTGGGCAGCCCGCTGCCGATGCAGCATGCGCTGGCGCGCCTGGCCGGCATGCACCCGGGCGCGCTGCCGCAGTCGATGGCGGCGTCCGGCATTTCCGGCCATGGTAGCGGCTGGGGCGCGCTGTTCGCGTCGCATCCGCCGATGGAAGAACGCATCGCGGCACTCCAGTCGCTGCGCCAGTCGGGGTTCGCGCGATGACGCAATATTTCGAAGTCCATCCCCAGAATCCGCAGGCGCGGCTGATCCGCCAGGCCGCGCAGATCATCCAGGGCGGCGGCATCGTCGCCGCGCCCACCGATTCCGCCTATGCGCTCGTATGCCGCCTCGACGACAAGGCGGCCGTCGAAAAGCTGCGGCGCATCCGCGGCGTCGACGAGAAGCACCATCTCACGCTGCTCGTGCGCGACCTCTCGGAGATCGCCACGTATGCGCGCGTCGACAACCGGCAATACCGCCAGCTGAAGGCCGTCACGCCGGGGCCGTACACGGTGATCCTGGAAGCGACGAAGGAAGTGCCGCGCAGGCTGTCGCACCCGTCGCGCAAGACGATCGGCATCCGCGTGCCGGAAAACGCGATCCTGCTGGCGCTGCTGGAAGAACTGGGCGAACCGCTGATCGGCACCACGCTGCAACTGCCGGGCGACGAGCACATGCTGTCCGATCCGGACGAGGTGCGCGAACGCCTCGACAAGCAGGTCGAGCTCGTGATCGACGGCGGCGCCGGCACGCTCGAACCCACCACCATCGTCGACCTCACGGGTCCCGAGGCCGAGCTCGTACGGGCAGGGCGCGGCGATCCGGCCGCGTTCGGCCTGTAGGCCGAGGCCGGCGCGTGCGCGCTCTGATAGAATCGTAGTTTATGGATGAACTCATACGCAACCTGGCAGTGTATGCACTGCCTGTCCTCTTTGCGCTGACGATGCACGATGCCGCCCAGGCATTCGTCGCGAAACGCTTCGGAGACAACACCGCACACGCCGCCGGGCGTACCACTTTCAATCCGCTGGCCCACATCGATCCGATCGGCACCATCGTCATTCCCGTGGCGATGTACCTGATGTCGGGCTTCGTGTTCGGCTATGCGAAACCGCTGCCCGTGAACTACGGGCAGATGCGCCATCCGAAGCGCGACATGGCGTGGGTCGCCCTGTCCGGTCCGGGCGCCAACTTCCTGATGGCGCTGATCTGGCTCCTGATCGCGATCTTCCTCGATTACTTCGGCGTGCAGGAACGCTTCCCGCACCTCGTCGCCAACGCCGGCGTGCAGACGAACCTGTGGCTGATGGCGTTCAACCTGCTGCCGATCCCGTCGATGGATGGCGGCCGCGTGCTGTTTTCCATCCTGCCGCACAAGGCGGCGTTCCAGTTCGCGCGCCTGGAGCCGTACGGCTTCATCATCCTGCTCGCGCTGATCTTCCTGAAGGTGATCGGCTACTGGCTGTTCTTCGTCGAACTGATCGCGAAGCTGCTGCTGCACGTGATCGTCTCTCCCCTGAACATTCTCCTGACCTGATACCGCTATGTTTCCCGACCGTGTCGTTTCCGGCATGCGCCCGACCGGGCTGATGCACCTTGGCCACTACCACGGGGCCCTGAAGAACTGGATCCGCATGCAGTCCGAACTGCCTTGCCTGTTCTTCGTGGCCGACTGGCACGCGCTGACCACGCATTACGACGACCCGGCCATCATCGAGAAAAGCACGTGGGACATGGTGATCGACTGGCTGGCGGCCGGCATCGATCCGGCCCAGGCCACGATCTTCATCCAGTCGAAGGTGCCGGAGCACGCGGAACTGCATTTGCTGCTGTCGATGGCCACGCCGCTCGGCTGGCTCGAGCGCGTGCCGACGTACAAGGACCAGATCGAGAACCTGGCCAACCGCGACCTCGCGACGTACGGCTTCCTCGGCTACCCGCTGCTGCAGGCGGCCGACGTGCTGATCTACCGCGCCACGCAGGTGCCGGTGGGCGAGGACCAGGTCCCGCACATCGAGATGATGCGCGAGATCGCCCGCCGTTTTAACCACCTGTACGGCAAGGAGCCGGGCTTCGAGCAGAAGGCCCTGGAAGCCGTGAAGAAGCTGGGCAGCAAGCGCGCCAAGCTGTACACGGAATTGCGCACGGCGTACCAGCAGGAAGGCGACGACGCTGCGCTGGAACAGGCCCAGGCCATGCTGGACGAGGCGGGCAGCCTGTCGAACATCGACCGCGAGCGCCTGTTCGGCTACCTGGAAGGCAGCCGCAAGATCATCCTCGTCGAGCCGCAAGTGAAACTGACGGAGGCGTCGCGCCTGCCGGGCCTCGATGGCCGCAAGATGTCCAAGAGCTACGGCAATTCGATCTCGCTGCGCGAGGATCCGGAATCCGTCACGAAGAAGATCCGCACGATGCCGACCGATCCCGCGCGCGTGCGCCGCAGCGACACGGGCGATCCGCTCAAGTGCCCCGTGTGGCAACTGCACGAAGTCTATTCGGATCCGGACACGAAGGATTGGGTCATGAAGGGTTGCACGAGCGCCGGCATCGGCTGCCTCGAGTGCAAGCAGCCCGTCGTGGAAGCCGTGCTGGCCGAGCAGGAACCGATGCACGAGCGCGCGCAGCAGTACATCGACGATCCGTCGCTCGTGCGCGCGATCGTCGCCGACGGCTGCGAGAAGGCGCGCAAGCTGGCGCAGGAGACGATGCGCGACGTGCGCGAAGTCATGGGTCTCTCGTACACCTGATGCACGGCGCCGGCGACAATCCATCCGCGTGGGTCGCACGCTGGGCGCCGGCCATCCCGCCCGGCGAGACGCTCGATCTCGCGTGCGGCGGCGGCCGCCATGCGCGCCTGCTGGCATCGCTCGGCCACCCCGTGCTCGCGGTCGACCGCGACGCCGCGGCCCTCGCGCAGGCCGCCGGCCCCGGCATCACGACCCTGCATCACGACCTCGAAGCGGAGGGCAGCGTGTGGCCGTTCGCGCCGGGACGTTTCAGCGGGATCGTCGTCACGAACTACCTGCACCGGCCGCTGTTCGCGCATCTCGCGGGCGCGCTGGCGCCGAACGGCATCCTCGTCTACGAAACCTTCGCGCTCGGGAACGAACGCTACGGCAAACCATCCAATCCGGCGTTCCTGCTGGCGCCCGGCGAACTGCTGGACGTCGCCGCGCGCCACGGCTTGCGGGTGCTCGCGTACGAGGACGGCATCATCGATGCGCCCCGTCCGGCCCGCGTGCAAAGACTGTGCGCGCTGGGCGCAGGTGGCGATCCGGGGACGATCAGGCTCGATATGTAACCAACCTGTAACCATGCCATTTATATGGTGTGGAATGAACCATAACGCCAGGCTATCCGCTACAATCGACATTTATTTATTAACGGCACGGTCCACTGATTATGATTAAGGGCAGCATAGTAGCAATCGTCACTCCGATGTTCGAGGATGGAAGTCTGGACAGGGACAGCCTGCGCCAACTCCTCGACTGGCATGTGGCGGAAGGTACGGACGCAATCTGCATCGTCGGCACGACCGGCGAGTCGGCCACCGTGAGCCCGGACGAACACTGCGAACTGATCAAGCTGGCCGTCGACCACATCGCCGGCCGCATTCCGGTCATCGCCGGCACGGGCGGCAATTCGACGGTCGAGGCGATCGCGCTGACCCGCCATGCGAAGGAAGTCGGCGCCGACGCGTCGCTGCAAGTCGTCCCGTACTACAACCGTCCGTCGCAGGAAGGCATGTATCGCCACTTCAAGGCGATCGCCGAATCGACCGACCTGCCGGTGATCCTGTACAACGTGCCGGGCCGCACCGTGGCCGACATGAGCAACGAGACCGTGCTGCGCCTGGCCGCCATCGACAACATCATCGGCATCAAGGACGCGACCGGCAACCTGGCCCGCGGCATCGAACTGCTGCGCGACATCGACCGTTCGTTCGCCGGCAAGGGCAAATCGTTCGGCGTGTTCTCGGGCGACGATGCGAGCGCGCTGGCGCTGATGCTGTGCGGCGGCGCCGGCAACATCTCCGTGACGGCGAACGTGGCACCGCGTGCGATGGCCGAGATGTGCAAGGCCGCGCTGGACGGCGACGCTGCCCGCGCCATCGAGATCAATAACGGCGTCCTCGAACTGCACAGCAAGCTGTTCGTCGAGCCGAACCCGGTGCCGGTGAAATGGGCGCTGGCCGAAATGGGCAAGATGCCGGCCGGCCTGCGCCTGCCGCTGGCGCCGCTGTCCGCGCAATACCACGACACCGTCCGCACCGCGCTGCGCGCTTCCGGCGTCCTTTGATTACCAGCTTTAACGATATGACGAATCGCAAGATGATGACCTCCACCGCAGCCCGCACCGTGGCGCTGACCGCCATCGCGTTCAGCCTGGCCGCGTGCACGACCGTGTTCGAATCGGACAAGGTGGACTACAAGGCTTCCAAGAAAGCGGCACCGCTGGACGTGCCGCCCGACCTGACCCAGCTGCAGAAGGACAACCGCTACGCCGTGCCGGATGGCCGCGGCGTCGCCACCGCCTCGGGCTTCCAGCAGCAGCGCGGCGCCGCGCCGGCCATCGCGGCCACGTCCGGCGAACAGATCGGCCAGGTGCCCAGCGACACCATCCGCATCGAGCGCAACGGCAACCAGCGCTGGCTCGTGATCAAGGCAACCCCGGAACAGCTGTGGCCGCAACTGCTGGAGTTCTGGCATGGCGCGGGCTTCACCGTCGAGACCGAGTCGCCGCAGACCGGCATCATGGAAACCAACTGGGCCGAGAACCGCGCCAAGATCCCGCAGGACTTCATCCGCCGCACCATCGGCAAGGTCTTCGATTCCGCCTACTCGACGGGCGAGCGCGACAAGTTCCGCACCCGCCTGGAGCGTCGTCCGGATGGTTCGACCGAGATCTACATCAGCCACCGCGGCGCGGAAGAAGTGCTGACCGGTCCGCAGAAGGAGCAGGCGACCTGGACCGCGCGTCCGAACGATCCGGAACTGGAAGCGGAATTCCTCGGCCGCCTGATGGCGCAGCTGACCGGCACCAAGGTCAAGGAAGCGACCGCGTTCGTGACCAACGCCCCGCTGGAACCGCAGCACGCCAAGCTGGAAGGCAACAAGGTCATCGTCGACGAAGGCTTCGACCGCGCATGGCGCCGCGTGGGCCTGGCGCTGGACCGCGTCGGCTTCACCGTGGAAGACCGCGATCGCGTACAGGGCATCTATTTCGTGCGCTACGTCGATCCGGACGCGGCCAAGAAAGACGGTTTCTTCAGCAAGCTGTTCGGTAGCGAAGACAAGAACAAGGAAGCGCAGAAATACCGCGTGATCGTGTCGACGGCACAGGGCGCGTCCACGACCGACGTGACTGTCCAGACCAACGACGGCAAGCCGGAAACGTCGCCGACCGGGGCCAAGATCCTCAAGCTGCTGGCGGACGAGTTGAAATAATCTCGTTTTGCCTGCATGAAAAAACCGGCCGCGTGGCCGGTTTTTTTATTGGCGGGCACGCGATGCCCATCAACCGACAGGCGTAAAAAAACCGGCCCGCAGGCCGGTTTCTTTCGAGCGATTCGAATTACTTCGAAGCAGCCGGAGCAGCAGCAGCCGAAGCGGCGTCAGCAGCAGCCGAAGCAGCCGAAGCAGCAGCCGAAGCGGCCGAAGCAGCAGCGTCAGCAGCGGCCGGAGCAGCCGGGGTAGCGGCAGCGTCAGCAGCCGGAGCGGCCGGAGCAGCAGCCGGAGCGGTGGTCTCAGCAGCCGGAGCAGCCGGAGCGGCGGCCGGAGCTTCTTCTTTCTTCGAGCAAGCAGCCAGAGCAACAGCCAGCAGGGAAACGATCAGCAGAGATTTTTTCATGGTTTTTCCTTAATTAATTCAAAAGGGTGGTGCGATGAATAATTACCGGTAATTATCGCTCGTCAGGAATTCTCTTGTTTGTATACTTTGGAAAAAGTGCCTACAGACAACGGAACCTTCCTAACCCGATATTATAGCCAAATTTACTGAATCGCAATAGAAAAGTCGTGTCAAGACGTAACAGTTGCCAGATCGGGCAAGGTTCATCTTCTAGCAACAGAACACGGCTTGTCCGTGCGCTAGTTCTCATAAATAAAACGAGCCAAAACAAGTATTTACAGCCCGGTAACACTGGCCTGCAGACCAGGCTGTGATTCTGCCCAAATCGCTTCAAAACGCAGGCGCGAGAGCTCGGTTTGTTGCGGTGCGTCAAAGGCTGCCTCGCCGCGCAGGTGGTCGCTGTGGAAGCGCCGCACGATGTGCAGGTCGTCCGCGATGCAGAACGAATCCGTGAGCTCGCGCAGCGCCCGCGGCGTGCGCCGGCATTCGATGCCGTGCGCATAATCCCTCAGCAGGCGCAGGAAGCGCGGCGCGTCCCGCTCCAGGTGTGCGGGATCGTGCAGCGCCAGGCGCAGGCGGCCGCCCGCGTGCAGGAAGCGGCGCAGGACCGCGTCCACGTCCGGCGCGCCCAGCCGGAACAGGGAAAAATCCGGATCGAACATGACGAGCGACACCGTTGCCCGTGCCAGCACCGCGTCCAGATGCTGCTGGAACGCGGCGCGGGTGTCGAAGGGCAGGGGCGTCGACATGCTCAGCCCAGCTCCAGCCAGCCGTCCTGGTACCAGGTGTACAGCGCTTCCAGCACGTCGTCCGAGGCCTGGTCGAGCAGGTTGCCGGGCAAGCCGCGCTCGTTGGCGAGCACGTCCAGCACGACCTTGTCCGCGCGCCCGACGGCGAACGATTCGCCATTGATGAACACGTGCTTGCCGCGGTAGAGCATCAGGGTCTTGGGCGACAGTTTCAGGCCTTTCTTCGCGGCCTGTTCCATGAAGCGGCCCACCGTCAGCGGCTTTGCCACCGGCGTGAAGAACACGTTGTGCTTCGGCTCGGACAGGTATTCGCCCAGGAAGATCGTGACGTCTTCCTCGTCCCAGCGCACCTTGTTCAGTTCCTCGGTGATGGTCGACAGCATGTCGCGCGGGATCTCGGCCGGGTTCTTCGCCGGCTGCAGGCCCGGGTCGGCATAGCGGCCCGGCAGGTCGATCGAGTCGGCCATGAACTGCAGGAAGGCCTCGCCCAGTTCCTGGAACGACGGCGAGCGGAAGCCGATCGAATACGTCATGCATTCGCCCTCGGCCACGCCGTCGTGCGCGTAGTGCGGCGGCAGGTACAGCATGTCGCCCGGTTCCAGCACGAACTCTTCTTCCGGCTCGAAGTTGGCGAGGATCTTCAGCGGCAGGCCCTCGACGAGCGTGAGGTCCTGCTGCGCGCCGATGCGCCAGCGGCGCTTGCCTTGCGCCTGCAGCAGGAACACGTCGTAGGAATCGAAGTGAGGACCCACGCCGCCGCCGTCCGTCGCATAGCTGACCATCAGGTCGTCGAGGCGCGCGTCCGGCACGAAGCGGAACTGGCGCAGCAGCGCGTCCGCCTTCGGGTCGTGCAGGTTGACGCCCTGCACGAGCATGGTCCATTCGCGCTGGGTTGTCGGCGGCAGGTCGGCCAGCGGGCCGTGCTGCATGTCCCAGGTGCCGTCGGCGAGCGTGACCAGGCGCGATTCGACGTGGTTGAGTTTCGCGAGCTCGGCCAGCTTGTCGACCTTCAGCAGCGGTTTGAAATTGGGGATGGCCTGGCGGATGAGCAGGGGTTTCTTGTGCCAGTAATCGCGGAGAAACTGGGCGGGGGTGATGTTCCCGAGGAGCTGTAGTTTTTGCATGCTTCATTATAACCAGCGCCGGCCGGGACGAACCGGTGGTAGGGTTATAATCGCAACCTTACCCACGAAAGGAAGTGCAATGAAGATTGCCCAGAACACGGTTGTGTCGGTCAACTATAAACTGTCCGA
>CBIHOW010000054.1:0-38514 GCA_966211695.1 uncultured Massilia sp. | reverse complement strand
CAAAGCTCGATGTCGTCTGCCGTTACGTCAGAAGGGAGGGTAGTCCAGTGAGCGACGCCGATTACGCGCCGCGCCAGTGGCATCCGGACGAGCGTCCCACGTTGCCGGGCGGCCCGTCGTTTCCGAAGCACTCGACGCCGCGCCGCATCGCCTATTTCCTGATCGGCACGCTCGTGACCATCACGGGCGGCCTGGGCAATGCGCTCGTCACCGTCAACCTCGTCAACCTGCAGGGCACGCTGGGCGTGTTCGCGGCCGAGGCCAACTGGCTGCCGACGGCGTACGTGATGACCAATGTCTCGATGAACCTGTTGCTGGTGAAATTCCGCCAGCAATTCGGCCTGCGCGCGTTCACCGAGTTCTTCCTCGTGCTGTATGCGCTGATCACGTTCGCGCACCTGTTCGTCAATGACCTGGGGTCCGCGATCGCCGTGCGCGCGGCCCACGGCATGGCGGGTGCGGCCCTGTCGACGCTGGGCCTGTACTACAGCCTGCAGGCTTTTAAGAAGGAATGGCGGCCGCGGGGCATCGTGATCTCGACGGGCATCGCGCAGCTCGCGCAGCCCATCGCGTACATCTTTTCCCGCAGCCTCCTGCAGATCGCGGAATGGCGCGGGCTGTACCTGTTCGAGCTGGGGCTCACGCTCGTCACCCTGGCCGCCGTGCTGTGGCTGAAACTGCCGCCGGGCGACCGCTTCAAGGCGTTCCGGCCCGCGGATTTCCTGACGTTCTCGTTGTTCGCGCCCGGCATGGCGCTGCTGTGCGCGGCGCTCACGTTCGGGCGCGTGCTGTGGTGGACGGAGAATGCGTGGGTGGGCATCGCGCTGGCCACGTCCATCGTGCTGCTGCTGGCCGCGATCTGCGTCGAGCACAACCGCGACAATCCCCTGCTGAACATCCGCTGGCTGACCAACGGCATGATCCTGCGCCTGGCCATCGCGCTCATGCTCGTGCGCGTCGTGCTGTCGGAACAGAGCGTGGGCGCCGTCGGCTTCCTGCGCCTCGTGGGCCTGAACAATGACGAGATGCAGACCCTGTTCGTCGTCATCCTGCTCGCGACCATCCTCGGCATCGTCGTCTCCGTGCTGGTCACCCGGCCGCCGCACCTGATGGCGCCGCAGGTCGTCGCGCTCTTGATCATGGCGCTCGGCGCATGGATCGATTCGAATGCGACCAATGCGACGCGGCCCGCCCAGATGTACGTGAGCCAGGGCCTGCTGGCGTTCGGCGGCGTGATGTTCCTCGGGCCGCTGCTGTTGACCTTGCTCGGGTCCGTGATCGCCAACCCGGCCAACCTGATCAGCTTTTCCGTGCTGTTCGGCCTGACGCAGAACCTGGGCGGCCTGATCGGCTCGTCGCTGCTGGGCACGTTCCAGGTGATGCGCGAAAAATACCATTCGTCCGTGCTGGCCGAGCAACTGAGTTCGCTGGATCCTCTCGTCGCCGCGCGCATCCAGCAGTACGGGGCCGCATACGCGCGCCAGCTCGCGGACCCGTCCGCGCGCACGCGCCAGGGCATCTCCGTGCTCACGCAGACGGCGGCGCGCGAAGCCAACATCCTCGCCTACAACGACGTGTTCCTGCTGATCTCCATCATCGCGAGCCTGCTGGCCGCATGGATCTTCGGCCGCTCGCTGTGGTTGAAATACGTGGCGCCGCCACCGCCGGCCCCGGTGCCGGCACCGGCGCCACCCGATCCGACCGATTCGCCGATCGCCGTGCCGTCCGGCGACCGCCGCACGGCGCCGCGTCCGCCCGAGCCGGCGCCGGCCGTCCCCACCTGAACCCTGAGCCCTTTGCCATGCCGGAAACAACAACGACACAACAAAAATCGAACCGCAACGTCATCGTGAGCGGCCTGCTGTTCGCGCTGATCGCCCTGATCGGCGTCCTGATCGTGCTGTATGCCTGGAACCTGCCGCCGTTCCACAGCGCGCTGCAGACGACGGAGAACGCCCTCGTGCGGGGCCAGGTGACGATCATCAGCCCGCAGCTGTCCGGCTACATCGTCGAAGTCGACGTCCAGGATTACCAGATGGTCCGCCAGGGCCAGCTCTTGATGCGCATCGACGACCGCATCTACCGGCAGCGCCTCGACCAGGCGCAGGCCCAGCTGGCGACCACGCGCGCGGCCCTCGCGAACTTCGCGCAGAGCCGCAAGACGGCCAGCGCGACCATTCTGCAGAACCAGGCCGCCGTCGCCAACGCGGCCGCGCAGGCGCAGCGCGCCAATGCCGACCTGCGCCGCGTGGAAGAACTGGCGGCCGACGGCTCGCTGTCCGCGCGCGAACGGGATGCCGCCCGCGCCACGCGCGCGCAGACCGTCGCCGCGGCCGAGCAGGCGAGAGCAGCGCTCGAGATCTCCCGCCAGAACCTGCGCACCGTGGAGGTCAACCGCGCGTCGCTGGAGGCGGCCGTCGCGAACGCCGAGGCGGCCGTGCGGCTGGCCGAGATCGACCTGTCCAACACCCGCATCACGGCACCCCGCGACGGCCAGCTGGGGCAGGTGACTGTGCGCCTGGGCGCGTTCGTCAACGCGGGCGCGCAACTGACGGCGCTCGTGCCGCAGACGATGTGGGTCGTCGCCAACATGAAGGAAACGCAGATGGCCGACGTCCGGCTGGGCCAGCCCGTGACGTTCACCGTCGACGCGCTGAACCACGCGAAGCTGCGCGGCCACGTCGAGCAGATCTCGCCCGCGACCGGATCCGAGTTTTCCGTGATCGTGCCGGACAATGCGACGGGTAACTTCGTCAAGATCGCCCAGCGGATTCCGGTCCGCATCAGCATCGACCCGAACCAGGAACTCGCGGCGCGCCTGCGGCCGGGGATGTCGGTGGTGACCAGCATCGATACCAGGGCCGGTAGCGTGGGCGCCCCTGCGCCCACGCGAACGCCCGAGTCCACGGGGAGCGCTCGATGAAGCGGCTGCTCATGCCAGCCGCCTGCGCCGCGCTGCTGGCCGGTTGCCGCATCCCCGTGCAGCCGCCGCCGGACACGACGCTCGTCGTCCCGCCCGCGTGGAGAAGCCAGGTGGGGCCGGGCGCGCCCGTCGAACGCGACTGGTGGCACGCGTTCGCCGATCCCGCGCTGGACCGACTCGTCGCGCAGGCCCTGGAACGCAACAACGACGTGCGCACGGCGCAGGCACGGCTGCAGGAATACCGGGCGCGCGTGCAAGTGGCGCGCGCCGCCGGGGAACCGACCTTGTCCGTCGGGTTCACACCCACGCGGGCCCGCGTGATCGGGCCGTTCGGCAAGCCGATCGGGTCGACGTCGCTGCAGGGCGCATTCCAGGCCACATACGAGCTCGATCCGTTCGGGCGCACGGCCAACCTGACGGCAGCAGCGCGGCTCGACTATGCGGCGCAACAGGCGGCGCTCGACGCGACGGCGCTGTCGGTGGCGGCGAACACGGCGTCCGGCTACCTGAACCTGCGCGGCCTCGACGCCCAGCTGGACCTCGCGCGCGCCACGCTCGCGTCGCGCCAGCGCTCGCTGGACCTGGCGCGGCGCCAGTTCGAAGTCGGCTACAGTTCGCGCCTGGAGTTGTCGCAGGCGGAGGCCGAATACCGCGCGACGGCCGCCGTCGTGCCGCAACTGGAACGGGCGATCACGCAGCAGGAGAACGCGCTCGACATCCTCGTGGGCGCGAATCCCGGCCCGGTCGGACGGGGCACGGCACTGGCCCGCCTGAACGCGCCCGCGATCCAGCCCGGCCTGCCGTCCGAGCTGCTGCGCCGGCGGCCCGACATCGCCGCGGCCGAACGCGCGCTCGCCGCGACCGACGCGAGTCTCGCCGCCGCGCGCGACCAGATGCTGCCGTCTCTGCGCCTGACGGCATCGTTGGGCGCTTATGCGAACGATTTGCCGACATTGCTGTCATCCCCGACGACGCTGTGGAGCGTGGGCGGCAGCGTGCTGGCGCCGCTGTTCGACGCGGGCCGGCTGCGCGCCCAGGCCGAGATCAGCGCCTCGCTGCGCGACCGGGCCGTGTTCGCGTACGAGGCGGCCGTGCGCAACGCGTTCGCCGACACGGAGAATGCCCTGGCGGCCGTGCAACGCCTGCGCGAACAGCTGGACGAGGCCGAGGCGCGCCGGGTGGCGACCGCCGAAGTGCTGAGGATCGCCCACAACCGCTACCGCAACGGCTATTCGTCGTACCTGGAAGAGCTGGATGCCCAGCGTAACGCCTTCAGCGCGGAGAACGCCGCGCTGCAGCTGCGCGCCGCCTGGCTGCAGGCCCACGTCGACCTGTACCGCGCGCTGGGCGGCGGCTGGAACCAATAATTCACCATGGAGGAGGGAGCATGATCAAGATCGGGATCATCGTCGGGAGCACCCGGCCGGGCCGCAAGGCGCCGGACGTGGCGCGCTGGGTGCTGGACATCGCGGGCATGCGTGCGGACGCCGTGTTCGAACTGGTCGACATCCAGGATTTCAACCTGCCGCTGCTGGACGAGCCGGTGCCGCCATCGCTCGGCCAGTACTCGCAGCCGCATACCAAGGCCTGGGCCGCCGCCATCGCCGGCTTCGACGGCTTCGTGTTCGTCACGCCGGAATACAACCACGGCACGTCCGGCGCGCTGAAGAACGCCATCGATTTCCTGTACAAGGAATGGAACAACAAGGCCGCCGGCTTCGTCGGCTACGGCAGCGCGGGTGGTTCGCGCGCCATCGAGAGCCTGCGCCTCGTGATGGGCGAGCTGATGGTGGCCGATGTGCGTGCGCAGGTGATGCTGTCGCTGCGTACCGATTTCGACAACTACACGACCTTCAATCCGGCCGGGCACCACGAGCAGGCCGTGGATGCCATGCTCGACCAGGTCGTGGCGTGGAGCCGGGCGCTCAGGACGCTGCGGCCGGATGCGCCCGTCACGTCTGCGGATGCGCCGCAGGCTGGCCAGCGCATGGGCAGCCAGTGATTTTCATGGGCGGCGCTACAATCGCCGCCTATGACCAGTTCCTTGTTACCGTCGCGGCGCGCCACGTGTGCCGCCTGCCTGCGCGCGCAGAGCGCCTGCATCTGCCACTGGGTGCGGCCGCTGTCCAGCCGCGTCGACCTGTTGATCCTGCAACATCCGCTCGAGGTGCGCAACGCCAAGAACAGTGCGCGGCTGTTGCATCTTTGTTTACCCGGCAGCCGCCTCGAAGTCGGCGAGACTTTCCCTGACCTGCACGCGCTGCTGTACGCGGATGGGCGCGTGCCGGTACTGCTGTATCCCGAGACGCCCGGTTCGCCTGCCCCTGCGGTGGATGTGGTACCGCCTGACCGGCTGCGGCTGGTCGTGCTGGACGCGACCTGGCGCAAGAGCCGAAAGATGCTCCTCTTGAATCCGGAGCTGCAGCGTCTGCCACGGTTGGCACTGCATGACGTGCCCGCGTCGGCTTATCGGATTCGCAAGGCGCACGCGCCGCACCAGTTGTCGACGCTCGAAGCGGCCGCGCTGGCACTTGGCCAAATGGAAAGCGACGCCGACCGATACCGGCCTCTGCTGCAGGCTTTTGACGGTTTTGTGCAACAACAAGCTGCTCTTTTTTTGCGCTTGAACCCATCCTGACATCGGCGTACTATACTGTATAAACATACAGTACTTAAGGAGCGCCGTGTGAATCGGGTCAACAAAGCAAACGCAAGTCGGGCGGTCAGCCAGGTGATGTTGCCGTTCCCGCAAAAGTCCGCCGAGGTCGTGCCCATCAACGGGCCTTTGAAAGGTCGTGGCGCCGTCACCAATATTCAAGGCCGGTATGAGGTGAACGGCCGCGAGCGGTTCGACGACGGCTGGACCGTGCCAGGCGTGAAAGACGAGGCACCGGCGCCCCTGAAGACGACCGTCACGGACGAGATCGCCAAATCGATCCTCAGCCGCAACACGTCGCCGGACATCCCGTTCAGCGTCTCGCTGAATCCGTACCGGGGCTGCGAGCACGGCTGCATCTACTGCTTCGCGCGGCCCACGCACGCCTACCTCGGCCTGTCGCCGGGCCTCGATTTCGAAAGCCGCCTGTACGCCAAGGTGAACGCGGCCGACCTGCTGCGGCGCGAGCTGGCGCGGCCGGGTTATGTCCCGGAAAACATCGCCATCGGCGTCAACACCGACGCGTACCAGCCCTGCGAGCGCGAGCGCCGTCTCACGCGCGAAGTGCTGGAAGTGCTGGGCGAGTGCAATCACCCGTACGGCCTGATCACGAAGTCGTCGCTGATCGAGCGCGACATCGACCTGATCGCGCCGATGGCCGAAAAGGGCCTGGCCTGCGCCGCCATCACCCTGACGACGCTGGACGGCGAAATCTCGCGCACGCTCGAGCCCCGCGCGGCCGCGCCCGCCCGCCGCCTGCGCGCGATCCGCACCCTGACGGAAGCCGGCATCCCCGTCAGCGTGAGCGTCGCGCCGATCATCCCGTTCATCACGGAACCGGAAATCGAGCGCATCCTGGAAGCTGCGAAGGACGCCGGCGCCGTCGGCGCGCATTACACGGTGCTGCGCATGCCGTGGGAAGTGAACCCGCTGTTCCAGCAATGGCTGCACGCCCACTTCCCCGACCGCGCCCAGCGCGTGATGAACCGCATCCGCGACATGCGCGGCGGCAAGGACTACGACAGCGACTTCAGCAAGCGCATGACGGGCGAGGGCGTGTGGGCCGACCTGATCCGCCAGCGCTTCACGAAGGCCGTCAAGCGCCTCGGCATGGACGGTTACATGGGCCGCTTCCACAAGCTGGACAGCTCGCAATTCCGCCGTCCACTCGTGGTGCCGAAGACGATCGTCAAGCCGACCAGTGCGGCGGCGGCGCAGATGGATCTGTTTTAAACGTTCGCCGTCGTGTCCGACGGCGTCAGCGACAGCACGTGCGCCGCGACAGGGCGGCCGTGCAGATTGAGGCGGTTGCGCGCGAGGCATTCATGGACGGCCCCGGCCTTGCGCGCGACGGCGAGACTGGGCAAGTTGCCGTCCGCAACGACGATCTCGACCCGTGACTGGCCCAGGTGCTCGAACGCATGACGCGACAGCGCCCGGATGGCCGCCAGTGCCGCGCCCCGGCCCTGGGCCGAGGTACGGACCCAGTAGCCGAGGTTGCAGAAGCCGTGCAGGCGGTTGAACTGGTTCAGGCCTGCCGCGCCGACGTAGTGCCGGCCGTCCGGCTGGAAAATGCCGAACTCGTGCGCGCTGCCGTCGGCACGCGCGGCATCGCAGAACGCGATCCAGGCGAGCGCATCGGCATCGTCGTAAGCGGCATGGGCCCAGGGCATCCACGCCCCGAGGCTCGCCATCGATTCGCGGACGGCGGCCGCCATCGCCGGCGCGTCGTCCGGGACGAGCGGGCGCAGCAGGAAACCGTCGGCGTGGATGGGCTCTGTCATGTCGGCATGATAACCCGCCGGTTGTGGGGATGCAGACGCTCGGCTACGATTGCGTTCTTTATATCGGCGGATCGGCAGGCGGGATATGGTGGAGCAGGGCAGCACGGTGCAGCGCGTCGTCTTCGTGGGCGCGGAATCGACGGGCAAGTCGACATTGTCCGAATACCTGGCGCGTGCCTACGACACGGTCGCGGTGCCGGAAATCGGCCGCTTCATCTGGGAAGAAAAGCAGGGTAAGCTGGGGCCGGATGACTATGTCGAGATCGCCGTCAGGCATCGGGCCGCCGAGGATGCCGCGATGGCGCAGGCGCGGCGCTGGCTGTTCGTCGATACGAATGCGTTGACGACACTGCTGCTGGGCATCGAGTTCCACCAGGTCGGCGATCCGCCGCCGGCCGAGCTGCTGCGCTGCGCCGACGAGTGCAAGGCGCGCTATGCGCACACCTTCGTCTGCGCCGACGACATTCCATATGAAGAACAGGACGTGCGCGAGAACGAGGCGTGGCGCGGGCGTATCCAGCAGCTCGTGCTGAAGGATCTCGACGCGCGCCGCATCCCGTACACGGTCGTGCAGGGCAGCGTGGAAGAGCGGGCGCGCCAGGTGCGGCGCGTGCTCGACGGCGGCGCTTAAATGATCGTGCCCGGCAACTCGATGCCGTGCAGGCGCCGGAACAGCTTCAGCGCGAAGCCGTCCGTCATCCCGGAAATATAGTCGGTCGCCCCGAGCAGGCGCGCATACGGCGTCGTGCCGCGGCTGAATTGCTGCGGAATGATTTGCGCGATCTTGCGGTCGGCCGCCGTCCGGTCCGCCTCCGGCTTGACGAGCGCCGGCACGATCTTCCCGAGCAAACCGCCGAGGATCTCGAAGCCGGCCGCCTCGATCTGCAGCACGGACGGCGTCGCATAGATGCGCTCGCGCGACAGCCCGGCGATCGCCTTCAGTTCGGGCGCGAAGCGCGATGCGGCGGCGAGGTCTTGCTCGAAGCTGCCGTCCATGATGGCGTCGTAGTGGTCACGGAACGCGTCCAGCGCGGCGCCCACGAGATGGCCGATGGCGCGGGCGCGCAGGTATTCCACGCGGCCCGTGTCGTCGGCCAGTTGCCGGTACGAGGGGCTCTCGGCCGCGCCGCCCGGAAAGGCGATGGGCCACAGCAGCGCCCGCGCCTCGTCGAAGGAGACGCGGCCCAGGCGGTGGCCATCTTCCAGGTCGACGATGCCATAGCAGATGTCGTCCGCGGCCTCCATCACGAACGCGAGCGGGTGGCGCGTCCATGCGCCGGCTCCCTTGCGCACGAGGCCGACCTGCGTGGCGACCCGTTCGGCCGTCGCCGCGTCGTCCGCGAAGTAGCCGAATTTCTTCTCGCTGATCCTGTCCTTCGCCGACGGCAGGTCGGATGCGCGCGGATATTTCATGAATGCCGCGAGGACGGCACAGGTGAGCTGGAAGCCGCCGTGGTCGACGGCATTCTGCAAACGCGTGACGAGGCGGAAGCCCTGGGCATTCCCCTCGAAGCGCAGGAAATCCTGGCGTTCGCGCTCCGTCAGGTCCGCGAGCCAGCGCTGCGCGTGCTCGGCAAACCATGACTGGATCGCAGCCTCGCCCGAGTGGCCGAACGGCGGATTGCCGATGTCGTGGGCGAGGCAGGCTGCGGCCACGATGCTGCCGAAATCCTGCGGCGCCATCGACAGGGCGGGTTCGCGCTCCTTGATGAATTCGCCGCACAGCATGCCCAGCGAGCGCCCCACCGACGACACCTCGATGCTGTGCGTGAGGCGCGTGCGCACGTAATCGCTGTCCGACAGCGGGAATACCTGGGTCTTGTCCTGCAGGCGCCGGAACGCGCTCGAATACACGAGCCGGTCCCAGTCGCGCATGTATTCCGTACGGCTGCCGCCGTCGCCCCGGTCATCCTCGCGGCCCAGGCGCATCGTCGACACCAGGCGGTCCCATTCCATCGACATCCATCTCTCCATAAATGTTTCGGCAGCCCAGTGTAGCGCCTACTGCGAATAAATGGTTGACAGTATCAACTTGGTTGTATATCTTAAGATGTATCTTACGATATAAGGAAGCGATCATGCCGCACCACCATCCACATCATCACCACCATCACCATCACGACCACGCCGGGTTCGCGCCGCATCACCGGCATGGCGGCCCCGGCGGCCATCATGGACGGGGCGGGCGTCCGGGCGGCTTCGGCTTTTCGGACGACGGCGGCCTGCCGCGCGGACGCAAGCTGTCGTCGGACGACCTGCAATTGCTCCTGCTGGCCCTCATCGCCGAACAGCCGAGCCATGGCTACGAGCTCATCCGGGCATTGGAAACCCGCTCGGGCGGGTTTTACGTGCCGAGTCCCGGCATGATGTATCCGGCGCTGGCCTGCATGGAAGACCTGGGTTGGGTGACCATCCAGTTGGAAGGCACGCGCAAGCGTTATGCGTTGTCCGACGATGGCCGCGCCCACCTGGACGCGAACCGCGAACACGTCGACATGCTGCTCGCCCGCCTGCAGGAAGCCGCGCGCAAGATGGAGCTGATGCGCAGCGCGCTCGCCGAAGGGGAAGAGGGCCCGGGCGGACGCGGCCCGTTCAGCGCCGAGCTGCATGATGCGCGCCATGCGCTCAAGCGCGCGCTGGCGTCGCGGGCCGGCGCGTCCGCCGAAGAGCAGCAGCGCATCGCCGCGATCCTGGCGCGGGCCGCGGCCGAGATCGAGCAGGGCGGCGAAGGCCGCTGACGTTCAGCGCGCGAGTGCGCCAGGCAGCCGTCGGGTCATGCCTGGACGCATTCGCAGCCCCGGACGTTCGACCGCCACGTACAGCAGCGCGGCCACGGCAAGTGACGCACCGTTGTACAGGACGAACGCGGCGAGCGGCGCGTGCGCCGTCAAGTCGCCCGTCATGTCGTCGAGCCACGCGTACACCTGGCGATGCGTCAGGTACAGGCTGAACGCGAGCAGGGCGAGTGTCCGTGCGCCCGGCAACCCCCGGCGCCCGAGCGGCGTGCGCGGACTCAGCGCACCCAGCAGCAGGCAGGCGCAGCCGAGGGCCACGAGCGGAAAGAGCAACACGGCGCCGCCGCGTCCCAACGGATCGACCCGCGCGGCTACAACGAGCAGCGCCACGCCCGCGCCCAGCAGCGCCCACCCGTGGGCCAGCACGCGCGTCCACCAGGCCGGACGGAATGCGCGCACGGCCGCGAGCAGGACCCCGGCCAGCAACCCGTCGAGCCGCGTCCACGTCGGGCTGTAGATCCTGCCGACGTAGCCCGCGACCGCGCGCGTCGCGTCGCCGCCGGGCGCGAGATGCGGCGCAATCGCATGCCGCCATTGCCAGTCGCGCAGCAGCGTGCCGGCACCGAACAGCAGGACCGCACCAACGGCCGTCGCCAGCACGCCCGGCATCCGTCCGCGCCGCGCCAGCAGCCACGCGGCCAGCGGAAAGAGCAGGTAAAAATGTTCTTCGACGCACAGCGACCACGCATGCGAATAGGCCCGCTGCGTCAGGTGCTCGGGCAAGACGTTCATCGTGAAGGTCAGGAATTGCCAGGCCGGCGGCATGGCATCGGCCTCGCGCCAGGCCGGCAGGGCGAGATACAGCGCCAGCACCGCCAGGTAGGCGGGCAGGATGCGCCACGCCCGGCCCACGATGAAGCCCGTCCAGTCGGGCGTGCGGCCTGCCGCCAAGTCCCGCAGCACCGGCCAGCCGACCAGGTAGCCGCTGAGGACGAAGAACAGGTCGACGCCCATCCAGCCATGTCGTCCGGGGCCGGCAACGTCGATGCCGTGACTGGACAGGTGGTAGAGCATGACGACGGCGATGGCGGCGGCACGTAGCAGGTCGAGGCCGGGCGCGCGGGGCGGCGACAAAGGCGGAGGCAGAATGGGCGATGGAGGCATGGCGCGCAAGTCTACCTGAGCGCCAGGCGTCAAAGCTCAACCATCATCGCCGCGTCGTCGGCGAGCGCGTTGGCGATCGTGCCCGGCCTGTCGTATGCTGGCGGCGATTCCATTCCTCCTGTTCACACCATGTCCCGCGATACCGTCGTCGACACCAGCAAATTGTTGAGCTACGTCCTGCGCCACCGCCCGGACAGCATCGGCCTGCAGCTCGATGCGAACGGCTGGGCCGACGTCGACGTGCTGCTGCAGCGGCTGGCCGAACACGGCAAGCCGGTCGAGCGCGCGCTGCTGGAACGCGTGGTTGCGGACAACGACAAGCAGCGCTTCGCGTTCGACGCCGCCCGTACCCGCATCCGCGCCAGCCAGGGCCATTCGATCCAGGTCGACCTTGACCTGCCGCCGGCGCAACCGCCGGACGTGTTGTACCACGGGACGGCGAGCCGCTTCCTGAAATCGATCCTCGCGTCCGGCCTGCGCGTCGGCAACCGCCTGCACGTGCACCTGTCGGGCGACGCCGGCACGGCCGGGCGCGTCGGCGCCCGTCACGGCTTTCCCGTGATCCTGCGCGTCGACACGGCCCGCATGCACGCGGACGGCGCCGTGTTCTACCGCTCGGACAACGGCGTCTGGCTGACCGGCCCCGTGGCGCCGCGCTACCTGCGCGTACTGGACGGGAACGGCGCCGGCGCTGCTTGAGCGAGCATGAGAGGCGGCTCAGCGCTCGTTGGTCGCGGCAGCCAGCAGTTCGGCCGTGTCTCCCGCGCCCATCCTGCGTGCCGCGTCGAGGATCGCGTTGCCGTCCGCGTCCAGGCGGAACGGGTCGGCGCCATGCGCCAGCAGCAGGCGGACGATGTCCCCGCGGTTGAACATGGCGGCGAACATTAGTGCCGTCTTGCCGTTCGGGCCCGCGTTGTCGACCGCCGCGCCGTGTTCCAGCAGCAGGGTCGCGATCGCCGTGTCGCCCTTGAAGGCGGCGCCGGCGAGCGGGGTCTGGCCGGCGTCGTTCATGATTTCCGGATCGGCGCCGTGCTCCAGCAGCACCCGGGCCGCGTCCGCATGGCCGTGGTAGCAGGCCAGCATCAGGAGGCTGTCGCCGCGTTCGTTGCGCAGGTTGGGCGGCAGGCCCTGGCCCAGCAGCGTCGCGAGTTCGCCGGCCTCGCCGGTGCGCGCGAAGTGGAAGACCTTGCGCACGAAGGCCAGCGTGTCTTCGTCCAGTTCGCCGGCTGACGGCGGATGAGGCGGCGGTTGCATCAAGGTCTCCTGTGCGTGAAAGCTCGACAGGATTAAAACACAACACGTCGCCGCGCACGGCAGCACCGCATTCGCGCCGGATCAAACGCGGCGCTGGAACTCCTGCAGGTGCCGCTCGATCTCAAACACGTGCGGGTCGGGCTTGCCGAGTGCGCGCAGGGCCCTGGCCAGTTCCAGCAGGTATTCGCTGTTCGGTCCGCTCGGGCCGCGCGCGGTGGCGATTTGCAGCGCAATGTCGCGCTCGGTCGCCGGGCCGAGGTACGCGGCGTTCTCGTGCGTGGCGATGTAGACGAGGCCTTCGGTGGCGCTCCCGTCCTCGAAGCGGATGTCGGTCGCCAGGCGCAGGTAGCCGTTCTTTTCGCGGTAGTCGAGGTGCGCGAATTCCTCGGGCGTGACGAGGTAGGCCATGCCGTGGCACGTCGCGCCCGGGTCCGGCACGAGGGTCACGACCCGGCCGGGCGCCGTCTCGGTGCCGCGGTGGTCGTGCGAGCCTTGCCAGAAGCGCCGCGTCCACCCCGTGATGCTGGCGGGGCGCCGCTCGAGGTACGGGAAGTCGGCCTTGAAGATGAGGGAGCCGTAGCCGAACAGCCAGACGCTGGCGTGGTTGTCGAACCTGTCCATGCGCTGGTTGATCGCGATGGTGTTATGGGACATCGATGAAAGGAGGTTGCGTGGAGGAAGCTGCATTCTAGCGCGGCCGTTCGGCGGCGTCAGGCGCGTGTCCGCAATGCGCCCGCGGGATTGTCGGCCGCGCCGACCCAGTCGAACAGGAACGTGATGAAGGCGGCCGCGGCCGGCGACAGCGACCGCTGCTCGCGCGTGTAGACGAAGAAGCGGCGCGTCAACACGGGTGCGTCGAGCGGCAGCCTGCGCAGGCCGTGCAGGTGTACGAGCGGGGCGGCGTAAGGCATGCAGACCGTGACGCCCAGGCCGGATGCCACCATGGCCAGCGCGGTGGTCATGTACGTGACTTCGTGGGCCGGGCGCAACGTCAGCTCGCGCAGCGTGTCGGCGCTACCGGCTTTGGCGTCACCGCCGCCACTGCCCATGTCCGCCAGCAGCCGCTCCGTGAACTGGCCACGCAACGTGATCAAGGGATGCGCGGCAAGGTCGCCCCAGCCGAGCCGGCGGCGCTTCGCCAGCGTATGATCGGGCGGTACCACCGCTTCGAACGGCATTTCCATCAGCTCGCGCGCTTCCAGTTGCGGGGCGCTGTCGCGTTCGGGGCCGATGCCGAAGTCCGTTTCGCCGGACAGCACGCGCGTCGTAACGGCCTCGACCGGCGAGTCGGACAGGCTGATGCGGATGTCCGGGTAGCGCGTGCGCCATGCGGCGATCACCTGCGGCAGCAGGGTGCAGGCCATCAACTGGGGCACGGCCACGCGCACGATGCCTTTCCTGAGCTGCGCCTGGTCCGCAATGTTCGCAAGCGCACGGTCGAGATCATCGATCATCTGGCTGAATAGGGGATACAGTTCGTTCCCCGTTTCGGTCAGTGCGATACGCCGCGTACTGCGGTCGACGACGCGGACGCCGAGCGTCTGTTCCAGCTCTTTGATCAAACCGGACAAGGCCGACTGGGTCACGTGCATGTACTGCGCGGCAAGCGTAAAGTTGCCGGTCTTTGCCAGCGCAACGAAGGCGCGCATCTGGCGCAGGGTAGGATTCATCAGAAAGTCCGATAAATAGAGCGGAAAATATTGTTTGTATGATAGTCCGTTTTACTTTTTAATGGCGGAAACAGTAAATCTTTGAAGGAAACGCCATGAAACTCGCTACCCTGAAGTCGGGCGGCCGCGACGGTACGCTCGTCGTCGTCAGCCGGGACCTGGTCACCTGCCAGGCCGTCCCCAAGATCGCCCGCACCCTGCAGCAGGCGCTGGACGACTGGGACCATGTCGCGCCGAAGCTGCGCCAGGTCTATGACCAGCTGAATGCCGGCACGGCCACCGGGGCGGAATCCTTCATCGAGGAAGAGTGCGCGTCGCCGCTGCCGCGTGCATATCAGTGGGCCGACGGCTCGGCCTACATCAACCACGTGGAGCTCGTGCGCAAGGCGCGCGGCGCGCAAGTGCCGCCGTCGTTCTATACGGATCCGCTGATGTACCAGGGCGGCTCGGATTCCTTCGTCGGACCGTGCGATCCGATCGCCGTGCTGTCCGAGGAGTGGGGCGTCGACCTGGAAGCGGAAGTGGCGGTCGTGACGGGCGACGTGCCGATGGGCGCCACCGTGGAGCAGGCGGCCCGCGCCATCCGCCTCGTCATGCTGGTCAACGACGTCTCCCTGCGCAACCTGATACCGAAAGAGCTGGAAAAAGGCTTCGGCTTCTTCCAGTCCAAGCCGGCCAGCGCGTTTTCCCCGGTGGCCGTGACACCGGACGAGCTCGGCGATGCCTGGCGCGACAGCAAGCTGCACCTCCCACTGCTGGTGACGTTGAACGACCAGCCGTTCGGCCGTCCCAACGCGGGCGACGACATGACGTTCAGCTTCGCGCAACTGATCGCGCACGCCGCGAAAACGCGCGAACTGGAAGCCGGTTCCATCATCGGCTCGGGCACGGTGTCGAACAAGCAGGGCAGCCTGCATGGATCGAGCATCGCCAACGGCGGCGTGGGGTATTGCTGCCTGGCGGAGCTGCGTATGTACGAGACGATCGAACAGGGCGCGCCAGGCACGCCTTTCCTGCGCTTCGGCGATACTGTCCGTATCGAGATGCTCGATGCCGACGGCGCCAGCGTGTTCGGCGCCATCGACCAGGAGGTAGCACACTATCACGGGAGGAAGGAATGAAGCTCTATACCTATTTCCGCAGTTCGGCCGCATACCGGGTGCGTATCGCGCTCAACCTGAAGGGGCTGAAGTACGACGCGGTTCCGGTGCACCTTTTGCGTGGCGGCGGCGAGCAGCTGCAAGAGAACTACATCAAGATGAATCCCAGCGGTCTCGTCCCCACCTTCCAGGACGACTACATCACGCTGACCCAGTCGATGGCCATCCTCGAATACCTGGAGGATGAATACCCGCAAGTGCCGCTGCTGCCGAAGGATGCTTCCGGCCGCGCGCGCGTGCGCGAGCTCGCGCAGATTATTGCCTGCGACATCCATCCCGTGAACAATCTGCGCGTGCTGCGCTACCTCGTCAAGGACCTCGGCCTGTCGGAAGAGATCAAGACGCAGTGGTATCGCCACTGGCTCGTGGGCGGCCTCGAGGTGCTGGAGAAGCACCTGGCGCGCGACCCTAGCGCTGGCCCGCTGTGCCACGGCTACCTGCCGACGATCGCCGACTGCTTCCTCGTGCCGCAGGTGTTCAATGCGCAGCGCCACGGCATCGACATCGCCGTCTATCCGAACATCGCGCGCATCAACGCGACCTGCGTCGAGTTGCCCGCGTTCGCGGCGGCGCATCCGTCCAACCAGCCGGACGCCGAGTAAGCGTATCCGGCTGATCGACGACGCGGCAGGGTTCAGTGCCGCGTCTGCGAGCCCAGGGACGAGCGATCCGGCTCGGCCGGCGTCGAGATCTCTTCCAGCGTATGGTCGATGCCGGCCGAGTGCTTGGCCGCCATGTCGCCGAGCGACACGATGCCGACCACCTCGTGCGACTGTTCGTCGACGACGGGCACGCGGCGGATCTGCACGTCGCCCATCTGGCCCAAGACCTCGTCCACCGTCTGGTTCGGCGCGCAGGTGCGCACGTCGGTGCTCATCACGTCGCCCACGCGCGTCTGGCCAGGGGCCTGGCCGGCCGCCGTCGAGCGTACCGTGATGTCGCGGTCGGTGATCATGCCGACCAGCTTCTGTCCATCGAGCACGGGGATCGAACCCACGTTCAGTTCATCCATCATCTGCGCGGCGCGCTGCACGGTTTCCTGCGGCGAAATGCTTTGTACGTCGCGGGTCATCACATCCTGAATGGTCTGCATTTGAACCTCCTCCTAATGTTCACACGGCGATGCATGATGCACGTTTTTGCGAATGTCGGACGCTACGTTGAACTGCGGAACAGCCCGTGAATAAAGGCCTTGTGCAAAGCCGACTCGGCTACAATCTGCGGCTCTTTGACTCATAACGACACCATGCCCGTCCCCGCGTCCATCCTCGAAGCCTTGCAGCGCGCCGACGCCTCCTGGCGCCCCCATCTGGTCACCGGTCTCGACGCGATGATGCACGCGACGCCGGACTACCTGCCGGCGCTGGCGACCGACCATTACCTGCCCACGGGCGGCCGCCTGTTCGCCGCGTTCGCGCTGCCGCTGCCCGCGGTGCGCTACGTGCTCGTGGGCGAGGGCCCATATCCGCGCGAGGAAAGCGCGACCGGGGTGTGTTTCATGGACGGGGCCGTCGGACCGCTGTGGTCGGACACGGGCCTGTCGAAGCCCGTCAACCGCGCGACGTCGCTGCGCAATTTCATGAAGATGCTGCTGGTGGCCGAAGGCCGGCTGGACCCGGATGACACGGGCGGCGCGGCATTGGCGCCGGTCGCGAAGGCGGCGCACACGGATGGCTCGATCCAGACCCTGGCCGAGCTGCAGGACAACCTGCTCGGCCACGGTTTCCTGCTGTTGAATGCCGCCCTCGTGTTCCGCAAGCACGTGCCCCCGGTCCAGGAAGCGCGCGCGTGGGTGCCGTTCCAGCGCGCCGTGTTCGCGGCGCTGGCGGAGCGCGCCGACAAGCCGACGCTGGTCTTGTGGGGCAAGATTGCCGAGCAGTCGAACAAGGTACCGGAGACGGCCGGCTTCCCGCAGATCCACGCCGAGCACCCGTACAACCTCTCGTTCATCCGCCACGAAGGCATGCAGAAGCTGTTCGGTCCGATGCATTTGCTGCACCGCCGCTGAATTCGGGGTCAGAGCACATTTTCGGACAATTGATCCAATGCGAACGAACGGCTGAGAATCCGTGTGGCAAGGCGGCGATTCCGGAGGCAGCCGCCATGTTGCTCCTGACGGACATGCGAACGTCCGGCGCGAAACTTGGCAAGAAGCCATTGCCAAAAAACGGGGTCTGCCCCCGAATTGTCGAGGCGTTTGCTGCGCTGCGGCTAAAAATGAGGGGGCCAAGCAAAGGCTGGCGAAATACGCTATACTTGACTAAATCGATCAACTAATCAGGTTTTTCTCAAGCTCCCGAAGGACAGATGAAAAGCGTGAGCGGTTGAAGAGAAGCAAGATTTTAACACTGTCTGGAAAACCAACCGGGGTTGTGATGCGTCTGACCACCAAAGGCCGTTTTGCTGTTACCGCGATGATCGACCTCGCCCTGCGCCAGGGCAATGGTCCGGTCACGCTGTCGGGCATCAGCCAGCGCCAGGCCATTTCGCTGTCGTACCTGGAGCAACTGTTCGGCAAGCTGCGCCGGCACGAGATCGTCGAATCGGTGCGCGGCCCGGGCGGCGGCTACAGCCTGGCGCGCAGCGCCGACAAGGTGACCGTCGCCGACATCATCATCGCCGTCGACGAGCCGATCGATGCGACCCAGTGCGGCGGCAAGGAAAACTGTCATGGCGCCGATGCCGCCAGCGGCACCCGCTGCATGACCCACGAACTGTGGGCCACGCTGAACGCGAAGATGGTCGATTTCCTCGACTCGGTGACATTGCAGGATCTCGTCGACCAGCAGAAGCAGAAAGAACAGAACGTCGTGGTGATGCACCGCCACGCGCCGTCGGAAAATACTGAAGCTAAGCATATTGGAGTGAACTGATGAACGCGCCCTTGGACAAAAAAATCGAGCAGAGCTTCGTGACTGCGCCGCATTTCCCGATCTACATGGATTACTCGGCCACGACGCCGATCGATCCGCGCGTGGCGGACAAGATGATTCCGTACCTGCGCGAGCAGTTCGGCAATCCGGCGTCGCGCAGCCACGCTTACGGCTGGAGCGCCGAGGCGGCCGTCGAAGAGGCGCGCGCGCAGGTGGCAAGCCTCGTCGGCGCCGACCCGCGCGAGATCATCTGGACCTCGGGCGCGACCGAATCGAACAACCTCGCGATCAAGGGCGCGGCGCAGTTCTACAAGTCGAAGGGCAAGCACATCATCACGGTCAAGACCGAGCACAAGGCCGTGCTGGACACCGTGCGCGAACTGGAACGCCAGGGCTTCGAGGCGACCTACCTGGAACCGCAGGACAACGGCCTGATCTCGCTGGAGCAGCTGGAAGCGGCGATGCGTCCGGACACGATCCTCGTCTCCGTGATGCTGGTGAATAACGAGATCGGCGTGATCCAGCCGATCAAGGAAATCGGCGAACTGTGCCGCAAGAAGGGCATCATCTTCCACAGCGACGCGGCGCAGGCCACGGGCAAGGTCGAGATCAACCTGGAAGAGCTGAAGGTCGACCTGATGAGCTTCAGCGCGCACAAGACCTATGGTCCGAAGGGCATCGGCGCCCTGTACGTGCGCCGCAAGCCGCGCGTGCGCCTGGAAGCGCAGATGCACGGCGGCGGCCACGAGCGCGGCCTGCGTTCGGGCACGCTGGCACCGCACCAGATCGTCGGCATGGGCGAAGCCTTCCGCATCGCCAAGGAAGAGATGGACACCGAACTCGCGCGCATCAAGGCGCTGCGCGACCGCCTGGCCAAGGGCCTGCTGGAGATCGAAGAGGTCTACATCAACGGCGACATGGAACACCGCGTCCCGCACAACCTGAACGTGTCGTTCAACTTCGTCGAAGGCGAATCGCTGATCATGGCCGTCAAGGACATCGCCGTGTCGTCCGGTTCGGCCTGCACGTCGGCCTCGCTGGAACCGTCGTACGTGCTGCGCGCCCTGGGCCGCAGCGACGAACTGGCGCACAGCTCGATCCGCTTCACGATCGGCCGTTTCACGACCGAGGAAGACATCGACTTCGCCGTCAAGCTGCTGAAGGAAAAAGTCGGCAAGCTGCGCGAACTGTCGCCGCTGTGGGAAATGCACAAGGATGGCATTGACCTGAACTCGATCCAGTGGGCCGCCCACTAATCCACCGAACAGAACACGAAGGAGCACTACCATGGCATATTCCGACAAGGTCCTGGACCACTACGAAAACCCGCGCAACGTCGGCTCGTTCGACAAGAATGCCGACGACGTCGGCACCGGCATGGTCGGCGCACCGGCCTGCGGCGACGTGATGAAGCTGCAGATCAAGGTGAACGAAGCCGGCGTGATCGAAGACGCGAAATTCAAGACGTACGGCTGCGGCTCCGCGATCGCATCGAGCTCGCTCGTGACCGAGTGGGTGAAAGGCAAATCGCTGGACGAGGCGCTGGCCATCAAGAACACGCAGATCGCCGAAGAACTGGCGCTGCCGCCGGTGAAGATCCACTGCTCGATCCTGGCCGAAGACGCCATCAAGGCGGCCGTCGCCGATTACAAGACCAAGCACGCGACCGAAAAAGCGTAACGTCGTACACCACCAAGCTGGAGAGATTCAAATGGCTGTGACCCTGACCGAAAAAGCCGCAAAGCACATCAACCGTTACCTCGAACGCCGGGGCAAGGGCGTGGGCCTGCGTTTCGGCGTGCGCACGACCGGCTGCTCCGGCCTGGCCTACAAGCTGGAATACGTCGACGAAGCCAGCCCCGAAGACACCGTCTTCGAATCGCACGGCGTGAAGGTCTTCGTCGATCCGAAGAGCCTGGCGTACATCGACGGCACCGAGCTCGATTTCGCCCGCGAAGGCCTGAACGAAGGCTTCCGCTTCAACAACCCGAACGTCAAGGACAATTGCGGTTGCGGCGAAAGCTTCCGCGTCTGACCGGGAGCGCCGGAACGTGCAAAACCACTTCGAGCTGTTCCAGCTGCCGGCCAGGTTCGACGTCGACATGGACGCGCTGGACGCCGCTTACCGCGAAGTCCAGGGCCGCGTCCATCCGGACCGCTTCGTGAACGCGAGCGACGCGGAAAAACGCGTCGCGATGCAATGGGCCACGCGCGCCAACGAGGCGTATCAGACGCTGCGCAATCCAATGCTGCGCGCACGCTACCTGTGCGAGCTGAATGGCGTCGACCTGCAGACCGAGTCGAACACCGCGATGCCGATGGACTTCCTGATGGAGCAGATGGAGCTGCGCGAAGCCTTGTCCGACGCGCGCGACGCGAAGGATGCGGGCGCCCTCGACGAGCTGGATGCGCGCATCCGCAACGAGCGCAAGCAGCGCCTGGCGCAGGTCGGCAAGCTGCTCGACGCCGGGGACTACCAGCAGGCGGCGCAGGGCGTGCGGGCGCTGATGTTCCTCGATAAATTCGGCGACGAATTGCATTACGCGTTCGAGGCATTGGAGTCGTAAGGCCGGGGGATTGATGCCCACGGCATCGATCACCCCACCTTACGCGCCACGAACGTATCCAATAATAAAACCAGGTAACACGACCATGGCACTACTGCAGATCTCCGAACCCGGCATGTCGACCGCGCCGCACCAGCACCGGCTGGCGGTGGGCATCGACCTGGGCACCACCAATTCCCTCGTCGCGACCGTGCGCCATTCGATCCCGGAAGTGCTGACCGACGAGGACGGCCGCTCGCTGCTGCCATCGATCGTGCGCTACCTCCCGAACGGCCACGCCAACATCGGCTACAAGGCCATGGCGGCCCGCACCACCGATCCGAAGAACACCGTCGTCTCCGTCAAGCGCTTCATGGGCCGCGGCCTGAAGGACATCGCGCACGCAGAGAACCTGCCTTACGATTTCGTCGATGGTGGCCGCGAAGGCGGTCACGGTATGGTCCAGCTAAAGACCGTGGCCGGCGTGAAGTCCCCGGTCGAAGTCTCCGCGCAGATTCTTGCGACCCTGCGCCAGACCGCGGAAGACGCCCTCGGCGATGAACTGGTCGGCGCCGTCATCACGGTGCCCGCGTACTTCGACGACGCCCAGCGCCAGGCGACCAAGGACGCGGCCCAGCTGGCCGGCCTGAACGTGCTGCGCCTGCTGTCCGAGCCGACGGCCGCCGCCATCGCGTATGGCCTCGACCACGGCAAGGAAGGCGTGTTCGCCGTGTACGACCTGGGCGGCGGCACGTTCGACATCTCGATCCTGAAGCTGTCGAAGGGCGTGTTCGAAGTGCTGTCCACGGGCGGCGATTCCGCGCTCGGCGGCGACGACTTCGACCAGCGCCTGTTCTGCTACATCACCCAGCAGGCCGGCCTCGCGCCGCTGTCGGAAGTCGATACCGCGACGCTGATGGTCAAGGCGCGCCAGGCCAAGGAACTGCTGTCGACGAACGAAGAGACCACCGTCGAGGCGATCCTGAAATCGGGCGAAGTCGTGCAGGTGACGATCACCGCGAAGACCTTCGCCGAGATCACGCAGCCGCTCGTCGCGAAGACGATGAATGCCGTGCGCAAGGCGATGCGCGACGCGAACGTGAGCGTGGAAGACGTCGATGGCGTCGTGCTCGTCGGCGGCGCCACGCGCATGCCGCACATCCGCCGCGCCGTCGGCGACTTCTTTAAAACGATCCCGCACGCGAACATCGACCCGGACAAGGTCGTCGCGCTGGGCGCCGCCATCCAGGCGAACCTCCTCGCCGGCAACCGCGCGCCGGGCGACGACTGGCTGCTGCTGGACGTGATCCCGCTGTCGCTCGGCATCGAGACGATGGGCGGCCTGGTCGAGAAGATCATCCCGCGCAACTCGACGATCCCGTGCGCCCGCGCGCAGGAATTCACGACGTTCAAGGATGGCCAGACCGCCTTGGCCGTGCACGTGGTGCAGGGCGAGCGCGAGCTCGTGTCCGACTGCCGTTCGCTGGCGCGCTTCGAACTGCGCGGCATCCCGCCGATGGCGGCCGGCGCGGCGCGCATCCGCGTCACGTACCAGGTCGATGCGGACGGGCTGCTGTCGGTGTCGGCGCGCGAGACGCGCTCCGGCGTGGAAGCGTCGATCACCGTGAAGCCGTCGTACGGCCTCGGCGACGACGAAGTCGCGCGCATGCTGCAGGACTCGTACAACTCGGCGCAAGTGGACATGGTCGCGCGCGCGCTGCGCGAGGAACAGGTCGAGGCCGAGCGCATCCTGCTGGCCACGCAGTCCGCGCTCGATACCGATGCCGACCTGCTGAACGAAGAAGAGCAGGGCGCGGTCGCGCAACTGATGCAGGGCGTGCGCGACGCGACGGCGCGCTCGAACGACGCGTCCATCGATGCCGACTCGCGCCAGAACGTACTGCACGACGCGGTGCAGGCGCTGGCGCGCGGCACCGAGGAATTCGCCGCGCGGCGCATGGACAAGAGCGTGCGCAAGGTGTTGGCCGGCAAGGCGCTGGATCAGGTTTAAGCTCGAAACGGTAAGAAACGGTAAACAACGTCGTTCCCGCGAAGGCGGGAACCCAAGCTGAGCAACAGGAATCGCAACGTTTGCCGGGTGGCCAACGTACCGACTTCGGCGACCGGCATTGGGTCCCCGCCTGCGCGGGGACGACGGTTTTAGGGGCGCGGGCCAGTGTCCGCATCCCGAAAACAAACAAACACAAGAGGTCAAGAAGTGCCACAAATCGTCATCCTCCCCCATCCCGTCTTCTGCCCCGAAGGCGCTGTGCTCGAAGGCCAGAGCGGCAAGTCGATCTGCGACACGCTGCTCGAGAACGACATCGAGATCGAACACGCCTGCGACCGCGTGTGCGCGTGCACGACGTGCCACGTGATCGTGCGCGAAGGCTTCGATTCGCTGAACGAGCAGGAGGAAAAGGAAGAGGACATGCTCGACAAGGCCTGGGGCCTGGAGCCGAACTCGCGCCTGTCCTGCCAGGCCATCATCGCCGACGAAGACCTCGTCGTCGAGATCCCGAAGTACACGATCAACCACGCAGCCGAGAACCACTGACCACGACGGGGGACACATGAAGTGGACCGATGTCACGGCCATCGCCGAGGCCTTGTACGAACAGCACCCGGACGTCGATCCGGCCACCGTGCGTTTCGTCGACCTGCATAACTGGGTCGTCGCGCTGGACGGCTTCGACGACGACCGCACGCGCGGCGGCGAGCGCGTGCTGGAAGCCATACAGGCAGCATGGATCGATGAAGCCCGCTAAAAAAGAAGCCCCCACGATTTACCAACATGCCCCGGAAATCAAGCCGGGCCAGTCGATCGAACTGCTGAAGGAACTGCACATCCTCACGCGCGACGGCAAACTGAACCAGGACAGCCGCCGCAAGCTGAAGCAGGTCTACCACCTCGTCCAGTTCATCGAGCCACTGCTGAAGGACGTCGGTGAGGGCGCGACCGTCGTCGATCACGGCGCCGGCAAGTCCTACCTCGGCTTCATCCTGTACGACCTGTTCTTCAAGGGACGGGAGAATGCGGGCCACATCTACGGCATCGAGACGCGCGAAGAACTCGTGCAGAAGTCGACGGAACTGGCCGCACGTCTCGGCTTTCCGGGCATGTCGTTCCTGAACCTGTCCGTCGCGGAGTCCACCGAATCCGACAAGCTGCCGGCCACGATCGACGTGGTGACGGCGCTCCACGCCTGCAACACGGCGACGGACGACGCCATCGATTTCGCGTTGAAGAAGCACGCGAAGCACATCGTGCTCGTGCCGTGCTGCCAGGCCGAAGTCGCGTCGGTGCTGCGCAAGAACAAGGGCCGCGACCTGGGGCGCAGCGCGCTGACGGAGATCTGGCGCCACCCGATCCACACGCGCGAATTCGGTAGCCAGATCACGAACGTGCTGCGCTGCCTGCAGCTGGAGGCGCACGGCTACCAGGTCACCGTCACGGAACTGGTGGGCTGGGAGCACTCGATGAAGAACGAGCTGATCGTCGCCACGTTTAAAAACCTGCCGCGCCGCCGGCCGGCCGAGCGCCTGCAGCAGGTGCTGGCCGAAGTCGGCCTCGAAGAACTCTCTGCGCGTTTCTACACTGAGGCAACGACATGAGCGACCGCTGGATCGACCTGCGCAGCGATACCGTCACCCAACCGTCCGCCGCGATGCGCGCCGCGATGGCGGCGGCGCCCGTCGGCGACGACGTCTACGCCGACGACCCCACCGTCAACCGCCTGCAGGACTACGCGGCCGAGCTGTTCGGCTTCGAAGCGGGCCTGTTCGCGCCGAGCGGCACGCAGACGAATTTGATCGCGCTGATGACGCATTGCGGCCGCGGCGACGAATACCTCGTCGGCCAGGAAGCGCACACGTACAAGTACGAAGGCGGCGGCGCCGCCGTGCTGGGGTCGATCCAGCCGCAGCCGATCGCGAACCAGCCGGACGGCTCGATCGCCATCAGCGATATCGCCGCGTACATCAAGCCGGACGACATGCACTTCGCGCGCACCCGCGTGCTGGCGCTGGAAAACACGATCGGCGGCCGCGTGCTGCCGCGCGACTACGTGCAGGCGGCGACGGATTTCGCGCATGCGAAGGGCCTCGTCACGCACCTGGACGGCGCCCGCGTGTGCAACGCGGCCGTCAAGCAGGGCATCTCGCTGCGCGAGGCGGCGGCCGGTTTCGATACCGTGTCCGTGTGCCTGTCGAAGGGCCTCGGCGCGCCGGTCGGTTCCGTGCTGCTGGGACCCAGGGCGTTCATCGAGCAGGGCAAGCGCTGGCGCAAGATGCTGGGCGGCGGCATGCGGCAGGCCGGCGTCATCGCGGCCGCGGCGCATTACGCGCTGGAGCACAACGTCGAGCGCCTCGCCGACGATCACCAGAATGCGGCCGACCTGTCCGCCGGCCTCGCGCGCATCGAGCCGCTGAAGGTGACGACGCCGCAGACGAACATCTTCTACGTCGAGATCCCGGAAGCCGCGTGCGCGCCCCTGCGCGAGGCGCTCTCCCGCCAGGGCATCCGCGCCTCGATCGGCCCGCACACGCGTCTCGTGACGCACCTCGACGTGACCGCCGATGACATCAAGAAGACCGTCGCCGCGTTCGAGGCGTTCTTCCGCGACTGGAAGACACAATGAGCGACGAAGGTATCCGCCTCGCCAAGCGCGTGGCCGAAACAGTGCCGTGTTCGCGCGGCGAGGCCGAGCGCTATATCGCGGGCGGCTGGGTGACGGTCGATGACGTGGTCGTCGAAGATCCCGCGACGCGCGTGACATCTGCGCAGACGGTCGCGCTGCTGCCTGGTGCCGAACCCGTCGAGCCGGCGCCCGTGACGATCCTGCTGCACAAGCCGGCCGGCGTCGATGCGGCCGGTGCGCTGGCGCTGATCGCACCCGAGACGCTGGCGGCATCGCCCAACGCCCGTTTCCTGCGCCGGCACCTGTCGCGCCTGACCGTCGTCACGCCCTTGGAACCGGAAGCGAGCGGCCTGCTCGTGCTGAGCCAGGACTGGCGCGTGACGCGCAAGCTGGTCGAGGATGGCGCGCGCGTCGAACAGGAATACGTGGCCGAGGTCACGGGCGCGATCGCCGACGACGGCCTGGCGCGCCTGAACGGCAGCATGCGCGTGCAGGGCAGGGCGACCGTGCCGCTGAAGGCGAGCTGGCAAAGCGAGGCGCGGCTGCGCCTGGCCGGCAAGGACGTCCGCCCCGGGCAGGTCGCCGCGATGTGCGCCGAGGTCGGATTGACCGTCAAGTCGCTGCGCCGGCTGCGCATCGGGCGCGTGGCGCTGGGCCAGTTGCCGGCCGGACGCTGGCGGTACCTGCACGAGACCGAACGGTTCTGACGATGAAGCTCACCACCAGGCTGCTCCTGCCCGCGCTGGCGCTGTGGACCGGTACGGTCCTTGCCGCCGACGTCGATCCGCTGACGGTGGACATCGGCGCGCGCGACGCCCTGCGCTTCGCGAATCTGATGAAGGATGGCGCGGTGCCGACGGCCGACGCCCTGCAGCGTGGGTATCTGGACGGCTCGGGACCGGGGGTGAAGGTGTTCACGCCGCGGCGGATCCGCGATGCGCAGCACCTGGCCGAGGTGGTCGCCCGCAAGCCCGACGTGTACCGGTATGCGATCAGCGCCTGCCTGCCGCAACTGCCGGCCCTGCGCGGCGACCTGCGCGCGATCTATCTCGCGTTTGCCGGCCTGCTGCCGGAACGGCCGCTGCCCGCCATCGACGTCGTCTTCGGCGCCGGCAATTCGGGTGGCACCGCCGGCGACGGCAGGCAGGTGATCGGCCTCGAAGTGACTTGCCCGCCCGGAACGACGCCCGAACAGTTCCGCACCACGATGCGCGGCTTCTTCGCGCACGAGACGGTGCACACCTGGCAGGACGGCGACACGCCGGCGAAGCTGGCCGACTTCCTGCTCGGCCAGGCCCTGACGGAAGGTGTCGCCGACTATCTCGCGACGGTGGTCACGGGCGCGATCCCGCATCAGGACCGCGACGCGTGGGCACGCTCGCGGGAAGCCTGGCTGTGGCAGGAATTCCAGCGCGATCGCGAGGCCATCAAAGGCGTCGGCGATGTGGACCAACTGATCGCCAACCCCCATGTCCGGCGCTGGTTCGCGAACTGCAGTTCCCCGCCCGAGGGATGGCCTTGCGAGGGCGGCTACTGGGTCGGCATGCGCATCGCCGAAGCGTACGTGGCGCGCGCGTCCGACAAGCGCGCCGCGATCCGCGCGCTGATCGAGCTGCACGATCCCGCGGCGATCCTCAAGGCCAGCGGCTATGGCCAGTAAGCCGATCAGGCCACGAAGCCGCCATCGATCGTCAGCGACGCCCCGTTGACATACCCCGCCTCGCTCCCCGTGAGGTAAGCCACCAGCCCCGCGATCTCGGCGTCCCGCCCCATGCGGCCCACCGGGATCTGCGAGCGCAGGTAGGCGCGTACGCCCTCGTCGGCGACGATCTCGGTCTCCGTCGGCCCGGGCTGCACGTTGTTGACCGTGATGCCGCGTGGCCCGAGGTCGCGCGCGAGCCCGCGCGTGAGGCCCGCCACGGCCGCCTTGCTCATCGCGTACAGCGCCACGCCCGGACTGCCCGCGCGGTCCGCCACCATGCTGCCGATGTTGACGATGCGGCCGCCTTCTCCCATGTGCGACGCGGCCGCCTGCGTGGCGACGAACAGGGCGCGCACGTTGACGGCGGCGATGCGGTCGTAGTCATCCAGCGTCGTCTCTCCGAGATCCTTGTGGACGAGGATGCCCGCGCTGTTGACGAGGATGTCGATGCGCCCGAACTGCGCCGCCACGCCGGCGATGGCCTGCTGCAGCGCCTGCGCGTCGGCGCTGTCCGCGCGCAGGGGCAGGACGCGGCCGCCGGCGGCGTCGATATCGGCCGCGAGTCGCAACGCGCGCTCGTGCGCGCTGACATACGTGAACGCGACGGTGGCGCCATCGGCCGCGAGGCGGCGCACGATGGCGGCGCCGATGCCGCGCGAGCCGCCGGTGACGAATGCGATCTTGCCGGAGAGGGAAGTCATGGTGAGCCTTTCTTGACTGATTAGTCCAAAATAGTGAAAAAAATTCGGGGTCAGAGCCCTTTTTTATGCAAGATCCCTACAGCAAGTTCGTTCGCTGGCCGGTGCGGTCGAAATGCCGCCCGGCGAGACGGCGTGTGGGCGCGACCTGGCGGGATTGTTGCGCGCGGGAAGTTGACCAAAAAAAGGCTCTGACCCCGAATTTCGATTATACTGGGATTTTGGACTGGGCAGTCAAGATAGGAAGCGATGGCGAGAACGAAGGTATTCGATCCGGCCGCGGCGCTCGACGCGGCGGTGCGGGTGTTCTGGGAGCAGGGGTACGAGGCGACGTCGACGGACGACCTGCTGCGCGCGATGGGTATTGGCCGCCAGAGCCTGTACGACACGTTCGGTGACAAGAAGCAGCTTTATCTCGCCGCGCTCGCCCGGTATACGGAGACCGGCGGCGCGGCGCTGAGGCGCCGGCTGGCGGACGGGCCGTCGCCGCTGGGCGCGCTGGAGGCGTTCCTGCGCCAGATCGCTGGCGCGGATGCGGGCCTGCGGGCGCGCGGCTGCCTCAGCGTCAATGCGGTGGCGGAGTTCGGCCAGGCGGAGCCTGACGTGAAGGCGCATATCGAGCGCGCGCAACGGATGACGGAGGAGATCTTTGCGCAGCAGCTCATGCGCGCGCGGCGGGCCGGCGAGCTGGCGGCGGGGCTCGATCCGGCCGCGGCGGCGCACTTCATCCACACGGCCATCCGCGGCATGCGCATCAGCGCGAAAGCGGGCGCGGATGCGGCGCAGCTCGGCGCGACGGTCGATTTCGTCATCGCCGCGCTGAAGGCGCGCGCGACCCCTGTCGCGGAAGTCTGAACGCCAGCTTTTCGTCCGCTGGCGCCGAAGGGAGCGGCCTGCGCGTCCACATCACCTCGAGCGGCAGCCCGGCACAGTAACCTGCCGGGCTTCGATATCGAATTGGCTCAAGCGTGTTCCCGAATCCGGACGATTCAATCAGGATTTCCCGATGTACTTTTCAGGAAGCGCCGATTTCTAATCAATGGTCGCGGTGATAGCATCAAAATTCATCGTACGCTGTGCCGGCTTTGAATAAGCGACGTTCCCCGTCGTCACGGCCTCCACTCCCTGCGGCAGCATCTCATTCCAGAAAGCGCGAACCATCTGGCGTGTCATGCCGTCTTCTATCGCTCGGCTGGACCGCGCATTGGCAGGCACGCGATGAAATACATTGTCGTCACGACCTCCATAACACCCATACCCACGCGGAACGGCTTCATGCGGACCAACCTGCCAATCACGAACGTCGAATATATCCTGAAGGACAACGAGACCGTCGTATCAAAAACCGATTTGAACGGCAACATCACTTACGTCAACCAGGACTTTATCAATATCAGCGGATTCTCGGCTGAAGAGTTGCTCGGCGCGCCGCAAAACATCGTGCGCCACCCGGACATGCCGGCAGAAGCGTTTGCCGATTTCTGGCGAACGATCAAAAGCGGGAAGGCCTGGACAGGACTGGTGAAAAACCGCTGCAAGAACGGCGACCATTACTGGGTTGAGGCGAATGCCGCGCCTATGCTGGAACAAGGCAAGATCGTCGGTTATACATCGATCCGGGTCAAGCCGAGCCGGGAGCAGGTGGCCGCCGCCGAACGCGCTTACCGCGAGATCAAGAATGGCAGCAAAACCCTTGAAATACGGGAAGGTGTGGCCGTCACCCGATCGTCGGTCCGGCGCTTCAAATTGTTTGCGAGCTTGTCGATTCGCGCCAGGATCGTTCTTTGTTCGGGGATGGTGGCACTGCTGTTTGCCGCCAACCTCATCGGCTCAATGGTCGGCGGCAAGCTCAACGACGATTGGGGACCTGCGATTTCCATGTTGGGCATGGGATTGGGTTTGCTGTTCGGATATGTCTTGCATCAGGCCACCGTCGTTCCACTCGAGCGCGTGCGGCACGATATCGAGCGCATGAGCGCAGGCGACCTGGCCGGAAAAATCGTAGCCGAAGGCAATGACGAGCATACTCGCCTGGTGCAGTCGCTGCGCGTCCTGCAGACCAATGTCAAGCTGCTGGTTGGACAGATCAAGGAGGCGACCGAGGTCGTCAACAGCGGCGCGGGAGAGATCGCGGCCGGCAATTCGAATCTGTCGGCGCGGGCCGAGTCGCAGGCCAGTTCATTGGAAGAGACGGCGTCCTCGATGGAAGAATTGACCAGTACCGTCAAGCAGAACGCGGACAATGCGCGTGAGGCGAACCGGCTGGTTGCCTCCGCGTCGGAAATTGCGGTCAGGGGCGGTCAGGCTGTTGAAGAGGTGATCGGCACCATGGCCTCGATCAGGGACAGTTCCCGCAAGATCGTCGATATCATCGGGGTCATCGATGGCATCGCGTTTCAAACCAATATCCTGGCGCTGAATGCGGCGGTGGAAGCGGCGCGGGCCAGCGAGCAGGGACGCGGATTCGCGGTGGTCGCGAGCGAAGTACGCAATCTGGCGCAACGCTCGGCAGCGGCGGCAAAAGAGATCAAATCGCTGATCAGCGACTCCGCGGACAAGGTAGAGGCAGGCAGCAAACTGGTCAACGATGCCGGTAAAACGATGGAAGAGATCGTCACGTCGGTACAACGGGCGGCAGGCTATATGGCCGACATTACCTCCGCCAGCCAGGAACAGAGCGAGGGGATCGAACTGGTCAATCGGGCGATCGCGCAAATGGACCAACTCACGCAGGAAAACTCCGCATTGGTTGAGCAATCCGCATCCGCGGCGTTGAACATGGAAAACCAGGCGGTCAAACTGACGCATCTGGTCAACTCGTTCAAACTGGTCCCGGGCGGCCCGTCGATAGCGGCGTTCGGAACGAAAATTCTCGCCCTGCGATAAGCCGGCGTTCTTCCTGGCGGCGCCGGAGCGGCATCGAACCTCCAGCGCAAGATTTCACTCCCCGGTCTTGCCGGCGGCGTCGATCAGGTTGTCGCGCAGCCGCACGATGGCCTTCTGCAGTTGCGGGAACTCTTCCGGACCCAGGCCGGATGCGGCGACCGTTTGCTTGCCGAATCCGAGGCCCTTTTCGCGCAACGCGCGGCCCGCGTCCGTGAGGGAGATGCGGACGTTGCGCTCGTCTTCCTTGTCGCGCTCGCGGCGCACATAACCCATCGCTTCCAGCCGCTTGAGCATCGGCGTTACCGTGCTCGGTTCCAAGAACAGTTTTTCGCTCAAGGCCTTGACCGTCTGCCCGTCCTCTTCCCACAGCGCGATGATCGCCAGGTATTGCGGATAGGTGAGGCCCAGCGCGTCCAGCACGGGCTTGTACACGCGCGAATACGCGAGATTGGTCGAGTAAATGGCGAAGCACATGAAGTCCGCCATGCGGGCCGCTTTGGTGCCGGTGTCTTTGTCGTCAGGCATGATCATCCAGAAAATTATCGTGATAACGATTATCGTACTTGAAATTCGGGAATCGCGCTGCTAGACTTTGCGAAATACTTATCTCAATAACGTTTATTTCGATAATGGAGCCCATGATGATTCTGTACGACGCCGCCATCTCGTCCGCCGCCGCGCGGGTCCGCATCGCCCTCGCGTTGAAGGGTCTGCACGTCGACCGCATCCCCGTCGAGATCGTGGGCGAGGGCGCGCGGAACCGGGAGCAGGCCTACCTGGACGTGAACCCGCAAGGCCTCGTGCCCGCGCTGCTGACGGACGACGGCGTGCTGCTGACGCAATCGTTGGCGATCATCGAATACCTGGACGAGACCCATCCGCAAGCGCAACTGCTGCCGCCGGACGCGGCGACGCGTGCCTGGGTGCGCGCGTTCGTGCTGGCCGTGCTGGCCGAGACGCATGCGCTGGTGACCCCGCGCGTAATCAACCATCTCGCGACCATGCCGGGCGTCGACGATTCGACCGCGCCCGCGTGGCGCAGGCACTGGATGGAAGAGGGCATCGATGCGCTGGAAGCGCTGCTGGCGCGCCGCCACGCGGTGACGCCCAGCCGCTTCTGTGCGGGCGACGCGCCCGGCCTCGCGGACGTCTTCCTGTTCCCGCAGGCGCTGAACGCGGCACGCGCGGGACTGCCGCTGGCGCGCTGGCCGCACGTGGACGCGATCGCCGTGCGGCTGGCCGATCTCCCCGCGTTCAGGGACAACGCCCAGGTCAGGGCAGGGTAAGGCGCGCCTCCAAGCCGCCCTCCGGCCGGTTGTGCAGGGTGAGCGTACCCCCGAGACTGCCCGCCAGCTGGCGCGCGATCGCGAGCCCGAGGCCCGTGCCGCCCGTGTCGCGGTTGCGTGACGCCTCCAGCCGGAAGAACGGTTCGAACACGGCTTCCAGCTGCGCGGCGGGGATGCCGGGGCCGTTGTCCAGCACGCGGATCAGGACCGCGCCCTGGCTGTCGCGGCCGACGACGATGTCGGCGCTGCCGCCGTAGCGCAGCGCGTTGTCGACGAGGTTGCCGATGATCCGCCGCAGCGCCTTCGGGCGCGTGTGCACCGGCGCGCCGATGCGGCCTTCCAGGTTCACGGCGCTGCCGGCGTCGCGGTAGTCCAGCACGAGGCTGTCCAGCTGGGCGTCGAGGTCGACGGCGCGCGCCGGTTCCCGTTCGCCGTGCATGGCGCGCGCGTAGCCGATGCCGTCCTTGACGAGGCCTTGCAGCTCCTCGAGGTCGGCGCGCAGGCGGGGCTGCTGGGCGTCGTCGTCCATCATGTCCACGCGCAGGCGCATGCGCGTGATCGGCGTCTGCAGGTCGTGCGAGATGGCGGCCAGGATGCGCACGCGCTCGTCGACGTACGCGGCGATGCGCTTCTGCATGGCGTTGAACGCGCGCGCGGAACGCAGCACTTCGGACGGGCCGCGTTCCGGCAGTTCGACGGGACGCAGGTCCGGGCCGAGCGCGTCGGCCGCCTCGGCCAGCACGCGCAGCGGACGCACGGCCTGGCGCACCGCCAGCCAGCAGCAGGCGGCGAGGATCGCCAGCTGCGCGGCCAGCATGGTCGGCAGCCACGGCGACAGCGGCACGCCGCGCATCGGCTGCACGTCGATGGTCAACGGGGAGCCGTCCGTCAGGCGCAGGTGCACCTGCATGCGGCCCTCGTTCCCCAGGCCGTTCACGGACAGCGGATAACTGCGGCCGATGCCTTGTTCGATCGAGTGCGCGATCTGCGCGGACAGCTTCTCGTCCGGCATCGCGCCTTCCGTTTCGCCCGGGCCGAGGATGAAGCGGTAGCTGCGCCGCGCGAGGCGCGGCAGCCATGCCGGGCGCTCGGCCGCGGGCAGCAGGTCGAGCAGGGCGACGGAGCTCGCGACCTCGCGTTCCACATACCCCATCATCAGGTTCGTCGTGGCCTGGTCGCGTTCCGTGAACGTCAGCGCGACGGACAGGCCCTGCGCCAGTGCGAGGCCCGCGAACAGGATCAATGCGAGGCGCGCGTACAGGCTCCGTGGCCACCAGGTTTTCATGTCGTCCTGCCTTCCAGGATCGTCACCTCCGCCGAGAACACATAGCCCTCGTTGCGCAGGGTCTTGATGTAGCGGGGTTCGCGCGCGCCGTCGCCCAGGCGCTGGCGCAGGCGGCTCACGAGCAGGTCGATCGAGCGGTCGAAGAATTCCGCGTCGTTGCCGTGCGTGAGGCCCATCAGCTGGTCGCGCGACAGCACGCGCTGCGGGTGGTCGAGGAACACGCGCAGCAGGCGGTATTCGGCGCCGCTCATCGCGATTTCGACGCCGTTCTCGTCGAGCAGGTGGCGGCCGACCGTGTCGAGGCGCCAGTCGCCGAACGCGAGCAGTTTCGCCGCTTCCGTCACCTGCAGGTTCGGCGGCAGCATGCGCGTGCGGCGCAGCACGGCGCGGATGCGGGCCAGCAGTTCGCGCACGGCGAACGGCTTCGGCACGTAGTCGTCGGCGCCCAGTTCCAGGCCGACGACGCGGTCCGTCTCGTCGTCGCGCGCCGTCAGCATCACGATCGGAACCGCGCGGTGCTTCCCCGCACGCAGTTCGCGGCACAAGGTGAGGCCGTCCTCGCCGGGCATCATGATGTCGAGCAGGATCAGGTCGGGCATCGCGTGCATCAGCGCGTTTCTCATCTCGCGGCCGTTGGCGGCCAGCGTGACGCGCAATCCCTGCTTTTCCAGGTAGGCGCCGACCAGTTCGCGGATGCCGCGGTCGTCGTCGACGACCAGCACGTGATCGGTCTCGTTCATAAGGTCTCCTTCGGTGGTTGCGGGACGTACTGTAGCGCGGCGCTGCGGCGTCATTATGTCCGAATGTGTCGGGGGCAGGACAGGACACATGGCCTGACAAAAATGGTAGGTGGCGGACACATCGCGCACACATCGCGGGCGTCCAATGGAGTCTCGCAAACACAGGAGGCTCCCATGACCCATCCGATCGAATCCCCGCTCGCCCTGCTGGCCGGCCTGGCCACGGTGGCGTCCCCGTGCGTGCTGCCCGTGCTGCCGTTCCTGCTCGGCGCGACCGTCGACCAGCGGAACCGCCGCCGGCCGCTGCTGATCGTGGCCGGCTTCGTGCTGTCGTTCTCCGCGTTCGCGCTGGCGCTGGGCGCCGTGTCGAGCGCCGCGCAGCTGGCGCAGGAGACCCTGCGCAACATCGCGATCGTGCTGCTGGGATTATCGGGCCTGCTGCGCATCTGGTCGCGGCCGTGGGACCTGCTCGTCGATACCGTCCGGCCGCTGTGGGCGAAGCTGCGCGGGGGCGATGCGGTACCGAAGCAGGGCGGCGCCTTCGTACTGGGCCTGTCGCTGGGCGCCGTGTGGACGCCGTGCGCCGGTCCCGTTCTTGCCTCGATTCTCGCGCTCGTCGTGCAGGCCCACGATCCGGCCAAGGCCGTGCAACTCGTCGGCCTGTATGCGCTCGGTGCCGCGCTGCCGATGCTGGCGCTGATCCACGGCGGCCAGGCCATCGTCCAGCGTGTGCGCGGCGTGGCCCGTCACGCGGTCGCCCTGCAGCGCGCATTCGGCGTGCTCGTGCTGGCCAGCGCGGCCGCGATCTGGTTCCAGGTCGATACGCAGATCGCCGCCCACGTCCCATCCATTTTCCCAACCCTGTAAGGAGCTCACCATGAAAATCCGCTTCCTCCTCGCCGCCGCCGCCTTCGTCGCCGCCGGTGCGCACGCCGCCCCCGCACCGGAATTCGCGGGCATCGACAACTGGCTCAATAGCGCGCCGCTCAGCATGCAGCAGCTGCGCGGCAAGGTGGTGCTCGTGGACTTCTGGACCTACGACTGCATCAACTGCCAGCACGTGCTGCCGTACGTGAAAGCGTGGCACCAGAAATACAAGGACCAGGGGCTTGTCGTCGTCGGCGTGCACACGCCGGAATACGGCTTCGAGCGCAACCTGAACAACCTCAAGACGGCCGTGCAGCGCAACGGCATTACGTTCCCGGTCGCGCAGGACAACCGGTATGCCACCTGGAGCGCGTACAACAACCAGTTCTGGCCCGCGTTCTACCTCGTCGACAAGAAGGGCGAAGTGGTCTACACGCACTTCGGCGAAGGGGATTATGCGCAGACCGAGGCGACGATCCGCAAGCTGCTGGCCGCGCCGTGATTACGCGGCTTCGGCGGGGGCGCCGGCCTTCACCGGCTTCGGCAGCAGCACGAGGCGCGTGCCGGCCAGGCGGTCGTGCAGGAACTGGCGGTCGCGGTCGAGGAAGGCCGTCAGGCCCCACGCCAGCACGCCGACGGCGACGGCCGCGCCGATCTGGGCCTTGTCCTTCAGGCCCAGCGCCGTGCAGGCGAGGAGGGCGGGCAGGAACCAGCCCCAGGCCAGCAGGTAGCGCACGATGGCCGTCGCCAGCGGCAGGCGCGCGCCGCCGTTCGTGACGACCTGCATGCGCCACGTCTTCATGGCCAGCGTGTGGCCGCTGTTGGTCCAGCCCCAGGTGAAATAGGCGCCGGTGACGACGAACAGCCACACCTTCATCGCGTACTGGAACACGGGCGCGTGGTTGTTGCGCGTGACGACCAGGAACAATGCCACCGCCAGCATCTCCACCGCCAGCAGCAGGAAGGTCTCGTAGACCATCGCGATCAGGCGGCGCTTGATGCTCGGGGTGTCGTGCATGAAAACCTCAGGCGTTGTTGGGGGTGATGCCCCAGTTGGCCGGGACCTGCTTTTCCGGCTCCGGTGCGGGCTGGGGATTGGCGGGCGGCTGCACGGGCGCGGGCGGGACGGGTGCCGGCGGGGGCGGCGGCGTCACGCACGGCGGGGCGGCCGAGACGGTGTTCTTGATCATGCCGGCCGGGCACGACGTGGCGCCCTGGCCCAGCGGTGCGACGACCTTGCCGTTGGCCTGGGACGGCACGACGCGCGGCGTCTTGCGGGCCGTGGCCGAGGCGGCCAGTTTCTTCTTCTGGTCTTCCGGCAGTTGCAGGTAGCTTTCCCACGTCGCGTTCTTTTGCTCGGGGGCGATCTTGCGGGTGCGCGTATAGGTTTCGCGCGCCAGTTCGCGCTGCTCGGGGGTTAGCTTGACCCAGGCGCGCATGCGTTCGTGTACCCGTTGCTGCTCTTCCGGTTTCAGCGTGGCGAAGCGGTTCGCGAGCTGCAGCCATTTCTGCTTGCGGACGCCATCCATCTGGTCCCATTCGCCCTGCAGCGGCTGCAGGGCTACCTGCTGGGCCGGCGTCAGGCTGCGCCACAGGGGCTTGTCGCCACCTTTGTGGCTGCCGGTGGCGGGTTTGGTGGGCTGGACGGGAGCGGCGTCGGCCGCGTCGCGCGTGGCCGGGCCCGATGCGACGGGTAGAAAGCCGCCTTGCTGATGCAGGGTCAGTGCGGCCGCGCCAACGAGCACGACGGCGGCGGCGGCGCCGGCAACCTTGAGCTTGTTAGCCGTCATCCTTTACTGGGCTCGCTGCGGCTGTTGCTGTGCTTGCTGCTGTTGCGCCAGGTAAGCGTTGAAGCCGTGGTCGGTGTAGGCGGTCAGGGGCAGGTCGTCGGACAGCACGGCCGCATCCAGCTCGGCCAGCTCGGCGGCACGCTGCTCGCGTTCGTACTGGTACACGCCGACCATGCCGGCCGCCATCAGCAGCAGCGGCGCGACGACGGCGGCGCGCGCCATCCATTGCATCGAGAACAGCGAGCCCAGGTCGAACGACGCACGCTGTTGCTTGGCGCGGACGGGCGCATCGGTGGCATGCGCTCTTTTTCGTGCGAGCGCAGCCGCGCGGGCGGCGGCCAGGCGGTCGGTGGTCGAGGCCGGCAGGTTGTCGAGGTTCTCGTTCAGGGCATGGCGGATCTTGTACGCCAGGTTGATGTCGTCGGTGTTCATAGTTTAATTCCCTTGGCCTCCAGGGCTTTCTGCAGGGCATGCGTAGCGCGAGAGCAATGCGTTTTTACACTGCCCTCGGAGCATCCCATCGCTTCGGCCGTCTCGGCCACATCCATGTCCTGCCAGTAACGCATGAGGAACGCTTCCCGTTGACGCGCCGGGAGTTTTTGTATCTCATCCTCGATCAGGCGCAGGGTTTCCGCCCGTTCGACCTGATCCGCGCTCGACTCCGCGGCGGACGTTCCTTCCTCGGCCTCATAAGATGCAAGTATATCAAAATCCTCGTCGTCTTCGTCCCGGCGGCCGAGGCCTCCGAAGAGGCTGACCCAGGTGTTCCGGACCTTCTCGCGGCGGAAGTAATCGAGGATGGTGTTCTGCAGGATGCGCTGGAAAAGCATCGGCAATTCGGCCAGGGGCTTGTCGCCGTATTTCTCCGCGAGCTTGATCATGGCGTCCTGAACGATGTCGAGCGCTGCCTCGTCCTTGCGGACCGCGTACGCCGCCTGCTTGAAGGCGCGCCGCTCGACACTCTCGAGGAAGTCGTTGAGTTCTTTATCAGTGGCCATGCGATAAGTGGTGGGCGCCACCGGTACGTTGCCTGTGGCTTTTCGGAAAACTTTCGAATGCTAGCAAAATTTACGGCTGACCGCACCCGAAACAGGCAGCGCGGCGCGTACGTAGTTTCCCGGGGTGCTCTCAAGCAAGGTTGTTATTTTGACTTTAGAATGTCTCAGTTCACATGATCATGGAGACAAAGAAATGATGCGCATCCTCGGCAAGGCAAGCTCGATCAATGTCCGCAAGGTCTTGTGGGCCGCCAGCGAACTCGGCATCGCGTTCGAACGGGAAGACTGGGGGAGCGGCTTCCGCTCGACGCAGGAACCGGCGTTCCTGGCACTGAATCCGAACGCGATGGTGCCGGTGCTGGTCGACGGCGACGCCGTGCTGTGGGAGTCGAACACGATCTGCCGCTACCTCGCCACGCGCTACGGCGAAGGGCGCCTGCTCCCGGCCGATGCCCTCGCCCGTGCGAAGGTCGAGCAATGGATGGACTGGCAGGCGACGGAATTGAACAATGCGTGGCGCTACGCGTTCATGGGCCTGGTGCGGGGTAGCCCCGCGCACCAGGATCCGGTCCAGATCGCCGCCGGTATCGCCGGCTGGAATCGCCACATGGGCCTGCTCGAGCGGCATCTGGAGACGGCCGGCGACTACGTGGCGGGCGGGGCGTTCTCGCTGGCCGACATCGTGCTCGGCCTGTCCACGCACCGCTGGCGCAAGACGCCGATGGACGAGCGGCCGGATTATCCCGCCGTCGCCGCCTGGATGGCGCGGCTGGAATCCCGCCCCGGTGCCTCGGCGTGGCTGCCCGACGATATCGCTTGAAAAAATAATTATTTATCTTGACCAGAATGGTGCAACG
>CBIHOW010000053.1:0-39569 GCA_966211695.1 uncultured Massilia sp. | reverse complement strand
CGCGCCATGAAAGCCGCGGCCTGCATTTCTCGCGCGACTATCCGGATACGCTGCCCAAGGCACTGCCCAGCGTTCTCACGCCGCGCCGCCGCTAACCTGGGTTGATGAACCAGAAGCTCACCCCGTCGACCGTCCTGCTGTTGACCGTCCCGCCCCTGCTGTGGGCGGGCAATGCCATCGTGGGACGGCTCGTGCGCGCGGCCGTGCCGCCGATGACGCTGAACCTGCTGCGCTGGACGATCGCGCTGGCCGTGCTGCTGCCGCTCGGCTGGGCGACCTTGCGCCAGGCCGGCGTGCTCGATGCGATCCGCACCCGCTGGCGCCGTTATGCCCTGCTGGGGTTGCTGGGCATCGGCATGTACAACTCGCTGCAATACCTGGCGCTGCAGAGTTCGACGCCCATCAATGTGACCCTCGTCGCGTCGGGCATGCCCGTGTGGATGATGCTCGTCGGGAGGCTCTTCTACGGCGTCGCGGTGCGCACGCGCCAGGTGATCGGGGCATTGCTGTCGATCGTCGGGGTGCTCGTCGTGCTGTGCCGCGGGGACGTCGACCAGCTGCTCGCGCTGCGCCTCGTCGCGGGCGACCTCTACATGATCCTCGCGACGATCGCGTGGTCGTTCTACAGCTGGATGCTGCTGCAGCCGCAGGACGAGCCTGCATTGCGCGCCGACTGGGCCGCATTCCTCGGCGCGCAGGTGGCGTTCGGCCTCGTGTGGTCGGCCGGCTTCGCCGGTGTCGAGTGGTCGCTGGGCGCGCCGGCCATCGCGTGGAGCTGGCCCGTCGTCGCGGCGCTGCTGTTCGTGGCCGTGTGCCCGGCCGTGCTCGCGTTCGCCATGTGGGGCGCCGGCATCCGCCGTGCGGGCCCAGGCATCGGCGCGTTCTTCGTCAACCTGACGCCGCTGTTCACGGCGTTGCTGTCGTCCGCCTTCCTGGGCGAACTGCCCCATGCTTACCACGTGCTCGCATTCCTGCTGATCGTGGGCGGGATCGTCGTCTCCGCCAAACGTTGAAGCGCCAGTAACGTGTTTCTGTGCGAGCATCAGGGATGTTACGATCCCAGCGGAAGGAGCACACATCGATGGCAGAAGCATTCACCGTCCACGACCACGCGGCGCGGATCGCCGCATTCCTCGACCGCCACCCGCGCGCGCTCGTACTGACGGGCGCGGGGCTGTCGACGGCATCCGGCATTCCCGATTACCGCGACCGCGACGGCACCCGGCGCGGCAAACCCCCGATCCACGGCCCCGATTTCCGCAAATCCGAGGCCGTGCAGCGGCGCTATTGGGCGCGGAGCATGATCGGCTGGCCCGTGCTCGCGCAGGCGCGCCCGAACCGCGGCCACGTGGCGATCGCCGGACTGGAGCGCATCGGCAGGATCGGTTCCGTCCTGACGCAGAACGTGGACGGCCTGCACGGCCAGGCCGGCAGCCACGGCGTGCTGGAATTGCATGGCAATATCCATACGGTCGTGTGCCTCGAATGCTCGGCGCTCTTCCCGCGCGCCTTCGTGCAGGGGCAGTTGGAAGATTTCAACCGGCACATGGCGGGCGCGAACGCGACGCCGCTGCCGGACGGCGACGCGTCCGTGGAACCGACGGAGCTGGCCAGCTTCCGGCTGCCGTATTGCACGTGCTGCGGCGGCGCCTTGATGCCGAACGTGGTCTTCTTTGGGGATAACGTCCCGCCGGCACGCACGGCCATCGCGCTGGAACAGATGGAGCGGGCGGACGCGCTGCTCGTCGTCGGCTCTTCGTTGATGGTGTATTCGGGCTTTCGCTTCTGTCGCATGGCGCAGGCCGCCGGCAAGCCGATCGCCGCCATCAACCTCGGCCGCACGCGGGCCGACGACCTCCTCGACATCAAGATCGAAGAATCGGCCGAGCGGGTGCTCCCGCTCGCGCTGGACATGCTCATGACAGGTTCGGAGCAGACGGAGCGAGACAATACGCCATCCATACCACTCGACGGGGGAATACTGTGACGAAAACTTTGCGCAGCACCGATGTGAAACCCTGGCAGGTCGGCGCCCTGGCGGCCGGCCTCGGCCTCGCGGCCTCCTATTTCTATGTGCGTTCGAAAACGAAGCAGGCGGAGGCGGAGAATCCGCCGCAGGGCCGCTTCGTCAAGGTCGACGGCGTGCGCCTCCATTATGTCGAACGGGGCAATGGCCCGGTGCTGGTCCTGCTGCACGGGAATGGCGTGCTCGCCAGCGATTTCCAGACCAGCGGCCTGATGGACAAGGCGGCCGAGCATTATCGGGTGATCGCATTCGACCGCCCCGGCTTCGGCTACAGCGAGCGGCCGCGCACCAAGGTGTGGACGCCGCAGGCCCAGGCCCGGCTGCTTCATCACGCGCTGCAGGAAATCGGCGTCGATTCGGCCATCGTGCTGGGTCACTCGTGGGGCACGCTCGTCGCGCTGTCGATGGCGCTCGAGGTGCCGGACTTCGTGCGCGGCCTGGTCCTGCTGTCGGGCTATTACTACCCGAGCTTGCGGGCCGACGTGCCGCTGCTGTCAGGTCCCGCGATTCCGCTCCTGGGCGACCTGATGCGCTACACCGTGTCGCCGCTCATTACGCGCATGCTGTGGCGTCCGCTGACGAAGCGGGTGTTCGCGCCGCAACCGGTCGACGCCCGTTTCCGCGACCTGCCCGTGTGGATGCTGCTGCGCCCGAGCCAGCTGCGCGCCAGCGCGGCGGAGACCGCGTTGATGGTTCCGGCGGCCGTGGCGCTGGCCAAGCATTATCCCGAGCTGAAGGTGCCGGTCGTGGTCATGGCCGGGACCAAGGACAAGATCGTCGATTTCGGCCACAACTCGGAGCGGCTGGACGAGCGCCTGCCGGACAGCGAGCTGCAGTTGCAGCCCGGTGTCGGGCACATGACGCATTATGCGCATCCGGACAAGGTGCTGGCCGCGATCGACGGGATCGCGGCGCGGGTAGGAGAATCCGTGTACCGGCGGAATCCGCAGGCCGAGGCGTTGGCCCGGGCCAGCGAAAGTGGGACGTAATCAGCCGACGATACGCAGCGAATAATCGGTGGCCTTCACATCCTTCGTGAGGCTGCCGATCGAAATCCGGTCGACACCGGTCTCGGCGATCGCCCGCACGGTCTGCATGTTGATGCCGCCCGACGCTTCCAGCAAGGCGCGCCCTTCGTTGATGCGCACGGCTTCACGCATCATGTCCAGGTCGAAGTTGTCGAGCAGGACGGACGTGGCGCCCGCGCCGAGCGCCTCTTCCAGTTCGGCGATCGATTCGACCTCGATCTGGATCGACACGCCCGCGTTCAGCGCGGTCGCCGCCTGCAACGCCGGCGTGATGCCGCCCGCGGCCGCGATGTGGTTTTCCTTGATCAGGATGCCGTCGTACAGCGCCATGCGCTGGTTGGCGCCGCCGCCCACGCGCACGGCGTATTTCTGCGCCTGGCGCAGGCCCGGCAGCGTCTTGCGCGTATCGAGGATCTTCGCCTTCGTGCCGGCGATGACATCCACGTAGGTGCGCGTGGCCGTCGCGACGCCCGACAGCAGTTGCAGGAAGTTCAGCGCCGAACGCTCCGCCGTCAGCAGCGAGCGCGGCGACCCTTCGATCGTGCAGACGACGCTGTCGGCCGCCATCACGTCGCCCTCGGCATAGTTCCAGTCGATCTCGATGTCCTGGTCGACGGCGAGCATGACGCCTTCGAACCACGGCGCGCCGCACAGGACGGCCTGCTCGCGCACGATCACGCGCGCCTTCGCGCGAGGTGCTTCCGGCACCAGCTTGCCCGTCAGGTCGCCGCTGCCGACGTCTTCCAGCAGCGCGGCCAGCAGGTTCTGTTCGAAAGCGGCCTGCAGTTTCTCGTCGAAGTTGCCCTCTTCAGCGTAGGGATTGCGGAGGTTGCTCATGCGGGACCGATTCCTTTGAAGAGGTTGGCTTCCTGCTCCAGCGAGCCGGTCGGCAGTGCCTTCGCCTTCTTGGCGGCGGCGAAGTCGAGCATGCGGTCGATCGCGCGCTTGGCCTGCTTGCCGATGTCCGGATCGACGAAGATCTCGTTCTTGCCGTCCGTGGCTTCCAGCACGTCGGCCAGGTTCTGCAGGCCGTTCATCGCCATCCACGGGCAGTGCGCGCAGCTCTTGCAGGTGGCGCTGTTGCCGGCCGTCGGGGCTTCGATCAGGATCTTGCCCGGCGCGGCCATGCGCATCTTGTGCAGGATGCCGTTGTCGGTGGCGACGATGAAATGCGTCGCATCCATCGTCTGCGCCGCGTTGATCAGCTGGGTCGTCGAGCCGACGACGTCCGCCTGGGCGACGACGTTGGCCGGCGATTCCGGATGCACGAGGACTTTCGCGTGCGGGTACTCGGCGCGCAGCAGGTCCAGTTCGATGCCCTTGAATTCGTCGTGCACGAGGCAGGAGCCCTGCCACAGCAGCATGTCGGCGCCCGTCTGTTTCTGGATGTACGAACCCAGGTGGCGGTCCGGCGCCCACAGGATCTTCTTGCCCTGGTCGTGCAGGTATTTGACGATGTCCAGGCCGATCGACGACGTCACCATCCAGTCCGCGCGCGCCTTCACGGCGGCGGACGTGTTGGCGTAGACGACGACCGTGCGGTCCGGATGCTGGTCGCAGAAGGCGGCGAATTCATCGGCCGGGCAGCCCAGGTCCAGCGAGCAGGTCGCGTCCAGGTCCGGCATCAGGATCGTCTTTTCCGGGCTCAGGATCTTCGCCGTCTCGCCCATGAAGCGCACGCCGGCCACGACGAGCGTCTTCGCGGGGTGATCGCGGCCGAAGCGCGCCATTTCCAGCGAGTCCGACACGCACCCGCCCGTTTCCTCGGCGAGATCCTGCAGGTCGGCATCGACGTAGTAGTGGGCGACGAGGACAGCCTCACGCTCCTTCAGCAGGCGGCGGATGCGGTCCTTCAGCGCGGTCTTTTGTTCGACTTCCAGCGGCGACGGGGTGCGGGCCCAGGCCTCGGCGGTCGAGCAGACGCCGCCGACGGGCCGGTCGTATTCAAAGACTTTAACGGGGGCAATGGTATTCATATTGTGCTCGCGTCACGAAAAATTAATCGAGACCCTGGCTCTTCAGGTAATCCTCGTAATTGCCCTGGAAGTCGATGATGCGGTCTTCCTTGATCTCGAGGATGCGGGTCGCCAGCGACGACACGAATTCGCGGTCGTGCGACACGAAGATGAGGGTGCCTGCGTATTTATCCAGCGCGATGTTCAGCGACTCGATCGATTCCATGTCCATGTGGTTCGTCGGCTCGTCGAGCAGCAGCACGTTGTGACGGCCCAGCATCAGCTTGCCGTACATCATGCGGCCCTTCTCGCCACCGGACAGCACGCGCACGGACTTCTTGACCTCGTCGCCGCCGAACAGCAGGCGGCCCAGGATCGAGCGGACGGCCTGGTCGTCGTCGCCCTCTTTCGTCCACTGGCCCATCCAGTCGGTCAGGTTCAGGTCGGTCGCGAATTCTTCGGTCGGGTCCTGCGGCATATAGCCGGGGTTCGCATTCTCGGCCCACTTCACGCGCCCGGTGTCCGCATCGAGACCCGTGATGGGGCCGCTGCCGATGCAACGCAGCAACGTGGTCTTACCGGCACCGTTGGCACCGATGATGGCGATGCGCTCGCCGGCCTCGACCATGATCGAGAAATTCTTGAACAGCTGGCGGTCGTAGGCTTTCGACAGCCCTTCCGTCTCGACGGCCAGGCGGTGCAGCTTCTTCTCGCCTTCGAAGCGCACGAATGGGTAGGCGCGCGAGGACGGCTTGAATTCCTCGATCTTGATTTTGTCGATCTGCTTGAGGCGGGACGTCGCCTGGCGGGCCTTCGACTTGTTCGCGGAGAAGCGGCGCACGAAGTCCTGCAGCTCGGCGACCTTCTCTTTCGCCTTCGCGTTGTTGGCCAGCTGCTGGTTGCGCGCCTGCGTCGACGCTTCCATGTAGTCGTCGTAGTTACCCGGATAGACCTTCAGCGTGCCGTAGTCCATGTCGGCGACGTGCGTGCAGACCGAGTTCAGGAAGTGGCGGTCGTGCGAGATGATGATCATCGTCGAGTTCCGCTGGTTCAACATATCGGCCAACCAGCTGATCGTGTGGATGTCCAGGTTGTTGGTCGGTTCGTCGAGCAGCAGGATGTCCGGATCCGAGAACAGGGCCTGCGCCAGCAGCACGCGCAGCTTCCAGCCCGGCGCCACCGAGCTCATCGGGCCCTGGTGCAGGTCGGTGCCGATGCCCAGGCCCAGCAGCAGTTCGCCGGCGCGCGCTTCGGCCGAGTAGCCGTCGTATTCCGCGACCTTGCCTTCGAGCTCGGCCGCTTTCATGTAGTCCTCGTCCGTCGCTTCCGGATTCGCGTAGATGGCGTCGCGTTCCTGGATCGCGTTCCACAGTTCCGTGTGGCCCATCATGACGACGTCCAGCACGCGCACGTCTTCGTAGGCGAACTGGTCCTGGCGGAGCTTACCGAGGCGCTCGTGCGGGTCGAGGCTGACGTTGCCGGCGGACGGCTCGAGGTCGCCGCCGAGGATCTTCATGAAGGTCGACTTGCCGCAGCCGTTCGCGCCGATGAGGCCGTAACGGTTGCCGTCGCCGAACTTGACGGAAATATTTTCGAACAGCGGCTTGGCGCCGAACTGCATCGTGATGTTGGCTGTACTGAGCACTGGGAAACCTTCGCGTGGGGATTCGATTAACCGCACATTTTACCACTGTGGGGGGTATGTTGCGTCAGGCGGTCTTGAGTGTCGGGTATCCCGACATGGTGAGCGTCCAGCCCTCGCCATCCCACTGCAGGCGCCCCTGCGCCCCGAACGGAATCGTCACGTGGCGCGCGATGTGGCCAAACTCCAGTCCCGTCAGCACGGGTACGGGTACCGTTGCCCGGACATAGGCCAGCATTTCGTCGAAGTTGTAGCCATTGTCGTTCGGTCCGAGCCGGTAGCCGGAAAAGTCGCCGAGCACGATCGCGCGCTGTTTTTCCAGCACGCCCGCATGCATCAGCTGCAACAGCATGCGCTCCACGCGGAACGGGTGTTCGGCGATGTCTTCCAGGAACAGGATGCCACCGTCGATCTGCGGGAACCAGGGCGTGCCCATGAGCGACATGATCATCGCCAGATTGCCGCCCCACACGGTGCCCGCCACGTCGATACGGGGGTTCGCGGCCCCGTGGCCGGAGATCGTGTGCGTGGGGCCGGCCAGGCAGCGCCAGAAGTCGTCCAGCGTGAACTCGTCGGGCTCGGCGGCGCCGAAGTCGGCCGTGAACATGGGGCCGGCATAGCTGAGCGCGCCCGTCTTCGCGTACAGGCCCATGTGGAAGGCCGTGACGTCGGAATAACCGACGAAGATCTTGCCGCTGGCCGCCATGCGTTCGAAGTCGATGTCCGGCAGCAGCCGGGTCATGCCGTACGCGCCGCGGATGGCCATCACGATCTGCACGTCCGGGTCGGCCGCTGCCGCTTCCAGCTGGGCAAGGCGTTCCGCGTCCGTGGCGGAGAACCGCTGGTGGCGTTCCTCGTGCTTGTAGTAGTTGTGGACCAGGATGCCCTGGGCTTCGAGGCGGGCAATGCCGCGCGGGATGGTTTCCGGATCGGGCGCGTAGCCGCCCGGGGCAATCAAGGCGATGCCCAACTTTTGAATGGTCACTGTTTGACGAAGAGCCTGGGTGTCGAGTCGGGCGCCATCTTACCGTGCGCATGGGCGTCGATCAAGGCGAGGAGCCGCTCCAGCAGCTGGGCCGGCAGGTCGTGGCCCATGCCCTCGATGACTTCGAGGCGGGCACCGGGAATCGCCTGCGCGGTGTCGACCCCGCACGCGAGCGGCACGAGCGGATCGGCCGCGCCGTGGATCACGAGCGTCGGCGCGACGATCGTCTGCAGCTGCGGGGTGCGGTCGCCGCAGGCGGTCACGGCGAGCATCTGGCGCACGACCCCGCCCGGGCAGCAGTTACGGCGCAGCGCGCGGGCCACGCGGCGGCGCAGGTGTTTTTCCGGCGTCGGGTAGGCGGGGCTGCCGATGGCCCGCAGCAGCTGCACGTTGTAGTCGATGGCCGTGTCGATGTCCGCGGCGCCGCGCGGACGGCGCAGCAGTGCGCGGCGGGCCGCTTGCGTCGGGCCCGGCAGGCCGCGGCGGCCGCTGCTGGACATGATCGACGTCAGGCTCAGCACGCGCGAAGGAAACTTGGCCGCCATCAGTTGCCCGACCATGCCCCCCATCGACATGCCGACGACGTGGGCGCGCGCGACGCCCAGCGCGGACAGCACGCCGATCGCATCGTCCGCCATGTCTTCGAGGCGATAAGGCGGTTTGAGCGGGATGCGCAGCAGCGATTTCAGCCAGGCCAAGGTGAGGCTGGGCGTGCCGGCGTGTTCGAACTTGGTGGACAGGCCGCTGTCGCGATTGTCGAAACGGATCACGTAAAAGCCCAGCTCGACGAGGCCTTCGACGAATTCGTCCGGCCAGGCCGTCAGTTGCAGGCCGAGGCCCGAAATCAGCAGCAGGGGTACGGATTTCGGATCGCCCGCCGTGTCGAAGGCGATGCGGATCCCGTTGGCGTTCAGACTAGGCATGGCGATGCCGCATTGATCGATGGGTCCATGAGAATCCGTCGCTACCGGAAAGCAGCGACAGTCTGGAACCAGCATACCATTTTCGGCAAAGCGGTGGCGTCAGCGACGTGCGGCGCGCCGTTCGGCGAAGAATCCCTTCAGCATGGCGCTCGCTTCGTCCGCCAGCACGCCGCCGACCACGTCCGTGTGGTGATTCAGCTGCTCCAGCGCGAACAGGTCGAGGATGGACCCGCACACGCCCGTCTTCGGGTCCGGCGCGGCGTACACGACCCGCGCCAGGCGCGCATGCATCATCGCGCCCGAGCACATCGCGCACGGCTCCAGCGTCACGTACAGCTCGCAGCCCGGCAGCCGGTAGTTGCCCAGCTTTTCCGCGGCCGCGCGCAGGGCGACGATTTCCGCGTGGGCGGTCGGGTCGTGGCGCCCGATCGGCTGGTTGAAGCCGGTGGCGATGACCTCGCCGTCGCGCACGACGACGGCGCCCACGGGCACTTCGCCCGCGGCCCAGGCCTTGCGGGCTTCCTGCAGGGCCAGGCCCATGTAGGTGGCGTCCGCGTCAGACATCCGTGATTTCGGCCCAGCAGTTCGGCGTTTCGTGCAGCACGAGCTTCTGCAGGCGCAGGCCGGTGCCGTAGCGGTCGTTGTAGGCCGCCTTGAGGATGTTCCACGCCACCTGCGCGAGGTTTTCCACGGTCGGGATGCGGTCGATCACGACGGTCTTGTGGTTCGGCAGGCTGGCGAGGAAGCCGCGCACGGCCTCGTCCTTCTCGTAGACGAGGAAGGCATGGTCCCAGACGTCGACGAGGTGCTCCTTGGCGAGCGCCTTGATGTCCGAGAAATCCATGATCATGCCGTTGTCGGAATTGCCTTCGACGTCGATGACGGCGCCCGTCAGCGTGATTTCCAGGGTGTAGCGGTGGCCGTGCAGGTTGCGGCACTGGCTCTTGTGGTCGGGGATGCGGTGGCCGGCGTCGAATTCCAGCTTGCGGGTAATGGTCAGCATGTCAGGGGATGTTCAGGAGTTTATGGGTCTGGAGGCTGAGCTTCCACTTCGGGTTGCGGCGGCACGTGTCGATGGCCAGTTGCGTGTTGAACTGGGCCAGCGGACCGTCCATCGGCTGTACGAAGAAGTTGTCGAAATCCAGGTGTTCGTACGCGGCCAGGTCCTGGCCCGTCTGCGGGATGACGACCTTGATCTCGTTGCCTTTTTCGACCACGAGGGTCGAGCCCATCTTCGGGCTCACGCAGATCCAGTCCACGCCGGGCGGCACGGGCAAGGTTCCGTTCGTTTCGATGGCGATGGTGAAGCCGACGGCGTGCATCGCGTCGATCAGCGCCGCATCCAGCTGCAGCAGCGGTTCGCCGCCCGTGAAGACAACGTACTTGCTGGCGGGATAAGTCTCCGGCCACAGGCTGGCGATTTCCGCGGCGAGGCTGGCGGCGTCCTTGAATTTGCCGCCGCGTTCGCCGTCGGTGCCGACGAAATCCGTGTCGCAGAACTGGCACACGGCCGTGGACCGGTCCGCTTCGCGGCCCGTCCACAGGTTACAGCCGGAAAAGCGGCAGAACACGGCCGGGCGGCCCGCATGGGCGCCCTCGCCCTGCAGGGTATAGAAGATCTCTTTGATGCTGTAAGTCACTGTGAAAGTCCGGTAAGGCGCGCGTCAACCTTCCATTATACCGCGCCCGGGCCAGGTGGCAGAAGAGGCCCATTTAATTGATGGCAAGCAAAAACGTGCCGTTCGGAAAGTCGTACCTTTGGATACGGAAAGTTCCTAATCGAGTCGTCCTAGTCCTCGCCGGAGGGATCGTGATCAAAACCCTGCTGCTTCAATCGCTGCGTGCCACCCTCGGCGCCCTGCTGTTGCTTGCCCTCTGGTTCGGCGTGTCGGAACATGCCCGCATGCTCGCGGTGCCGGAGCGACTGCAACTGGGCGTCTTCGTGCTTGCCATGATGACGGTGCTGTTCGCGCTGTTGTTCCGGCGCGTGCGCAGCGAGGACCGGATCGCGCGCCTGGAAGCCGCCCTGTGCCGCGAGCAGAAGGCCCGCAGTCAGGCCGACCAGGCGCTGGCCGAGTCCGACATGCTGCTGGGACGCCTGACGGGCGGCGCCGAAGGCCGTCGCGGGAACCTCGACCCGCTCGCGCAACTGGTCGCCATCCAGACGGAGCTGTTGCAGGTACGCCGCCAGTATGCCCTGGAAGATCCGCTCCTCGCATCGCGCATCGATTTATTGTGTACCCGCGTCGACCGGGTCGCCCATGCGATCGTCGCCCACGCGGACGAGCCTGGATGACGGCCTCCAACCTCCCTTGCTAAAGATCAAGGGGGTAGCATTGTCTGTGGCGCACAATCGGTTCTCGTCAGCAAGTAATTGCTCATTAGAACCGAAGGACGATACATGACAAGCACAACAACAATACAGCGGCTCATGGATTCCTCGGGCGCGCCGGCCGATCGCGCTTTCGCCCACCAGCTGATGGAGACGCTGGCCATTCCCATTTTCGTCCTCGACACGACATCCCGCGTGATGTTGTGGAACCGTGCCTGCGAGCGGCTGACGGGCGTGCCCGCGCGCGACATCATCGGCACGCGCGACCACTGGCGCAGCTTTTTCGAGGAGCGCCGCCCCACCCTCGCCGACCTCCTTCTCGAAGAACGCGCCGGCGACGTGCACCGGATCCAGCCCCGCATCGGCCTGCCGGACGATCCGCACCTGTCGGCCGAGAGCTGGTGCGACATGCCGCGCATGGGCCGCCGCCGCTACCTGGCGGCGGACGCGAGCCCCATCTACGACGAACGCGGCCGGCTGGCCGCCGTCGTGGAGACGCTGCGCGACATGACGGACGAAAAGCTGGCCCAGATCGCACTCGAACAACTGGCCACGCGCGACGGGCTGACCGGCCTCGCCAACCGGCGCTGCTTCGACGACACGCTGCACGCCGAATGGGCGCGCGCGCTGCGCCAGCGCCAGCCGCTGTCGCTGCTGATGGTGGACGTGGACAACTTCAAGGCCTATAACGATGCGAACGGTCACCTGGGCGGCGACGAATGCCTGAAGCGCATCGCCACGGCCGTGGCCAGCGAGATGCGCGCCAACGACCTCGTGGCGCGCTATGGCGGCGAGGAGTTCGCCGTGATCCTGCCGAACCAGTCGTTGAAAGGCGCGGCGAGCGTGGCCGAACGCATCCGCACCCGTGTCGAACAACTGCAAGTCCCCAACCGCCTGGCGCCGGACCAGCATGTGACGGTGTCGATCGGCGCGGCCACCGCGATCGCGTCGGCCGACAACAGCGCCAGCGAACTGGTCGCCATTGCCGACGCGGCACTGTACCGGGCCAAGCATATGGGCAGGAACCGGATCAGCCTGCCGATTTCCGAGCTGGCCTGATCAGCCGATCGTGCCGTGGTCCCACCCATGCCGCACCGCGGCCTTCATCTTTTCCCAGGTTGACGCGCCATCCTTGCCATAGCGCGTATCCCAGTCGGCCCGCAGGTCGTTCTCGACGTCCGACCAGTCGCGGTTGCGATAGCGGACGTCGTTGCGCATCTCGGTGCCGTAGCGGTACGCCGGCGCCATGTCGTCGTAGCTCGTGCCGCTCGTCTTGTACGTGTTCGTCCAGTGCGTGCGGTAATAGCTGTCGTCGTCCGTGGACGTCGTCTCGCCCGTCATCCGTTCCCAGCCGTGGCGGACCGCCGCCTTGATGCGCTCCCACGCGGACGGTTCGGCGTCCTTGCCGTACTTGCTGTGCCAATCCTTCCTGAGGTCGTGCTCGGCGTCGTCCCAGTCGCGGTCGCGATAGGTGTCGCTGCTGCGCATCTCGTTGCCGTAGCGGTAGGCCGGCGCGACGTCGTTGTAGTCGGTCCCGCTGGCCGCGTAGGTCGACTCGTAGTGCGTGTGGTAATAGGTCGAGTCGTCGTCCATGTCCGGGGTGATCTTGTCCCAGCCATGGCGCACGGCGTCCTTGAACTTTTCCCACGTCGACGGGCCGGTCGTGTAGCGCGATTCCCAGTCGGACTTCAGGTCGGATTCGACGTCGTCCCAATGGCGGCTGCGGTATTTCTGCAGGCGCCGCGCCTCGTTGCCGTAGCGGTAGGCCGGCAGGTAGTCGTCGTAGCTGTCGTCCGCGTTCGAATACCGCGCGTTCCAGTGGCTGCGGTAATAGCTGTCGTTATCGATGTCCGGGGTGATCTTGTCCCAGCCGCGGCGCACGGCGGCCTTGAATTTCTCCCACGTCGACTCGCCCGGGTGGCGCGATTCCCAGTCGCTGCGCAGGTCGGACTCCACCTCGTCCCACGAGCGGTCGCGGTACCTGGCGCTCGAGCGCATCTCGGTGCCGTAGCGGTAAGCCGGCTCGTAGTCGTCGTAGCCGCCGCCGAGGCTGGAATAGTTGTCGTTCCAGTGGCTGCGGTAGTGGCTGTCGTCATCGAAGTCCGGCGTGATCTTGTCCCAGCCGCGGCGCACGGCGGCCTTGAACTTGTCCCAGGTCGACGCGCCCGGATTGCGCGTCTCCCAGTCGCTGCGCAGCGACTGCTCGATGTCGCTCCAGTCGCGGTCGCGGTATTTCTCGTTGCGGCGCATCTCGTTGCCGAAGCGGTAGGCCGGCGCGTACTCGTCGTAGCTGCCGCCCAGGCTGGAATAATTCTGGTTCCAGTCGTTGCGGTAATAGTCGTCGTAGGTGTCGCTCATGCCCCCGTCATGCGAGAACACGCGCACGTTGCCGCGCGCGACCGACCCGCCTCCGCTCGTGTCGCGCTGCATGGAGCTGCCCATCCGCGCCGTACCGCCCAGCGACGTGTCGTCCGAGCCGGGGATCGACGCCGTGCCCTGCAGGGTGGAGCCGCTCTGGTTGAGCGAGCCGCTTTGCGCCGATTGCAGCGACGAGCTCGTGGCCGGGTTCTGCGCCGAGCTCTGGGTGCCGCTCAGCGTGTTGCCGCCGGTGGCGCTGTCCATCGATCCGCCCGACTGTTCGGACGCGCCCAGCGGCTCCTCGTACGTCTGGCCCTTGGGGACCGGATCGTTGAGGTTCTGCGTGGCGAAGAAGTTGCGGTCGTCCTGGCCCGTGAATTGCAGCGAGCCCGGTTCGGTGCCCGGCGGCGTGCCCTGGTACGAGCCGGACGATCCCGAGCCCGACCCGGCGCTGCCGGACTGCGCCGACATGCTGCCCGATTGCTGCAGCCCGGACGCCGACGTGCCCACACCTGCGCGCGCACCCGGGACACCCGCGCTGCCCGTCTCGCGCGCCCACTCGTCGTGGCGTTCATCGATGTCGACGGGGCCGAAGCGCTCGATGATGTCGGCGGCGCGCTCGACTTCCGGCTCGGATTCCGTCGTCAGGGTCAGGACGTGGTGGCCGCGCGTGACGGCGTACGAATACTTCATCGCGTGTTCGTTCGTGTCCGATCCGAACAGGCCCGTGAAGAAATGCTTGATCGAGGCGCCGATGCCTTCCTCGCGTTCGCCTTGCAGCAACTCGTCGTTGCCGCTGACGCTGTTCGACTGGCCGGTGGGATCGGCGCTGGAGAGGCTCGCATCGGTGCGCGAGAAGCCCGACGCCAGCAATTCGTCGAGCGCGCTCTGGGCGTCGCTTCGGTTGTCGAAAACTGCTACCAGGGTGTGTCGCATGATGTTCCTCCGCTGTCATCGTGGTGAAATCACCGGCCCTTGCGAAGCGCGCCACGCCGACCTGCTCGCCACCGAGCACGACGTTTTCCGCGTGGAGCTCCTCACGCCGGTTCCCTGTCGAGACTACTCCAAAGCGGCCGCGTTGCGCGCACCATTGACCGGCTACAACGCATACGTGCGGGACGCATGAAAAACGGGCCGCGCGGCCCGTTTTGTCGATGAGTTTCGTGAGCACGCGCACCGACCGGTACGCGGTATGTGCGGCTGTCAGCCGAACGGGTTGTCGACCGTCTTCACATCGGGCGGCGGCAGCCGGTCCGGCAAGTCCCGCGCTTCCAGGCCGGCGACGATCCGGCCCGCCAGCTCGTGCAACAGGCGCGCCTTCGCGAGGCCGTCCTTGTCGGCCGTGAGGTCGACGTCGCCGGAGATCGTGATCCGGTCGAGCCGGTTCTCCAGCGTCAGGTTGCCGATGTCGACGACGTCGGCCTCGTTCTCGTACGGTGCGAACTTGGTCATAAGATTCCTATTTGCGGTTGCGGGACGGCTTGACGCGGACCTCCGGCAGCGCCAGCACGCGCTCCTTCTCTTCGTCCGAGAGTGCGGGCAGGAGGTTGATGCCGATGATGCGTTCGAGTTCCGGGATCGGGATCACGTTCGCCTTCGCGTCCGGCGCGTTCTCGACGAACCACGCGGCGCCGGCGCGCTGGCGTGGGCTGTACACGAGCTTGTACAAATGGGTCGGCACGAGGACGTTGCCGATCTTGCGCAGGTCCGCGCCGAGGAAGGCCGGCCCTGTCACCACGTACAGGTCGCCCTCCTTCTTCGCCATCTTGCGCACGGCGCCCTCGATGCCGGCCCACAGGTTGCGGTTGTTCTCGCCGTCTTGCGGGACGATGTTGGCGAGGCTGAAGCTGTCGCGCTGGCTGTCGCGGTCGGGCATGTCGCCGTTCGGGGCCATGTGGCCGCGGTCGTAGCCGCTGCGGGCATAGTCCGACAATTCCGCGCGCTCGCTGGCCGGCAGCCGCGACTCGGGGTGAAACGAGTTTTCGCGCGACAATTCCTGCGCCGCCGCGATATTCTCTGCCTGCAGGTGTTCCGCCGACCACAGTGGCGTGCGCGTGATCCCGGAATGGAGCACGCTGAACACGTTGAAGCACAGCGTTTCCGTGGCCTTGCCGAGCTTGGGATTCGTGATGCGCGGCGCCTGGCCGTCGACGAAATGGTCGTCACAGGATTGCGGCTGCGGCGCCCGTACTTCCGCGTGGGTGCGGACATCCGCAGGCGGCGGGTTCGCCGATTGGCGCTGGCAGGCGCCGAGGGACAACAATGACGCCAGCACGAGCGCGGGCGCGGCAAACTTCTTGAACATGATGAAAAGACAAATCGAAGGTGGACACATTTTAGCCGACGCGCGCTTGCGCTACCTCATGGATTTCCCACCTGGATAGCCGCGCACGCTTGAAGAACCACCTGCATTTCCAAAAAGAATGCTATACAATCCCGGTTTCAAAAAGATAAGTACATTTGACCAAACACAATGGCGATGGATAAGCCCTCCATACCCGAGGACCTCCGGCGCTTCGTGCTGACCAGCATCCCCTCGGTCCCGTTCCTGGAAGCGCTGCTGCTGATGCGCGCCGATCCGGACCACGCCTGGCGCCGCGAGACGCTGGCGCGGCGGCTGTACGTGCGCGAAAAGACGGCGGAAGACCTGCTCGCCGACCTGTGCACGGCCAGGATCGCCGTGCCGTGCCAGGACGCCGGCGCCTACCGCTATGCCCCGGCGGACGCCGGCCTGCGCGAACGGATCGACCGCCTGGCCGACGTGTACGCAACCAATCTTGTCGAAGTCACCCACCTGATCCACTCTTCGCTCGACCGCAAGGCCCAGCAATTTGCGGACGCGTTCAAATGGCGGAAGGATTCCTGATGGCCATCACCATCTATTCGCTGTGCACATTGACATCGCTGGCGTGCGCCTGGCTGCTGCTGGGCAGCTACCGCCGCACCGGCCATCGCCTGCTGTTCTGGAGCGGCGCCTCGTTCGCGGCGCTGACCGTGAACAATGTATTCCTCGTGCTGGACAAGGTTGTGTTCCCCGACCTCAATTTACTCCTGGTACGCCAGGTGGCGGCGCTGATTGCGATGCTCCTGCTGCTGTATGGCCTGATCTACGAGAAAGAATGACATGAGCGACCTGTTCGCCGGCGCCATTTCCATGGCTTCCTTCGTGATCGCGCTGTTTTTCCTGCGCTTCTGGCGCAACTCGCGCGACCGCTTCTTCCTGTATTTCGCCCTGTCGTTCGGCATCGAGGGCGTGCACCGGGTCGTGTCGGCGGTGACGTTCGACGACGCCGAGGACACGCCCCTGCACTATCTCGTGCGCCTGCTGGCGTATGGTCTCATCCTGTGGGCGATCCTGGAAAAGAACCTGCCCGTGCGGCGCCGCGACACGAAGTAGCGTGCGCCTCGGCCGCCCTCCCCTGCGCCATAATCGGCCCGACACCACTACCGGGAGGGCAACATGAAGGATCAGAACAAGAAACAGGCCGGCCAGAACGCCCAGCGCGCCGACCCCGGCCAGCAGCAGCGTGCCGAAAACCGTTCGGAGTCGCTACTGCCGGGCGACGATGCCGACGACGGCCGCTACGACGTGGCCGAGGAAGTGAATCTCGACCAGCAGTCGGACCAGCTGCGCCGCGTCGGCAAGCCGCCGAAGGACATCCCTAAGCCATGATCCCCATCCGCAGGCCCTCGATCGTATGGGCCTGCTCGATGTTTTCCAGCGCCGGCACGATGCGGCAGCGCAGGTGGTCGCGCACGAGGGCCGGCAGCGCATCCCAGTAGGCCTGGGTCACCTGCAGGTCGTGCTTCTCGGCGTTGCGGCCGTCCGGCGCGTCGACGCCCAGCACGAGCACGGGCCGCGATTGCTGGCTGCGGTTCGCCGTGCCGCGGTGGATCGTCAGGGCCGAACGGGCCGAGATGTCGCCGACCTGCGGCAGCTTGCGCTGGGCGCGCGCCTCGTAGCGCGGGTACAGCGACTTGTCCGGGAACATCGGGTCGCCGCCGGCCAGGTCGTCCCACTGCGTGCCCGGCGCGATCTCGAACGGCCCGATCTCTTCCGTCACGTCGACCGTCGTGAGGTTGAAGGCGAGCGAATTCAGGCGCCGCCCGACGAGCGTCTCCGGCGGCGCCGGAAAGTCGCGGTGCCACGGCTGGTGCATGGCGCCCGGGAACGGGATGTCGAAGCCGATCTCCACGATCTTGTAGTCCGGCCCGAGCACGGCCCGGCACACGGCGACGACCCATGGATGCGTCGCCAGGTCGACGAAGCCGCGCAGCCGTTCCGGGTGCACCTCGACATAGTAGCGGCACGGGCCGCGCTCGAGGGCGCCGTTCGGACGCGCGCGCGCCTCGGCGAACAGGGTTTCGATGTCTTCCTTCAGTTGCGCCACCCACCCGGCGCTGAAGGCGCCCTTGCAGGCGATGATGCCGTCGCCGTACAGGCCGCCCATGATGGCGCCCACGTCGTAGGCGGCGCTCTCGTTCGATGCTTGCATGCTGATCTCCTCGCTGAACCGCGGGCGCGGTCGTGCCGTTGTGCCCGCGCGGCCATCCTACCGGCGTTCGGCGCCGGGCGGCGCCCGGCTGTCCGTCCTGTTGACAGCCGGCTGTGCAACTCCTACAGTCGCAACACGATGACTTCCACTTCCTGTGTGAGCGGCCGGATGCAGGGACGGGTGCTGTTCCTGTGCGACCGGCCCGTCTCCGATCCGGCCATCGGCACCGTCGCCGCCGAGATGGGCTACGACCTCGTGCGTGCGCGCACGCTGGACGAGGCCCTCGTCCACGCCCGCCACGACGGCGATCTACCCGGCTTTGCGCTCGTCCTGGCCGGCTATTCCGGCAACGTGGATGCCCTGTTCGACAGCGTGCACCGCCTGCGCGCCGCCCTGCCGGAAACGCCCGTGATCGCGTACGGCATCCCGCACGCCCCGCCGTTCACCCTGGAATCGCTGTACGACGCCGGCGCGCTCGCCGTGCTGCACGATCCGGTGTCCGCTCCCATTCTCCGGGCCAAGGCCCGCTTCTTCCTGGAAGCGTACGCCACGGCGGCCGAGCGGCGCCGCGCCGAAGCCGCGCTGCAGGATACCCGCGCGCGGCTGGAAGCGATCATCGCCGCCGCCGAAGTGGCCGTGTGGTCGCTGGACATCGCCACCGGCCGGGTGCGCGCCGACGCGCGCCTGATCGACATGTTCGGCCTGCGCCCGGAAGACGCGGCCGGCGCCGACGTGGGCAAGTATTTCGACGTCATCCACCCGGACGACGTCCCGCCCACGCAGGTCCTGCTCGGGCGCGCCATGGAAACCGGCGCGCCGTACGACGCGACGTTCCGCGTCCGCAAGCCGGACGGTGCGTGGCGCTGGGTGCTGGCGCGCGGCCACCTGGATCGGGGCGCGGGCACGCGCGGCATGATGCGCGGGGTGGTGATCGACGCGTCGCTGCAGAAGGAGGCCGAGGAACGGCTGCAGGCCAGCGAGGAGCGCTACCGCACCTTGTTCGACGCGATCGACGAAGGGGTGTGCGTCATCGAGATGCTGTACGACGATGCCGGCATCCCGAACGACTATCGCTTTCTCGAGGTGAACCCGGCGTTCGTCAAGGCGACCGGCCTGGCGCACGCCGTCGGGCGCACGATGCGTTCGCTCGCGCCGCAGCACGAAGCCCACTGGTTCGAGACGTATGGCCGCGTCGCCGCCACGGGCGAGCCGGTGCATTTCGTCGACGAGGCGGCCCAGCTGGGGCGCTGGTACGACGTGTACGCGGCGCGCGTCGGGCCGGACGGCAGCCGCAAGGTCGTCATCCTGTTCACCGACATCACGGAACGCCGCCGCACCGAGCTGGAACTGCGCCGCCTGGCCGACGACCTGGCCGAGCAGGACCGCCGCAAGACGGAATTCCTCGCCACCCTCGCCCACGAACTGCGCAATCCGCTGGCGCCGATCCGCAGCGGCCTGCAACTGATGCGGCGCGCCCGCTCCGACCCGGCCGCCGTCGCGCGCGTGCAGGACATCATGGACCGGCAGCTCGACCACCTCGTGCACCTCGTCGACGACCTCCTGGACGTGGCCCGCATCACGCGCGGCCAGGTCGACCTGAAGCCGGCGCTGGTGCCGCTCGCGGACGTGCTGGGCGCGGCCGTCGAGACGAGCCTGCCGCTGATCGAGGCCGCGCGCCACGAGCTCGACGTGCGGCTGCCCGCCGAGACCCTGATGCTGCATGCGGACGCGACCCGCATCACGCAGGTCGTCAGCAACCTGCTGAACAACGCGGCGAAATACACCCCGCGCGGCGGCCACATCGTGCTGGCGGCCGAGCGCGACGGGCAGCAGGCGCTGATCGCCGTGTCCGACAACGGCATCGGCATCCCGCCCGACTCGCTGGACGAAGTCTTCCGCATGTTTACGCAGATCCCCAACGCTACCCGGCACATGCCGGGCGGGCTCGGTATCGGGCTGTCGCTCGTGAAGAGCCTCGTGGAGCTGCACGGCGGGACGATCCACGCGGCCAGCGCCGGCGTCGGCACGGGCAGCGTCTTCACCGTGCGCCTGCCGCTCGCCCGCCAGGACGCGGACGGGGCGACGCCGGGCCAGGACGCGCCCGGCGTGCCGGCGGCCGGCGCACCGGCGCTGCGCCTGCTCGTCGTGGACGACAACCGCGACGCGGCCGACACGCTGGCCGCGCTGCTGTCCGTGATGGGCCACGACGTGGTGGTGGCGCACGACGGCCACCAGGCGCTGCGCATGCTGGACGGCCTGTCCCCGCACGCGGTGTTCCTCGACATCGGCATGCCGGGCCTGTCCGGCTACGAGGTGGCGCAGGCCGTGCGGAGGGATTCCCGCCACGACGGCGTCATGCTCGTCGCGCTCACCGGCTGGGGCGGCGCCGACGACCGCGCGCGCACGGCGCAGGCGGGGTTCGACGCGCATCTCACGAAGCCGGCGACGGTGACGGCGATCGAATCCGTGCTGCGCGACGTGGCGGCGCGCCGGGTGTCCCGGCAAGATGCGTCTTCACCAGCCGATCGCTAGCAGCTTCGCGGCCATGCGCGGCCAGCACAGCGCCGCCACCTCGTCGCGCGTGGCCCAGCGATAGGCATCCATCTCCGGCGTCGGCCGGCCCGTGGCGTGGTGCGGGAACATGCTGGTGCACACCAGGTGCGCCAGGTCGGGCAGCGTCGCGCCCACCTCCACGCGGAACAGGTGCAGCACCTTGTCGCGCCGGTAGTCGAACCGGCCCAGGTCGCGGAACGCGTCGGCCGGGAATGCGAGGCCCGTCTCTTCGAACAGCTCGCGCATGGCGGCTTCGAGCGGCGCTTCGCCCGGATCCAGCAGGCCTTTCGGGATGTCCCAGCGCGGCGTATGCGTGACGTGGCCCAGCAGCAGCCGGCCGCCGGCGTCCACGACGAGGGTGCCGCAGGAGACGTCGACGGGCTTCATGGGAGCGCGCGCGCGGCGGCGGCCAGCGCCTGTTCCAGCGCCTCCAGGCTCACGGGCTTCGTCAGGTGCTGGTCGAAGCCCGCCTCGTGCGACTGCTGCTGGTCGCTCTGCGCGCCCCAGCCCGTGAGCGCGATCAGGACGATCTGGCGCACGCCCTGGTGGCGCCGGATCGCGCGCGCCACTTCATAGCCGCTCATGCCGGGCAGACCGATGTCGAGCAGCACGAGGTCCGGCTGCGCGTCGAGCGCCAGGTGCAGGCCTTGGGGGCCGTCGCGCGCAACCCAGGTCGTGTGGCCGAGCGCGTCGAGCAGCGCGACGAGGCTGTCGGCGGCATCCGCATTGTCGTCGACCACCAGCACCCGCAGCGGCGCCGGCGGCCGCACGTCCGCTTCGTCGCCGGCCCCGCCCGCCCGGGCGTGCGGCGAGCCGGGGTGCAGCGGCAGGCGCACCGTGAACGTGCTGCCGTGGCCGCGGCCGGCGGAGAACGCGTTCACGCGTCCGCCGTGCAGCTCGACCAGGCGGCGTACGAGCGACAGCCCGATCCCGAGGCCGCCCTGGGCACGATCGAGGCTGCCGCGCACCTGGGTGAACATCTCGAACACGGAGCCGATCGCGTCCGGCGGGATGCCGATGCCGCTGTCCGACACGGCCACCACGGCGTGACCGTCCTCGCGCCAGGCGGACAGCGCGACGCGGCCGCCCGCCGGCGTGTACTTGGCCGCGTTGTTCAGCAGGTTGGCCAGCACCTGCACCATGCGCGTGACGTCCGCATCGAGCGGCAGCGGCTCCTCCGGCAGGTCGACGTCCAGGCGGTGGCCGTGCGCCTCGATCAGCGCGGCGCTCGTCTCCACGGCCATCTGCGCGACCGTCTTCAGGTCGACGGGCTCGCGTTTCAGTTCGATCTTGCCGCGCGTGATGCGGGCGATGTCGAGCAGGTCGTCGACGAGGTGGATCAGGTGGCCCAGCTGGCGGTCCATCATCGCGTGCACGCGCGCCAGCGCGTCCGGGTCGCGCGGCGTCATGCGCAGCAGGTCGAGTCCCGTGCGGATCGGCGCCAGCGGGTTGCGCAATTCGTGCGCGAGCGTGGCGAGGAATTCGCTCTTGCGATGGTCCGCCTCCGACAGGTCGGCGGCCACGCGGCGCAGCTCGTCCTCCGCGCGCTTCTGCGCCGTGATGTCGCGCGTGATGGTGGCCAGGCCGATGTTGTTGCCGTCCGCATCGCGCACGGCGAAGCCCTTGAAGTACACGGGCATGGGCGGTGCGCCGCCGGGCTGCGCGAGGCGCAGTTCGCCCTCCCATTCGGCCGTACCGATCGTCAGCGCGGCCATCACGTGGTCGCGCACGAAGGGCCGGTCCTCGCGCGGGAAGAAGTCGATCAGGCGCCAGGCCGCGATATTCGTGCGGTCGTCCAGGCCGGCCATGCGCCGGCCCGCCGGGTTCAGGTAGATGCCGCCGGCGTCCGGCGTGAAGATGCCGATGAAGTCGGACGACTGCTCGGCCACGGCGGCCAGGCGGCGGATGCCTTCCTCGGCGCGGCGGCGGTCGGTCTCGTCGCGGAAGTACAGCGCGAGACCGCCCAGGCCCGCGCCCGCCCCTTCCATCGGAAACGAATTGATCTCGAACCAGCGGCCCTGCGCGTCGTCGAAGGCCTCGATGCGGGTGCGCGTGCGTTCCAGCGCGGTGCGCCGCAGCGCCAGTTCCTGCGGGCTGCCCAGCAGGCGCGCGAACAGGTCCCAGAACTGGGCCCCGACCAGCTCCTCGCGCGGCTTGCACGTGACGGCTTCCGCCGCGCCGTTCGCGTAGGTGATGCGCCAGCCCGGATCGAGTGCGATGAACCCCTCGCTCATGCTTTCCAGGATCGCGCGCGAGCGGTGCTCCGCCGCCTGCCGTTCGGCCGCCTCGTGGCGCTGGCCGATCACGAGCGACGCGGTATTCGCCAGCAGCGCGAGCGCCGCTTCCTCCTGGGGACCGGGCAGGCGCTGCTCGCGGTAGTACAAGGTGAACGTGCCGAGAACGGCGCCGGACGGCGCCAGGATCGGCAGCGCGCGCGCCGCGCGCAGCTCGTGCGCCTGCGCGAGCAGGACGTGCTGCTGCCACAGCGGATCGGCCGCGATGTCGGCGCAGACGATCGGCTCGCCCTGCCACGCCGCGCTGCCTGCCGCGCCGGCGACGGGACCCACGGGCACCGTGTCGAGCGCGCGCTGGAATTCCACGGCGAGCGACGGCGCCGCCGCGTGCTGCAGGCGCCCGCCCGGCGCCATCAGCTGCACGGACGCCAGCGCCGCGCCGCCCGTGTAATCCTCGGCGGTGCGGGCCAGCACGTCCAGCACGTCGCCCAGCGGCGCGTCCGTGACGGCCAGCTCCAGCGCGCCGCGCTGGCCGATGGCGAGCAGGTTCGCACGCGTGCGTTCGGTGACGTCGACCCCGTGCAGCAGCACGCCCGAGACGCTGCCGTCCGGTTCGCGCAAGGCCATGCACACGAAGTCGAGGAAGTGTTCTTCCAGGCCCGCGGGCTGGCCGGCGGCGCCGGGTTGCGGCGCCAGCAGCAGGCGCACGTTGCGGCCCTCGACCGCCTCGCCGCTCGCATACACGCGGTCCAGCACGTCGATGAAGCCTTGCCCCAGGCCTTGCTCCGCCAGCTCCGGCATGGCCGTGCGCACGGGACGCCAGGCGAGCTTGCGGCCGCCCGCCAGATCCAGGAAGCGCTGGTTGGCCATCTCGATCACGTGATCCTGGCCGCTCATCACGCACATGATGGCCGGTGCGCGGTGGAAGATATCGCGCATGCGCTCGCTGGCGGCCTGCAATTCGCGCAGCAGCCGTTCGCGCTCGGCCTCGGCCTGGCGGCGGCTCTCGTCCAGTTGCTGTTCGCTCTCGGCCAGCCGTTCCGCGGCCAGTTTTTCGGCAGTGGCGTCGCGGATGATCTTGGCAAAGCCGACGTGCGCGCCCGCCTCGTCGCGCAGCGGCACCATGACGCCGTCGGCGTAGAACCGGGTGCCGTCGCGGCGCAGGTGCCAGCGGCGGTCCTCGGCACGTCCCTGCTCGAGCGCGCGCCGCGCCTCCCCTTCCGGCATGCCCGCGGCCGCGTCCTCCGGCGTGAACAGCAGGTCGGCGCTGCGCCCGCTCACGTCGTCGGGCGACCAGCCGGTGATCGCGGCGGCGCCTCCTTCCCACTCCGTCACGATGCGGTCGACGTCCGTGCCGATGAAGGCGTAGTCGCGGATGTTGTCGAGGATGAGGCGCAGGCGCGCGTCGCGCGAACGCAATTGGGCGCGGTGGCGTTCTTCCTCGATGCGGGCCAGTTCCGCGTTCTTGCGGTACAGGTCGATGAAGACGGCGACCTTGGCGCGCAGGACGATGGGATTGAGCGGCTTGGTGAGGTAGTCGACCGCGCCCAGCGCGTACGCGCGCTCGAGCGGGAATTCGTCGGCGTCGCCGGCGGTAAGGAAGATGATGGGCAGGCTGTGCGTTCGCGGGTGTTCGCGGATCAGCTCCGCCAGTTCGAACCCGTTCATCGTCGGCATGCGCACGTCCAGCAGCACGACGGCGAAATCGTGGGCGAGCACTTCGCGCAGCGCGGCCTCGCCCGACGTCACGGACACGAGCGTCTGGCCCAGGTCCGCCAGGATGGCCTCCAGCACCGCCAGGTTGGCCGGCTGGTCGTCGACGAGCAGGATCTTGGTGGTCTGGTCGGAGGCCATCAGTGTCAGGCGGAGGTGTATTGATGCAAATAAGACAATGTATGCCGCGCCCTTCCGAAAGTCAATTGTGCGCGGCCGGATGCCGCACGCCCGCACACTGGCGGCTGGCTTTCGTTTTTAGTGAATCATGTCGATGACGTTTCCCTTCCTGTCCCGAAGCGGGCATTTTTCCTTTCTCAACAATGCATTCGAAGACTGGGCGCTGGCCCTGGCCGTGACGCTCGGCAGCGCCGTCGCGATGGTGTTCCTGCGCAGCTTCGTGCTGCGGCGCATGGAAGCGCTGTCGCGCCGGACGGAAACCCGATTGGACGACTTCGTCACGGCGATGCTGTCGAACACGTATCTGCTGTTCATCCTCGTGTTCGCGCTGTACTTCGGCAGCACGTTCCTGGAGCTGACGTCCAGGCAGGAGAAATTCGTCACACGCATTGCCATCGCGTCGCTGCTGCTGCAGGCCGCGGTGTGGGGCGACACGGGCCTGCGCGCATGGCGCGACCAGTTCAGCCTCGGCCCCGTTGACGGCGAGCGGCGCGCCTCCAGCAGCGTGCTGTGCTTCATTTCGCGGCTGCTGCTGTGGGTGGTCGTCACACTGATGATCCTCGACAATTTCGGGATCAACATCACGACCCTCGTCGCGAGCCTGGGCATCGGCGGCGTGGCCGTCGCGCTGGCCACGCAGAACATCCTGGGCGACCTCTTCGCGTCGCTGTCGATCATGCTGGACAAGCCGTTCGAGGTCGGCGACTTCATCATCGTGGGCGACGTGCTCGGCTCCGTGGAACACATCGGCCTCAAGACGACGCGCGTGCGGGGCCTCGGCGGCGAGCAAGTCGTGTTCTCCAACGGCGAGCTGCTGAAAAGCCGCATCCACAACCACAAGCGCATGCAGACGCGACGCGTGGCGTTCGTGCTGCGCGTCGCGTACGGGACGCCGGAGGACCAGCTGTGCCGCATCCCGCAGATCATCCGCGAGATCGTCACGAGCAAGCAGAACGTCGATTTCGAGCGTGCCCACTTCTTCAGTTGGGGGCAATGGTCGCTCGATTTCGAGGTCGTCTACCACTTCCGCAGCCCGGACTACCTCCTGCACATGGATGCGCAGCAGGCCATCTTCCTCGAGATCTACCGCTGCTTCCAGCAGGAAGGCATCGAGTTCGCGCATCCGCTGTCGATCGTGCGGCTGGACGACCCGAAGCTCGCGGAATCCTTCCTGCGCCGTGGCGATCCGATGCCGCCGGGGCCGTCCGTCCACTGACGTTGCACCAAAATGGACAGACTCATCCTACAAGCCAGCCGTAAGTAGTCCTATTCACCATGCATAAGGACGGGCTTACCATGGACTCACCTCTTCCCGATCGGGAGTCTCCAGACGCTGATCCGGCAGAGGAAGTGCAAACGCGCTTTCACCCACTTAAAGGAGAACGATCATGGCATCGAACAACCAACAAGGCGGTAACAAAGGCAACAACCAGAGCGGCGATACCAGCAACCGCGGTTTCGCATCGATGGACCCGCAAAAGCAGCGCGAAATCGCATCGGAAGGCGGCCGCGCCGCCCACGCTTCGGGCAATGCCCACGAGTTCACCTCGGAAGAAGCACGCCGTGCCGGCTCCATGAGCCACAAGAACGACGGCAACAGCCAGAGCGGCAACCGCGGCAACCAGCAAAGCGGCAACAGCACCCGCGGCGGCACGCCGGAGCAGCATGCCAAGGCCGGCTCGCAGAGCCACAAGAATGACAATAAGCGCTGATCACTGACCGCTCGTCTTGCATCGAACCGCTGGCTTCGGCCGGCGGTTTTTGCGTTTACGTGACGCGTTCGACAATTCACCCTGCATTCGTCCACATCCAATTGTGCGGGGCCATACCACTGAAGGGTGATATATTTTTGGCACTATATTTCACATTCCTATCGTGTAGTAACTGCAAGTCACACCAGCAGCGCATGCGGGCATAGGTCACACATAACTTTCAAACAGGATAAGCGAATGAAAAAAAATATTGCCATTGTCGGTGCTGGATTTTCCGGAGCTGTCATCGCCCACCAGTTGGCCCATGCGGGCTACAACGTCGAGATCTTCGAGTCGCGCGACCACATCGCGGGCAACTGCCATTCCGAGCGCGACAGCGAAACCGGCGTCATGGTCCACGTCTATGGACCCCACATTTTTCACACCGATAACGAGCGGGCGTGGGAATTCGTCAACCGCTTTGCCGAATTCATGCCCTACGTGAACCGCGTGAAGGCGATCACGAACAACCGCGTGTTCACCTTGCCGATCAACCTGCTGACGATCAACCAGTTCTTCGGCAAGACTTTCCGTCCGGCCGAAGCCCAGGCGTTCATCCAGTCGCTGGGCGACAAGTCGATCGAGACCCCGCAGACGTTCGAGGAACAGGCGCTGCGCTTCGTGGGCCGCGAACTGTACGAAGCCTTCTTCAAGACGTACACGATGAAACAGTGGGGCCTGCATCCGAGCGAGCTGCCGGCCAGCATCCTGAAGCGCCTGCCCGTGCGCTTCAATTACGACGATAACTACTTCAACCACAAGTACCAGGGCATGCCGAAGGATGGCTATACGGCGCTCGTGGAAAACATCCTGAAGGTGCCGGGCATCACGGTGCACCTGGGCACGCGCTTCGATCCCGCCTCGAAGACGGATTACGACCACGTGTTCTACAGCGGCCCGATCGACGCCTGGTTCAAGCACGTCGAAGGCCGCCTGCCCTACCGCACGCTGGACTTCGAAGTCTTCCGCGACACGGGCGACTACCAGGGCAATGCCGTCATCAACTACTGCGACGATTCGCAGACCTATACGCGCATCACGGAACACAAGCACTTCTCGCCGTGGGAACAGCACGAGCGCACGATCTGCTACATGGAATACAGCCGCCAGTGCGAGGAAACCGACACGCCGTACTACCCGATCCGCCAGGCCCGCGAAAAGGCGCAGCTGGAAAAGTACGTGGACCTGGCGCGTACCGAGGCGAACGTTACCTTCGTCGGCCGCCTCGGCACCTACCGCTACCTGGACATGGATGTCACCATCCACGAGGCGCTTCTTACCGCTGACAAGTTCCTTGAGGCTGCCCGCGAAAACGTGCGGATGCCCGCTTTCGCGATCGACCCGCTGGCCTGATCAGCGCGGCTCGATGATGACCGCCGCGCCGCCCGCCGCCGCCAGCCGCAGCGGCAGGGTGTCGCGGCCGGACACGTCCACTTCGCGCGTCGTGACGTTGTTCGGCGTCGCGCCGTCTTCCCAGATCGTGGCCTTGTAGCGCCCGGCCGGCAGGAAGTCCAGCTTCACCTGTTTTGTCGTCGTTGCCTCGTCGGCCGACATCGCGCCGACATACCACGTCGTGCCCAGGCGGCGCGCGAGGACGATGTCCTTGCCCGGTTCGCCGGACAGGAATCGGGTCTCGTCCCACGCCGTCGGCACCTTGCGGATGAAATCGAAGCCTTCCGCGTCGCGGTAGGCGTCCGGATCGTCCGACACCATCTGGAGCGGGCTGTCGTACACGACGTACTTCGCCAGTTCCTGGCCACGGGTGTTCTGCACGAACGGCAGCTCGGCGCGCACCTGGAACGACGCGGGCGTGACGTTGCGGAAGCCGCCGGGCGTGTAATCGATCGGGCCCGCCAGCATGCGCGTATAGGGCAGCATGAGATTGTGCTCGGGCGTGACGATCGTTTTCATCTTGCTCCACTCCGCGCCCATCACCCCTTCCTGCGTGATGAAGTTCGGATACGTGCGCTGCAGGCCGGCCGGCACGTAGGCGCCGTGCAGGTCCAGCAGCAGGTGGCGCTGGGCCGTGGCACGCGCGACGCGTTCGTAGAACTCGACCATGTCCTGGTCGTCGCGGCTCATGAAGTCGATCTTGACGCCCTTGATGCCCCAGCGCGCGTAGGTGTCGAGCACCTCGTCCATGCGCGCCGCGACGTGTGCCCAGTGGGCCCACAGCATCAGGCCGACGCCTTTCGACGCCGCGTAGCGCACCAGTTCCGGCATGTCGATGCCGTCGGCGGTGCGGGTGATGTCGGTGGTCGGCAGCGCGACCCAGGCGTCGGCGTTCTGGCCTTTGGCCCAGCCCGCGTCGATCAGGTAGTACGGGAACCCCGATGCGGCGGCGAAGTCGATGAAGCGGCGGTAGGCGGCCATGTCCGCCTTCATGCCCGCGAGCGGGCCCGACCACCAGTCCCACGCGGCCTTGCCGGGCTTGACCCAGCTGAAATCGCCCTGCGGGGCCGGATTCAGGTTGCCGACCAGGTTCGACGCGATCAGGTCGCCCGGCCGGTTGCCCAGCATGACGACGCGCCAGGACGTCTGCAGCCCGCCGCGCGATTCGTACACGGGTGCGGTACGGCCCGGCGTGCCGGACAGGTGCACGCGCAGGCCCGCGCCTTCGCGCCACAGCGACGCGCCCGTGTAGCCTTCCAGGTGCGCCTGCGAGATGGCGTAGGCGGTGCGGCCGGACGGCGTCGTGCACACGACGGGCACGTCGTAGCCCCGTTTGTCGTCCAATTGCGAAATCTTCTGGCGTGCGAACGGCACTTCGTGCGCGCCGTCGAACACCGAGACGAGGCAATCCGGCTCGCCGGCCGGCACGAACGCCGTCTTTTCGCCGCGCAGGCGGACCGGCGCGCCGCCGTCGATGCGGTAGCGGAAAGCGACGCCGTCGTCATACGCACGCACGTCGACGAGCAGGCGGCGCGTGCGGTCGGCGCGGTCGCGGAAGTGGAACGTCGCGGCACGGTAATGGTCGCGTGCGGAGGATGCCTTCGTCGCGACGAGGGGAATCTCCCGGTCCGTCGTCGACTTCGTGACTTTTTCCAGCACGAGCCGGCCCAGGTCCGGCTGCCCGTCGAATTCGAGGCCCAGCGCAGACTTGGCGAGCACCGTTTCGCCGCCGCGCGTCACGACGTAGCTGCCGCCATCCCGCGCAATCTTGATCGCGGCCTTGCCGTTCGGCGACGTCACCGCGACCTGCCCGGCCGTCGCAGCGCACGCTGCGCCGCTGAAGGCGGCCAGCACCGCTGCCGCCAACGTCATCATGCGAGTATTCATCTCAGAATCCGATCTTGAAGCTGGAGGCGATCGCCGTCGGCAGGCTGGCCGGCACGTCGATCACGAGGGCGTCGTCCTGCTGCTTCCAGCGCAGCGGCGCGGCCGCGCCCACGAGCGACACCGATTTCACCGGACGCGTCTCCAGTCCGGCTTTCGTGCCGAGCGACGCGATGCGCACCTGACCCTTCGGCTCGCCGAGGGTGATGGCGTACAGCGCGCCGCCCTTGGTGGTGAAGCGGATGTCGGCCGCCGTATAGTCCGCGTTCTCCTTGAACGCGCCGGTTTCGAGCCTGGTCGGACCTTCGCCGAACGTCTTCCACGGCCGCGTGCCGTAGATGGCGTCGCCGTTCACCTGCATCCACGCCGCCATCTCGTCGAGGAATTTGCGCGATTCGGGCGGCAGGCTGCCGTCCGGATACTGCACGACGTTGAGGAGCAGATTGCCGTTCTTGCTGACGATGTCGGCCAGCATGTACACGACGTCCTGCGTCGTCTTGTACTTGTAGCCCTCGCTGTAGAACCAGTCGCCCATCGACGTGTCGGTCTGCCACGGCAGCGGCTGGATGCCGTTCATGACGCCCCGCTCGACGTCCTGCACGCCGGCCTTGCGGAGGAATTCGCCGGAGCCAAGGTCCTTGTGGTTGTAGACGGCTTCCAGCTTGCCGTGCGTCTTGATGTTCTGGTTGTAGAAATTGGCGAGCATGGTGCGGCCCGTGACGCCGAACGGGATGCCGCCGTCGCTGTACAGCAGGTCAGGCTTGTAGCGCGTCACCAGGTCCGTCACGCGGTTGAACCATTCCTGGTGATACGCCGTGTTCTTCGTGTACCACTTCTGGCCGCCGCCGAACAGTTCGTCGTTCTTCGCGTGGTACAGGTCCGCGTACTGCGGATCGGCGCCGTCATAGGGCTCGCCCCAGTGCGGATAGACTTCGTCGTGCCCGTGGCTGGGGTTGAACCAGCCGTAGCTCGCGCCCAGGTGCTCGGACACGCCGAAACGCAGGCCCGCCTTGGCGGCCGCCTTCTGCCAGGCGCCGACGATGTCGCGGTGCGGCCCCATCTTCACGGCGTTCCAGCGGTGGTATTTCGAATCCCACAGGTCGAAATTGTCGTGGTGGACGCCCATGCTGACGAAATACTTCGCGCCGGCCTTGGCGTACAGGGCCATCAGCGCGTCCGGTTCGAACTTCTCGGCTTTCCACAGCGGGATGATGTCCTTGTAGCCGTGCTTCGTCGGGTGGCCGTAGTTCTTGAGGTGGTGTTCGTACTGCGGCGTGCCGTAGATGTACATGTTGCGCGCGTACCAGTCGCCGGCGCGCGGCACGGCCTGCGGGCCCCAATGGGACCAGATGCCGAACTTGGCGTCCCGGAACCAGTCCGGGGTCTCGTACTTGTCCAGCGACGCCGGGTCGGCGCTGAAGGGACCCGCGACATGCGTCAGCTTGACGGGCGCGCCGGCGTCGTCGGCGGCGAGCATGGGCGGACTGACGCACAGGCCGCACAGGATGAGAGTGGAAAGAAGTGTTCGGCGCAGCATCGGGTCTCCTTGGTTTTTAATCTATAACGTACAGCCCGGATTATAGAGGTACCCATGGCGTCCCCGCAACAGCTTATTTCGTACGCGAAACGGTGTACGTCCTCCCTCCTTCCAGCGGCAGCTCGTAGCGGTGCTCGCCTGTCTTGCGGATCGTCCCGCCATCGCTGCGCGGTGCGTCCTTGCTTGCGAACCGGAGTACGCCCTGCCCGGCCACGGCCGTCACCCGGATCGTCGTCGCGTCGGCATGGACGGCGATATCGCCGTGCGGCGTGGGCACTTTCCCATCGATCCAGGCCAGGCCGCCCAGGTCGGGCTCGACGACATAGGCCGCGTAACCCGGCTGCGTCGGCTTCACGCCCAGGTAGTATTTGCCGAGCAGGTAAAGCGGACTCGCGCCCCAGGCGTGGCACAGGCTCATGCCGAACGGCTTGCCGTACATGGCATAGCGCGCGGCGCCCTCCACCTTCGGATCGAACTGCTCCCAGAAGCAGGTCGCGCCCGCGCGCAGCATGCCGCCCCAGTAATCCTTGATCTGGTCCGTCACGTAGCGCTGCTGTCCGCTTTCCGCCAGAGCCGCCAGCTCGTAGAAGCGCATGTACGGCGTCGTGATCTTCGGCACCGAATCGTTCGTCAGCACGTTGCGGCGCACGGCGGCCGCCTGCGCGTCATCCAGATAGCCGAACATCAGCGCGAACATGTTCGGATGGCGCGTGACGAGCGGGTTGACCTTTCCGTCCTTGCGGCCGTGGACGAACACCTGGCGCTCGCGGTCCCAGAAGGCGGCCATGATCTTCGTCTTGAGCTCCGCGGCCAATTGACGGTAGCCGGCGGCCCTGGCATCGTCGTGGGCGAGCGCGGCGCAGTCGGCCATCGCGTCGAGACTCCGTGCGAACAGCAGCTGGATGACGGCCAGTTCGCCATCCTTCGGCATGTCGGCCCAGTCCACGAACACCCAGTCGCCCGGCAAGCCTTCCAGCATGCCGTTCGCGTTGCGGCGCGCGAGCACGAAATCCATCAGGGTCGTCATGCGTGGATAAATGCTCTTCACGAAGTCCGTGTCGCCCGTGTACTGGTAGTAGTCGCGGACGCCGATGAACCAGTACAGGGAGTAATCCAGGATCGTGTTGATATGCATGTCGACGGGATCCGCGCCGCGCAGCGCCCACGTCGTGCGCTTGACCGTATCGCCATCGAAGAACGTGTAATAGTTCATCAGGTAGGTCTGCACGGCGTCGCCGGACCAGACCCAGTGATCGCGCTTGACGCCGTCGATGAAGAATTCGCGCGTGTTCAGTTCCAGCGTGCGCTGGGCGACGTCCCAGATCCGGTTCAACTCATCGTCCGAACTCCTGAACGTGCCGCGGTGCGCGACCGGCAGGTACTCGTACAGCAGTGCCGCGTCGTCGAAGCGGACGCCCTGGTCGTAGCGGATGTTCACGAAGCGCATGGCGCGCGACGTGGGCGCGACAAAGTCGCCGCGATGGTCGGCGAGCGTGAAGCGGTCGAGCGTCTCGGCGCCCTGTTCGGACAGCGCTTCTTCTTTCGACTCGCCGTAGTACAGGGTCACGCGGCCGCTGCCCGCGAGGTTCTTCAGCTTGACGAAGCCCGTCGTCTCCTGGCCGAAGTCCACGAGGACGGCGCCGTCCGTGCGCGTGACCGCCACGGCGGGGATTTCCCGGGTCGCCAGGCGGTAGCGCGACGGCGGTTGGTCGGGTGAGGCGAAATTCCAGTGCGCGGCGCCGGCCGTTGGGGCGTTCGGGCGCGGTCCCACCGACCACGACGCATCGGAGCGGATCGTCCTGCCCTGCACGAGCACGGCCGGCGGCGATACGCCGTTATAGACCTGGATGTTGATCGTATGCTTGCCCGCGGGGACGCGGATGCGGCGCTGGTCGCCGTGCACGAAAGCGCCGTCGATGGCGACGTTGTGGATGCCTTCCACGGCGACGTCGATGTCTTCCGGCGCGGCCAGGTCGACCTCGCGCATGAAGTTGACCTGCGGCTGGTGGTTGTACAGGCGCCAGAACGGCGGCCAGGCGACGTCGCGTTCGACGCGCTGCACCTGCATCCGGTTGGAGAGCCAGATCTCGAAATCGCCCGGGGACCAGATCCAGGTCGCCGGGCCCTGCGCCCCGGCTACGCCGCAAACGAGCGCCAACGAAAGGCCGATGAAGAGTGAATGAATTCGCATGCGCGAATTGTATTCACGAACTTCACCGGCCTGGACCGCTTGCGCGATTTAATCGCCCGGTTGAGCGATTTCTGCGTGATGCATCACGAAAATCAGCCGGCCGCCTTCGCCATGCCGTCCTTCGGCGTCATGCGCGCGGCCAGCGCGGCGATCGGCAGCGGATTGACGTTCTCGGCGTTGACGACGTCGTCGAAATCCGTCTCTTCCGCCCGGGCGATGAAGCGCTGTGCCTTGTTGCTCGGCGCGGTCGTCTGGATCAGGTGGTGCATGCTGGCGGCCGTCTTGTCCCACGAGGTGTTGGCGACGATGGCGCGCATGCGTTCCTTGAGGGCGGCTTGCTGCTCGTCGTTCATGGCCAGCATGCGCTCGCAGGCGGCGATGAATTTTTCCGGCGTGTCCGCGATCGCGACGACGTCGCCGTACGGCACTTTCACGTCCGTGATCGGGGTGCTGACGGACGGCAGTTCGGCCGCCATGTATTCCAGCACCTTGGTCGGGCTGATGAACTTCGTCGATTCGTTCAGCGCGAACGGCAGCAGGCAGACGTCCCAGCCGGCCAGGAATTGCGGCAGCTGCTCGTAGGTGCGCTGGCCCATGTAGTGGATGTTGTTCGCGCGCGGCAGGTTGGCCGGGTCGATCTTGACGACCGGGCCCACGAGCACGATCTGCCAGTCCGGGCGGGCTTCCGCGACCTGGCGTACGAGGTCGGTGTCGAAGCGCTCGTCGATGACGCCGTAGAAGCCCAGGCGCGGACGCGCGACGTGCGCCTGCTCCGGGTGGCTGTAGTCGCGGTCCAGCGCTTTCTGGAAGTGTTTCGCGTCGACGCTGCTCGAGAAGCAGTGCGCGTTGGCGTGGCGTTCGCGCTTGGACTGGTACAGGCTCGGGCCGCCGGTGAAGCACAGGTCGGCGATGTTCAGCAGCGCGTTTTCGCGCTGCAGCAGCTGTTTCGGGGCGTTCTTGAAGGCGGCCAGTTCGTCCATGCAGTCGTAGACGACGAGTGCCGGATCGAAGCCTTGCAGCAGCGGCAGGGCCATCGGGGTGTAGAACCAGACGACGGGACGCTCGCCTTCCGGGACGAGGTCGGCCAGCAGCGACTGGAGGGTGGGGATCTGGTCGTCGTGGAAGCCGGGTGCCTGGATGCCGGTATGCGGCTGGCACACCGTGATGTTCGGCGCGACGGCCGTCTTCTTCAGGTGCGCCTGTCCCTCGTCATACACCGGCTCCTCGACAAACAGGATTCGGTAGTGTTCCGCCAGGCGAGTCATGAGGTGCTGGGGGCGCTGGAAGACGAAGTCCCAGCGCAGATGGCAAAACACGATCAGGGTCGGCATGTTGATTTCCTTTCGCCTCGGGGCGTTCTAGTTGATCTGGATTCGAGGCCCGGAACCTGATGCGTCGATGCTCTGGAAAACACCGACAGATCAGGTGCCGGACCAGTGAATCGTATCATGCAAAATTCTTAATATTTTCATTTATGCATTGCAATATTTATATCGGGAAATGGGATGATGGCAGTACGGTCCGGGTCTCCCTAGGAGAGCTCGGCACAGTGCTCAACTATGTAGGTTCCCTCCTACGCGGACAATGGAAAAATCACTACGACAACGCATCATCTACGCTTGCGTGACGACGTGTGCAGTGCCGCAAAATGGGCCATTTTGAGAGTGAAAAGGCCGCGCCGGGCGGCGCGGCCGGGGCCTGGGCGGCCGAGGTGGAACGTTCAGGCCGAAAGATAGGGTTCCGCGTCTTCCGGCTCGCCGGCCCCATCGAAGCCGCGGGCCAGCAGCACGCCGTCGAGGCCGACCGTGCCCAGTGCGTCGCACAAGTCTTCCAGCTCGGCCTCCAGGTGGGCGGCCAGGTCGAGCGGCTTGTCGACGGTGGCCAGCGGCGCACCGCCGTCCAGCGGGTACAGGTTGATGCGCAGGACGGGCTCGCCATTGGCCTCCACCGGCGCGACGACGGCCTTGATGCGGTCCGCCGGGCGCTGCTGCTCTTCCAGTTTCTGGTTGACCTCGGCCAGCGTGGCCAGCATCGACAGTTCGGCCACGCCCTGCTCCTTCGCCCCATAGAACAGGTCCTGGTACAGGAAGTTCAGTTCGATGTCGGCCGGATGGCGCGACAGGCAGCGCTGCAGCAGCGGCGACACGCTGCCGGCCCACATGCGGTAGCGGGCCATGCGGCCTTCGAAATACGCATCCGAGGCCGCCTCGCCGGACGGGATCTTGTAGAACGGGTCGTCGACGGGTTTCAGCGCGAAGCCGAGCAGGAAGCGCAATTCCATCGCCTCGTCCTCCGGCTCGTAATCGCCGACTATCCACGGCTGCATGCTGGCATCGATGGCGGGCGTGGCCACGAGCTTGCGCGACCGCAGCGCCTGCGCGGCTTCGCGCAGCATCTCCTGCAGGTCGCTGTAGCGGATGCGGTCGACGGCGTCCAGGTCGTACAGGTGGCGCACGAGGACGATGCGGGTGGCGGCGCTGGCCAGGCCGGATTGCCGGAAACTGTCCATCAGCGCTTCGAAATCGGCGTCGTCGCGGAACACGTCTTCCTGCACGAGGCCGCCCGTGCTGTGCACGAACAACGGGATCATGAACGCGTCGATTTCCAGTTCGGCCTCGTCGTCGCGGACGTGCCACGTAGCGGCTTCCTCTTCCACGCGCTCGCGCAGCAGGCGGCAGCAATCGGGATCCGTGTATTTCGCCACTTCGATGGCGCCGTACAGCACGTCGTCGTGCTTGCGCCGCAGCATCCGCCGCACGAGAACGGTCAGTTCTTCCTGGCGCGCGGTGAGCGCGGCCGCGTCGGGACCTTCGCGCTCGGTGATCTCGAGCGCCAGGTCGACGAGGTTCTGGGCCAGCTCGTCGGGATCCGCTTCCACCGGCTTGGCCGGCTTGGCTGGCTTGGCCGGTTTGCGCGTGGGCTGGGCCGACGGGCCCTTGGCCGGGCGCTTGTTGTTGGGCATGGCTGACTTCATAAGAGTGGACAAGTCGCCATGGTAGCAAATCGGTCGCCAGCGGCGAAATGCGCGTCAGCGTGCGGGGCGCGTGTCGAGGTGGGTCGTGAAGAATTCCGGACGCAGCTTGCGGGTGATTTCCAGCACGGGCATCACGTGGTCGAGGTGTTCGCGCATGGCGGCCACGGCGCGGGCCGGGTCGCGCGCCTCGATGGCGTCGACGACGGCACGGTGCTCTTCCAGCACTCCGGCCATGCGGCCTTCCAGCGGCAGGGTGAGCTGGCGGTAGCGGTCCATCTGCGTCTTGGCCTGCTGGATGATCGGCCACACGCCCGGGTAGCCGGACAGCTCGGCCAGCAGCGCGTGGAAGCGTTCATCGGTGCGGTGGAACGTGCCGGGGTCGTTGGCGGTAATGGCCGCTTCCTGCTCGGCCAGGATCGCGCGCAGGCGCGCCGCGTCATCCGGCCCCACGCGCTGGGCCGCCTTTTCGATGATCGCCGTCTCCAGCGCGTGGCGCACGAGGTTGGCTTCGTCCAGCGCGTCGAGCGGGATGCGGGCGACGAACGTGCCCGAGCGCGGCACGATCTCGATCAGGCCCTCGTCGGCCAGGCGCTGCACGGCCTCGTGCACCGGCGTGCGGCTCGTGCCGAACTCCTCGGCGATGTCGCGCTCGACGACGCGTGTGCCGGGCAGCATGTCCATCTCGACGATGCGCCGGCGCAGGCACAGGTAGACGCGGCGCGATGCGCTCAGGCCGCTCTCCGCCTCGGTTACCGGGTTGGGTGGGGCTTGGTGGTTCATGGCCGGAAGTGTAACGAATTCGGCATCGCGTCGCGCGGGATGATCGCGCCGCGGTGGCGGATCACGGTGCCGGCCAGGCGGTGGCCGGCGCGCGCCGCGTCCTCCGGCCCCTTGCCTGCCAGGCGCGCGGCCATGTAGGCGGCGCCGAACGAGTCGCCCGCGGCCGTCGTGTCGACCACGTCCCGCACCGGCTCCGGCGCGACTTCGTGCACCGTGCCGTCATGCCAGACGACGGCAGGCGCCGCGCCGCACTTGACGACCACTTCGCCCACGCCCAGCGCGCGCGTGCGCTCGATGGCATCCAGCGCGTCGCCCGGGCCGTACAACGCGACCTCGTCGTCCAGCGTGAGCAATGCGATGTCGGCATGGGCGAGCACGCGGCCATAGACCTCGCGCGCCGTGTCCGCGCTGTCCCACAGGCGTGGCCGGTAGTTGTTGTCGAAGACGACCTTGCCGCCCGCCGCACGGCACCGGGCCAGCGTCGCGATCAGGAGGTCGCGATCGGCGGGCGCCAGGATCGCCAGGCTGATCCCCGACAGGTACACCATGCGCGCCTCGGCCAGTTGCGCGAGCACGCGGTCCGCGCCTGGTGCCGCCACCCAGTGGCGGGCGGCGGAGTCCTTGCGCCAATAGTGGAAGCGGCGCTCGCCGTCCGGGTCCGTTTCGATCATGTAGATGCCCGGAAGGCGGTCCGCCAGGCGCAGCACGCTGGCGGTGGCGATGCCCTCGCGCTCCCACGCGGCCAGCATCTCGGCGGACATGCCGTCCTGGCCCAGGCCCGTCACGTAGGCGACGTCGGCGACGGCCGGATCGAGCAGGCGGGCCATGTAGACGGCCGTGTTCAGCGTGTCGCCGCCGAAGCGGTAATCCAGCGTGCCCTGTTCGCCATGGTTCTGCAGTTCGATCATGCATTCGCCGATTGCGTAGACGGTGTGTGCGCCCATCGTATGTCCTTGTTGTGAGTGTCGGCCGGAAGTTTACCGGATGCCGGCGACGGCCGGGGCATCTGTTTTGACGGGCGTGCGCGGACCGCCGTCGCGGACCATCGTCCACACGACGATCGCCGCCAGCACGTCGAATACGGCCAGTACGACGAACAGCGGGCTGTAGCCCACGTGCGTGACCACCACGCCGAACAGCAGGGTGAACAGGGTCGCGCCCAGGTAGCCCGACATGCCCGCCAGGCCGGTCGCCGTCGCCACCTCGTTCTTGCCGAAGACGTCCGACGTGATCGCGTACAGGGCGCCGGACAGCGTCTGATGCGCAAAGCCGCCGATACACAGTAGGAAGATCGCCGTGTAGGGGCTCGCCACGAGCCCGATGCAGCCCGGGGCGATCATGCACAGGGCGCCGAACGCGACGACCCATTTCCGTGACGCGAACAGCGAGACATCGAAATGCCGGTGCACGAACGGCGACAGATAGCCGCCCAGCACGCAGCCGATGTCGGCGGCAAGGAACGGCAGCCAGGCGAACACCGCGATCTCCTTCAGGTCCATGTGGCGCTCCGTCGCCATGTACAGCGGAATCCATGCGTTGAACGTCTGCCACGCCGGTTCCGACAGGAAGCGCGGGATCGCGATCGACCAGAAATTCCGGTTTTTCACGATCTGGCGCCACGACGCTTTCGCCGCCCCGTCCTGGTGTCTGGCTTCCTGGCCCGACAGGATGTGGTCGCGCTCCGCGTCGGACAACAGCTTCTGGTCGCGCGGGTGCTTGTAGAACACGGCCCACAGCAGGGTCCACGCGATGCCCAGCACGCCGACGATGACGAACGCCGACTTCCAGCCCGCGTGCAGGATCGCCCACACGACGAGCGGCGGCGCGCACAGGGCGCCGATCGACGAGCCGATGTTGAACCAGCCGATGGCCACCGACCGCTCCTTCGCGGGGAACCACTCCGTCGTCGCCTTGACGCCGGCCGGGATGCCCGCCGCTTCCGTCAGCCCGAGCAGGCCGCGGAAGAACGCCATGCTCTGCCAGCCGGACGCCAGCGCCGCGCAGGCGCAGGCCAGCGACCACGCGAACGCGAACACGGCGAAGCCGATCTTGGTGCCGATCGCGTCCAGCACGAAGCCGGCCACCGGCTGCATCACCGCGTAGCAGACCTGCCAGGCGACGACGATGTACGAGTATTCCTTCGTGTCGATGTGCAGGTCGGCCATCATGGTCGGCGCCGCGACGGACAGCGTGTTGCGCGCCAGGTAGTTGACGATCAGGCCCAGCGTGACCAGTCCCACCATCCACCAGCGCATGCCCTTCATTCTTTTCATGGAAGTCTCCTCCGGCGCCTTTTTACAGGCGCGCAAGATCCCGGACCGCTCGGCGCGGGGCGCCGGCGGTCTCTCTCGATCGGTTGTCGTGATGCGTTAAGCCAGCAGCGCGCGGATGCCCTGCTGCTCGATGTCGCGCAGGTTCGCGGCCAGTTGCGATGCCAATGCGGGCACGGTGTTCAGGTCCCTGCCCCACAGCGCGGCGTGGGCGAGCCAGCCGCGGGCCAGGTCGTCCAGCGTCCAGTCGCCGCCGGCGACCTTGTCCCAACCGGCCTTGAACCACGCCAGCGTGGCCGGATCGTCCGCGAGGTCGATGACGCCGCCGCGGTACAGCACCATCGTCGCGGCCATCGCCAGCACGA
>CBIHOW010000052.1:0-40401 GCA_966211695.1 uncultured Massilia sp. | reverse complement strand
CGCGCTGGCCACGCTCGCCATCGGCACGGAGACGGACGGCTCGATCGTGTCGCCGTCGTCGATCTGCGGCATCGTCGGCATCAAGCCCACGCTGGGCCTCGTCAGCCGCAGCGGCATCATCCCGATTGCACATTCGCAGGACACGGCCGGCCCCATGACGCGCACCGTGGCGGACGCCGCGCTGCTGCTCGCCGCCATCGCCGGCACCGACCCGGACGATGCCGCGACGGGCGCCATGCAGGGCAAGCCGGCCGATTTCGCGGCGGCCCTGCGTCCGGACGGCTTGCGCGGCCGCCGCATCGGTGTCGCGCGCAATTTCTTCAATAACCCGGCCGTCAACGCCTTGATCGAGGCCGAGCTCGCCATCCTGAGTGCGCAAGGGGCCACGCTCATCGACGTGCAGGTACCCAACGTCGACAAGTATGGCGACACGGAACTGGAAGTGCTGCTGTCCGAATTCCGTCCCGACCTGGAAGCGTATCTCGCCGGCTATGCGCCGCATGCCGCCGTGAAGACGATGGCCGACGTGATCGCGTTCAACGACAAGCACGCCGCGCAAGAGCTGCGCCACTTCGGCCAGGAACACCTGATCGCGGCGGCGGCCCGGCCGGGCCTCGACGCGAAGGCCTACCGCGATGCGCTCGCCAACAACCACCGCCATAGCCGCGAAGAGGGCATCGACAGGATCCTGCGCGAAGAAAAGCTGGACGCGCTCGTCGCGCCGACGGGAGGGACGGGCTGGCTGACGGACTACATCAACGGCGACCACGATGGCCCGAGTTTTTCGTCGCCCGCGGCCGTCGCCGGCTACCCGCACGTGACCGTGCCGGCCGGCTTCGTGCACGGCTTGCCTGTCGGGCTGTCGTTCGTCGGCGGCGCGTGGAGCGAAGCGGCGCTGATCGCGATGGCGTATGCCTACGAGCAGGCGAGCCAGCGGCGCCGTGCGCCGACTTATCCAGCGTCCGTCAACGTGCGGGCCTGACCCACACGAAGGTGCAGATCGACGCCGCCAGTGCGCAGGCGGCGCACACGGCCATCGCCACGTGGAATGGCGCGAGCAGCGCGCGGCCCTGCGCCGTCAGCACGACGCCCAGCAGCGCCGTCGCGATGAGCCCGCCACCGCGCGCGACGGCGCTGTTGAAGCCGGATGCGACGCCCGTGTGGCGGGCGTCAACGGACGACAACACGGCCGTCGTCAGCGGCGCCGCGACGCACGCCATGCCGACGGCGATGACGAGGATCGCGGGCAGCACGGTCGTCGCATAGTTGCCGTCGCCGATGCGCATGCCCAGCAGGAACCCGCCCGCCACGACCAGCGCGCCGATCGCCAACGGCAGCCGCGCCCCGTGGCTGCCGGCCACCTTGCCCATCAGCGGGGAGCCGATCGCGAGGACGATGGGAAACGGCAGCAGCGCCGCGCCCGCCTGCTTCGCCGTATAGCGCAACGCCTGGATCAGCACGAACGGCACGAGCAGCATCAGCGCGCCGAGCGCGCCGTACAGCAGGAACGTCATCAGGTTCAGCCCGGAAAAACTGCTCGACCCGAACAGTTTTAAAGGGAGCATCGCCTTGTCCCCGGCGCGCCGCTCCGCCCACAGGAAGCCGAGCAGCACGAGGACGCCGGCCGCCATCGCACCGCCGGACGCCGCCGTCACGCCCTTGTCGGCCGACGCGGCGGCCAAGCCCCACGTCAGGCAGCCGAGGCCGGCGCTGGCCAGCAGCGCCCCGGCCGGATCGAGCGCGACGGGCTTGTCGCCGCGCGGTACGCGCACGTAGCGCCAGCCGAGCAGGATCGCCAGCGCCGCGATCGGCAGGTTGATATAAAAGACGGCGCGCCAGCCGACCGTGTCGATCAGCCAGCCGCCGAGCAGCGGCCCGACGGCGCCCGCCGCGGCGCCGGCCGCGGCCCAGATCCCGATCGCCTTGCCGCGCGCCTTGCCGTCGAACGTGGCGCCGAGGATGGCAAGGCTGTTGGGTAACAGGAAAGCCGCGCCGATGCCTTGCAACACGCGTCCGCCGACGAGCAGCCACAGCCGCGGCGCCCATGCGCACAGCAGCGATGCCAGTGCGAATGTCGCGATGCCGGCGATCAGGATGCGGCGGCGGCCATAGCGGTCGCCGGCCGCGCCGCCCAGCAGCAGCAACGAGCTCAAGGGTAAAAGATAACCGCTGACGACCCACGACAGGTCCGCGCCCGCGCCGCCCAGGTCGCGCCCGATCGCGGACAGGCCCACGTTGACGACGGAGCCGTCGATGAATGCGAGGCTGCTGGCCAGGATCGACGTGGCCAGCACGAGTTGCGGGTGCTCGGCGTGGCCGCTGGCCGGCGTGCTGTCGGCCAGCGGGCGGTCGCAGTGGGCGGGCAGGGCGCTCACATCGTCCGCCGATGCATGGTCAGCGCGACGTGGCCGCCTGCTTGGCCTTCGTGAAGACGGGGCCCCACAGCGGATGGCCGTGCTCGCCCGGTGCGAGATCGAACGACGGGTCGAGGCGCAGCGCGCGGTCGAACGCCTGGCGGCACGGGCTGGGCCGCGACGTCACGCAATAGCTGAACGCCATGTATTTCAGGGCCATGAGTCGCGTGGCGAGCGGTCCATTGTTTACGTCGCGTGCGGACAGGCGCCGGATCGCGCCGTTGTAGTCGCCGTCGTTATACAGCCGGATGCCTTCCTGCAGGCCGGCGCTGGGCGTCGGCGCCTCGTCGCGGTCGCGCTCGTGCGGCTTGTCTTTCGGCCGGGCCGGCGCTTCGCGTACCGCCGGTGTATCCCGTTCCACCGCCGAGGTTGCCTTCGGATGGCTGGGGGTGCGTGCCGGCTTCTTGTCGAAGAGCGGGAAGTCGGCGCAACCGCCGAGCAGGGCGGCCGCCGCGGCCAGCAGGATGGCTTGGGCGAAGCGGTGGGTATTCATCGGTCTCCGGTCGTGGGTCATCGGGGTTCGGCATTGAAGTCGACTGTGATCTGGCCGTCGCCAGTAGCCGTGTCGACCTCGAGCACGCGGTCGTGGAAGTTCGGGTTCGTCACGCGGATCGTGTGGCGGCCGGGCGCCAGCACGAGGCGCTTGACGGGCGGACTGACGCCGCGGTCGACGTCGTCCACGTAGACGACGCCCCACGGCTGGATCTGCAGCTTGTAAACATTGCCGTTCGGCGTGACGACGACGCCGGGCAGGCGCGTGTCCGGCGCGGGTTGGGCCTGGCTGACGGCGGCGGGCGCGGACGGGTTGGCCGGCGTCGGCGGCACGTTTGCGGGACTCGCTGCCGGCGTATCCGGCGTGACGTAGCGCTCGCTGCTGTCCAGCGCGCCCGCAGCCGCGGCGCCGGTCGCGGCGGCACCGCCGGCACCGGCGGTGGCGGACGGCCGGTCGGCCTGTTGCGGCAACGTCAGCACGATGTGATCGAAGGAACCCGAATCGCGCATTTCCGCGAACATGGCGAGCGCCAGCGCGATGAGGATGGCCCCGCCGCCGGCCGCGACGGCCCAGCGTTGCCAGCTGTTCAGGCTCAGGCCCCGGCGCGGCCGCTCGGCCACCTGCATGAACGAGGGCGGCTCGGCTGCGGGCCCCAGGTCGGGCGCGGGCGGTTCGTGAGGCGCCGGCGGCGTCATGTGGGACGCCACCGCGGCCCCGACGGGCGGCCCGAGCGGGACGATGCCGAGCAGGTCGCGCAATTGTTCGATGCTTTGCGGACGGCGCGCCGGGTCGGGATCCATGCAGCGGTCGACGGCATTGACGAGCGAATCGCTATAGCCTTCCGCCCGGCCGGCCAGCGGGCCCGTCGGTGCGAGCTCGCGCGTGACGGCGTAGTGGATGATGCGCGCCAGCGCGTTCAGGTCCTCGGCCTCCTGCGCTTCCGGCGGACCGACGTCGGTGGGGATCAGCAGCGGCTCGCCATTCTCGTGGAACACGATCGTGTCGGGCGTGATGGCGCGATGCGGCATATGCATCGCGTACTGCAGTTCGAGCGACTGCAGGATCTGGCGGAAGATCTTGCGGCACCAGACTTCGTTGACCTGTTCGGGACTGTACTCGACGATGTCCCTGACGGTGCGGCCTTCGAGGTGCTGCTGCTCCGGTCCGATGGTAGTTAGGCTGGTCATTTTGCTAAGGCATGGGCTTGGCAAAATCATGCCAGATTTGTAGCACCGATGCCCCGTGCACAACTCAACCGTGCGCGCCTGTTACAACTGTTACAGGCGCGCGCGGTTGAGCTGCGCGACCGTCAGTCGTCGATGAAACGCATCTTGAAGTTGCGTCCCTTGATCGTGCCGAATTGCGGCCCCAGCGGATTGCCGCCGTTCAGCCGGTCGAACGCCTGCTGCGCGACCTGGCGGTCGAGCGCGACGTAGCTCACGAATTCGAAGATGGCGATCTTGCCGACCTGTTCCTTCGTCAGGCCCGCGTCGCCGGTGAGGGCGCCCAGCAGGTCGCCCGGACGCAGCTTGTCCTTCTTGCCGCCCGATATGCACAGCGTGACCATGGGCGCCGGCTCGACCGGACCGGCATCGTCGGCCAGCTCGTCGAGCGCATGCCACTCGGCCGTGAAGCCCTGCGCATCCTCGATCAGCCGGACCCAGCGCTTCTCGTTCGGCGCGCACAGCGACAGCGCGAGGCCGGTCGCACCCGCGCGTCCCGTACGGCCGACGCGGTGCACGTGCACTTCCGGATCCTTCGACACGTCGACGTTGATGACGGCCTCGAGCCCCGCGATGTCGATGCCGCGCGCCGCCACGTCGGTGGCGACGAGCACCGCGCAACTGCGGTTGGCGAAGCGCACGAGCGTCTCGTCGCGCTCGCGCTGTTCCATTTCGCCGTACAGCGCGAGCGCGGAAAAGCCCCGTTCGCGCAGGGCGTCCGCGACCTCGCGGCAGCGCGCCTTCGTGTTGCAGAACGCGATCGCGGAACCCGGCCGGTGATGGCGCAGCAGCCGCGCGACGGCGTCCACGCGGCCGTCGAAGCCGATCTCGTAGAAGCGCTGTTCGATGCGGGCCGGCGCGTGCGCCGTGTCGACGGCGACCTCGAGCGGATCGCGCAGGAAGCGCGCGGTGGCGGCGCGGATGTCGTCCGGATACGTTGCCGAGAACAGCAAGGTCTGGCGATGCGCGGGGCATTCGCGCACGATGGCCGCGATCTCGTCGTAGAAGCCCATGTCCGTCATGCGGTCGGCTTCGTCCAGTACGAGGGTGCGCAGGCGCGCGAGGTCGAGCGTGCGGCGCTGCAGGTGGTCGCGTATGCGGCCCGGCGTGCCGACGACGATGTGCGCGCCGAATTCCAGGGTCGCTATCTGCGGACGCATCGAGATGCCGCCCGTCAGCACGACGACCTTGACGTTGCCGATGCCGCGCGCCAGGCGGCGCAACTCGTTCGCGACCTGGTCGGCCAGCTCGCGCGTGGGGCACATGACGAGGCCTTGCACGGCGAACAGGGTCGGGTTCAGCTTGAGCAGCATGCCGATGCCGAACGCGGCCGTCTTGCCGCTGCCCGTCTTGGCCTGCGCGATGAGGTCGCGGCCCTCCAGCGCGAGCGGCAAGGTGGCCGCCTGCACGGGCGTCATCGTTTTATAGCCGAGCTGGTCGAGGTTGGCGAGGAAGGGGGCTGCCAGCGGCAGCGAGGAAAAGGCGGTGTCGGACATGGTGGCGGCGTTTCGTTGGCGCGACGAACCGGCGTTCATGTCGCGTGCTTCAGGGTGCCGGCTTCCAGACAGGCAAGCCGGTGAGATCCAGATCGGGATCGTGTTTCCAGACCGGCAGGCCGGTCGCATCCGTGTCTGCCAGGTCCAGCAGCATCAGCTGTTCCTGCTTCTGGGTCGTACGGCGCGCCCGGGGACGCTTCGCGGGCGCCGGATCTGCGGACGGGGACGGAGAAAGAGCCGCGGCGGCATCGTCATGCGGCGCCGGCTCGAAGCCGGGCAGGTCGAAGGTCGCGTTGTCTTTCTTGTCTCTCATGCGCTGCGCTGGCCCAGAAAACAAAAGCCCGGCTACAAGAGTCGGGCTTGTTGTTACGGTATTTGGTTGCGGGGACAGGATTTGAACCTGTGACCTTCGGGTTATGAGCCCGACGAGCTGCCAGACTGCTCCACCCCGCGTCTGAGAACGCTATTTTAGCGCGATCGGCGCCGGAGCGCAAATCGGGTTTCCAAACCGTTATTTCTCCGGGCCGCGCTCAGGCCACCCGCAGGCGCCACAGCGACGTCACCTCGGCCATGCGGGCCGCCGCCAGCGGGTCGTCGGGATCGCTGGCCTTCGGGTGCGTCGGGCGGATATCGTGGCGGCCGGCGACGCCCAGCCCCGCATCGGCGATCCAGCCGAGCAATTGATCGCGCGACCGCAGGCCCAGGTGCTCGGCCAGGTCGGACAGGATCAGCCAGCCTTCGCCACCGTCGCGCAGGTGCGCTTTCAACCCCGCGAGGAAACCCTTCAACATGCGGCTGTCGGGATCGTAGACGGCGTATTCGATGGCGGAGCTTGGCTTGCCCGGCAGCCACGGCGGGTTGCAGACGACGAGGTCGGCCCGGCCCTCGGGATACAGGTCCGCGCGCACGATTTCCACCTGCCCGGCAAGACCCAGGCGCTCGACGTTCGCGCGGGCACAGCCGAGCGCGCGCTCGTCCATGTCGGTGGCGAGCACGCCCTGCAGGCCGCGATGCGCCAGCACGGCCGACAGCACGCCGGTACCGGCGCCGATGTCGAACGCGAGCTTCGCACCGGCCGGCAACGGGGCCTGCGCGACGAGCTCGACATATTCGCCGCGCACGGGCGAGAACACGCCGTACCACGGGTGGATGCGCTCGTCGAGCGCGGGAATGAACACGCCCTTGCGGCGCCATTCGTGCGCGCCGATCACGCCCAGCAGTTCGCGCAGCGAGGCGACGTACGGTTCCGTCGCCGGGCCGTAGGCTTCCATGCAAGCGTCGTGCACGTCGGGCGCGCGGCGCAGCGGGATGCCGTGGTCCGCGTCGAACGGGATCAGGAGCATGGCCAGCGTGCGTGCGCGCTGCAGCTGCGCGAGACGGTGGCGGTGGAATTGTTCGGTGAGCGTCGCCGCGGCCTTGCCGGACTTGGCGCGCTTGGCGCGCGGACCTTTATGGTCGACGCGGCGCACGAGCGCCTGCAGCAGCTGGCGCGCATTCTGGAAATCGCCGCGCCACAGCAGGGCCGTGCCGTCCAGCGCGTGGCGCCACGCCGCGTCGGCGCTCATCGTATCGTCCGCGAGCACGACCTTCTTCGGTGCCGGCCAGCCGCTTTCCGAGCGCCAGCGCGCCGAGCGTTCCTCGCCGTGTTCGATCCAGTGGATGCGCGCCGCGCCGTCGGGAGTCGTCATCGCCGCGTCCGATCAGTGGTGGTGGTGCCAGTGGAGTTCGTTCGACTCGACGAAGGATTTCACGGCATCCGGATTGCCGGTCGCGTGGCGCTTGATCTCGCCGCATTCGCAAATGCCCTGGTAGGGCTGGATGTGCGAGCAGGCGGACACTTTCTGCAGGGTGACCTTGACCGGCTTGCCGCATTTGGCGCACTTGAAGGTCAGGAAACGGGCGGGTTTGGTCATGATGAATACGAATGGCGGATCAATGAAAGGGGCGCATTTTAGCACTGCACGGTCACGGCACTGCTGCCCCCGCCGGCCGGCCGGACGAGCACCTTGGTGGCGATGCGTTCCGTCATCTCCTGCACGTGCGAGATCACGCCGACCTTGCGGCCCAGCGATTGCAGCGCGTCCAGCGCATCCATCGCGACGCCCAGCGTATCGCTGTCCAGGCTGCCGAATCCTTCGTCGATGAACAGCGATTCCACCTTCACGCGGTTCGAGGACAGCGACGCGAGACCCAGCGCGAGCGCCAGCGACACGAGGAACGATTCTCCGCCGGACAGCGAGTTCACGGAGCGCACTTCGCCGCCCATGTCCTGGTCGCGCACCATCAGCGCCAGCGACGGGCCGGCCGTGCTGACGACGCGCTCCAGCCGGTAGCGCCGCGCCAGCTGGGCCAGGTGCGTGTTGGCATAGCCGAGCAGCACGTCGAGCGTGAACTGCTGGGCGTAGTTGCGGAATTTCTTGCCGTCGGCGGAGCCGATCAGTTCCGCCAACTTGGCCCACCGGTCCTCGATGGCGCGCTGGCGCTCGATCTCGGCCATCATCGAACGTGCCCGCTCGCGCCGCTGCTCGTCCTCGCGGATGCGCATGGCCAGGGTGGCGGCGGATTCGTGTGCGGCGTCCCGTTCGGACCGGGCGCGGCGCAGGGCGGCGGCGACCGTGTCGGCGTCCTGCGCGGGCGCGATTGCCTGCGTGCTTGCCTGCATGGCTGCGGTCGAGCCGTCCTCGCCCGGCGCATCCAATTGCCCGGCGTCCGCAACGGCGTCCGCCGGTGCCACGTCTTCGCGCAGCCGCTCGTGCTGTTCGCGCTGTGCGCGGCGTTCGGCCAGCACGGCCGTCGCCTGGCGCAGGGCCGTGTCCAGTTCCTGCAGGGCCGCGCGCTCCTGGGCGATCCAGGCCGCGCCCACCTGGAGCAGGGCGGCCAGCTGCTGTTCGTTGGCTACGCTCTCCAGTGCCGGATCGCTGCCGTCGAAGTCGTGAATCCACTGCGCCAGGCGCTCACCGGCGTCGGCCAGTTCGCCTTGCAGGTCGGTGATGCGCCGCGCCGCCAGCGACTGCGCTTCCCGCACCCGCGCTTCCGCCTGCGCGGCCTGCAGGCTCGCGGCCTGGCAGGCGTTGACGGTTTCGCGTGCGGTGTTCACGGCCCCGGTCAGGACCTGCTCGACGTCGCGCGCGGCGCGGCCTTCGAACAGGTCCGCACGTTCGGCGCGGCGTGCGGCCAGGTCCGCGTCGAGGCGGGCGAATTCGGCCTCCGTCTCGACGACGCGCTGGCCGGATTGTTCCACGCGCGCGGCCAGTGCGGTGTGTTCGGCGTCGAGGGTGCCGATGGCGCCCTGCAGCCGCGCATGGCGCGCCGCCTGGTCGTTCCATTCGCGCGCCTCGTTGGCGCGGGCCTGGCGCCAGCCGGCCGGGTCGCGTTGCCATTGAACCTGCCAGCCGTCGCCGCATGCTTCCGCCAGCACGGGGGCCAGTTCCGCGAGCAATTCGGCCAGCGTGGCCGCGGCAGCCTCGCGCCGGGCGGCCAGCGCGGCGATGTCGGCATCCAGCCGCGCCAGCGTGCCTTGCGCCGTCTGCGCCGCGTCGAGCAGGCGCGCATGTTCGCGGTTGGCCTGGTCCCAGGCCTGCTGGGCCGCGTCACGCGCGAGCTCCGCGCGGCGCAGGTCGCCGTCGCGCGTCTCGAGTTCTTCATATGTCTTGCGCAACGCAGCCTGTTCGGCCGCCAGCCAGCGGCCGCGGGCGTCCATGCCGGCGTCGCCATCGGGCGCGTCCGCCGCGAGCGGATTGTCGGCCCATTCCGCGTCCAGCTGGGCGAGGGCGGCGGCGAGGCCGTCGCGTTCGCGCGCCAGCGCCGCCAGCCGTTCGCCGGCGGCGTCGATGGCGGCGCGCTGGCCGGCCTGCTGGTCGACGTTGGCGCGCTGTTCCGCGCGGCGCGCGGCCAGTTCGGCGGACAGCTCTTCCAGCACGGCGTGCAGCCGGTCGTCCTGGTGGCGGTACGGGTGTTCCGTGCCGCCGCACACGGGGCAGGCGTCGCCGTCCACGAGCGTGGCGCGCAGCTTCTCGACGCCGTCGGCGCAGGCCAGCTGGGCCGACTTCAGCATGCGTTCGGCCTGGGTGACGGCGGCGTCCAGCGCGATGCCCGCGGTGCGCGCGGCGTCGAGCCCTTCCTGGGCTTGAGTTTGCGCCTGCGCGGCCCGCGCGGTCTGCGTATCGAGGTCGGCCAGGCGGCCGCGCTGCGTGCGCAATGCCTGCCACGTGTGGTCGAGCGAGGCGAGGTGTTCGCGCCGTTTGTCGAGCGTACGGCGCTCCGCGCGCAGGGCATCGGCGTCGATGCCGTCCAGCGCCGCGGCCGCCTGCCGGCGCGCGGCCTCGCGCATGGCCAGCAATTCGACCGATGACCCCAGCGCGTGCGCCGTGCGCTGCGCCATCGCGGCGGCCTGTTCGGCGCCGGCGCGGGCGGCGTCGAGCGCCTGGGCGCTGGCGGCGTCCTGGCGCGCCGCCTGCTCGGCCTGGGCCAGGCGCTGGTCCCACCGCGTCCATTGTGTGGCGAGCAGCTCGCGGGTACCGTGCGTGGCGAGCCAGCCGGTCGTGTCGTGCAGGGCGCGCCGGCTCGCTTCCAGTTCCGCGGTCTTGGCTTGCAGTGCGGCCTGGGCCTGGGCGGATTCGCTGCGCGCGCCGTCCTGCGCCGTGCGCGCTTTCGCGTGCGCGGGCGCGAGCGTGTCCAGCGTGGCGTCGAGGGCCTTCGCGCGGTCCAGTTGCGGGGCGGCGGCGCGCTGCGCGTCCTCGGCCGCTTCCAGCTTGCGTTCCGCTTCCATCAGGCTGCGCGCCGCCTGTTGCTGCGCGTCGAGGGCACGCGCAAGTTCGTGTTCGCTGCCGGCCAGTTGCGCCTGCACCTGCCGTTGTTCGCCGGCCAGGCGGTTCAGGTCCGCGACGAGGGCGCGCGCCGGCTGCACGGCATCCAGCGTGGCGAGCCGGCGCCGGCGGTCGGCAGCGGCGTCGGCCTCGGCGCGGGCATGGGCCAGCGCGCCGTCCGCCTGGGTTTCGGCCGCGCGCAGGCGGTCCAGTTCCTGATGCCAGCGCAGTTGGCGTTCCAGCGCGGCGTGGTGCGTCTCGGCCGCCGCCAGCGCGGCCTGGGCGGCGGCATGTTCGGCGTCGAGTTCGGCGCGCGCGTCCGGGCCGAGCGGCGCCTGGTCCTGCAGACGCGCCGTCAGCCGCCGCATGGCTTCCTGCTCCACGCGCCAGCGCTCGTAGGCGCGGCGCGAGATGTCGCTGTAGACGGCGCTGCCCGTCAGCGTCTCCAGCAGTTCGCCGCGCTCGTTCTCGTCGGTGCGAAGAAACGCGGAGAATTCGTTCTGCGCCAGCAGCACGGAGCGCGTGAACTGTTCGAAGGACAGGCCGATGCGGCGCTCGATCTCGGCCAGCACCTCCGTCTTCGTGCCGCCCAGCGGTTGCAGGCCGGGCAGTTGCTGCAGGCTCATCGTCGATGGCTGCAGGGCGCCGGCGGCGCGGTTGCGCGAGCGCCGCACGCTCCAGCGCGCCCGGTAGCGCTGCTCGTCGTTGCCGACGAAGTCCACTTCGGCGAACGCGTCCGCCGTACCGCGCCGCATCAGCGTGCGGCGGTCGGCCACGGACAGCGTCTCGTCGCCCACGTCGGGCAGGTAGTTGCCCACGCGCGGTCCTTTGATGAGGCGCGGCGTGGCGTCGTACAGGGCCAGGCACAGGGCGTCCAGCAGGGTGCTCTTGCCGGCGCCGGTGGGGCCGCTGATCGCGAACAGGCCGGACGAGACGAGCGGTTCGCTCTCGAAATCGACTTCGAATTCGCCCGCCAGCGAGGCCAGGTTCTTGCCGCCGATGCGCAGGATCTTCATGCGGCCTCCCGGTTCTTCGCGCTGCCGTCGGTGGGCAGCAGCAGTTCCGTGAACGCGGCCAGCTGGTCGTCCGGCGCGTCCTCGCCGAAGCGCTGTTGCCACAGGCGGCGGAAGATGTCGTCCGGCTGCAGTTGCGCGAGCTGGTCCAGGCTCAGCGCGGGTTCCACGCCGGCCGTCGTCACCACGCGGCGCGTCGGTTCGATCTTCGCCAGGCGCACGGGCTTGCCCTCCAGCGCAGCCTCGACCTGCGCGCGCAGGCCCGGCTCGGGTGCGTCGAGCAGCACGCGCACTTCCAGGTAAGGCCACACGTCGCGCGGCCGGTCGGGCAGGTCGAGGGCGACCAGTTCCGCGATCGCCTGCTTGACGGGCGCCGGACTGGCCGGCACGCGCAGCAATTCGACGGCGCGCGGCACGTACAGCGGTTCGATGGCGGCCGCGCGTGGGCCGTCCAGGTCGATGCGCAGCACCTGGTGTTTGTAGCCTACCTCGGCGAACGACAGGGGAAGGGGACTGCCGGAATAGCGCAGGTGTTCCTGCTGGCCGACCCGCTGGGCCAGGTGCAGGTGGCCCAGCGCGGCATAGGCGACGTCCGGGCCGAACATGGCCGCCGGCAGGGCCTCGGTGCCGCCGATCACGATGCGCCGCTCCGAATCGGGTGACGAATCCCCGCCGACCATGTGGCAATGGCCCATCGCGAGGATCGCCTGGCCGTCGGCTGCGCGGGCGCGTGCCAGGTCGTACGCTTGCTGGTAGAGCAGGCGGATGCCGGCCAGGTAGGCATCGAAGGCATCGTCGCCCGGCGTCGCGCCGGCCACTGCGGCTACGCGCGGCACGTCGCCGGGACGCAGGAACGGGATCGCCACGCACCAGGCTTTGATTGCGCCATCCTTGCCGGTCAGCGGCACGATGAAGCGCTCCAGGTCGATGCTGCCTTCGGCGTCGCGCACGACATGGCCGACGACGCGCGTGCCGTGCGCTTCCAGCAGCGGCCCCGGTGCTTCCAGCCGTCCCGGCGAATCGTGGTTGCCCGCGATGACGACGATGTCCAGTTGCGGCGCACGCACCCGGGCCTGCTGAAGGAAACGGTACAGCTGGCGCTGCGACGCGGCGGACGGGTTCGAGTTGTCGAACACGTCGCCCGCGATCAAGAGGGCATCCGCTTCCTCGGCGACGATCGTGTCGAGCAGCCAGTCGAGGAAGCACTGGTGTTCGTAGGTCCGGTCGAAATTGTGCAGGGTCTGGCCGAGGTGCCAGTCCGATGTGTGCAGCAGCCGCATGGTCGTTAGAAAATCCGCAACAGTGGTTGAACCTGGGCGCCAACTATATCGCATGGCGCGGGATACTGTAAAAAAAACCAGTACTTTTTCGCGGTGACCTGTACAAATGTTGATGAGATGTCACTAGAATGTGCGGATGAGCGAACCAATCCTGACTCCCGCTGTCGCGAAATACCTCCATCTGGCGGCCCAGGGCATGCTGCAGGCCAGGCGTGCCCGCGCCACGAAGGACGACGTGCTGGCCGCGATCCGCCGCATGGGCGTGTTGCAGATCGACACCATCAGCGTCGTCGCGCGCAGTCCCTATCTCGTGCTGTGGAGCCGGGTGGGCGACTACGACCCGGACTGGCTCGACCAGTTGCTGGCCGAGGGCAAACTGTTCGAGTACTGGGCCCATGAGGCATGCTTCATCCCGATCGAGGATTACGGCCTGTACCGGCACCGGATGGTCGATCCCGGCTCGCTCGGCTGGAAATACGCGGGCACGTGGCTGGCGTCGCACCGGGACGAGGTCGAGCGCGTGCTCGCGCACATCCGCGCCAACGGGCCGGCCCGCTCGGCCGATTTCGAACGCACGGACGGCAAGGCCGGCGGCTGGTGGGAATGGAAGCCGGAAAAGCGCGCGCTGGAAGTCTTGTTCACGACGGGCCAGCTGATGATCGCGCGGCGCCAGCAATTCCACCGCGTGTACGACCTGGCGGAGCGCGTGCTGCCCGGCTGGGACGACGCGCGCATGCCGTCGGTCGAGGACACGCGCCGTCGCTTCGTGCTGGATACGGTGCGCGCCCTGGGCGTGGCGAAGGCGGCCTGGATCCCGGACTACCACCGCACGAAGCCGCCGCATCTCGATCCGGCGCGGCTGGCCGACGAGGGCCTGCTGCTGCGCGCCCGCGTCGACGGCTGGAAGGAGCCCGTGTACGTCCACCCCGATCACGCGGCGCTGCTCGCCCAGGCCATGGACGGCGCGCTGCAGGCCACGCTTACGAGCGTGCTGTCGCCGTTCGATCCCATCGTCTGGGACCGCCGCCGGGCCCTCGACCTGTTCGGTTTCGACTACCGGCTGGAGTGCTACACGCCCGCCGAGAAACGGCGCTACGGCTATTTCACGCTGCCCTTGCTGCGGCGTGGCACGCTCGTGGGCCGGGTGGATGCCAAGGCACATCGCAAGACCGGCCTGTTCGAGTTGAAGTCCCTCGTGCTGGAGCCTGGGGTACGCGTCAGCGACCGCTTCGTGCGCGACCTGGCCGCCGCGTTCTCCCGCTGCGCGCGCTGGCACGGCTGTCCGCAGGTCGTGCTGGCCCATGCCGAGCCGGCCGGGCTCGCCGCGCCGCTGGCCGCCGCGCTGGGCCAGTCACTGGCGGCCGCGGCCTGATGCCGGGTGACCGTTTGTGATAGATCAAACGGGGGCCAGCCCGGCCTCCTTACACTAGACCTTCCTTCAGGCCGAAACCAACCAGAGGATGCCTCGCGATCCGAGACTCGCGATCCGAGAGTGCCCCGGGCCTGTCAACAACGCTCCCACCAAATCCTGCATAGCGCCGCGCATGCCATGCGGCCGGGTGGTTTTTGATGGAGCGGATATGTGAACTCACTCGTGAGAAAAAGGTGGAGACCGAATGCTGACATCGACTTATACCCTCGTCGCCCTGTCCGTCGAACAGACGACGGTGCGCGCGGCCCTGCAGTCGCTGCTCGACGAGCTGCGCGCGCTGCCGGGCGACTTCAGCACCCTGGCCGCCGGCCGGGCGGCACAGTTGTGTGCGGCCCTGCGCCAGGTGTACGACAACTGTCACTGGCGCAAGCTCGACAAGTTTCTTGTGCCGGCTTTGCGCCGCAGCACGGCGGCGGCCGACGGACTGCTGGAGGAACTGGAACGGCTCAGCCGCCGCGCGGCGGCCGCGATGGGCACGGCCGAGGCCTGCGTCGGCGCCGCCGATCGTCCGGTGCCGCGTGACGTGTTCTGCGACGCCGTCGAGGGCTGCGTCGCGGCCCTGCGCTGCCGGCTGGAGCGCGAGGAACACGAGCTGTTCCCGCTGGCGCGCGCGGCGGTCGGCGGCGACGCGTGGTTCGCGATCGCCAACCAGATGCTCGCGCACGACGCGTATGCGCAGGAGCACCGGGCAGATCCGCGCCGCCTGCGTCACGAGCTGGTCGGACATGCCGGCCACGATGTGCATGGGCGGCGGCATGCGACGCTGACCGCTGCCCACTGAAGGATCGTTCTTGTCAGTGGGAAATGATGAACGATTGCTCGCACGCGCCAGGTCGGTGTCACGAGGCCATCAGGGTTCTTTGCTATGATGGCGATTTTGGAAGTGCGATTTCATCATGTTCGAGTTCCTATTCAAGCGGCCGGGCGACAAGCCCGGCGACAAGCCGGCCGGGCAGGGAGGACAGGCGGGGGCGCAGGCGGAACCGTCCGCGTCCGCCGCCACGCATTCGCCCAATCATCAACGCGCGGCGCAGGCTGAAAAGCTGGGCCGGATCGGGGATGATGAAGCCGCCGCGGTGGAATTCATCCTCCAATGCGAATTTTCCGAACTGCGGCTCGCTGCCGCCGAGTTCATCCATAGCCCGGAGCAGCTCGAGCGTGTGCACGCCGCGATGCGCAATACGGATCGCCGCGTCGCCAAGCTGATGCAGTCGCGCCTCGATGCGCACCGTCACCGTGAAGCCGAGCACCGGCGTGCGCAGGCCGCCGTCGAGCAGGCCGAATCGCTCCTCAAGGACGCGTTGCTGACCCCGAACCACGTGGCCGAGCTCGACCGCAAATGGTCCGTGATCTCCGCACCCGAGCTCGATGCCGCGTTCCAGACGGCCCGCGCCGCGCTGGCCCAGCGCCTGGAAGCGCAGGTGGCCTTGCAGCGCGCCATGATCGACCGCGTCGCCGCGTTGCGCCAGCTGGGTGGCGCCGGCTTGCCGGCGGCTGAGCTGGCACTGCGCCTGGATGCGCTGGCACAGGAACAGGACGAGGCCTTGCGTTCGCCCGAGCACCCGTCGCTGCCGCGCGCCCTCGTGGCCGAATTCGCGGCCGGGATGGAGAAGCTGCGCGCCGGCTTGCAGGTGCAGGAAGCCGGCCAGGCTGCCCTGGCCGCACGCGCCGCATTCATCGACGCCCAGCAGGCGAAACCTGTTGCCGAGCTGAACGCGGAAACGCTGCGGCGCGAATGGAAAGCGCTGCCGCACCTGCCGCACGACGAGCAGGCGGCCGAACTGCAGCGCCGCTTCGATACCCTGCTGGCCACGGTGCCGCAGCCCGAGCCGCGCAAGCCGAAGGAGCCGCGCGAGCCCAAGCCGCCACAGGAAGGCGGTGCAAAAGCCGCCGGGAAAGAAGGAAGCAAGGACAACAAACCGCGCGGCGCCGACCAGCATTTCATCGATACGATGGATGCAATGGAAGCCGCCCTGCAACAGGGCTCGCTGGGCGCCGTCGCCGACCACGACAAGACGCTGAAAGACGCGCGCGAGAAAGGCATGCGCCTGACGCCCGCGCAGTCCGACCGCCTGGCCCATCTGAGGGCCGAGCTCAAGCGCCTGTCCGACTGGGCGCGCTGGGGCGGCAACGTCTCGCGCGAGGAACTTATCAAGACGGTCGAGTCCTTGCCCACGCAAAACCTGTCGATGAGCGAGCTGGCCAAGAAGGTCGGCAGCATGCGCGACCGCTGGAAGGCGCTCGACAGCCTGTCCGGCGCCGCGCCGAAGAGCTTGTGGGAGCGGTTCGACGCCGCCTGCACGGCCGCCTATGCGCCGGCCGCGGCCCATTTCCGCCACCTGGCCGACGAGCGCCATGCGAACGCGGCGCGCGGCCAGGCGCTCGTCGAGGAAGCGCAGGCCGAGATCGCGCGCCTGCGCGACGGCAGCGTCGAGTGGAAGCACGTGGCGGGCACGGTGCAGCGGCTGCGCCTCGCGTGGAGCCACCTGGGCGCCATCGACCGCAAGGAAAAGAAGCGCCTGGATGCGTTGTTTTCCGATGCGCTGAACATCCTGCAGGGGCCGCTCGAAGAGCAGCGCAAGGCCGAAATGTCCGAGCGCGAGGCCATCATCGAGGAAGCGGCCGCCATCGATCCGCACGACCGCCACGCGATCGACACGATGCGCGCGCTGCAGCAGCGCTGGCAAGAGCATGCACGCGCGCTGCCGCTCGAACGCAAGAGCGAGCAGGCGTTGTGGCAGCGCTTCCGCGCCGTGTGCGACGACGTGTTCCAGCGCCGCAAGGAAACGATGCACGAGGCCGACATCGAACGCCGCGCCCACGAGGCCGCCAAGGAAGCCATCAGCGCGCGCCTGGAAGCGGCCGCCGCCGACGTGACGCCGGCCACGGTCGGCAAACTGCTGCGCGAGGCGCAGGCGGAGTGGCAGGCCATCGGTCCGGTGCCGCGCGCGCATGAAGCCCGCGTGGAAAAACGCTATCACGCGGCCGTGGCGCTCGTGCAGCAGCATGCCGACCAGGCACGGCGCGCGGCCGGCGTCGCCCAGGCCGGCATGTTGCGCGACAAGCTGCGGCTCGTGCAGGAACTCGAGCAGGCCGTCGCGGCGGACCAAGCCGGCGACACGGACTGGGAGGCGCGCTGGTCCGCCTTGCCGCCCCTCGACGCCGACATGGAACGCACGCTGCGCGCCCGTTTCGACACGGCGCTGACCGCGCTGCGCGGCAGCCCGGAACAAAAGGCCGCGTATGCGCGCACCTTGGAAGAGAACCGCGGCAAGCTGCTGCACGAACTGCTGCGCCTGGAAATCAGCGCCGGCATCGACAGCGGACCCGAGTTCGCGCGCGAGCGGTTGAAGCTCCAGGTCGAGGTGCTGCAATCGTCTTTGAAATCGGGGCACGGCAGCGGCCGCGGCGCCCACGGCGGCGCGGCGGCGCAACTGCGCGACCTGTGCGCGCTGCCGGCGCTCGTCGATGCGCGCACGGCGTCCCGGATCGAGCAGCTCGCGCTGCGTGTGGCCAAGGAGGGCAAGTGAGCCAGGATGTGACGGAAGTCCGGAAGGATGTGACCGAAGTTCGGGTAGAGGCCGCGGACTTCGACGTGAGCGCGGAAATCGCGCGCCTGCGCGCGGGCGATGCGCGCGTGGGGGCCGTCGTCAGCTTTGTCGGCACGGTGCGCGACATGAACGACGGCGACGACGTGGCCGAGCTGGAGCTGGAACATTATCCGGGCATGACGGAGAAGGCCCTGCACGACATCGTGGAGCAGGCGCGGGCGCGCTGGCCGCTGTATGGCGTCCTCGTGATCCACCGCATCGGGCCGATGCGGCCGCTGGACCAGATCGTCCTCGTCGCCTGCACGGCCGCGCACCGCGGCGAAGCGTTCGCGGCCTGCGAATTCATCATGGACTACCTCAAGACCGACGCCCCGTTCTGGAAGAAGGAGCAGACGCCGAACGGTGCGCGCTGGGTCGATGCGCGCGTGACGGACGACACGGCCCGGGCCAAGTGGGCCAGCCGCTGAGCTGGATCGCCGTCGCCGTCGGGGCGGCCCTCGGAGCCTGGCTGCGCTGGGGATTGACCGTCTTCCTCGGCCAATTGCACGCCCACATCCAGCTGGGGACGCTCGTCGCCAACCTCGTCGGGGGCTACCTGATCGGGCTGGCGCTGGGCTTGTTCGACGCCATGCCGGCCCTGTCCCCGGCCTGGCGCCTGTTCGTCATCACGGGCTTTCTCGGCGGCCTGACCACGTTTTCCAGCTTTTCCGGCGAAGCCATGGTGCTGCTGCAGCGGGGCCATTACGGCTGGGCGCTGGCCCATTCGGCGCTGCACCTGCTGGGGTCGATCGGCTGCTGCGTAGCGGGATATGCGACCTGGCGTGCCATCGCCTGATACCGGCGCGTCATTCGCTTGCGCGCAAGGTGCGGGAACTGCAATCTGGCAATGTCTTAATTTTCATTGACCGGAGAACAGCATGACCAAGCAACCGTTCGCACGCCCGAGCCCTGCCTTCGTCGGCGCATCCTGGGGCGCCATGATCGTCGGCATCCTTGCCTACCTCATCGGTTTATGGAATGCACAGATGCAGCTCAACGAAAAAGGGTATTACCTGACGATCCTGCTGTACGGTTGCTTTGCCGCCGTGTCGCTGCAAAAGACGGTGCGCGACCGCGCCGAGGGCTTGCCGGTGACGGGCATGTACGTGGGCTTGTGCTGGACCTCGCTGATGGCCGCCGTCGTGCTGCTGACGGTCGGCCTGTGGAATGCGACGCTGCTGCTCAGCGAAAAGGGGTTTTATGCGATGTCGTTCGTGCTGACCCTGTTCGCCATCATCGCCGTGCAGAAGAACGTGCGCGACCTGGCCGCCGCGGGCGATGTGCCCGAAGCGCAGCAGGCCTGACCCGTCACGACTTGCCGGGCTTGGCGTGGCCGATGCGCTGGGCCCGGTAAATCCCCGTGTGGCCGGAAAACAGATAGGCCAGCACGCACCCGACGGCCGCATACACCCCCACCTCCGCGCCGAACAACTCGATGGCCATCAAGGTCGACGCGATCGGCGTGTTGGCGGCGCCGGCGAATACGGCCACGAAGCCGACGCCCGCCAGCAGGGCAAACGGCATGTGCAGCAGCGGCGCCAGCGCATTGCCGAGCGTGGCGCCGACATAAAACAGCGGCGTCACTTCGCCGCCCTTGAAGCCGCTGCCCAGGGATGCGACCGTGAACACCATCTTGCCGGCAAAGTCCCATGGTGCCAGCGGCTGCGCGAACGCGGCCTGGATCGTCGGGATGCCGAGGCCGATGTAGCGGTCCGCGCCGAACACCAGCACGACGGCCGCGACGACGCAGCCGCCCAGCAGCGGCCGCAGGGGACCGTAAGGCACGCGCCGTTTCATCCAGCCCGACAGCGCGTGGGTGCAATCCGCGAACAACTTTCCCGCAAGACCGAACAGCGCCCCGGCGATGGCGACGGCCGCCAGCGGCCACAGTCCCAGCGCCGGTACGGCGTCGATGGCGTAATGCGTGTGGTGGATGCCCAGGACATGGCCCCACAGCAGGCAGACCTGGTCGCCGGCGATGGCGGCGGCCAGGCAGGCGAGCAGGGCGTCGTAGCGCAGGCGGCCGATGGCCAGCACTTCCAGGCCGAAGATCGCGCCCGCCAGCGGCGTGCCGAACACGGAGGCGAAGCCCGCGCTGATGCCGGCCATGAGGACAATCCTCCGGTCTTCCATCTTCAACTTGAACACATGCGTGAGCTGGTCCGCGAGTGCGCCCCCCATCTGCACGGCCGTGCCCTCGCGTCCGACCGAGGCGCCGAACAGGTGCGAAATCACGGTGCCGCCCAGCACGAGCGGCGCCATGCGCAGCGGAATAACTTTTTTCGGGTCGTGGATCTCGTCGATGAGCAGGTTGTTGCCGGCCTCGACCGAGCTGCCGAAGCGCAGGTACAGCCAGCCGACGGCAAAGCCGGCCAGCGGCAGCAGCGCAATCAGCCAGCGGTGGGCGTTGCGCGTCCCCGTCGCGAGTTCGAGCGCGAACAGGAAGAAGGCGGAGGCGGACCCGGACAGCAGCCCGACGGCGAGGGCGAGCAGCAGCCATTTCCCCATGTAGGGCAGCAGGCGACGTTGCTCGGATAAAAATGAATGTTCCATGCCGGACATTTTATCTCAGCACGATTTACGACCCGCCGCCGCGCGTTCACATCTTGAAAAGTCGCTACGGCATCCCTAACTTCATGTCAATCCGAAATCCCACCCAAACACACTAGGGGCAAAGAACATGCGACAAGATAAATTGACGACCAAGCTCCAGGAAGCGCTCGCCGACGCGCAGAGCCTGGCGGTCGGCAACGACAACCAGTACATCGAACCCGTCCACCTGCTGTCCGCCCTGCTGGGCCAGAGCGACGGCAGTGCGCGCTCGCTGCTGCAGCGGGCCGGCGTCAACGTGGGCGGCCTGCAGGCGGCGCTGCGCACGGCGTTCGACCGCCTGCCGAAAGTGTCCGGCACGGGCGGCGACGTGCAGGTCGGCCGCGAACTCGTCTCGCTGCTGAACCTGGCCGACCGCGAATCGCAGAAGCGCGGCGACCAGTTCCTGTCGAGCGAGATGGTGCTGCTGGCCTTTACGGAAGACAAGTCCGAAGCCGGCCGCCTCGCCCGCGAAAACGGTCTCGCCCGCAAGGCGCTCGAATCGGCGATCCCCGCCGTGCGCGGCGGCGAATCCGTGAACTCCCAGGATGCCGAAGGCCAGCGCGAAGCGCTCAAGAAATACACGCTCGACCTGACGGAACGGGCCCGCAGTGGCAAGCTCGACCCGGTGATCGGCCGCGACGACGAGATCCGCCGCGCCATCCAGGTGCTGCAGCGCCGTACCAAGAACAACCCCGTGCTGATCGGCGAACCCGGCGTCGGCAAGACCGCCATCGTGGAGGGTCTGGCACAGCGCATCGTCAACGGCGAAGTGCCGGATTCGCTGAAGGGCAAGCGCGTGCTGTCGCTCGACATGGCCGCGCTGCTCGCGGGCGCCAAGTTCCGCGGCGAATTCGAGGAACGCCTGAAGGCCGTGCTGAAGGAACTGGCGCAGGACGAGGGCATGACGATCGTCTTCATCGACGAGATCCACACGATGGTTGGCGCCGGAAAGGCCGAAGGCGCGATGGATGCGGGCAATATGCTCAAGCCGGCGCTGGCGCGCGGCGAGCTGCACTGCATCGGCGCGACCACGCTGGACGAGTACCGCAAGTACGTCGAGAAGGATGCCGCGCTGGAGCGCCGCTTCCAGAAGATCATGGTGGACGAGCCGAGCGTGGAGGCGACCATCGCCATCCTCCGTGGCCTGCAGGAAAAGTATGAGCTGCACCACAAGGTGGAGATCACGGACCCGGCGATCATCGCCGCGGCCGAGCTGTCGCATCGTTACATCACCGACCGCTTCCTGCCCGACAAGGCCATCGACCTGATCGACGAGGCTGCCTCGAAGATCAAGATCGAGATCGACTCGAAGCCGGAAGTGATGGACAAGCTCGACCGTCGCCTGATCCAGCTGAAGATCGAGCGCGAAGCCGTCAAGAAGGAAACGGACGAGGCCTCGCAGCGCCGCCTGGAGCTGATCAACGAAGAGATCGTGCGTCTGGAGCGCGAGTACAACGACTACGAGGAAATTCTCAAGTCCGAGAAGGCGGCCGTGCAGGGCACGACGCATATCAAGGAAGAGATCGAGCGCATCCGCCTGCAGATGGATGAAGCGAAGCGCCAGAGCAATTGGCAGAAGGTATCGGAGCTGCAGTATGGCCGCCTGCCCGAGCTGGAGAAGCAGCTGAAGGATGCGGAAGCGGCAGGCGAGCAGCCGGAAGACGCCAATGGCAAGCCGCGCCTGCTGCGCACGCAGGTCGGCGCCGAGGAAATCGCGGAAGTCGTGTCGCGCGCGACCGGCATCCCGGTGGCCCGCATGATGCAGGGCGAACGCGACAAGCTGCTGCACATCGAAGAGAAGCTGCACGAGCGCGTCGTGGGCCAGGACGAGGCGATCGAGGCCGTGTCCGATGCGATCCGCCGCTCGCGTGCGGGTCTCGCGGACCCGAACCGCCCGTACGGCTCGTTCATGTTCCTGGGCCCGACGGGCGTCGGCAAGACGGAATTGTGCAAGGCGCTGGCGAACTTCCTGTTCGATACGGAAGATGCACTCATCCGCATCGACATGAGCGAGTTCATGGAGAAGCATTCCGTGGCCCGTTTGATCGGCGCGCCGCCGGGCTATGTCGGCTACGAGGAGGGCGGCTACCTGACGGAAGCCGTGCGCCGCAAGCCGTACAGCGTGATCCTGCTGGACGAGATCGAGAAGGCGCATCCGGACGTGTTCAACGTCCTGCTGCAGGCGCTCGACGACGGCCGCATGACGGATGGCCAGGGCCGCACGGTGGACTTCAAGAACACCGTGATCGTGATGACGTCGAACCTGGGGTCGCACAAGATCCAGTCGATGGACAGCGACGATCCGGCCGTCGTGAAGCTGGCGGTGATGGCCGAGGTGCGCGGACACTTCCGCCCCGAGTTCATCAACCGGATCGACGAGATCGTGGTGTTCCATGCGCTCGATGAGAAGAACATCGGCGCGATCGCGAAGATCCAGCTGAAGAACCTGGAGCAGCGCCTCGAGAAGATGGAGATGGCGCTCGACATCAGCGAAGAGGCCTTGCAGAAGATCGCGGAAGCGGGCTTCGATCCGGTGTATGGCGCGCGGCCGCTCAAGCGCGCGATCCAGCAGCAGATCGAGAATCCGCTGTCGAAGGAAATCCTGGCGGGCCGCTTCGGGCCGAAGGATACGATCCGGGTCGGCGTGCGCGGCGGCCAACTGGTGTTCGGCGAAGAGCCGGCCGTCGAGCTGGCGAAGTAATTCGTCTCTGGAGGGAAACGCCCTGTCGGCCAGCGCCGGCAGGGCGTTTTTTTACAAGCGCTTGCGGCGCCGCGCCATGAAGCCGAGCAGGCCGAGGCCGCCGAACATCATCGCGTACGTCCGCGGTTCGGGCACGGCGGAGACCACGAGATGTTCGCCCATCAGGCTGCCGACCTTCCTGTCGCCGCTTGCGCCGAACATGTTCACCTTGAGCTGGGGCGACGTCGGGTCGACATTGCCGCCGGAGAAGGTGAACTGGAACACCATGTCGTCCGTCAGGGCGACGTGTGCGCCGGAATAGCACAGCGACGTGCCGGCATTGCCGGTGCCCGTGCAGCCGTTCGCGTTCAGCTCGCTACTGGACAGGGTCCAGTTCGCTGCGCCGCCCGGCGCGGCCGTGAGCGACACGCTGTCGAAGCTGCCGAGGTCCTTCAGTTGCAAGGCGCCGAGGGAGGCGGCGTCGGCCCAGCTGCCGGTCGGGTTGGCGGCGTCGATCTCCAGGGTCAGCACGTTGCCGGACCAGGACGACGTGAAGTCGACGCCCTGGAACTCCACCGTGCCGGCCTGGGCCGACGCGATCGTGCCGGCGCCCAGCAGCGCCGACAACAGGGTAGTGCGGATGAATGATGTCATGTGTTCTCCTTCTCCACGAAATGCAAGGACCCGGCGGCTCGCGTCCTGCGAGACCGCCGGGCACATACGGATCAGATCCGTGCCGCAAGGGTAGAAGGGGGCTCGATCCGGCTCTGTTAGCCGGCTAACTCATCATCTGTAACAACAACGCCCCGCCGGGCGCGTGGCCGGGCGGGGCGTCGGGTGGGGTGGCCGTACTTAGCGGGAGCGGCGGCGCAGGACGACGCCCATGAGGCCCAGGCCGCCCAGCAGCAGGGCGATGCTCTCCGGCTCCGGCACGTTTGCCGCGCCGGCGGCGTTGCCGGCCGGGGATTGCACGACGTCATTACCCTTGACGGGCAGCGTCGACGGCAGGTCTTCCTGCGGCGGCAGGCCGGCTGGCGTAGTGTCTTCATCGTCCAGTGCGACGTCGAGCGTGTCGCCCGGTGTTTTCGTATCGGTCTGGGGCGGCGTGTTCGGGATCACCGGAATGACCGGCGTGATCGGCGCGGATGGCGTGGTCGTCGCCGTCGATGCCGGCAGCACTTGCGACAGCAGCGATCCGACCTTGTTGCCCCTGGCGTCAACGAACTCGACTTTCACGTGCGGCTCGTTCGTCGCGACGCTGGCGCCGGTGTACGTGAACTTGAACACCATGTCGTCGGCCAGTGCGATCTGCTGGCCGTAGAAGCACATGCGGCTGCCGGCCGCGCCGTTGCTGGTGCCGGAGCAGCCGGACGCTTTCAGCTCGGACATCGACAGGTTCCAGTCGTTCGTGCCGCCCGGCGCGCTGCTCACACTCACGCTGTTGTAGGTGCCCACGCCCTTGATCGCCAGCGCGGCCAGTCCCGTGGCGCCGCTCCAGCCGCCGCTGCGCTGGGCGGCGTCGATTTCCAGCGTGAGCACATTGTCGCTCCAGCTCGACGTGAACGTCACGCCATCCACGGTCAGGACGCCGGCGTGGGCCGTCATCGTCATTGCGCCCAGCAGGGCGGCCAGTGCGGTCAGTCGGAATGTCATCGGTTTACTCTCTTGGGATTCGTGATGCTATTGCTTTTAGGAATTATTCAATGGTTCTTGGAAATTATTCTCTCTCCTTTTGATGCAAATCGTCAATTTATGATTCTTCATCAAATAAATAGTGTTGTTTAATCAGACAAAATTGTCAGATTTGCGGCAGTATTTATGTGATGCTTTGTGGAAATATGAGTGCTTTCCCACATTATGAAAAACGCTTCGCAGATGTGAAACGTGCACAAGAAGCCCGTGCCCGGCAGTTTCCATTTTGAGAAATTTGTTCTCGTATCATGAAATGAGATTTGTAAATCGATGATTTTTAAGGGAATAAAAATCGTCATATGTCTTATATAAGAGTATTGGTGCTGCGCACAACCGGCGCTATCATATTTCTAACGGAATCACTGTCCAACCTCGTTTTTTCATCAGGAGATCGCCATGGCAACTCGTGAACAGCAAATCGCCGCCCTGCAACAGGATTGGGAGTCCAACCCGCGCTGGAAAGGTATCGTCCGCAATTACACGGCGGAAGATGTCGTACGGCTGCGGGGCTCCGTGCAGATCGAACATACGCTGGCGCGGCGCGGCGCCGAGAAGCTGTGGAACCTGATTATCGACGAGCCGTACGTGAACGCGCTGGGCGCGCTGACGGGCAACCAGGCCATGCAGCAGGTCAAGGCCGGGCTGAAAGCGATCTACCTGTCGGGCTGGCAGGTCGCCGGCGATGCCAATTTGGCCGGCGAGATGTATCCGGACCAGTCGCTGTATCCGGCCAATTCGGTGCCGATGGTCGTCAAGCGCATCAACAACACGTTCCAGCGCGCCGACCAGATCCAGTGGTCGGAAGGCAAGGACGACATCGATTACTTCGCGCCGATCGTGGCCGATGCGGAAGCGGGTTTCGGCGGCGTGCTGAACGCCTTCGAGCTGATGAAATCCATGATCGAAGCGGGCGCGGCCGGCGTGCACTTCGAAGACCAGCTGGCCTCGGTCAAGAAATGCGGCCACATGGGCGGCAAGGTGCTCGTGCCGACGCGCGAAGCCGTCGAAAAGCTGACCGCGGCCCGCCTGGCGGCCGACGTGATGGGCACGCCGACGATCCTCGTCGCCCGCACCGACGCCGAAGCGGCCGACCTGCTGACGGCCGATGTCGACGCCAACGACAAGCCGTTCTGCACGGGCGAGCGGACGGTCGAAGGCTTCTTCCGCGTCAAGCCGGGCGTCGACCAGGCGATCGCGCGCGGCCTTGCGTACGCACCGTACGCCGACCTCGTGTGGTGCGAGACGGGCAAGCCGGACCTGGAATTCGCCAAGCGCTTCGCCGACGCCATCCACGCGAAATTCCCGGGCAAGATGCTCGCCTATAACTGCTCGCCGTCTTTCAACTGGAAGAAAAACCTGGACGACGCGACGATCGCCAAGTTCCAGAAAGAGCTGGGCGCGATGGGCTACAAATTCCAGTTCATCACGCTGGCCGGCTTCCATGCGCTGAACTACAGCATGTTCAACCTGGCGCATGGTTATGCACGCCGTGGCATGTCGGCCTTCGTCGAACTGCAGGAAGCGGAATTCTCCGCCGCCGACAAGGGCTTCACGGCCGTCAAGCACCAGCGTGAAGTGGGCACCGGTTATTTCGACGCCGTGACCCAGACCATCCAGCAGAACCAGAGCTCGACGACGGCGCTGCACGGCTCGACCGAGGACGAACAATTCTTCGACGATAAGAAAGTCGCCTGAGCGCCGGCGTAACCTTCCTCCACCCATCCTCGCGATGGTCTGCCGCAGTGGCCACAAGCTACTGCGGCATTTTTATTTCCAAACTTCGGGGTCAGACCCTAATTCGGGCTTAATTCGGGGTCAGAGCACATTTAAGATCAATGTTCGAGGCCCAACAAGTCTCACTTATCCAGCGAGATGAGTCGATACCAGCCACCGGCAGATGTGGCCGCGAGACATGGAAACTGCCCGCAGAAACTTGCAGAAAAATGTGCTCTGACCCCGAATCTTCACCGAAATGTGCTCTGACCCCGAATTTGGGCTTTTGGGCTCGAGACCTATCTGGTGGATAATGGCGGTTGGCCCGCATCTGCGATCGCACCGCGGGCACCGCATCAACCAGATTGGAATCTCTATGTTCAGCTACCGCCACGCCTTCCACGCGGGTAATCACGCCGATGTCCTGAAGCATTTTATTCAGGTTCAGTTGCACAAATACATGAACCAGAAAGACACGGCCTACACCTATATCGACACCCATGCCGGTGCCGGCGTGTATGCGCTCGACAGTGCGCAGGCGGTCAAGAGCGGCGAGTACGTCGACGGCATCGCGCGCCTGTGGGGCCGCGACGACTTGCCGCCGGCGCTGGCCGACTACGTGAATCTCGTGCGGACGCTCAATCCCAGCGGCAAGTTGCGCTGGTATCCGGGTTCGCCGTGGGTGGCGGATGCCGAGGCGCGCCTGGAGGATCGCCTGCGCCTGTTCGAACTGCACCCGGCCGACATCAAGGTGCTGGTGGAGAACGTGCGCAAGCTGGAGGCGCATCACGCGGAGCAGGGCGAGCGTGCGCGCGGCCGCCGCATCCTCGTCGAGCACGCGGACGGCTTCCACGGCCTGAAAGCGCTGCTGCCGCCGCCGTCGCGCCGGGCGCTCGTGCTCATCGATCCGCCGTACGAGGTCAAGCTCGACTACAAGCACGTGCGCGATGCGCTCGAGGAGGCGCTCAAGCGGTTCCCGGCAGGCATGTATGCCGTCTGGTATCCGGTGCTGCAGCGCATGGAATCGCGCCAGTTCCCCGATCGACTGAAGCGCGTGCCGGCCAAGGAATGGCTGCACGTGACGTTGAGCGTGGCGGGCCCGCGCGCCGACGGCAACGGCCTGCACAGCAGCGGCATGTTCATCCTGAATCCGCCGTACACGCTGGAAGCGACGTTGCGCGAGACGATGCCCTACCTCGTGCAGGTGCTCGGCCAGGATGCCGGTGCGACGTTCCGTATTGAAAAGGGCACGCAGGTGACCGGTGCGGTCGCGAGCCATGCCGGCCCGCGCCAGCCGGTGGGCAATGCGCGCCGCGCGAGCCCGTTGTCCGGTGGCGGCAGCCTGCGTTTGCCGGGGCAGGCGTTCGGCGACGGCCCGCGCACGCGCAAGGACGGCGAGGGCGCCGACCAACGTACTCCCCGCGGCCCGCGCACGGACGCCAAACCGGCACCGCGCGGCTCGTTCAAGCGCAACGGTTCGGGCCGTTCCTGACCCCGGTTGCACGAATCGTTTCCGGCAAGCACATCTATGTCTGAAACGATTTGATACGATGTCGAAATGTAAAGACTTCCCGTCTGTAGTATAGTCGGACCCGTATTCCGGCCAGACCGGCCCCGGCACGCATGGTGCGTGCCGTCGTTTCAGGAGTTTTTACATGCATGCGGTAGCAACGGCAGCCACGTCCACGCCGTCCGACGAATTTTTTCTGGCGCGCCAGCCCATCCTCGGACGTGACCAGAAACTGGTGGCGTTCGAGTTGCTGTTTCGCGCCGCGCCGGAGCATGAGGATGCGCAGCTGACCGATTATGCCGCCGCCACCGCCGCCGTGATCTCCCATGCGTCACAGCTGGGGATGAAGCAGGTGGTGGGCGAGCAGGTTGCCTTCGTCAATGTCGACGAGGTCGTGCTGATGAGCGATTTCGTCCGCTTCCTGCCTCCCGATAAGGTGATCCTGGAAATCCTGGAAACCGTCCGTCCCACCCCGGCCCTGCTGGCCCGCGTGCGGGAGTTGAAAGAGCTTGGCTTCAAGTTTGCACTCGACGATGTTATAGGCCATTCCGAGCAGGTAAGCAAGCTCATGAGCCTAGTCGATATCATCAAGATCGACTTGCAAGGCGTCGGGCGCGACGAACTTGCCGAACTCGTCCACGTCTTGCGCGGTCCGCACCAGAAGCTGCTGGCGGAAAAGGTCGAGACGATCGAGGAGTTCGAGTTATGCCTGGAACTCGGCTTCGAATACTTCCAGGGCTATTACTTCGCGCGCCCCGCGATCCTGTCCGGCAAGAAGATCACGCCGTCCGAACTCGTGCTGCTGCGCCTGCTGGACCTGATCCATTCTCATGCCGACAACGAGTCGATCGAGGCGGCCGTCAAACGCGACCCGCTGCTCAGCCTGAACCTGCTGCGCCTCGTGAACAGCCACCTGGTCGGCACGGGCGCGCCGCAAGTCGAATCGATTTCGCAGGCTCTCGTCCAGCTCGGCCGTAGCCAATTGCAGCGCTGGGTGCAGATCCTGCTGTACAGCGGCCCGGAGGGGCACGTCGAACTGAATTCGCCGCTGCTGCAGATGGCGACGACGCGCGGCCGCCTGCTCGAGCTGATGACGCTGACCCTGCGTCCGGGCGACGTGGCCGGCGCCAACACGGCCTTTACGGTCGGCATCATGTCGCTGATGGATGCGCTGTTCGACGTGCCGATGCGCGAGATCCTCGACAAGGTCGACCTCTCGCGCGACGTCCGCGCCGCGCTGCTGGAGCGGGATGGCGACTATGGCGCCATGCTGAGCGTGGCGGAAGCGCTGGAGCACGCGGAGCCGGGCCGCAACCTGGCGGCCGCGCTGGACCGCCTCGGGTTGTCCGTCAAGCAGGTGCGCGACATCGAGCTGGCCGCGTTCGGCTGGGTGCGCGAACTCGGCGCCGAGGTGCACTGACCGTTATTGCGCCAGGAACAAAAAGACGGTCGGCTTCTTGTGAAAGTCCGGTGCCTTGCCGGCAGTCAGTTGTGCTTTCCATTTGGCGGCCGTCTGCGTGCGCACGGTTTCCGTCGGCAGGGAGAGGTCCGTTGCCACGCACACCAGCGTGCCCGGCTGGCAGGAAGCGACGAGGGCTTCCAGCATCGCGCCGTTGCGGTACGGCGTCTCGATCAACAACTGCGTCTGTTTCTCGCTGCGCGAACGTTGCTCCAGTTGCTGGATGCGCTTGGTGCGCTGGCCGGCGTCCGTCGGCAGATAGCCGTTGAACGCGAAGCTCTGGCCGTTCAGGCCGCTCGCCATGACGGCCAGCAGCAGCGACGACGGCCCCACGAGCGGGCGCACGGGCACGCCGTGCTGGTGCGCCAGCCGGACGAGGTCGGCACCGGGGTCCGCGACGGCCGGCACGCCCGCTTCCGACACGAGGCCCGCGTCGCGTCCTTCCAGCAGCGGCGCGAGCAGGGCGGCCAGCGCCTGCGCCGGCGTGTTCACGTTCAGCTCGGCGATTTGAATCTCTTGCAGCGGACGTGCCAGCGGATGGTCGATGGCGACCAGTTTTAAAAAGGCGCGCGCCGTCTTGGCGTTCTCGGCCACGAAATAATCGAGCTTGCTGGCGATGTCCTGCACCTGGTCGGGCAGGATGTGGGACAGTGCGTGCGGCGCGGCCTCGGTCGGGCCAAGGGTGTTCGGGATCAGGTAGAGCGTACCGGGCATGGTTGTTATTGCTTTATTTACTTAACACTAAAAAATGGCATGCCTGCGCGGCGCAGCATGCCGGTCAGGGCGATCAGGGGCAGGCCCGTCAGGGCGGTCGGGTCACTGCTGTCGATGCGTTCGAGCAGGGCGATGCCGAGTCCTTCGTTCTTGGCGCTGCCGGCGCAGTCATATGGCTGCTCGATGCGCAGATAGGCATCCAGTTCGGCATCCGGCAGGTCGCGGAACGTGACGAACACCTGGACATTCTCGACCTGCGCCGTGCCCGTGCGCCCGTCCCACAGGCACAGTGCCGTATGGAAGACGACGCGGCGGCCGCGCATCATCTGCAGCTGGGCGAGGGCGCGGGCGTGGTCGCCCGGCTTGCCGATCTGGATGCCGTCCAGGGTGGCGACCTGGTCCGAGCCGATCACGAGCGCACCCGGGTTGTCGCGGGCGACGGCCGCGGCCTTCTCGCGCGCCAGCCGCAGCGCCGTCGCTTCCGGCGTTTCGCCGGGGTGCGGGGTCTCGTCGATGTCGGGGGAAACCGCTTCGAACGGCAGGTGCAGGCGACCCAGCAGCTCGCGCCGGTAGGCGGAACTGGAGGCCAGGATGAGGCGCGGAAGGGTAGAGCTCGGCATCGATTTTCGTAAATAAAACAGGAAGATAGCGCTTTGCGAGGAAGTCTTTGACTACGCGGGCAGAAGCCTGCTATTATCGCAGGTTTTCCGGGGATGTTTTTCCAAATGAGCGCTTTTGTCATCGACGCCTTTGAATTTTGTCGGAACAACGGCCATCGTGAAGGCGTCACGCCGGTGGCGGAAATGCCGCGCCTGGCGGCCGATTGCGCCGACAAGTCCGGCGAGATCGCCTGGTCCATCGACGGTGGCCAGACCCGGCAGGGGTATCCGATGTTGACGTTGTCCGTCTCCGGTACCGTGCAACTGGTCTGCCAGCGCTGCCTGACCCCGTTCGGCTACGAGATCGATTCGTCGACCGTGCTGGTGCTGGGCAAGGACGACGAGGAAGCGGACGAGATCGAGGAAATCCTCGACGATGAAAGTATCGACGTGATCGTCGGCAGCCACACCTGCGACATCCGCGATTTGCTGGAAGATGAAGCCCTGCTGGCCCTGCCGCAGGCACCGAAACACGAGGTGTGCCCCGATACCAAGCTGCTGGACGCCATCAAGTCCGAGAAGGTATCGCCGTTCGCGGCACTTAAAGGCCTCAAATCTGAATAAAAGAATTGCAGTGGGTGCTACCTCCGGGTAGGATTCGCAGCGTCAAAACGTGTCAAACGCGTGCAGCTCGAGTATTGAGTCATCGTTGTAAGGCAGCGTTAAACATGTCGGCAATGGCAGTCCCAACGTTATTGCCGCTGGGATACTCGATGCGCATGTACTTGCAAGTCGAATGTGTTAGAATTTTAGAACTTATGTTTAGGAGTCATCATGGCAGTTCAACAGAATAAGAAGTCCCCGTCGAAGCGCGGCATGCACCGTTCGCACGATTTCCTGACCGCCCCGAACCTGGCAGTCGAGCCGACCACCGGCGAAACGCACCTGCGTCACCACATCAGCCCGAACGGTTTCTACCGTGGCCGTAAAGTGCTCAAGACCAAGAACGACGAGTAATCGACGCCTTGCTGTTTTGTTCCATGAAAGCGGTGCAACGTATGTCGAATGCGTGGCGCCGCTTTTTCTTTCGCGGTAACCCCGTCATTTACCATCCCGCTGACTCGGCACGCAGTGTATCCCGCCGAGAACACGCCGCCGCCGGCCGACCTTGAGCCCGCGGTTCATCCCGACAAATGACAATCAAAATTTCCATCGACTGCATGGGCGGCGACCACGGCCCCGCCGTGACCATCCCGGCAGCCCTCGCATTCCTCAAGCGCGAACCCGACGCCGAGCTGATCCTCGTCGGTCAGGAAGAGCTGGTCCGCGCTGAACTCAAGAAACATCATGCGGGCGAGAACCCGCGCCTGACCGTCCGCCACGCGTCCGAAGTGGTCGCGATGGACGATCCCGTCGAAGTCGCCCTGCGCCGCAAGAAGGATTCGTCGATGCGCGTGGCGATCGAGCTCGTCAAGGACGGCAGCGCCGACGTCTGCGTCTCCGCCGGCAATACGGGCGCGCTGATGGCCATCTCGCGCTATGTCCTGAAGACCATGGCCGACGTCGACCGTCCGGCCATCTGCTCGATCCTGCCGAACTCGAAGGGCGGCCCGACGTACATGCTCGACCTGGGCGCCAACGTCGACTGCGAGCCCCATCACCTGCACCAGTTCGCCATCATGGGCGCCGTGCTGTTCGAGGCGATGGAACACCGCCGCCCGAGCATCGGCCTGCTGAATGTGGGCACGGAAGAGATCAAGGGCAATGAAGTGGTCAAGGCCACCGCGCCCCTGCTGCGGGCCGACCATGAACGCGGCGTGCTGAATTTCTACGGCAACGTCGAAGGCAACGACATCTTCAAGGGCACGGTCGACGTCGTCGTGTGCGACGGTTTCGTCGGCAACGTAACCCTGAAGGCGATCGAAGGCCTGTCGCGCTTCGTCAAATCGGTCTTCCTCGAAACGACCATGTCGAAGATCGGTGCCCTGTTCGCGCGCAAATCGCTCAAGAAGCTGAACCCCGAAAGTTATAACGGCGCCGGCCTGCTGGGCCTCAAGGGCCTGGTCTTCAAGAGCCATGGCGGCGCCAATGCCTACGCCTACGAGTGGGCACTTCGACGCGCTTTTGACGCGGCGAAATATAATGTGCAAGCGCAACTCTCGACCTTGATCGCCGAAATGTTGCCGCAAGCTCCCAATCCGGAAGCGCCTGGCTCAACTATTCAGCAGGGTTAGCAATGACTTACAGCAAAATTATCGGCACCGGCAGCTACCTGCCCGAGAAGCGTGTCACCAACGACGACCTCGCGGCGCAGCTCGCTACCAAGGGGATCGAGACGTCGGACGAGTGGATCGTGACCCGCAGCGGCATCTCCGCCCGCCATTACGCCGCGCCCGACGAAAACGCATCGGACCTGGCCGTGAACGCGGCGCGCAAGGCGCTCGAAGCGGCCGGCCTCGAAGCCGAGCAGATCGACCTGATCATCGTCGCCACGTCGACGCCGGATTATTTCGGCAGCTTCCCGAGCACGGCCTGCATCGTGCAGAACAAGCTGGGCATGCGCAACAACAGCGCCGCGTTCGACATGGGCGCCGTGTGCTCGGGCTTCGTGTATGCGCTGTCGACGGCCGACGCATTCATCAAGGCCGGCAACGCGAAGAACGTGCTCGTCATCGGCACGGAAGTGTTCTCGCGCATCCTCGACTTCGATGACCGCACCACCTGCGTGCTGTTCGGCGACGGCGCCGGCGCCGTCGTGCTGACCGCGTCCGAGGAGCCGGGCGTGCTGGCCGTCAAGCTGCACGCCGATGGCAGCCACGGCGACATCCTGTGCGGCCCCGCGAACCCGTCGAACCTGGCCGCGAACCAGAAATTCCTGTACATGGATGGCCCGGCCGTCTTCAAGCTGGCCGTGTCCGTGCTGGAAAAAGTCGCCAACGAAGCGCTGGCGCATGCGCAGATGCCGTCGAGCGACATCGACTGGCTGATCCCGCACCAGGCCAACCTGCGCATCATGACGGGCACCGCGAAGAAGCTGGGCCTGTCGACCGAGAAGATGGTCGTGACCGTCAACGAACACGGCAACACGTCGGCCGCGTCGATCCCGCTGGCACTCGATGCCGCGGTGCGCGACGGCCGCATCAAGCCGGGCCACAATGTCATGATGGAAGGCGTGGGCGGCGGCTTTACCTGGGGTGCCGTGCTCGCGCGCATGTGACGCTGCCCGGCCCCTAACGAACAACAAGAATCAAAGGAGGGCTCGATGAGCAAATTCGCTTTTCTTTTCACCGGCCAGGGCGCGCAAGCCGTCGGCATGCTGAACGGCTTCGCCGGCAATCCGGTCGTCGAGCAGACCGTGCTTGAGGCGTCGGAGGCGCTGGGCCAGGATCTCGGCAAGCTGATCGCCGAAGGCCCGAAGGAAGACCTGGACCTGACCACCAACACGCAGCCCGTGATGCTGACGGCTGCCGTCGCCGTCTACCGCGCATGGATCGCCGCGGGCGGCCCCAGGCCGGCCGTCGTCGCCGGCCACAGCCTCGGCGAGTACTCGGCGCTGGTCGCCGCCGGCGTGATCGACTTCAAGGATGCCGTCCCGCTCGTGCGCTTCCGTGCGCAATCGATGCAGGATGCGGTGCCGGTCGGGCTGGGCGGCATGGCCGTCATCCTCGGCCTGCAGGCCGACGACGTCCGTGCAGTCTGTGCAGAAGCGGCCCAGGGTGAAGTGGTGGAGGCCGTGAACTTCAACGAGCCGACGCAGATCGTGATCGCGGGCCACACGGCCGCCGTCGAGCGCGCCTGCGACATCGCCAAGGCGAAAGGCGCCAAGCGTGCCATGAAGCTGGCCGTGTCGGCGCCGTTCCACTCGTCGCTGCTGAAGCCGGCGTCGGACCGCCTGCGCGACTACATGGCGAACCTGCAGTTCGCCGCGCCGCAGATCGACTTGATCAACAATGTCGACGTGGCTATCCTGAACGATCCCGCCGCGATCAAGGACGCGCTGGTGCGCCAGGCGGCCGGTCCCGTGCGCTGGGTCGAGACCATGCAGAAGATGGCGGCGGACGGCGTGACGCAAGTCATCGAATGCGCGCCGAGCAAGACCCTGATCGGCATGGCCAAGCGGATCGACCCGGTACTGGTGGGCGAAGCCCTCGTCGACCAGGCATCGCTGGAGCGTGTGCTGGCCGCCGTCCAGGGCTGAGCGCAGCAATCTCCCCCGTTAGAGAAGAAGAGGACTCAATGAACCTGCAAAACCAAGTCGCCCTCGTCACCGGTGCCTCGCGCGGCATCGGCAAGGCCATCGCACTCGAACTGGCACGCCAGGGTGCGAAAGTGGTCGGCACCGCCACCACCGAAGCGGGCGCGGAAGCGATCGGCGCCTACCTCGCCGAGTTCGGCGGCAAGGGCGTCGTGCTGAACGTCACCGACGCCGCCCAGTGCGCCGCCGTCATCGACGACGTGACGAAGAACGTCGGCACGATCGGCATCCTCGTCAACAATGCCGGCATCACCCAGGACCAGCTGGCGATGCGCATGAAGGACGAAGAGTGGGACAACGTGATCGCGACGAACCTGACGGCCGTCGGCCGCCTGTCGCGCGCCGTGCTGCGCGGGATGATGAAGGCGAAGCAGGGGCGTATCATCAACATCACGTCCGTCGTGGGCGCGGCCGGCAACCCGGGCCAGATGAATTACGCGGCGGCGAAGGCCGGCGTGGCCGGCATGACCCGTGCGCTGGCACGCGAGATCGGTAGCCGCAACATCACCGTCAACTGCGTGGCGCCGGGCTTCATCGACACCGACATGACCAAGGCACTGGGCGAAGGCCAGCACGAGGCGCTGCTGACGCAGATCCCGCTGGGCCGCCTGGGCCAGCCGGAAGACATCGCGTACGCGGTCGCGTTCCTGGCCGGTCCGCAGGCCGCCTACATCACGGGCACGGAGCTGCACGTGAATGGCGGCATGTACATGAACTGACCCGGATTTCAAAGAGATCTCGGCAGTTCGCAGTAGTTTCAGCCGATTTAGCGTCAGACGCTGAAAATAGTTTTTCAATGCGCAAACCCTGATAAAATGCGCGCACTTTCCGCAACACATACCTAATGGAGCCATAACATGTCGGATATCGAACAACGCGTTAAAAAAATCGTCGCTGAGCAACTGGGCGTTGCCGAAGCAGACATCAAAATCGATTCCTCGTTCGTTGACGACCTCGGCGCTGATTCGCTGGACACCGTGGAACTGGTGATGGCCCTGGAAGACGAATTCGAAATGGAAATCCCGGACGAGCAGGCCGAGAAGATCACGACCGTTCGCCAGGCTATCGAGTACGCACAGGCTCACGTCAAGGCCTAAGCTTTCAGGATTTCAGGAGAAGCGCTTGAGTTCACGCAACCGTCGTGTCGTAGTGACCGGCCTGGGTTGCATCTCTCCGATCGGCAACACCATTGCCGACGCGTGGGAGGCAGCACTGGCGGGCAAGTCGGGCATTGCCAACATCACCAAGTTCGACGCAACGCCATTCTCGACCCGCTTTGCGGGCGAGGTGAAGAACTTTAACGTCGAGGATTACCTGCCGGGCAAGGAAGGCCGTCATATGGATACGTTCATCCATTTCGGCATGGCCGCCGGCATCCAGGCGTTACAGGATTCGGGCATTGTCGTCACCGACGACAATCGCGATCGTATCGGCGTGCTCGTGGGTTCCGGCATCGGCGGCCTGCCGATGATCGAAGACACGAAGGCGGAGTACGACAGCCGCGGCCCGCGCCGCATCTCGCCGTTCTTCGTCCCGGCGTCGATCATCAACATGATCTCGGGCGACCTGTCGATCAAGTTCGGCCTGCGCGGCCCGAACCTGGCCATCGTGACCGCCTGCACGACCGGCCTGCACTGCATCGGCCAGGCAGCCCGCCTGATCGAGTACGGCGATGCCGACGTGATGATCGCCGGCGGTGCGGAATCGACCGTGTCGCCGCTCGGCCTGGGCGGTTTCGCCTCGGCGCGCGCGCTGTCGTCGCGCAATGACGATCCGGCCACGGCCTCGCGCCCGTGGGACCGCGACCGCGACGGCTTCGTGCTGGGCGAGGGCGCGGGCGTGATGGTGCTCGAAGAGTACGAGCACGCCAAGGCACGCGGCGCGAAGATCTATGCGGAAGTCGTCGGCTTCGGCATGAGCGCGGACGCGAACCACATCACGGCACCGCTCGAGGATGGCAGCGGCGCGTCGCGCTGCATGGTCGCCGCGATGCAGTACGCGGGCATCAACCCGGACCAGGTGCAGTACGTGAACGCGCACGGCACGTCGACCCCCGTGGGCGACGTGGCGGAAGTGAAGGGCATCAAGCGCACCTTCGGCGACCATGCGAACAAACTGGTCGTCAACTCCACCAAGTCGATGACGGGCCACCTGCTGGGTGGCGCGGGCGGCCTGGAGTCGGTGTTCACCGTGCTCGCGATCCACAACCAGGTCTCGCCGCCGACGATCAACATCTTCAACCAGGATCCGGAGTGCGACCTGGACTTCTGCGCCAACACGGCACGGGACATGAAGATCGATTACGCGGTGAAAAACTCCTTCGGTTTCGGCGGTACCAACGGTACGCTGGTCTTCGCCAAGATCTAACGATCTCTCAATAGCCGAACTTTCGGACGCCCATTCCTGTCAAAGGAATGGGCGTTTGTCATTTCCGGCCTCCTCCTCTTCAGATTGAAAACACCCATGTCGATCGCGGTGTCCGCGCTCGTCAGACCGTCGCTCATCCAGCGCTTCGTGTGGGGCGGCTGCGGCCTGGCCTTGTATGCATCGGCGCTGGCCGTCTGGCTGGCGGCGCCCGGGCATGTACGATTCGCGCCCGTTGTCGCGTTGGCGCTGGCGGTCGCCGGCAGCGCCGTGCTGGGCGCGGCGGTCCTTCGTCCAAAGATGCACCGGATTGATATTTCTGGAACCGGCGACCTACGCGTGACGGTACAACAGGATGTGGGCCTGCCGCCGGAGGGCAATGCGGTCCTGCTGCCCGGATCGGTCATCTGGCCGATGCTGATGGTGTTGCGGCACGCCACGCCGGGTACAGGGGCGCGTGTCCTGTGCGTGTGGCGCGACAGCGTCGACGCCGCGGTGTGGCGCGCGCTGGCCGTCGCGCTGGCGGTGATCGGCCGGCGCGGACATGCAGACGAAGGATGCGAAGACACGACGAACTCATTGCAGCGGACCAACTCTTAAGGAAACGTGGCACACCGTTTCCGTATAACAGGGACGCCGCCGCAGCCAACGGGGCATTGCAGTGACGACCGAACGCGAATGTGATCAACTGCTGGTTGAGCGCGTCCAGGCGGGCGATCGCCGGGCGTTCGACCTGCTGGTGGCGAAATACCAGCGTCGCCTGATGCGGCTCGTGTCGCGCCTCGTGCACGATCCGGCCGAGGCGGAAGACGTGGTGCAGGAAACCTTTATCAAGGCATTTCGTGCATTGCGCCATTTCCGCGGCGATTCTGCGTTTTATACGTGGCTGTATCGAATAGGAATTAATACGGCAAAGAATTTTCTTGTTACGCAAGGCAGGCGGGCGCCGACCTCGACGGAAGCCGATGCCGAACGTGCGGAAGGATTTGACGACGCGGATAGCTTGCGAGACATTAATACACCGGAATCGGTGTTGGCCAGCAAGCAGATCGCCTATACCGTGAATGCGGCGATGGAAGCATTGCCGCTGGAATTAAGGACGGCGATCGTCCTGCGCGAAATAGAAGGTTTAAGCTACGAGGAAATCTCCGAAGTGATGGCGTGTCCAATCGGGACGGTGCGGAGCCGGATTTTCCGGGCGCGCGAAGTCATCGCCGAGAAATTGCGGCCCTTGCTCGATATCTCGGCGGACAAACGTCGGTAGGTAGCGATATGAAGACAGGAATTCACATACCGGCGTGATGGCTATGGACACGAACAAGAAAAACCGTGAACTCATCTCGGCATTCTGCGACGGCGAGATCCCGGATGTCGACCAGGAACTGGCGCTCGCCGCCCTGGACACGCCGGACGGCCGCCAGGCCTGGGCGCGTTTCCACCAGATCGGCGACGTCCTGCGCGCGGAACCCGCGCCGGACCTGTCGCCCGGCTTCGCCGAACGCCTGGCGGCTCGCCTTGCGGCCGAACCGCTGCCGGGCAAGCGCGCGGCCGTCGCCGCCGATGCCGCCGATGCCGCCGGCCAGGCGACCGTCGCGGCCGATCCCACCTGAGCCGGTTCGAGGCTCCTGCTTGATCGCCTGATGCCCGTGCGGGCAGCGCCATCCGTTCGCCATGGACGTGCCAACGCGACAACAATGCACTTTTGTCTTACCATACGAACCATCCAAGCACAGACCTTACCGATCCTATGACAAGCAAAACTGGAAGCGCGATCCTGTCCGCCCTCGTCTTTGCGGGCGCGAGTCTGATGTCCCTCCCGGCGGCCCATGCGGCCGCCCCCGTAGCCGCCCCGACCGTCACCGGCCTGCCCGACTTTGCCGACCTCGTCGACAAGGTCGGCCCGGCCGTCGTCAACATCCGTACCACCGAACGCGTCCGCCTCGACCAGGGCGGTCCCGACGAGGAAATGCAGGAATTCCTGCGCCGCTTCTTCGGCGGCCAGATGGTCCCGCGCGGACGCCGCGGCGGGCCCGCGGAGCAACCGCAGGAAGAGCGCGTGCAGCGTGGCGTCGGCTCCGGTTTCATCATTTCGGACGACGGGTATGTGCTGACCAATGCGCACGTCGTGGAAGGTGCGGACGAGGTCGTCGTGACCCTGACCGACCGCCGCGAGTTCAAGGCCAAGGTGCTGGGTTCGGATGCCCGCAGCGACGTCGCCCTGCTGAAAGTGGACGGGCGCAACCTGCCCAATGTCCGCATCGGCGATTCCAGCAAGATCCGCGTGGGCGAGTGGGTGATTGCCATCGGCTCGCCGTTCAACCTGGAGAACACGGTGACCGCCGGCATCATTTCGGCCAAGGCGCGCGATACGGGCGAATACCTGCCGCTGATCCAGAGCGACGTGGCCGTCAATCCCGGCAACTCGGGCGGCCCCTTGATCAACATGCGCGGCGAAGTCATCGGCATCAACTCGCAGATCGCCACGCTGTCCGGCGCCTATAACGGGATCTCGTTCGCCGTGCCGATCGACGAGGTCATGCGCGTCTCCGACCAGATCCGCAAGACGGGCAAGGTGACGCGCGGGCGCCTCGGCGTGCAGATCAGCGAAGTCACGACCGACGTCGCGGAATCGCTCGGCCTGGGCCGCGCGCGCGGCGCCGAAGTGGCAATGGTCGAGCCGGGCGGGCCGGCGGACAAGGCCGGCCTCAAGGTCGGCGACATCATCCTGAAATTCAACGGCAAGGACATCGAGCGCAGCTCCGACCTGCCGCGCCTCGTGGGCGGCAGCGCCGTCGGCAGCCGCGCCACCGTCACCGTGTGGCGCCGCGGCAGCCAGCTCGACCTGCCGGTGACCATCGTCGAACTGCAGGAAGAAAAATCGCCGACGGCGAAAGCGACCCCCAAGAAGCCGACGCCGGACCAGGCGCCCAACGCGCTGGGCCTGCACGTCTCGGACCTCACCGCCGCCCAGAAGCGCGAGCTCAAGACGGAAGCCGGCGTGCTGGTCGAGTTCGCCGAAGGACGCGCGGCGTCGGCCGGCATCCGCCAGGGCGACGTGATCCTGCAGATGAACAATG
>CBIHOW010000051.1:0-41804 GCA_966211695.1 uncultured Massilia sp. | reverse complement strand
GCAGGCGGGTCTTCACGAGCGCGGCGTTGAGGAACCATTTCTCGTTGAAGTTCCATACGGCACCGATCTGGCCCGAGTAGGTCAATTTGTTGTCGATGTTGAACGTCGTTGCCGGACCGCCCGGGTTCGTCAGCGCGGTCATGCGGAACGAACCGGTTTCCTTGTAGAAGTAGGCATAGGTCACGCCCAGGCCGACGTAAGGACGGAACGCCGCGTTCGGCGAGAAGAAACGGTATTGCGCGAACAGGGTCGGCGGCAAGGCATGCGCCGTGCCCAGCTCGCCCGTACCGGCGATGGCGCCCGCGCCGTAGATGCTGTGCTTGTACGGCTTCGCGATGGTGAATTCGGTGGTGATGTTGTCGGTGATCCCGTAGTTGATGATGGCCACCGGTTCCGTGTCCTTGCCGACGTCGCCCAGCGAATTGGGCAGGGCCGGGGCGGAAATCGCGCCGCTCTCCACCTTCGGTTCGATCTCGATGGCGCCCAACGACACGGCCCATTTCCCCTTGGCCTGTGCCGCGGCGCTGCCCGCCACGGCCAGCGCACCGGCGGCGACCAGCAGTTTCACGACATTGGAACTTACTTTCATGTTATCTCCTGATTCTTATTGATGGCCCGTCCGCGCGCGCGGACGGGCCTGTCGTGACGATTACAGCCAGCCCTTCACGGCCATCTGCTCGAGGATGTAGCGCGCGATCAGCCAGTTCTCGAACGGCGTCGGGTGCACGTCGTCGGCGAACATGTAGCGGCTGACATCGCCTGCGATCACGTTCTTCGCATTGCAGACGAGCGACGTGGTGCCCAGTGCGTTCGGGCCGCAGGCCGGGGTCGACGTGTTGGTGAGGCCGTACGGGCCCGGGTTGATCACTTCGTCGTGGCTGACGGTCCACAGGTCGACGTACAGCACCTTCGGCTCGCTCGCGACAGCGGCCTTCAACTGCGCGTTGAAGGCGTCGACGGCTTTCACGATCAGGGCCTGGACGGCGGCCGACTGCGACTTGCCCGACGGCGTCGATGCCACGTCCGGCAGGTTGTTCACGACGACATAGTTCGCGCCCTTGGCGACGATCTGCGTCTTGACGAGGGCGCCCAGCTCGGCACCGGCCGTCGCCATCGCAGTGACGACACCCGCGGCGTTGGCGGCCAGGTAGTCGGCGCCCGCTTTCTGGCCGGCGGCCGTGGCGTCGGCCTGGGCCTTGGTGACCATCGGGCCGTACACGGTGGCCTGCGCGGCCGCGGTGTTGCCGGCCATGACGGCGGCGGTGACGGCGGCTTGCACGATCGAGGCGTCGGTATGGCCGGCGCGCGCCGCTTCCGTCTGGATCGCCAGGCCGATCGATTGCGCAGCCGTGGCCGGGTTCGTTGCACCGGCGGCCAGCTGGGTCGTCAGCGACACGGCGAAGGCCTGGGAACCGGCGGTGGTACCGGCGGCGGTGGCGTTCGTGGACAGCTGGCCCAACAGGAACAGGATGTCGTTACCGCCGGCCAGCACGGTCACGAGTTCGGTACCGCTGAACTTGCCGCCGGTCTTGGCCAGGTGGTTCGCGATCTGCGTCACCACGGGCACGGTGGTCAGGCCCAGCGTCGGATTCACGGCCTTGTTGTTCGGGCCGACCGGATTCGTCACGCGCGAGCCGCCTTGCGCGTAGTTGAGGCAATTGGTATTGAACGTAACGGGCACGGCAAAGCCCTTGGTCGCGTCGCCCTGCAGGCCGGTCTGGGCTGCGCACGGTGCCGGCAGGCTCAGTTGGGCTGCGACGAATTCGGTCCAGTTCTTGCCGGTCAGGTCGGCGTTGATCGACGTGTTGTCGCCGTTGATCGTGAACTTGCCGCCACCCAGCGCCTTGACGGCGCCGACGGCATACGAGCCGACGTCGGACAGGCTGTCGCCGAACGATACCTGGGAGCTGAACTTGGTAACCGGGGTCTGGTCGCCGCCGCGAGGGCTGGTACTGCTGCCGCCGCAAGCCGACAGGACGGCAGCGGTCAACAGCGCGAGCGCGAATGAGGTCTTACGCATTGTGTCTCCTAAGAAGATTTTTCTTTTGCAACGAACGGCCGTGCTATTCGTGTCTCAACTAATATGCCAGTGTTCGCCACAGTTGTATAGCGAAAAACATTGTCGTGCACTGGCAACAACACCCGCGCTTTGCGTCCGTGAGACGGGGCCGGCAGCGGCCGATTATAGCAACGCCGCCGGTGCGTTTATGTCTTAATGTGACAATGTTGTTTGAAAATAATCACGCGTCGCCGCCATGCAAAAAGGGGCCACGAGACCCGCGTGATAGGCCGACGCGACGGCACCGTCGCCCGAGGCCGCGCGCAGGATCGACCTGGCCGCCACGAACCCTGCCTTGGCCGAGCGGTACGGGTCGTTCAGGGACGGCGTGTCGTCGATGTCCAGCAACGTGATCTTGCTGCCGCGCGCACTGAAATAGCTCGCAGCCGACGTCGCGTTGAAGAACGGCACGACGGGGTCGTCATGGCCGCCGCACAGCATCGTCGGTGCGCTGGGCATATAGCTGCGCAAGTCATTGCGCACCAGCCATTTGCGCAGGTTGTGGGCCGGAGAACACGCCAGCGGCGAACTCACGCTCTGGTCGCACGGGTGCGCGGCGAGATCGGCCAGGTAGCCGCTGCGGTAGTCCGTGCGGATCAGGTTGTTGGCGCCGAAATAGGCCGTATAGCCGGCCGCCTGCGGCTGCGAATCCGCCGCGAACAAGGCTGTCGCCGGCAGCTTGCCCTGGTCGACCAGGTCACCGCTGCCCAGGCTGCCAGGCACCAGGTCGGCGATGGAGGGAGCGTACTGCGCCTCGTAGACATCCGCCGGCGTCGAATACAGCGCAGCGCTCGCATGCTGGCCCGCGTTGACGATCATCGGCACGATCACGGTCGCGCCATTGCGCGGCGCGCCGCCGAACAGGTCGTCGCCGAAACGGGCGACGGCATACGGGCCCGACATGCCGGATGCCGCCGTCAACGTGAACTCGTTCGTGCCGAGGTCTTGCATGGCGCGCTGCGTCGCGATCGCCACATAGCCGCCTTGGGAATAGCCCGTGACCATCAGCTTGCCGGAATCCTTGGCGCCGATCGCAGTGAACGACGTGCGCGCGGCGCGCAGTGCGTCGATCATGTCGGCGGCCTGCGCGACGCGGTCCAGGTACGGGTGGTAGCCCAGCGACGAGCCGCTATACCCCGTGTAGTTCGGCGCGACGACGATGAAACCCTGCGCCGCGAACACGGCCGCCGCGAGGCGCGCTTCCGTGTTGTTGGCAATGTCGGCCATATCGTACGATTTTTGCAACGACGTGCCATGCGCATACAGCACGACGGGACGCGAGTTGCCGCACGACGCGCCGCCGCCCGTGGGCACGAAGACGGCGGCGCTGCCGTCCGTCGCTTCGCCGGCACCGCCGATGGTGTTGTAGTGGACCTTGTACACGGACACCGAACACTGCGGCTGGCCCGCGACGGCCAGCGTGCCCTGCTGCGCCGATTCGAGGAAGCCGGCCAGCACGGTGGGCGTCAAGGTGGTGAGACTCGCGCCGCCGACGTTGACGGCCACGGAGGCGGCCTGCCCCACGAGGCTGCCGCGCGTCGCGACGGGCAGCGGTTCAGGATTCGTGACGCCGGCCGGCGTGCCGCCGGCGGTGGTGCCGCCGCTGCAAGCGGCAAGCAGATAGCCCAGCCCGAGGCTGCAAGCCAGGGTAGAGAGGGAACGCATGGAGGTCCTTCGACTGACGGATGACAACAAAAGGTCCGCACGGGAGGCGGACCTAAGATTGCCGTCTAGCATGCACCGGACAGGCGTCTTTGGGAAGATTCCCGACGGATTACAGCGCGGGGGTGTTGTTTATCAGCCCGTGCACGATGCCGGTGGAGCCATGCGCGGCGCGGCGCAGGCGGTCGTTGACGCCCAGCCACGGGCCATCCTGCGGCGGCGCTTCGACGAGGATGACGTCGGCGCCCGTGCCATCCATCGTGCGCAGCGCCGCATACAGCGCGTGCGCAAAGCCTTCCGGAGAATTCGGCAGGCGCACGGCCGCGTGCGTGGCCGGCAAGTCCGAATAATGGATCAGGGCGACCTTGCGTCCCGCTTCTTGCAACCTGGACAAGGTATCGGCCAAGGTTGCCGTGTCCTGCATCGCGACCGGCGTGTGCGGTGCGTAATGCGATTCCAGCGTGCCCGAGGCGCGGGGTGCCGCGGCATCGGGACGCGCCGGCACCTGGTCGATGACGGCCGCGATGGCATCCGCCGAGATATGGCCCGGACGCAGCAGCACGGGACCATGCGTCGCGAGGCGGGACAGGTCGACGATCGTCGATTCGATGCCGACCTCGCTCTGGCCGCCGTCCAGCACGAATGCGATGCGGCCGTCGTCGCCGATGTCGTCGCCGAACTCGTCGCGCACGTGCTGCGCGGTCGTCGGGCTGACGGCACCGAATTTATTTGCGGACGGCGCCGCGATGCCGCCCTTCCCGCCCTTGAATGCCTGCAGCAGCTCGATCGCCACCGGATGCGACGGGCAGCGGATGCCGACCGTGTCCTGGCCGCCGGAGACGGCGTCCGGAATGTGCGGCGCGCGCTTTAAAATCATCGTCAGCGGACCGGGCCAGAAGGCGTCGGCCAGTTGACGGGCCTCCGACGGGATGTCGGTGGCCCAGTAGTCCAGGTCAGCGCCGGGCGCCACGTGCACGATCACGGGGTGATCCTGCGGGCGGCCCTTGGCGGCATAGATCGCGGCGACGGCGGCCGGGTTCTCCGCGTCGGCGCCGAGGCCGTACACGGTCTCGGTCGGCAACGCGACGAGGCGGCCGGCCTCGAGCGCGCGCGCGGCGGCTTTGATCACATCATCCGTCACAGCGCGATTCCCAGGATGGCGCACGCTTGCGCGAAATTCGCCTGGGCTTCGTGCAACGTGGGCGCAACGAACGTCACGTGGCCCATCTTGCGGCCGCGGCGCGGGTCCGTCTTGCCGTACAGGTGCAGGTTGGCGCCGGGCAGTGCCAGCACGGCGTCCCACGCGGGTTCACGGACCGTCTCGCCATCGAACCACACGTCGCCGAGGATGTTCAGCATGACGGCCGGCGAATGCTGGCGCACTTCGCCCAGCGGCAATTTCGCCATCGCACGGACCTGCTGCGCGAACTGGCTCGTGACGCAGGCGTCGATCGTGTAGTGTCCGCTGTTGTGCGGACGCGGCGCCATCTCGTTGACGACGAGCGAACCGTCCGCCAGTACGAAGAATTCGATGCACAGCACGCCGACATAACCGAGCTCGGCCACGATGGCACGCGCCGCGTCCTGCGCCTTGCGGGCACATTCATCCGACACGTTCGGGCCCGGCACGGTCGTCGTGAACAGGATGCCGTCGCGGTGCACGTTCTCCGCGATCGGGTAGACGACCGACTGGCCATCCGCCCCGCGCGCCGTCAGCACGGACACCTCATAGGCCAGCGGCAGCATCTTTTCCAGCAGGCACGTGACGCGCCCCATGGACTCGAACGCGGCACGGACGTCGTCGCGCGAACGCACGCGCACCTGGCCCTTGCCGTCGTAACCCATGCGCACCGTTTTCAGGATGCCGGGCAGCAGGTCGTCGGCGATGGCGTCGATGTCGGCATCGCTCGCGATCACCTTGTGCGGCGCCGGCATCACGCCGGATTTATCCGCGCAGGCGACAAAGAAGGATTTTTCCGCGATGCGGTCCTGGGCGACGGACACGCCGTGCGCGTCCGGCGCCACGAACACCTGCTGCGCGAGGCGCGACAGGCTGGCGGCCGGGACGTTTTCGAATTCCGTCGTGACGGCCACGCATTGCGCGGCCAGCGCATCCAGGCCGGCCGCATCTTCATAGCCGGCCTCGACGAGGCGTTCGGCCACCTGGCCGGCCGGGCAGTCGGTCGACGGCTCCAGCACGGCCACGCGGTAGCCCATCGCCTGCGCGGCGTGGGCAAACATGCGGCCCAGCTGGCCGCCGCCCATCACGCCGAGCCACGCAGGTTCGCTGGCCGCGGGGAGATAGGCTGGGGACTTCATATCACTCATCAGTCGTTCACGGGCAGGGTCATGGCCTTGGCGGCGGCGGTCTGTTGCTGGCGGAATTGTTCCAGCTGGCCCGCCAGGGCGTCGTCGGTGGTGGCGATGATGGCGATCGCGGTCAGCGCGGCATTCGCGGCGCCGGCCTCGCCGATGGCGAACGTCGACACGGGCACACCCTTCGGCATCTGCACGATCGACAGCAGCGAATCCTCACCGCGCAGGTATTTCGACGGCACGGGCACGCCCAGCACGGGCACGACCGTCTTCGCGGCCACCATGCCCGGCAGGTGCGCGGCACCGCCGGCACCGGCGATGATGGCGCGCAGGCCGCGGCTACGGGCCGTTTCCGCATACGTGAACATCTCGTCCGGCATGCGGTGCGCCGAGATCACTTGCGCTTCGAACGGCACGCCGAACTGCTTCAGCATGGCGCAGGCGTGCTGCATCACGTCCCAGTCGGAGCTGGAACCCATGATCACGCCGACCAGCGGCTTGTTCTGCTGATCCGCCATCGTCAGACCTTCAGCTTCTCGCCCGTCAGGCGTTCGATGGCTTCGAAGTACTTGGCCTGGGTCTTTTCGATGACGTCCTGCGGCAGCGGCGGCGCCGGCGGCGTCTTGTTCCAGTCCTTCAGCGTTTCCAGGTAGTCGCGCACGAACTGCTTGTCGAACGACGGCGGCGACATGTCCGGCGCGTACGAATCCGCCGGCCAGAAGCGCGAGGAATCGGCGGTCAGGACTTCATCCATCAGGTGCAGCACGCCGTTCTCGTCCAGGCCGAATTCGAACTTGGTGTCGGCGATGATGATGCCGCGCGTGGCCGCGTAGTCGGCGGCGGTCTTGTACAGCTGGATGCTGATGTCGCGGATCTTGTTCGCCAGCTCGGAACCGATGCGCTGTTCCATGTCGGCGAAGCTGATGTTCTCGTCGTGCTCGCCCAGGTCGGCTTTCGCGGCCGGGGTGAACAGCGGCTCGGGCAGCTTGTCGGCCTGGCGCAGGCCGGCCGGCAACTGGATGCCGCAAACAGAACCGGTCGCCTGGTAATCCTTCCAGCCCGAACCGATGATGTAGCCGCGCACGACGGCTTCCACGAGGATCGGCTTCAAGCGCTTGGCGACGACGGCGCGGCCTTTCACCTGCTCCACTTCCTCAGGTGCGACCACGGATTCCGGCGCCACGCCGGTCAGGTGGTTCGGCACGATGTGGCCGAGTTTCTCGAACCAGAAATCCGTCATCTGGTTCAGCACCATGCCCTTGCCGGGGATCGGTTCGTTCATGACGACGTCGAAAGCCGACAGGCGGTCGGTCGTGACGATCAGGATCTTGTCGTCGCCGACGGCGTAGTTGTCACGGACCTTGCCGCGGCCCAGCAATGGCAGGGAGGAAATAGTGGATTGGTAGAGGCTTTTCATAGAGGGGATATCTTGATAAAGCGAAACCGGCGAAGGAGCCGGTCGGATGGGCGAAGGCTAGTGAGAGCCGGTGCCAAAGCGATATTTTACGTGATTCTTACGTCATCGTCGTCAAAAGCGGCAATGGATGACTGCAAGACCGTCGTCCCCGCGAAGGCGGGGACCCAATTTTCTCGACTGAGCCACGAAATTGGGCCCCTGCCTTCGCAGGGGCGACGTTTTGGAGGGCGTGGCCTTGATTACTGAACGATCTGCGCCAGCTCACCCGCCTTATAGCGCTCCGCCATTTTCTCCAGCGGAATCGGCTTGATCTTGGCCGCCATGCCTTCGCAGCCGAAGGCGATGTAGCGTGCCTTGCAGATCTGCGTCGCGGCTTCGCGGGCCGGCTTCAGGTAGTCGCGCGGGTCGAATTTCGACGGGTTCTCGAACAGGTATTTGCGGATCGCGGCCGTCATCGCCAGGCGGATGTCCGTGTCGATGTTGATCTTGCGGACGCCGTGCTTGATGCCTTCCTGGATTTCCTCGACCGGCACGCCATACGTTTCCTTCATGTCGCCGCCGAATTCGCGGATGATCGCCAGCAGGTCCTGCGGCACCGACGACGAACCGTGCATCACGAGGTGCGTGTTCGGGATGCGCGCGTGGATTTCCTTGATGCGGTCGATGGCGAGGATGTCGCCGGTCGGCTTGCGCGTGAATTTGTAGGCGCCGTGCGAGGTGCCGATGGCGATGGCCAGCGCGTCGCACTGGGTGCGCGCGACGAAGTCGGCGGCCTGCGCGACGTCGGTCAGCAGCTCCTCGCGGGTCATGGTGCGGTCCGCGCCGTGGCCGTCTTCCTTGTCGCCCTTCATCGTTTCCAGCGAACCGAGCACGCCCAGTTCCGCTTCGACGGTGACGCCGATCGAGTGCGCGAATTTCACCACTTCCTTCGACACTTCGACGTTGTAGTCGTAGGAGGCGACGGACTTGCCGTCCGCTTCCAGCGAGCCGTCCATCATGACGGACGTGAAGCCCGAGCGGATCGCGGCCATGCAGACGGCCGGCGACTGGCCGTGGTCCTGGTGCATCACGACCGGGATGTGCGGGTACGCTTCGACGGCGGCGTCGATCAGGTGGCGCAGGAAGGCTTCGCCGGCATATTTGCGTGCACCGGCCGAGGCCTGCATGATCACCGGGCTGCCGGTCTGGTCGGCCGCGGCCATGATGGCCTGGACCTGTTCCAGATTGTTGACGTTAAACGCCGGGAGGCCGTAGCCGTGTTCGGCGGCGTGGTCCAGCAGTTGACGCATTGATACGAGTGCCATGGTTTAGCTCCATAGGAATAAAGAAACCTTTCCGGGGTCTCACACCTTCTGCGCGTGCGTGCGTCTGGCCTCGCGCGAAGGCGCGTCAGCCATGCACATCATCCGTTTGACAGTCTGGCGCGGCCGCCGTTGCAGCCGCGCGCACAGGTGTTGAGCTCCCTCTTAATTGAATTCACCGACGCGAACGATCTTGAGCGCGTTCGTACCGCCGACCTGGCCCATCGGCTCGCCCCACGTGACGACGATGGTATCGCCCTTCTTGACGATGCCATTGGCCACCAGCAGGTCTTCCGCCTGTTTCAGGACGGCGCTGCTGTCGCCGCGCTGCGTCAGGTGGTACGCATGCACGTTACGATACAACGCAACCTTGCGTTGGGTGGTGACGCTTGGCGTCAGGGCGTAGATCGGGGTGTCGACGCGGTGGCGGCTCATCCACAGCGCGGTCGAGCCGGACTCGGTCAGCGCCACGATCGCCTTCACGCTCAGGTGGTGGGCGGTGAACAGGGCGCCGTACGCGATCGACTGGTCGATGCGGGTGAACTGCACGTTCAGGAAGTCGGCTTCCAGCTTGTTGTATTCGGAACGTTCCGCTTCGACGCAGATCGCGGACATCATCTCGACCGTCTCGACCGGCCACTTGCCGGCGGCGGTCTCGGCCGATGCCATCACGGCGTCGGTGCCGTCCAGCACGGCGTTGGCCACGTCCGACACTTCGGCGCGGGTCGGCACGGCGTTGACGATCATCGATTCCATCATCTGCGTGGCGGTGATCGCCAGCTTGTTGGAATCGCGCGCCATGCGGATCATGCGCTTCTGCAGCGCCGGCACGGCCGCGTTGCCCACTTCGACGGCGAGGTCGCCGCGGGCGACCATGATGCCGTCGGAGGCGTCCAGGATCTCTTGCAGCACGGGAATCGCTTCCGCGCGCTCGATCTTCGCGATCATCATCGGCTTGTGGCCGAACGGCTCGCCGGCGATGTTGGCCAGCTGGCGTGCCATTTCCATGTCGGTCGCCGTTTTCGGGAACGAGATGGCCAGGTAATCGGCCTGGAAGGTCATCGCGGTCTTGATGTCTTCCATGTCCTTCGCGGTCAGGGCCGGCGCCGTCAGGCCGCCGCCCAGGCGGTTGATGCCCTTGTTGTTCGACAGGTCGCCGCCGACCTTGACGATGGTGTGGATCTCGCTGCCCGCCACGCGCTCGACGATCAGCACGATCAGGCCGTCGTTCAGCAGCAGCGTGTCGCCCGGACGGACGTCGTTCGGCAGTGCCTTGTAGTCGAGGCCGACGCGTTCCTGGTTGCCCAGCTCGCCGTTCTCGCCCCAGCGGGCGTCCAGGATGAAGCGGTCACCATTGTTCAGCAGGATCTTGCCTTCTTCGAACTTGCCGACGCGGATCTTCGGACCCTGCATGTCGGCCATGATCGCCACTTCGCGGCCGCACTCGGCCGCGGCACGCCGCACCAGGTTGGCACGGTCGATATGGTCCTGGGCGCGGCCGTGCGAGAAATTCAGGCGCACGATGTCCACGCCCGCACGAATCATGCGAACGAGCGTATCGAAGTCGGAGGAAGCGGGGCCGATGGTTGCGACGATCTTGGTACCACGAGACATTGATCTATCCTTGAAGTGAAAAGCGCAGCCCGTGGGCTGCGCCGGTGACCGTGAGGTGTTATTTCGCAGCGCTACGCTGCAGCAGGATCTCCACCGCCGGAAGCGTCTTGCCTTCGAGGAACTCGAGGAAGGCGCCGCCGCCGGTCGAGATATAGCCGACTTGGTCGGCAATATTGTATTTTGCGATGGCAGCCAGGGTATCGCCGCCGCCCGCGATCGAGAAGCCTTTCGATGCGGCGATGGCCTGGGCCAGGGTCTTGGTGCCTTCGGCGAACTGGTCGAACTCGAACACGCCGACCGGGCCGTTCCACACGATGGTGCCGGCCGTGCCGATCTGTTCGGCGAGCTGGGCCGCGGTCTTCGGGCCGATGTCCAGGATCATGTCGTCATCGGCGACATCTTTCACATCCTTGACGGTCGCGGCGGCGGTCGGCGAAAACTCTTTCGCGCACACGACGTCCACCGGGATCGGCACGGTCGCGCCACGGGCAGCCATCTTGTCGATGATGGATTTCGCTTCGCCGACGAGGTCCGCTTCCGCGAGCGACTTGCCGATGTTCAGGCCCACGGCCTTCATGAACGTGTTGGCGATGCCGCCGCCGACGATCAGGTTGTCGACCTTGTCGGCCAGGCTCTGCAGGATCGACAGCTTGGTCGACACCTTGGAACCGGCGACGATCGCGAGCAGCGGACGCTGCGGCGCGCCCAGGGCCTTGCCCAGCGCATCCAGCTCGGCCGCCAGCAGCGGACCGGCGGCGACGACCGGCGCGAACTTCGCGATGCCGTGCGTGGTCGCTTCGGCGCGGTGCGCGGTGCCGAACGCGTCGTTGACGTAGATGTCGCACAGCTTGGCCATCTTCTGGGCCAGCTCGTCCGAGTTCTTCTTCTCACCCTTGTTGACGCGGCAGTTTTCCAGCAGCACGACCTGGCCCGGCGCGACGTCGACGCCATCGACCCAGTTCTGCTTCAGTTCGACCGGCTGGCCCAGCAGCTCGGACAGGCGCTTGGCGACCGGCGCCAGGCTGTCTTCCGGCTTGAACTCGCCCTCGGTCGGACGGCCCAGGTGCGACGTGACCATCACGGCCGCACCGGCATCAAGCGCAGCGCGGATTGCGGGAACCGAAGCACGCACGCGCGTGTCTTCCGTAATGTTGCCGGCGTCGTCCTGCGGAACGTTCAGGTCGGCGCGGATGAAGACGCGCTTACCTTTCAGCGCGTCTTGGTCGATCAGGTCTTGCAAGCGGGTGAAATTGAGAACGGCCATTGTCAACAATCTTGGAATGTTTAAAAAACGCTATTTTACCTTAGACGACCCCGTGGAAAACACCGAAAACACGCAGGGCAGTAAATACCACCATGCCGATAACGATGGTCTGCAACATGTTCCGCCGCCACAGGTAGTAGGCCAGCGCAACGATACCGGCCAGCAGTTTCGGGTTCGTGACAGCCAGTTCGATCTCGCCCTGCGGCCCCAGCATGAAGTCGGGCGCGACGATCGCGGCCAGCGCGCAGGCCGGTGCATAGCGCAGCATTTCCTGTACGCGCCGGGGAATCGTCACGCGGTGCCCCACCATCCACAAGGCGCTGCGGGTACATGCCGTGGCCACGCCCAGCACGACGATGACGGTCCAGATTTCCCAGTCAGCCATGGCGCACCTTGCGACGTTCCTGCGTTTCCTCGATGGCGATGGCGGTGACCATGCCGACGAGGACCGCGACCAGCAGCCCCAGCTTGTACGGCAGGCCATGCGCCAGCACGGACACGATGCCCGCCACCAGCACGCCGCACAGGGCCGCGCTGTTCATGACGAGGGGGACGAGGATGCACAGGATGGCGAGCGTGCCGGCAAAGCCCAGTTGCCATTCCGTCGGCACGGCGCTGCCCAGGAAGATGCCGACGAACGTGCCGGCCTGCCACGCGATCCAGGTCGGATATAGCAAGCCCTTCAGGAACGACAGCTTGCCCCGTTCGGGCACCGCACGGGGATAACGTTGCAGGAAGAGCGCAGTGGTCAGGTCGCCGGAGATATGGCCGAGATAAAAACGCTGTAGCAGCGGCAGCTTCGAAAAATGGGGGGCGAGCAGTGCGGAAAAGATGACGAAACGCAGATTGACGACGAAGGCGGTGGCGAAGATGACGCTGATGGGCGCCCCGGTGGCGATCAACGGCAGCGACGCGAGCTGGGCCGAGCCGGAATACACGATCAGGGTCATGGCGCTGGCCTGCAGCACGGTGAGGCCGCTCTTGACCATGGCGACCCCGACCACGATGCCCCATGCGCCGAGACCGAACAGCGTGGGCAGGCCGACCTGGAAACCCTCGCGCCAGGCGACGGGGTCGTGGCCGTCGACATCGTTGCCGCTCTCCATGCGCACCCCGCTCATGTCGCGTTCCTGCAACAAAAGCGGTCGACAAGCATGGCGGACAGGCTGCGTTCGGACATGAAACGATGGCGTGAAAATGCGCGTAGATTTCCTTATCGGAAATTCTACTCGACAATATTAAGATTGCTATTCTACCGGACCATTCCGGCAATCAGGTCGAATCCGTTAGAATCGTGGTTTTGGGAATGCTGTATTTCCCTGCCTATTAGCTGACGGAGAAATGAATGAACGACAAGACCATCCCGGTCGTGGAACTGGAAGCCAAGGACCTGCCGGCCTATTGCCCGAACCCTGCCATGCCGCTGTGGTCGTCCCATCCGCGCGTCTTCCTGGACTTCGACCATGACGGCAACGCCAAGTGCCCGTACTGCGGCACCCAGTACCGCCTGAAGCCGGGCACCGTGCTGGCGCATCACTGATTTCGCATCACTGATTTCCTTCTGTCCGGGGGCTTGCCGTGAACCAACTGGGCGCAGCAGGCTACCAGGCCCCGTGGTGGCTGCCGGGCGGTGACCTGCAGACGATTTATCCCGCCGTCTGCATCCGCAAGCCGGCCGTCGCCTACCGGCGCGAGCGCTGGGACACGCCCTGCGGCCAGGATTTCATCGACGTCGATCTCGTCGACGGCGCCTCCCCTGCTTCCCCCTGCGTGCTGCTGTTCCACGGCCTGGAAGGCTCGTCGGACAGCCATTACGCGCGGTCGCTGATGGCGGCCGTCAAGGCGCGCGGCTGGCATGGCGCGATCCCGCATTTCCGCGGCTGCTCGGGCGAGCCGAACCTCGCGCCCCGCTTCTACCACTCCGGCGACGCCGAAGAACTCGACTGGATCATCCGCCGCCTGCGGCCCCGCTACCCCGGCCCGTTCTACGTGGCCGGCGTCTCGCTGGGCGGCAATGCGCTGCTGCGTTGGCTCGGTGAACAGGGCCATGGCGCCCGCATCGTCGACGCCGCCGTGGCCATCTCCGCCCCGCTCGACCTGGCGGCCGGCGGCGCCGCGCTGTCGGCCGGCTTCAACCGCCTGTACACGCGGATGTTCCTGCAGACCCTGAAGCCGAAGGCACTTGCCAAGCTGGAACGCTTTCCCGGCCTGTTCGACCGCGACCGGCTGCTCGCCGCAAACGATTTATACAGTTTCGACAACGTCGTCACCGCCCCGCTGCACGGCTACCGCGACACGGACGATTACTGGCACCGCGCCAGCGCCCGCCACGTCCTGCACGACATCGTCGTGCCGACACTCGTGCTGAACGCGCAGAACGACCCGTTCCTGCCCGGCCGCCACCTGCCGCGGACGGCCGCGCCCGCGGTGACCCTGGACTATCCCGAGACGGGCGGCCATGTCGGCTTTTCTACCGGCCCCTTCCCAGGTCGTTTGGACTGGCTGCCGCAACGTATCCTGACCTTCTTCGACGACACCGCCATGCGCGCGCCGACGCCCGCGCGGCTGTGCGAAGCTTGAACCATGGACGACATCGTAAAACAGGCAATGGCCAAATGGCCGAACGTGCCGTACTGCTACGGCTGGCTGGCGCTGGACGCGCGCGGCACCTGGCGCATGCGCGACGAGGCGGCCCAGCGCGCGGACGCCCCCGGCGACAAGCTGACGAATGCCGCGCTGGTCGGCTTCATCACCCGCAATTACTTATCGGATGAACGGGGCTGCTGGTATTTCCAGAACGGTCCGCAACGCGTGTACGTCAACCTCGAAGCGACGCCGTTCATCGCGCGCACGGATCCGGCGCAGGGTCTCGTGCTGCACACGGGGCAGCCGCTGGGCGCGCCGGAGGAAGCGTTCATGACGGAGGCCGGCGGCATCGTGCTGCGTGCCGGGCAGACGGTGGCGCAAGTGGACGACCGTGACGCGGCGCAGTTGCTGCAGGCGTTCGAACTGGATGGGCGTCCGGCGGCGGATGAGGACGTGATGGCGTGGCTGGAAGGCGGCGCGGGCAAGCTGGCCCTGCGTTGGCAGGACAGGCGCATCGCCGTCGGACGGTTGGCGGCGGACGAGGTGCCGGCGCGCTTCGGGTTCGTGCGGCGGCCGGATTTAATACAGCCGCAAACTTGACACCGTCGCGGGAACGACGTGGGTTGCGCTACCGATCTTTGTCCTTCTTCTCTTTCTTCTCGTCCTTCTGGCGCTCGTTCAATTCGCGCTCGCGCGCATCGATCACGGCCTGGTCGTAGAACGACACATCCTTCGCCTTGCGCGCCAGATTGAGCTGGTCGACGGCGGCCGGCAACGCACCCGTCAGCACATACGATTCGGCCAGCGCCATGTGCTGCAGCGCGATCTTGCCCTGGGCCGCATACGCCTTGGCGAGCTGGTCGTAAAGCTTGGGCTCTTCGCGGTATTGCTGCACCTGGTCGCGCAGGAACTGGGCCGCCTTGTCCAGCTTGCCGTCCGCGATCAGCGCGTCGGCGTACTGCCGCGCCAGCATGCGCGACAGCGGGAATTTCTGGTACGCGGCCTCCGCATCCTGCACGGCCTGGTGGACGACCTCGGGCGGCTGCCCGGGCGCCAGCTTGATCTCGGTGGCGAGGCCGGCGAACAGGGCGCTGCCGTCCGTGCCGCTGCGTTCGCTCGAAAAGACGCCGGGACGCGGCTTCGTCGACGCCTTCGCCTTGTCGAGCCAGCTCTGCGCCGTCTTCAGGTCGCCCTGCTTCAGCGCGAGGAACGACAGGCCGTACATCGCGGCCGTCTGCTGCTGCGTGTTCGGCTGGGCCAGCTGGCTGTCGAACGCGGATTTCGCTTCGTCGCGGCCCTTCTGGCTTTCGTCCTGCAGCACGCGCGCGCGGGCGCGGACGAGGTGGAATTCGATGCTGTCCGGGCGGATATGGATCGGCTTCGGGTTGTCGCGGATGCGCGACTGGATGTCGGCGATACGCTCGCCCGTCAGCGGGTGGCTGCTGAGCCAGGCCGGCGCCTCGCCATAGACGCGCGTCGTGCTCTGCAGGCGCTTGAAGAACGCCACCATGCCCGACGTGTCGTAGCCGGCCGAGCGCATCGTCTGGAAACCGACGCGGTCGGCCTCGCGTTCGGCGTCGCGGCTGAAATTCAGTTGGCGCTGGATGGCGAGACCTTGCCCACCCATCATGACGCCCATCGCCGCATCGGCCCCGCCGCCGGCCTTGCCGACGAGCGCCGCCAGCAGCAGCGCGGCCAGCGGCAACAGCGCATCCTGCTTCTGCTGGCCGATCATGCGCGCGATGTGGCGCTGCTGCACGTGACCGATCTCGTGCGACAGCACGGATGCCAGCTCCGACTCGTTCTGCGCGGAAATCAGCAATTGCGAGTGCACGCCGATGAAGCCGCCGGGCAGCGCGAACGCGTTGATCATCGGATCGCGCACGGCAAAGAAGAAGAAATCGGCATTCGTCTCCCCGCGCGCGCCGGGCGCGAACGACACGAGGTTTTCGCCGAAGTTGTTCAGGAACTCGATGATCGCATCGTCGTCCAGGTAATCGGGATCGCGCCGGATATCGTTCATGATCTCCTCGCCCAGCTTGCGCTCCAGGAAGGGCGACAAGTCGGCACGCGCGGTATCGCCGAGCGTCGGCAACCCGGTCGTGTCGGCGCTGCCGCGCAGGACGGGGACGGTGGGGGCGGCCAGCGCGCCGGCAGTGGCCACGACGAGACCGGCGGCCGCCGCGACACGGCGCCATGGCCACCTTGGTGAAAGCTGCAACATCGCTGAAATCGGGTTAGGTTTCACGATGCTATGATAACCGCTTCCCGGCCGTTGCTACTGCTGGGCCATATTTTGTTACTTCGTTCCCTCGACAACATGACAACATCCCCCCTGACCCATTTCGACGCCACCGGACAAGCCCACATGGTCGACGTGGGCGCCAAGGACGCGACCCACCGCATCGCCGTCGCCGCCGGCACCATCCGCATGCAGCCGGCCACGCTGGAACTCGTGACGTCGGGCTCGGCCAAGAAGGGCGACGTGCTGGGCGTGGCGCGCATCGCGGCCATCATGGCGGCCAAGCGGACGAGCGACCTCATCCCCCTGTGCCATCCGCTGGCCATCACGCGGGTCGCCGTCGATTTCGAGATCGATGCGGCGAACAACAGCGTGCATTGCCGGGCGCAGGTGGAGACCTACGGCAAGACCGGGGTCGAGATAGAGGCGCTCACTTCCGTCCAGGTTGGCTTGCTGACCATTTATGACATGTGCAAGGCGGCGGATCGCGGGATGGTCATGACCAATGTGCGCGTGCTGGAAAAGCATGGGGGCAAGAGCGGGGATTGGGTGTCGGAAATTGATAAGTAATTGATTACTAAAGAAAGCACCTATCACTGACTCGACCACAACCCGAACTCACCGTAGAGCCGAATAACAGCGCTCGCGTACGACGCAAGGGCACCCGGACGAAGTAGCTTCTTTCAAAACCAGGGCCGAAGCACAAGAATGGGCGTGATCCATTGAGTCCGCATTGGACCAAGGAGCGTTTGAAAACACCCAGTCTGCAAAGGACATTCTACTTGCGGACGTACTACAGCAATACATGAACGAGGTAACGCCCTTGAAAAAGGGCGCACAACGCGAAGCCGAAGGCATCCAGTTCATGATGTGTCATAGGATCGCGAGCTACAAGCACGACGAACCTACCCCAGCAGTCCTTGCTGGCTATCGGGACGATGGACTGAGATGAGTGATCGACGACGTGAAAGCAATGTTGCCATCCCAAATTTTTCCACTAGCGAATCCGCTTGTTGACCTGGCCCGCCTGACTTCCTGATTTTTACTAACGCTTCCCCAAGATTTCCAAGAAAGAATCACCCCTTGCTTAACCAGTGGCGAGGAAAAAATGATCGACGCATATTTGCAGATCGGAGAAATCAAGGGAGAATCGCAGGACGACAAGCACAAGGGCTGGATCGAAGTCCACAACGTGCATTGGGGCGTCACTCAGCCAAGAGCCACCGCGGTATCGACAGCCGGCGGGCATACCAGCGGCAAGGCTGACGTTCATGAGGTGAGTTTCGACAAGCTGGCCGACCTCGCCTCCCCCATCCTGTTTCAAACCTGTGCCGCAGGCAAGACGATTTCAAAGGCCAAGTTTGAGTTCTTCCGAGCCGATGGCGACGGGTCTCGCGTCAAGTACTTTGAAATCGAGCTTGAAAACGTAATGATCTCTAACGTGACGCCGAACAGCGGCAACGGCGGCATCATTACCGAGAACGTACATCTTGCATCCTCGAAGTTCAAGTGTTCGTACACTCAACAGAAGATCGCTGGTGGCGCGGGCGGCTGTACCACGGGCGGCTGGGATTCAGCCGCTAACAAGATCTGCTCGTAAGGGAGGCCCACCATGCCACACCCGGTTGTGTATTCTGGCGACTTCAATGCGCTATTGAAGAAATGGGAAGAACAGAACGCCAAGGACTGGTACGAGGATCACGATAAATTGACGTTCATCGCCAACGGACAATGCGCCAGGCTTCCACAGGAACTAACGAATGTAGGGCACACAAGCCGCTGGCAACCGGGCGAGCGAGTTGTTGATGTCTCCAGAACGCTTAAACCGGGCACAGTAATCGCCAATTTCATCTTTGAATATGACAAGGCATGGTATCCGAATTCACATGAATGGCATGCGTGCCTGTTCGTACGGGGCGAGGGTTACAGTGTCGTGACCGGCAAGCCGAGTCAGATCATCGTATTCGACCAGTGGGCCGGTCCCAGGAGAAATCGCGAAGACTCGCATATGCCGGGCACGCGCCCGATCAGGGCCTGGACGTACGAGCAGGCGAAGCAGCTACGGAAACGCCCCGCAGATAATGCGAACGACTTTTACGTGGTGCTCGTGCCATGAAAGCACTTCTATTTGCGGCCCTGCTGCTGCCCTGCACCGGTATCAGCGCCCAAGTCTACCGGTGCCCACAGATCTATCCTGACAAGGACAAACCTGCCGCCCCGCTTACGGGCGCGATGGTAAAACAAAGCGAGCCGACGCCCACGAACAACGTTCTGGACGAGGAGGCGGCCGAAGAAGGCTACGATTCGCACTATGCACTGAATCCCGTCGACCAAACATGGCTCGTCTGTTTCTATGGCGGCAAAAAGCGCATCACAGGAAGATTCCACGATGGGCACGAATGGAATCAGCGCATTGCCTCTGCTGACTCCAGCTGGAAAATGAAACTTGCCCCCAAGCTGAGTGACTGTACGGTACAAGCCAGAGAAGCCAAGACCCGAGAACCCGGCAAGAGCACATGGACAGTCACGGCGACCTGCAGGTGACCGCCGAACATGTCATTTGCCGCTCGCCGCTTCCCCGCTCAACCGCATCCCGATCCACCAGTAATTTCCCTGCACATCCTGCACCCCCGCCGTCCGATCGCCATACGGCTGGTCCCGCGGCTCGGACAGGCTGGTCGCGCCGTGATCCAGCGCCCGCGCGTAGACCTTGTCGACATCCTCGACATACACGTGAACCGAGGCAATCAGTTCAGCGCCAGGCCTGTACCCCATCATCACCACCGAATCGCCGATGCGCACCTCCGCATGCCGGATCCCGCCGTCGGCATCGGGCTGGCGCCGCAGTTCGGTCGCGCCGAACGCGTGCACGAGGAAATCGAGCATGGCGCGCACATCCTTGACCAGCAAGTACGGCGACACCGCGTTATAGCCATCCGGTTTGTATCGTTCGTTCATCTGCGTCTCCGAGTGTTCACACGAAACTGAACAATTCTGTCACAGATGTATCGTCGTGCAATACAACTGTTCATCTTTGACACAGGCCTGCCCCGGAGAGTCCACGCCGACCATGTGGCATGGATATTGCGAATTCCTCCTTGACTGCGCGCCGCGCATTCCATCACCCATCCAACGATCAAGGAGACAACCATGGCCTGGACCAAACCTGAATTCATCGACTGGCGTTTCGGCTTCGAAATCACGATGTACATCGCGAATCGCTGAACCAGCACACGCCCGCGGCAGCGCCGCGGGCTTACCGGATCCCGTCATGAATATCGTCGTATTAGGCTCCGCGGCCGGAGGCGGTTTCCCGCAGTGGAACTGCAATTGCCGCAATTGCGCCGGGCAGCGCAACGGCACCATCCGCGCGACGGCGCGCACGCAATCGTCGATCGCCGTGTCGTCCAACGGGACCGATTGGGTCCTGATCAACGCGTCGCCGGACATCCTCGCGCAGATCCGCGCCACGCCGGCCCTGCAACCGGCGCGCGCAAAACGCGATTCGGGCATCGCCGCCGTCATGCTGATGGATGCGCAGATCGACCACGTCACCGGCCTCCTGATGCTGCGCGAGGGGCAAGAGTTGCCCCTCTATTGCACCGCACAAGTCTGGCGCGAGCTCAACCAGGGACTGCCGCTCGTGCCCGTGCTGTCGCACTATTGCGGCGTGCGCTGGCATGAACTGCCGGTCGACGGCGGCATGCACGTGCCGGGCATCGAAGGCATCCGCTTCACGCCGCTCGCACTGAACAGCAAGGCACCGCCGTATTCCGATCACCGCAACGATCCTCACCCGGGCGACAACATCGGCCTGCTGATCGAAGACACGCACACGGGCAAATCCGCGTTTTACGCACCTGGACTAGGCGCGATCGATCCGCAGGTGGACGCCGCGCTGCGGAAAGCGGATTGCGTGCTCGTCGACGGCACGTTCTGGCGTGCGGACGAGATGATCGCGCAGGGTTTTTCCGGCAAGACGGCGGCCGACATGGGCCACCTGCCGCAATCGGGCGACGGCGGCATGATCGCCGTACTCGACGGCGTCACAGCGCGGCGCAAGGTGCTCATCCACATCAACAACACGAATCCGATCCTGGACGAAGACTCGGAAGAGCGCGCCCTGCTCGCGCGCCACGGCATCGAGGTCGCGTTCGACGGCATGGAGATCAAACTATGAACACGGAAGCATGGAGCCGCGACGAGTTCGAGGCGCAATTGCGCGCACGGGGTGCCGGCTACCACATCCACCATCCGTTCAACGTCAGGATGCACGACGGCCTGTTGAATCCGGACCAGATCCGCGGCTGGGTCGCCAACCGGTTCTATTACCAGGTCAATATCCCACAAAAGGATGGCGCCATCATCGCCAATTGCCCGGACCGCGCCACGCGGCGCCGCTGGGTACGCCGCATCCTCGACCACGACGGCTGGGGCGATAACGAGGGCGGCATCGAGGCGTGGGTGCGGCTCGGCGAAGCCGTCGGGCTCACGCGCGAGGCGCTGTGGTCGCAGCGGCACGTCGTGCCCGGCGTGCGTTTCGCCGTCGATGCGTACGTCAATTTTGCGCGCCAGGCGCCGTGGCAGGAAGCCGTCTGCTCGTCGCTGACGGAGATGTTCGCCCCCAAGATCCACAAGGACCGGCTGGCCACCTGGCCGACGCATTACCAGTGGATCGATCCCGACGGCTTGCAGTATTTCCGCAGTCGCATTTCGCTGGCCGAACGCGACGTCGAACACGGCCTGGAAGTGACGCTCGGCCATTTCACAACGCGCGCCCAGCAGGAGCGCGCGCTCGACATCCTGCAATTCAAGCTCGACATCCTGTGGACCATGCTCGACGCCATCGAGAAGGCCTATCCCTGAGGAGGCAAGCCATGCACACCGTTCCCGATCAACCCGCCCTGTCGCGCCTCTTCCGCATGCAGTGGGAAGAGGCCCAAGGCAATTACGTGCTCCTGTATCCGGAAGGAATGGTCAAGCTGAGCCTGAGCGCGGCCGAGATCCTGAAACGCTGCGATGGCCTGCGCACTGTGCCGGTCATCGTCGGCGAACTCGAACAGGTGTTCAACTGCGGCGGCCTGCGTGACGACGTCGACGATTTCCTGCACGTCGCCAGCGAACGCGGCTGGATCGTGTGAGCGCGTCATGAACACCCCGACCTTCCGCCCCGCCATCGCGCCGCCGCTCTGGCTGCTGGCCGAACTGACCTATCGCTGCCCGCTGCACTGCCCGTTCTGCTACAACCCGGTCGATTACGCCAACGACCGCACCGAACTGACGACGGAACAATGGTTCAACGTGATGCGCGAGGCGCGCCAGCTCGGCGCCGCGCAGCTCGGCTTCTCGGGCGGCGAGCCGCTGCTGCGGGACGATCTCGAAGAGCTGGTCGGCGAGGGCCGCCGGCTGGGGTTTTATACGAACCTGATCACGTCCGGCATCGGCCTGACCGAATCGCGCCTCGCCCGCATGAAGGAACTGGGACTGGACCACATCCAGCTGTCGTTCCAGGATTCGACGCGCGAGCTGAACGATTTCCTGTCGAGCACGAAGACGTTCGACCTGAAGGCACGTGTCGCGCGGCTCATCAAGCAATACGACTATCCGATGATGCTGAACGTCGTGCTGCACCGCTTCAATCTCGACCACGTGGAGCGGATCATCGACATGGCCCTCGAGATGGGCGTCGAGTACCTGGAACTGGCCAACACGCAGTATTACGGCTGGGCGCTCGTCAACCGCGACCAGCTGATGCCGACGCGGGAGCAGGTCGCGCGTGCGGAAGAGGTCGTGAATGCATGCCGCGCGCGGATCGGCAACAAGATGCGCATCCTGTTCGTCGTGCCCGACTATTTCGAGGCGCGGCCCAAGGCCTGCATGAACGGCTGGGGCGGCGTGTTCCTCGGCATCGCGCCGGACGGCACCGCCCTGCCCTGCCACGCGGCCCGCACGTTGCCGGGTATCGATTTCCCGAACGTGCGCGACACGCGCGTAAAAGACATCTGGTACGACAGCGACGCCTTCAACCGCTACCGCGGCGATGCCTGGATGAAGGACCCGTGCCGCACATGCGACGACAAGGCGAAGGACTTCGGCGGCTGCCGCTGCCAGGCGTATGCGCTGACCGGCGATGCCGCGAACGCCGACCCGGTGTGCGCGAAGTCGGCGCGGCATGGCGAGGTGCAAACGATCGTGATGCATGCGCAGCGCGCGCAGGAAGAGACGGTGTGGCGGCCGGCACAACCGATCGTGTTCCGGTCCGACGTCAATTCGCGCAAGGCTTATCCACCAGATATCGAACAAAGCAAGCACTAAAGTAAGTGTTGGAAAAACGCGCCAGATCGCATATTTACAGCCCAATTCTCACAAATTATTTCCATACATCAATTAACATTTACTTGAACTCATCATCAGGAGAGGTGCCATGTTCAAGCAAATGAAAGTCGCGACCAGGCTCACCCTTGGCTTTCTTGCCATCGTCGTGCTCGGCGCCATCGTCGCCGGCATTGCGATCTACAACATGAGCCAGATGAACGAGCGCGCCAAGCGCATGTACCAGAAGGAATTGCTGGGCATTTCCTACGTCAAGGAAGCTGACGTAGACCAGGTTTCCCTCGGCCGTTCGCTGCGCGGCGCCATGCTGGCCTCGACCGACGACCAGCGCGTGAAAATGCTGGCCAACGTCGACAAGTACAAGCAGGAACTGCAGGAAGACCTCGACAAGGCGCGGCCGCTGTTCCACTCGGACGAGGGCAAGCGCATCTTTGCCGAAGCCGACGCCCAGCTGCGCGACTACGACGGCTTGATCGCGGACATAGTCAAGCGCGTGAAGGCGGAGCCGCTCCAGCCGAAGCGCGATTCCGTCGACTACCTGTTCGGCACGTTCCTGCCGAAGTCGCAAGCCCTCGACGCCAAATTGACGGATCTGGTCCATAACAAGGAAAACATGGCCCAGGAAACCAATCTGAGCAACAAGAACGCATATGAAGACAGCCGCGCCACGCTGCTCGTGCTGGTCGCGCTCAGCGCCCTGGCCGGCACCGGCTTCGGCATCCTGATCACCCGCAGCCTGACGCGCCAGCTGGGCGGCGAACCCGCCTATGCCGCCGAAGTCGCAGGCCGCATCGCCGACGGCGACCTGAGCACTGACGTGCAGCTGCGTGCCGGCGACGAGACGAGCCTGCTGTTCGCGATGAAATCCATGCGCGACCGCCTCGCCCGCATCGTCAGCGAGGTGCGCCAGGGCACGGATGCCATCGCTTCCTCCTCCGCCGAAATCGCGAGCGGCAACCTGGACCTGTCGTCGCGCACTGAACAACAGGCCAGCTCGCTCGAGGAAACGGCATCGTCGATGGAAGAACTGACGTCGACCGTGAAGCAGAACGCCGACAATGCGCGCCAGGCCAATGTGCTGGCGCAGACGGCGTCGAACGTGGCCGGCCAGGGTGGCGACGTCGTGGCGCAGGTCGTGCAGACGATGGGCTCGATCAACGATTCGTCGAAGAAGATCGTGGACATCATCACCGTCATCGACGGTATCGCGTTCCAGACGAACATCCTGGCGTTGAACGCCGCGGTCGAGGCCGCGCGTGCCGGCGAACAGGGCCGCGGCTTCGCGGTCGTCGCGGGCGAAGTGCGGACGCTGGCCCAGCGCTCGGCCGCCGCAGCCAAGGAGATCAAGGCCCTGATCGGCGACTCCGTCGACAAGGTCGAGGCCGGCACCAGGCTCGTCGACCAGGCCGGCAGCACGATGCACGAGGTCGTCTACAGCATCCGGCGCGTGACGGACATCATGGCCGAGATCAGTGCCGCCAGCCAGGAACAGACCAGCGGCATCGAGCAGATCAACCAGGCGATCAGCCAGATGGACAACGTGACGCAGCAGAACGCGGGCCTCGTCGAGGAAGCCGCCGCCGCGTCGGAAGCGTTGCAGAACCAGGCGGGCAGGCTGGCGGAACTCGTCAGCGTGTTCCGTCTCGGCGACCGCGCGCCGACGGCCGCAACGGTAGCACCGGCCGCACCGGTCCGCGCCGCGAAGCCCGTCACGACGCTGGCGGCGCCGAAGCCGGCCCCGATCGTCAAGCCGGCCCCAGCGCGCACGCCCGTGAAAACGGCGGCCACCGCGGACGAGTGGGAAGAGTTCTGAACCCTGTTCCCCGCGTCATCTTTCGCGTGGTAAATTGCTGGCTTTCCGCGGCCGCGCCAGACCGGCAGGCCGCGTATTCACAAGCCACAAGCGAGAGGACAGGATGAAATTACGTATGCTGGCGCTGGCCGCCGCCCTGACGGGCACGGCGCTGGGCGCGACGGCCGCACCGCGCGGATTCACGGTCGAAGACCTGGTGACGATGGAACGAGTCGGCAGCCCGGCGGTGTCGCCGGACGGCGGCCGCGTCGTCTACACGGTGCGCACGACCGACATGGGCAAGAACCGCGGTCATACCGACCTCTACCTGGTTGACCTGCGCGCCGCCAATCCGGCGCCGCAACGCCTGACGTCGGATGCCGCCAGCAGCACGGATCCGGAATGGTCGCCCAACGGCGACGCCATCTATTTCCTGTCGTCGCGTTCGGGCTCGGGCCAGGTGTGGCGCGTGCCGGCGGCCGGCGGCGACGCGGTCCGCGTGACCGACCTGCCGCTCGACGTGGACGCCTTCCGTGTCGCGCCGACGGGCGACCGCATCGCGCTCAGCATGGCCGTGTTCCGCGACTGCGCCGACCTCGCCTGCACGAAAGCGCGCGTGGACGCGAAAGAGAAGGACAAGGCCAGCGGCAAGCTCTACGACCGCCTGTTCGTACGCCACTGGGACACGTGGTCGGACGGCCGCAACAACGTGCTGTACACGGCGCCGCTGGATGCATCCGGCCGCGTGAACGGCATGCCGGTCAGCCTGTCCGGCGCGCTCGATGGCGACGTGCCGTCGAAACCGTTCGGCGACCGCGAGGAATTCCGCTTCAGCCCGGACGGCAAGACTGTCGTGTTCTCGGTACGTATCGCCGGCAAGTCCGAGGCGTGGTCGACGAACTTCGACTTGTACACGGTGCCCGCCACGGGCGGCACGCCGCGCAACCTAACGGCCGACAATAACGCCTGGGATACGAAAGGCGTGTTCTCGCCGGACGGCCGCACGCTCGCCTACCTGGCCATGACCCGCCCCGGCTTCGAGGCGGACCGCTACCATATCGTGCTGCTCGATCTCGCCACCGGCAAGAAGCGCAACGTGGCCGAAAGCTGGGACCGCTCGCCAGGCAGCATCCAGTGGACGGCCGACGGCAAGACGCTCATCGCGGACGCCGAGGATATCGGCCAGCACCGCCTGTTCGCCATCGACGTGGCCGGCGGCAAGGTCTCGCCGCTGACCGGCAAGGGTTCCATTGGCGGCTTCGACGTGCGCGGCAATACCGTCGCCTTCACGCAAGCGAATCTGGTGTCGGGCGCGCAATTGTTCGGCATGCAGCTGGGCACTAACCAATCCAAGCAATTGACCCACGTGAACGAAGCCAGGCTGGCCGACGTGCGCTGGGGCGAGTACGAGCAATTCTCGTTCAAGGGTGCCAATGGCGACACCGTCTACGGCCACGTGATGAAGCCGTGGAATTATGAGCCGGGCAAGAAATACCCGATCGCCTTCCTCGTGCACGGCGGCCCGCAGGGCAGTTTCGGCAACGGCTGGAGCTACCGCTGGAACCCGCAGGTGTACGCGGGCGCGGGGTATGCGACCGTGTTCATCGATTTCCACGGCTCGACCGGCTACGGCCAGAAATTCACGGACGCCATCAGCGGCGACTGGGGCGGCAAGCCGCTCGAGGACCTCAAAAAGGGCATGGCCGCGGCCACGGCGAAGTACGCCTGGCTGGACCGCTCGCACGCGTGCGCGCTGGGCGCGTCGTATGGCGGTTACATGATGAACTGGATCGAGGGTAACTGGTCCGATGGTTTCAAGTGCATCGTCAACCATGACGGCGTGTTCGACACGCGCGGCATGGCCTATTCGACCGAAGAACAATGGTTCACCGATTGGGAAAACGGCGGCCCGTACTTCACCGTGCCCGACAAGCATGAGCGCTTCAATCCGGTGCTGCACGTGAACAAGTGGAAGACGCCGATGCTCGTCGTGCAGGGCGACCTCGACTTCCGCATCCCGACGGCCCAGGGCCTGTCCACGTTCACGGCACTGCAGCGCCGCGGCATCGACAGCAAGCTGCTCGTGTTCCCGGACGAGAATCACTGGGTGCTGAAGCCGGCCAATTCCGTGCTGTGGCATCACACCGTGATCGGCTGGCTGGACCAGCACCTGAAGCCGTAAATCCGCGCAGAGTTCTTGCCTGGATGACGAAAAACGCCTGTACGTACAGGCGTTTTTTTCGTTTCCAAAGAATTGCCTCAGTGCTACTATTGGTCGCTTCCGAGATGAAAATATCATGAACGACCCGCAAGCCGACCGCGAACTCAAGCCCCAGGAATTCGAATTCGAGTCGATGAACCTGCAGGTCGGCGTACGCCTGCAATTCATCACGCACCGGCGCCTGAAACCCGTACAGCACTTCTCCACGCTGATCGGCTGGCTGAAGGACGAATACCTGATCGTCAAGATTCCGATGGACAACGGCGCGCCGATTCCCCTGGTCGAGGGCGAACGGGTGACGATGCGCGTGTTCTCGGGCATCCACGTGTGCTCGTTCGCGTGCACGGTCGAGCGCGTATTCGGCCGGCCGCTGCTGTACGCCCACATCTCCTTCCCGCGCACGATCCAGGGCACGAGCCTGCGCACGGCGATGCGGGTCAAGGTCGACATTCCGGCCAAGGTCATCCCAAAAAACGCCATCGTCCCAGGCGCCGACTGCCTGCTGACCAACCTGAGCGTGAACGGCGCCCGCATCGAATCGAAGAAGAGCCTGCCCCAGGACGAGGACGAAATCGACCTCGAATTCGCCCTGCTGGCCCCGCCCAACAACCAGGAAACCCGCATCCGCACGCGCGCGGCCGTACGCAACATCAGCGCCCTCTCGGGTGGGCCCGATCAGGCCGAGGGCTTTGCGTACGGCGTGCAATTCGTGGATCTCGATCCCGTCCATTACACGCTGCTGCAGAACCTGACGTATGAGGCGTTGCTGGCGGACCGGCAGAAGATCGTCTGATCAGAAGTAGCCGGCCTTCCACAGGCGCGGCCATTGCGAGCCGGTGTTGAGTGCCTGCTGCGCCGGTGTCGGATCCTCGCTGCGCAGCCTGGCGCCGGCGTCCGGCGCTACGCCTGCGACCACCGCCACCATCGCGGCGACGATGCACACCGCACCCAAGCCATGACGAATGTTGCCCGGGACGGCGGTCGGCGCCGGGCAGGCGATCCTCTGCCAGCCGATGGCGCAGCCGAGATAGAGCGCAATGGCAAGTTGGCTCTGCGGCATCACGAAGATGCCCGACACGAGGCCGTCGACGAGGATCGCCACCGCGCCAACGAGCAGCGCGGCGAAGATGGCCTGGTTGGCGCCATCGTCGTGCCGGACGCGCGCGCCGGCACGCAGCAGCGCGCGCGCGCCGTACGCGACGGCGACGAGCAGGCATGCAAGGGCGGGCAATCCCCATTCGACGGCAACCTGCAACAACCAGTCGTGCGGATGGGCGCCGATGCGCAAATCGCCGGCGTGATGCGCGAAGTGCATCGGTCCGACGCCCAGCCACGGATGCTGTCCGATCAGCGTGGCAGCAAGCCGCCACAGCAGCATGCGGCCCGACGCCGGATCGGCGGCCGTGCGTTGGAACGCATACGAAAAGGAGCTCATGCCATCGGCACCGAGCAGCGCCGGCACGGCGGTCAGGAAGACGAAGTACGCGCCCAGGCCCAATGCCGCCGTCACGGCCACCTGGCGCAGGTACGGCACGGCACGCCGCCGCGCCAGCACGGCGACGGCGACGCAGCCCGCCGCCATGCCCAGCAGCGTGCCGCGGCCGGTCGTCGCGAACAACGCCATCCACCAGTAGGTGGCTACCGCCAGCCACAGCCAGCGCAACCTGGACGCGCGCGGCGTCAGGCAGCACAACAGGATCAGCAACGGCAATGTCGAGGTCTGCGCATGGTTGAAAAAGCGGATGTTGCTGAAGTTGGTCGTGAAATCGTCGAGCGCCAGCGGGTTGCCGAGGCTGAGGCCGCCGACGTACGCGACGATGAACAGGAGAACGTAGAACGCGCACATACCCCCCAGGCAGCGCAGGACGAGCAGGAGGGCCGGTTGCCCGTTGCGCGCGATCTCGGCCGCGACCATGGCGGCCAGCATGTAGAGCAGGAAAAGGTTCGCGACTTCGAAGGCGGCGAAACGCGGCGCGAAGGAGGCTGCGGCGCCCAGGCTGCCGAGTGCGAAGAACGCGGCCAGCGCCATGCCCGGGCGTCCGGAAAACAGGCCGGAGACGGTCCTGCGCTCGACCAGGGCGAGAGCCCCGCCCAGCAGCACGGCGCCGATCTCGACGAGGCGCTGGTGATCGTGGCCGGCGACCACCATGAAATTGGCCAACAGGGCCAGGCACAGCAGCGTCATGCAGCGCATCGGCAACAGCGCTGATGGATGGGTTCCCGTCGTGAGCACGCTTGACCTCGTCGATCCGGTAATAAAAAAGCCGCCCAGCTTGCACTGGGCGGCTCGTTGACGCTATGTCCGCTGAGTCAGGACAGATTAGCTACCGGTGCAGCTGGAGCCGACGACCTTCGGTTTGTCGTCTGCAGAAACGCTGGTGCCGCAAGTCCATTCACCGGCGTCCGTGCGGCTCAGCGTGATCGTTTTCGTTGCAACCGACGTCGGGCCGCCCTTGATCGTGCACACCAGGCCCAGGCCACCCGACTTGACTGCCATGTCGCAGTTGGTGGTCGAAGCCGCCAAGCCGGCGTCCGCGATGGTCGGCGTGGCGCCTTCGTTCACCTTGACGTCGTAGCCGGTCTTGCCTGCCGACACTTCAGCCAGGGCAGCCGTGAATTTCGACTTGGCGACATAGTTCTGGTATGCCGGGATGGCCACGGCGGCCAGGATGCCGATAATCGCGACAACGATCATCAGTTCGATCAGGGTGAAGCCGGCTTGGGCTTTCTTGACGATTTTCGGTGCTTTCATGATGTCTCTCCAGGTTGGGGCACTGCAAAATTAAAGGGGTACTGCGTATCTGGTTACTGCTTGCTTCTGCCCTTTACACTATGCAACCGGCGTGCCAGGTCGTTTCCATGCGGAATCGTTAGCACCGTGCTATCAAATAGTGAGTTTTTACGTGTTTTTTGCATTGCCGCATGACAATTTTTGTCACGTTGGTATGGCGAAAATTGTCACCCCGACCGTTTTTGTTGAGTTGCGACAAAAATTGTCAGTAAAAAAAACGGGGCGCCGAAGCGCCCCGTCTCATGGATGCGAATCCGCAGGATTACAGCATCGCTTTCAGCAGGCGAGCCATTTCCGACGGGTTCTTGGTGACCTTGATGCCGCAGGCTTCCATGATTTCCAGCTTGGCTTCGGCGGTATCCGCACCGCCCGAGATCAGCGCGCCGGCGTGGCCCATGCGCTTGCCCGGCGGCGCGGTGACGCCGGCGATGAAGCCGACGACCGGCTTCTTCATGTTGTCCTTGATCCAGTACGAAGCATTGGCTTCGTCCGGGCCGCCGATCTCGCCGATCATGATGACGGCGTCCGTGTCCGGATCGTCGTTGAACATCTTCATCACGTCGATGTGCTTCAGACCGTTGATCGGGTCGCCACCGATGCCGACTGCCGACGACTGGCCCAGGCCCAGTGCGGTCAGCTGGCCGACGGCTTCATACGTCAGCGTGCCCGAACGGGACACGACGCCGATGCGGCCTTTCTTGTGGATGTGACCCGGCATGATGCCGATCTTGATCTCGTCCGGCGTGATCAGGCCCGGGCAGTTCGGGCCCAGCAGCAGGGTCTTCGAACCGGCCTTGGCCATGCGGTCCTTGACTTCCATCATGTCACGGACGGGGATGCCTTCGGTGATGCAGATTGCCAGGTCCAGCTCGGCTTCCACGGCTTCCCAGATGGCGGCGGCGGCGCCTGCCGGCGGAACGTAGATGACCGACACGGTGGCGCCGGTTTCCTGCTTGGCTTCCTTGACGCTCGCGAAGATGGGGATGCCCTCGAAGTCCTCACCGGCTTTCTTCGGGTTCACGCCTGCGACGAAGGCTTCGCGGCCATTCGCGTAGTCGCGGCACATGCGGGTGTGGAATTGGCCGGTCTTGCCGGTGATACCTTGGGTGATGACTTTGGTGTCTTTGTTAATCAGAATCGACATTTTATTTCCTTCGCGAATTAAGCTTGGCCAGCTGCAGCGGCAACGACCTGCTTCGCTGCGTCTTCCATGGTGTCGGCCGAGATGATCGGCAGGCCGGAGTCGGCCAGCATCTTCTTGCCCAGGTCTTCGTTGGTGCCCTTCATGCGGACGACCAGCGGCACTTGCAGCGACACGGCCTTCGATGCGGTGATCACGCCTTCGGCGATCACGTCGCAGCGCATGATGCCGCCGAAGATGTTGACCAGGATGGCTTTCAGGCCCGGGTTCTTCAGCATGATCTTGAAGGCTTCCGTGACCTTCTCGGCGGTTGCGCCGCCGCCGACGTCCAGGAAGTTGGCCGGCTCGCCGCCGAACAGCTTGATGGTGTCCATGGTGGCCATGGCCAGGCCGGCGCCGTTCACCAGGCAGCCGATGTTACCGTCCAGCGAGATGTAGGCCAGGTCGAATTTCGAGGCTTCGACTTCGGCCGGATCTTCTTCGTCCAGGTCGCGGTAGGCGACGATTTCCGGGTGACGGAACAGGGCGTTCGAGTCGAAGTTGAACTTGGCGTCCAGGGCGATCACTTTACCGTCGCCGGTCAGGATCAGCGGGTTGATTTCAGCCAGCGATGCGTCGGTTTCCCAGTAGGCTTTGTACAGGCCTTGCAGGTTGGCGCGGGCAGCGGCGATCGAGCCTTCCGGCACGCCGATCTTGCGGGCGACGTCGTCGGCATCCGCGTCGGTCAGGCCGACGCTCGGGTCGATCACGACGTTGTGGATCTTTTCCGGGTTGCTGTGCGCGACTTCTTCGATGTCCATGCCGCCTTCCGACGAGGCCATCAGCACGACGCGCTGGGTGACGCGGTCGGTGACCATCGACACGTACAGTTCTTTCTTGATGTCGGCGCCTTCTTCGATCAGCAGGCGGCGGACTTTCTGGCCTTCCGGACCGGTCTGGTGGGTCACCAGCTGCATGCCCAGGATCTGGTTCGCGTATTCGCGCACTTGTTCCAGCGACTTGGCGACTTTCACGCCGCCGCCCTTGCCGCGGCCGCCAGCATGGATCTGGGCCTTGACCACCCAGACCGGTCCGCCCAGCTCTTCAGCTGCCTTGACAGCCTCGTCGACCGACAAGCACGGAATGCCGCGCGGAACGGTCACTCCGAATTTTCGGAGGATCTCTTTGCCCTGATACTCATGGATTTTCATGCTGGCTTCCCTTCTTCTGTTACTGATTTAGAAATGCGGTTGAATAAAAAAGCGACAAAACCGGAGTCTACTCCGGACGACACTACCCCGGCACCGCCTTGAGAGCCCAGCGCGGGTAATACGTTTCGACGGCGGGGCCGTCGAGGCGCAGCGCGTGGCAGCGGTCCAGTTCGTAAGGACGCTCGGCCGAAGCATCGGCCGGGCGGTTGGCCATCGCGTCATCGGCGAAGGCCTGGATTGCCGCGGTGGGCAGGACTTGCGCGAGTTCGGTCAGGTGGGTGCAGCCGAGTACCCCGGACAGGCGGTCCTTCAGATGCAATCGGAAATGTTTCAGCAGCGACAAGCCGATGAGCTTTTTATACGCAGGGGCGATGGTGTCGCAGAAACCGGGATAGGGTACGGCATCGGACGCGGCTTCGGCGTCGACGATGTTCATGTCGCGGTCGATCGTTACCCGCAATTTGAGTTCGTGCACCGGCAGGCCGGCCGGACGGGAGCCGGAAGGCAGGGCAATGTCATGCGTCTTGGTGTCGCGGATGCACGCGTCGAGGTCCCACAGGCCATCGTCGCGCGCGTACGCTTCGACGGTAATGGCGCGCGTGTGCCTTGGCTTACGCGGAGCGGGTGGAGACAGGGGCATAAACACCAATGCCGGTATGCGGCGAAAAAATTTGCAGCCGTTGTGCCTGATGCACGTTGCCGCAGCTTCTACGGCAACAACCGCTCTTGCGGCGCTGCTTAAACCATGAAAGTTTAGCACAGGGTGCCGGGCTGTGCACCGTATCCTCCGTTACAGGAGGGTTTTTGACAGGAAGATAAGGGAAGATGTTGCGAAGTTGTGATGCCGAAAGCGCAAGCTTGCCGTCATAAACAAGACGACAGTGGGGTATTCACAACGATGAGATCAGAGGTCGTCGTCGTCGTAACCGCCCTTCAGCACGGCACGCACGACACTCTGGGAAAAGCCACGTTGCAGCAGGAAGCGCATCTGTTTGCTGCGTTCTTCGGCATCCTGCGGAACCCTGCCGAACTTGCGGCGCCAGACGTCACGGGCCCGTGCCGTTTCGGATTCCTTCAGTTCGGACTTGAGCTCGTCGAGCGCTTCGCCCTTGACGCCATGCTGCTGGAGTTCGGAGAGCACCCGGGCATTGCCGTAGCGCCCGGCACGCCGATGGACCAGCGATTCGGCAAACCGCTCCTGCGACAGCCAGTTGTTCTTTTCAAGGAAATCGAGGAGGGCTTCGACGTCGTCGCCCTCCTCCGCATATCGGGACAATTTACGCGCCAGTTCGAGCCGGCTGTGCTCGCGCATCGACAAATACTTCAACGCGCGAGCCTTGAGGCTCAGCTGCTGGCGCGCCATCAGGGACGATTACTCGTCGTCGCTGACGGATGCCAGCTGGGCGGCATCGTCACCGGCTGCGGCCGGCGGCAGTTCGCGCACGCCGAGGGCGGCACGGACCTTGTTCTCGATTTCGCGTGCCAGTGCCGGACGCTCTTTCAAGAAGATACGGGCATTGTCCTTGCCCTGGCCGATGCGCTCGCCACCGTAGCTGTACCACGAACCCGACTTCTCGACGATCTTGTTGTCCACGCCCAGGTCGATGATCTCGCCTTCGCGCGACGTGCCTTCGCCGTACAGAATGTCGAAGTGCGCTTCCTTGAACGGGGGCGCGATCTTGTTCTTGACGACCTTGACCTTGGTTTCGTTACCGATCACTTCGTCACCGGACTTGATCGAGCCGGTACGGCGGATGTCCAGACGCACGGAGGCGTAGAACTTCAGCGCGTTACCGCCGGTCGTCGTTTCCGGGCTGCCGAACATGACGCCGATCTTCATACGGATCTGGTTAATGAAGATCACCAGGGTGTTCGTACGGTTGATCGATGCGGTCAGCTTGCGCAGCGCCTGCGACATCAGGCGGGCCTGCAGGCCCGGCAGTGCGTCGCCCATGTCGCCTTCGATCTCGGCGCGCGGGGTCAGTGCCGCCACCGAGTCGATGACCACGAGGTCGACACTGCCCGAACGCACGAGAGCGTCCGTGATTTCCAGCGCCTGTTCACCCGTGTCCGGCTGCGAGATCAGCAGCTCGTCCAGCTTGATGCCCAGCTTTTGCGCATAGGTCACGTCCAGTGCGTGTTCGGCGTCGATGAACGCGCAGGTGCCACCCAGCTTTTGCATCTGGGCGATGGTCTGCAGGGTCAGCGTCGTCTTGCCCGACGATTCCGGACCGTAGATCTCGACGATACGGCCACGCGGCAGGCCGCCGACGCCGAGTGCGATGTCCAGACCCAGCGAACCGGTCGAGACGGTTTGCACCTCTTCGACGGGCTGGCTGGTGTCCATGCGCATCACCGAGCCTTTACCGAATTGCTTTTCGATCTGTGCGAGGGCCGCTGCCAGCGCCTTGCTCTTCTCGGATGCGTTTACTGCGGATTTTTTGTCGTCCATAACTTTCTTTCTGTCCTAGAGTGAACCAAGGTGTGGGCCGCTCGCGCGATTTCAATAGGAAGTACTGTATAAAATCCCAGTGGTTTTGGCAAGCGATATTTACCGTCGCCTGACCGATTCGACATGTTGCGAAACTTCACACACAATACGCGGGTGAGCGGGGTCGAACAACGAAAGCCGGGGGAAAAGATGCGTATTTTACTAGCCGAAGATGATAGCGTACTGGCCGATGGGCTGACGCGCTCCTTGCGCCAATCCGGCTATGCCATCGACTGCGTCAAGAACGGCCAGGACGCGGACACGGCGCTGTCGACCCAGGAGTTCGATCTGCTGATCCTCGACCTCGGCCTGCCCAAGCTGTCCGGCCTGGACGTGCTGCGCCGCCTGCGCGCGCGCGGCTCGCTGCTGCCCGTGCTGATCCTGACGGCCGCCGATTCCATCGAGCAGCGCGTGGGCGGCCTCGACGCCGGCGCCGACGACTACATGCCGAAGCCGTTCGCGCTGTCGGAACTGGAAGCGCGCGTGCGCGCCCTCACCCGGCGCGGCCAGGGCGGCGGCTCGACCGTCATCCGCCATGGCCCGCTCGTGTACGACCAGGTCGGCCGCAGCGCGTACATCAACGACCAGATGCTCGACCTGTCCGCGCGCGAACTGGGCCTGCTGGAAATCCTGCTGGCGCGCACGGGGCGCCTCGTGTCGAAGGAACAGCTCGTCGACCACCTGTGCGAATGGGGAGAGGAAGTCTCGAACAACGCCATCGAAGTCTACGTGCACCGCCTGCGCAAGAAGATCGAGACGGGCGGCATCCGCATCGCCACCGTGCGCGGCCTCGGCTACTGCCTGGAACGTTACGCCGATAGCGCCCGCAAGAGCGCCGAAGCGGCCAGCGGCCACAAGTGAAACCCTTCAAGCGGCGCGCGGCCGGGCCGGATCCGCTCGTCGTCACGGAACCGGTCGACGAACTCTACGTCCCCCCCAGGCCCGAACCGGAAGAAAGCATCCAGCACTCGCTGTTCGGCGAAATCCTCGACTGGATGCTGGCCCCGCTGCTGCTGCTGTGGCCGATGAGCATCGCGATCACGTACCTGGTCGCGAAATCGATCGCGAATCAACCGTTCGACCACGCCTTGGAAGACAGCGTCACGGTGCTCGCGCAGCAGGTCAAGGAAGTCGACGGTAAAGTGATTGCACGCCTGCCCGGCACCGCGCGCGACATCCTGCGCGCGGACGACGTCGACAGCGTGTATTTCCAGATCAGCGGCCCGCGCGGCGAGATCGTCGACGGCGACCGCGACCTGCCGCTGCCGAACCCGGACGACGCCGAGCGCAGCGGCCGCGTGCACTTCCGCACCGAGAGCCTGCACGGCGCGCCGGTGCGCATCGCCTATGCCTGGGTCAACCTGCAGCCGCTGCTGGACGCCACCCAGGAACCGCGCCTCGCGCTCGTGCAGGTGGCGGAAACGCTCGACAAGCGCGCGCAGCTGGCCAACGAGATCATCAAGGGCGTGATCCTGCCCCAGTTCATCATCCTGCCCGTGATCCTGGCCCTCGTCTGGTTCGCGCTGTCGCGGGGTCTCTCTCCCCTTGCGCAGCTGCAGGAACGCATCCGCGCGAGGCCGCCGGACGACCTGTCTCCGATCGATTCGCGCCAGGTACCGGAAGAGATCTCGCCGCTCGTCGGCTCGCTGAACGACATGCTGGCGCGCCTCGCGCACACGATCGACGCGCAGAAGCGCTTCATCGCCGACGCCGCGCACCAGATGAAGACGCCGCTCGCGGGCATGCGCATGCAGTCGGAGCTGGCGCTGCGCCAGGTCGATCCGAACGAGATCCACCGCTCGCTCGAGCAGCTCGCCAAGAGCTCGGAATCGGCCACGCGCCTCGTGAACCAGCTGCTGGCGCTGGCGCGCGCCGAGAACCAGCCGCATGCGGGCCAGACGCTGGAACCGCTCGATCTTGCCGCACTGGCGCGCGACGTCGTGCAGGACTGGGTGCAAGCCTCGTTCGCGCACGAGATCGACCTCGGCTACGAAGTGATCGGCGACCCGCCGGAAATCGCCGGCAGCGCCATGATGCTGCGCGAGCTGCTGTCGAACCTGATCGACAACGCGCTGCGCTACACGCCGTCCGGCGGCAGCGTCACCGTACGTGTACGGGGAACCAACATCGGCAACGGCAATCAGTCGCTGCTCGAAGTCGAGGACACGGGCCCCGGCATCGCGCCGTCCGAACGCCACCGCGTGTTCGAACGCTTTTATCGCATCCTCGGCTCGAGCGCGCCCGGTTCCGGCCTCGGCCTCGCCATCGTGCGCGAGATCGCGCAGCAGCACGGGGCCGACATCGAGATCTTCAACAACCCGCGCAGCACGCACAAGAAATTCCCGGGCAGCCTGTTCCGGCTGACCTTCCCGCCCATTGACACGCATGTCCCCGATGCCGACCGAGACCGTATCTTCCTCTGACCCCGACCGCGGGCGCGCGGCCATCATCGCCGCACGCGCCGCGCACTGGGCGAGAGCGCGCCGCCTGATCGCGCTGCTGCTGGCGCTGTGGCTCGCCACGAGCTTCTGCACCGTGTTCTTCGCGCGCGACCTCGCGCACCTGTCCGTGTTCGGCTGGCCGCTGTCGTTCTACCTCGCGGCGCAGGGCGCGTCGCTGACCTACCTCGCCATCATCGGCGCGTACGCCTGGCGCATGCGCATCCTCGACCGCGACTTCGATCGCATGCTGCGGGAGCGTCCATGACCGGAAACGCACCCGCCACCACGGCCGCGAAGACCCGCAGCTACTTCCGCCGCCTGTCCCGCTACTACCTGTGGTTCACGCTGTGCTTCGCACTGTTCCTGGGCGCGCTGGCGATCCTCGAACACGAGGGCATGCCGCGCCAGTGGATCGGCCACCTGTACATGTTCGCGACGATCGTCCTGTACGCGATCATCGGCGTCGTCAGCCGCACGTCGAACGTGTCCGAATACTACGTGGCGGGGCGGCGAGTGCCGGCGCTGTTCAACGGCATGGCGACGGCGGCCGACTGGATCTCGGCCGCCAGCTTCATCAGCCTCGCGGGCACGCTGTACCTGCACGGCTTCGACGCCCTCGCCTACGTGATGGGCTGGACGGGCGGCTACTGCCTCGTCGCCCTCCTGATCGCGCCCTACCTGCGCCGCTTCGCCCAGTACACGATCCCCGATTTCCTCGCCGCGCGCTACGGCGGCGAGACCGGCACGCGCCGGGGCAGCATCGTGCGCGCGCTGGCCGTCGGCGCCACCATCGTCGTCTCGTTCACGTACGTCGTCGCGCAGATCTATGCCGTCGGCCTGATCGCGTCGCGCTTCACGGGCGTCGATTTCTCGGTCGGCATCTTCCTCGGCCTCGCCAGCATCCTCGTGTGCTCGTTCCTGGGCGGCATGCGCGCCATCACGTGGACGCAGGTGGCGCAGTACATCATCATCCTCGTCGCCTTCCTGATCCCGACGATCTGGCTGTCCATGAAATTCGCGGGCAACCCGGTGCCGCAGGTGGCGTACGGCTCCGTGCTGCCCAAGCTGGCGGCGCGCGAAGCCCAGCTGGCGGCGGACCCGCGCGAGGCCGAAGTGCGCGCCCGTTTCCGCGCCCGCGCCGACGACTACGCGGCGCGCATCGCCGCCCTGCCCCACTCCTGGGAAGCGGGCAAGATCGAGGCGCAGCGCCGGCTGGACAAGGCGCGCGGCCGCAACGCCCCGCTGACCGAAGTGCGCAGCGCGGAACGTGCGCTGCTCGACTATCCGCGCACGGCGGACGAAGCCGCGCGCGTGTGGACCGAATTGCGCGCCGCGAACCTGGCGCGCGCCCAGCCGCCGGAACCGCACGCGGAACCGTTCCCCGGCAGGACGCGGGAAGAATCGGACATCCGCCGCAACAACTTCCTGTCCCTCGTGTTCTGCCTGATGTTCGGCACGGCGGCGCTGCCGCACATCCTGATGCGGTCCTACACGACGCCGTCCGTGCACGAGACGCGCGTGTCCGTGTTCTGGACGCTGTTCTTCATCCTGCTGATCTACCTGACGATGCCGGCACTGGCCGTGCTGGCCAAGTACGACATCTACACGGCCCTCGTCGGCACGGGCTTCGATTCCCTGCCGACCTGGGTCTCGTACTGGGCCAACGTCGACAAGTCGAATCCGCTGATCAGCATCGTCGACGTCAACGGCGACGGCATCGTGCAGCTGGCCGAGATCGCGATCGACGGCGACGTGCTCACGCTGGCCACGCCGGAGATCGGCGGCCTGCCGTACGTGATTTCCGGGCTGGTGGCGGCCGGCGGCCTGGCGGCGGCGCTGTCCACGGCGGACGGCCTGCTGCTGGCGATCTCGAACGCGCTGTCGCACGACATCTACTTCAAGATCGTCGACCCGGGCGCCTCCACGCAGAAGCGCGTGACGATCTCCAAGCTGCTGCTGCTTGCGGTCGCGTTCATCGCCGCGTACGTCGCGTCGCAGAAGCCGGCGGACATCCTGTCGCTCGTCGGCGCCGCGTTCTCGCTCGCGGGGTCGACCATGTTCCCGGCGCTGGTGGCGGGCGTGTTCTGGAAGCGGGCCAATTTTGCGGGCGCGATCGCGGGCATGGCGACCGGCTTCCTCGTCTGCATCTACTACATGCTGCACACGAATCCGATGCTGGGCGGGAGCCTGGACGCCGTCTGGTTCCACATCGCCCCCATCTCCGCGGGCGTGTTCGGCGTGCCGGCGGGGGCGCTGGCGCTCGTCGCGGTCAGCCTGGCCACCAGGCCGCCGCCGCGCGAGAGCGGCGGCCTGGTGGCGCATATCCGGGCGCCGGAATGACAAAAACGCTTACACCATGAAATCCCATCCGGTGGCCGCGCGCTGGTGACCGACCATCTCGGCCGATTCCACGAACTCCATGGCGATATGTTCGAGGCTGACGCCGTTGCGCATCGCTTCCACCCAGAAGGCCAGGCCCGGTGCGTCGGGAGCGCGGTCGAACAAGGCGTTGTAGAGCATGGCGACATCGTGCTCGGCATTGCCATTGAACGCGTCGTGGCTGGCCGCATACTCGGGCGAACCGATGATGTCCAGCGCGATCCGTCCCCAGTTGACGCCGGCCTGGTGCGCGTCGGCCCAGAACTCGATGCCGTGCATGTCGGCCTGGCGCCCGAGCGCGGTCTGGTAGATGCCGGCCAGCGTATCCATGGCGCGGCTGTCCTCGACCTTGACCGTGGCGTCGCTGAACTGCAGCTGCTCGACGTTGACGACCAGCGCCTTCGCCGCCGGCGCTGCCTTGCTGCTCACCACCAGATAGCCGTTGTGGGTTTCCACGTCGAAGTCGGCACGGGCGCCGGCGAACGTCGCGGTGTCGCTGCCCGTGCCGCCGTGCAGGACCGTGGTGGCCGGCGTCGATGCGGCATTCGCGTGGGCCGCGCCGCTGGCGCTCGCCGCCCGCGCCGCCGGCACACCGAAGCCGAGCGTATCGTCGCCGCCGCCGCTGAACACCTGCGTGTTGCCGCCGGACGCCAGCGTGACGTGCTGGCTGTCCGCATCGCCGGTCAGCATCTGCGTGCCGCCCTGGACCACGACATTGGCTGCGCCGACGATCGCCGCAAAATTGACGTTCTGCAGCGCGATGGTGCCGCCAGGCGCCAGGCCGCCGGTCTGGATCACGAGTGCCACTTGCTGCTGGGCGCTGCTCGCGGCGCTCAGGGTCAGGACACCGTCCAGCGTTCCCTGGCTGCTGACCGGCGCGATGGTCTGGACCAGCAGCGATTGACTCGCCTGCAGTTGCGCCAGGTAGCTCTGGCCGTTGCCGCTCATGTGGACGAGATCGCCGCCGGACGTGGTCGCCGCCTGGATCGCGGCGATCAGGCCGGCGCCGCCATTTGCCACCGTCGTATTGGCGCCGCCGCTGGCGGTCAATCCGTAACCGATGCCCACGTGGGCCGTCAGCAGATCGGTGCCGCCGGCCAGCGGAATGTCCGCCGTGGCGGCCGCACCGGTCTGTTCGACGCGGCCCGCGCCCACGATCGGGATCTGGACCTGGCTGCCGGACCCGCCGCCCGGCAGGGAGACCGGCACCGTCACCACGGGCACGCCATCCACCAGCGGCACCGGCGCTTCCTCGACCGTCAGGGCGAAACTGCCGCTCGCCGTGGACACGTTGCCCGCGGCATCCGTATCGGTCACGCTCAGCGTGTGCCGGCCGAGGCCCAGCGCCTGGGCGGCGATGGTCCAGTGCCCGTGCGCGTCCGCATGGGCCGTGCCCACCACGGTCGTGCCGTCGTACAGGGTGACGAGGTCGTTCGCCGCCGCATTGCCCTCGATGACCGGCACCGCGTACGTGATGCCGTCGCCGACCGTGTCCGTATCGGATTGCGCCTGCAGCTGCGGGGCCGCGGGCGCCGCCGGTGCGGTCGTGTCGACCGTCACCGTCAGGGCCGGGCTGGCGGCCGATTCGTTGCCGGCCGCGTCGACCTGCCTGACGGTCAGCACGTGCGCGCCGTCGGCCAGAGAGGATGCCGCGAGTGACCAGTTGCCGTGGGAATCGGCCTGCGTCGAGCCGAGCGCGGTGGTGCCGTCGGTGTCGTACAGCGTCACCCGGGACAGGCCCTCGGCGGTGCCGCTGAACGTCGGCGTCGTGACTTTCGTCATGTGGTCGCCGGCCGTGCCGCTGTCGCTGGCGGCGGCCAGCAGCGGGGCCGCCGGCGCGGACGGTGCGTGTGTGTCGACCGTGATGACCAGCGGCGCGCCGAGCGGCGACACGTTCCCGATGGCGTCGGACTGTACCGCACGCAGGATGTGGTCGCCGTCGGCCAGTGCGTCGATCCTGACGCTCCATGCACCGGTGCCGTCGGCGATCGTGGCGCCCACCACGTGCGCGTCGCCTTCGTACACGAGGATGACCGCATGCGCGTCCGCCATGCCTTCGAGGGTCGGGGCGGCCATGTTCGTGACGGTGTCCGTGGCCGAGCTTCCGGTGTCGCTGGCGGCGCTCAGCACGGGGGCCGGCGGCGCGCCCGGCACCAGCGTGTCGAAGTAGATGCTCACCGGCGTGCCCGCACCACCCGCATTGCCGGCTGCGTCGGTGTAGCTGCCGGCGGCGACCGTGATGCTCGCCGTCTGGTTGTCCAGGTTCGCATCCGGCGTGAACACGGCCGTGCGGACCGTGCCGCTGCCGGACAACGCGGAGAGCTGGCCGCCGCTGACGGCGACATCGGCCGCCGTGAACGTCGCGCCGGGATCTTCGCTGAACGTGAACGTGATCGTCGCGGTCTCGCCCGCCTTGAGCGGGTTCGCGTCGCTGGTCATCGTGAGCGTCGGCGCCGCCGTGTCCAGCACATAGGCGTGCGAAGCCACCGGGCCGGCATTGTCGACGGCGTCGACCACGCGCGCCTGCAGCGTGCCGCTGCCGGCCAGCGTGGCCGCCAGCGACC
>CBIHOW010000050.1:0-42406 GCA_966211695.1 uncultured Massilia sp. | reverse complement strand
CGCCGACGAAGCCGTTGCCGGGACAGGCGCCGATGTACGTCCGCAAGCGCTGAGCACCGGTCAGGTCGAGCTCAGTTCGCGATGCCGTACTTCCGCTTGGCCGCCTCCATCTCCGCGTCCAGCGCGGCGAGCCGCGGATGCGCGGGATCGAGCGCGCGGATATGCTCCAGCTGCTCCTCCGCCAGCGCGGCCAGCGGGTGGTCCCAGCCCATCTCCATGATCTGGCGGAGGACGCCGCCGACCACGGCGATCATCACCTGCAGGTTGTTGGGCGCCATGTGCAGCGCTTCCAGCAGGGTCTGGACGGCGCCGCGCACGTCGCCCATGTTGCGCTTCTCGTCCGCCACGCCCAGCAGGATCTGGGCCTGGGCGCGCAGCTGCTTGCCCATGCCGTCCGCCAGGTCGGGGCGGCCCGCACGGACGAATACGTTCAGCGCCTGCTGCGCGGACAGCGCGTCGTCGCCGCCGTTCAGCGCGCCGAGCATGACTTCCGACGCTTCGTCGTCCATGCGGTGGGAGAGACACGATTGCGCGAGCCCCACGCGCATATGGGGCGACAGCACCCCGCCGGCGCGCACGGCATCCACCGCGAGCTTGAGTTCCTTGACGGCGGCGGCGCCGTTGCCGGCCGCGTCGTGCAGCAGCGCCACGGAGATCGCCTTGCATGCGTCGGCCGCCGGCGTACCGCGCAGCGAGCGTTCGAGGTCGCGGATCACGGTCGATGCGCCGGCCGGATCGCCCTTGCCGACGAGCGCCCGCACGAGGTTCACGTGGTCCTCCGGGTTCCGGAATTCGGAATAACGGGAACGCGTCACGACCTGGCGGAACGATTTTTCCGCGCCGTCCGTGTCGCCCGCTTCCAGCGCCACCTCGCCCAGCCGGCGCAGGCGCCGCACGACGTAGGGCGAGATCGCGACGGCGTCCTCCAGCGTCTTTTTCGCCAGGGCCGCGTCGCCGCGCTCCTGCTGGCAGCGCGCGAGCAGGTCGTAGGCGGCCATCAGGCGCGGATTCTCGGCCACGATGTGTTCCAGCAGCGGGATCGCTTCATCCGTGCGGCCCTGGGCGGCGAGGGCGCGCGCGAGCCCGAGCCGCGCCCAGCCCACGGGCTTGTCGGCCAGCACGTCGCGGTACACGGTTTCGGCCAGCTCGTGCTCCTTCAGCGACACGTGCAGTTCCGCGCGCAACCGCGCGAAATCGAGGGCGTAGTGCGGGCGCGTGCGGGCCGATTCGATGGCCGCGTCGATCGCTTCGCGGGGCCGGTTCTGCGCGATCAGCTGGTACACGGGGAGCAGGGCGGCACGGCGGACCACTGCCTTCTGGATGCGCTGGTGCAGCACCTGCGCCGTGAAGGGTTTCAGGATGTAGTCGGTGGGCGTCAGCTCGGCCGCGCTGACCACCTTGCCGTACGTGCCTTCCGCCGTCAGCATGATGAAGATGGACCAGGGCGGAATGAGACGGTGGTGGCGCAGGTCTTCCAGCAGCTGCTGGCCGTCCTGGCCTTCGCCGCTCGTGGTCCCGCCGCTCAGGTCGTACTCGCACAGGATGATGTCGAAGGACTTGCGGCCGAGCGCCTTGATGGCGGTGCTCGCGTTCACGGCGGACTCGATGCGCGTCACGCCCGACTGGTTGAGCATGTTCTGCAGGTTCGCCCGCAGCGCCGGATTCGGGTCGACGATGAGTACGCTCAGCTGGCTGCTGAGCTGGACATTCTGCGGATTGCCGGCGGGGCTGGATGAGCTGTTTTCTGGCATGCGAATCGGTAACGTCGGGCCGTTTTTTCATACTACGATACCGGTAAGCTGCAAGGTCGGCAACTTTTTGCCTCCCGTGCGGGCTTCATGCCAGACGGGAAAGGGGGCAACGCTGTATAATACCGGGCTTCTTTCACCCGCAGCCACGCTGCATCAACCGACTTCCAAGCCATGTTGATTCTGCCGGGTTCCAACGCCCTCTCTGCTTTCCGTAGCCAACGCCTCCTCGCGCAACTGCAAGCCGTCGCCCCGACGATTGCCGACGTGTCGGCGCGCTACTACCACTTCATCGACGCAAGCGCCCCCCTGACCCCGGAGGACACGGAGCGCTTGACGGCCATGCTCACCTATGGCGAGCCCGTGCCGGAAACGCAGTACGAGGGCGTGACCGAGGAATTCTTCGTTATCCCGCGCCTGGGCACCATCTCGCCGTGGGCGTCGAAAGCGACCGACATCGCCCACAACTGCGGCATGGCCCATATCCACCGCGTCGAGCGCGGCGTCGCCTTCAAGGTCGTCCTGAAGAGCGGCATCCTGGGCACCGGCTTCGGTGCGCCGAAGAAGCTGGCCGAGAACGAAGTGCAGGCCGTCGCCGCGCTGCTGCACGACCGCATGACGGAAACGGTGCTGCGCAGTGCCGACCAGGCGCAGGCCCTGTTCACGGACCTGGAAAGCCGTCCGCTGGACCAGATCGACGTGCTCGGCCAGGGCCGCGCCGCCCTCGTCGACGCGAATGCCACGATGGGTCTCGCATTGGCCGAGGACGAGATCGACTACCTGTTCGACGCCTTCTCGCGCGTGCAGCGCAACCCGACGGACGTCGAGCTGATGATGTTCGCGCAGGCGAACTCGGAGCACTGCCGCCACAAGATCTTCAACGCCGAGTGGACCATCGACGGCGCGAAACAGGACAAATCCCTGTTCCAGATGATCAAGAATACGCACCAGCTGCAGCCGAAGGGCACCATCGTCGCGTACAGCGACAACTCGGCCATCATGGAAGGCGCGGACGCGCTGCGCTTCTTCCCGCAGGCCGGCAGCCAGGAATACGCGCCCGTCACGCAGCTGACGCACACGCTGATGAAGGTCGAGACGCACAACCACCCGACCGCGATCTCCCCGTTCCCGGGCGCCTCCACGGGCGCCGGCGGCGAGATCCGCGACGAGGGCGCGACGGGCCGCGGCGCCAAGCCGAAGGCCGGTCTCACCGGCTTCACCGTGTCGAACCTGTACCTGCCGGACGCCGTGCAGCCATGGGAAAACGCGGCCAACGTCAACAGCGCGGACAAGACGGGCGGCGATAAAGTCTACGGCAAGCCGGAACGCATCGCGTCGCCGCTGCAGATCATGGTTGACGGCCCGCTGGGCGGCGCCGCCTTCAACAACGAATTCGGCCGGCCCAACCTGGGCGGCTACTTCCGCACGTACGAACAGAACGTCGGCCCGACGGCGATCAACGGCAATACCGTGTTCGGCTACCACAAGCCGATCATGATCGCGGGCGGCATCGGCAACATCTCCGCCGAGCATACGCACAAGAACGACATCCCGGTCGGCAGCCTGCTGCTGCAACTGGGCGGTCCCGGCATGCGCATCGGCATGGCCGGTGCGGCCGCGTCGTCGATGGCGACCGGCACGAACACGGCCGACCTGGACTTCGACTCGGTCCAGCGCGGCAACCCGGAGATGGAGCGCCGCGCGCAGGAAGTCATCAACAGCTGCTGGCAGCTGGGCGCGGACAACCCCATCATCTCGATCCACGACGTGGGCGCAGGCGGCATTTCGAACGCCTTCCCGGAAATCACGAACGACGCCAAGCGCGGCGCCACGTTCGACCTGCGCAAGGTGCCGCTGGAAGAAAGCGGCATGTCGCCGAAGGAAATCTGGAGCAACGAGTCGCAGGAGCGCTACGTGCTGGCGATCTCTCCGGACGACCTGCCGCGCTTCGCCGCGATCTGCGAACGCGAGCGCTGCCCGTTCGCGGCCGTCGGCGTCGCGACGGAAGAGCGCCAGTTGCGCCTGATCGACCCGATCGCGAACACGTCGCCGGTCGACATGCCGATGGACGTCCTGCTGGGCAAACCGCCGAAGATGCACCGCAACGTCGAGCACGTGGAGAACCAGTTCAAGCCCGTCGACGTGACGGGTCTCGACCTGGAAGAAGTGGCGCGCCGCGTGCTGCTGCTGCCGACCGTTGCCGACAAATCGTTCCTGATCACGATCGGCGACCGTACGGTGGGCGGCATGAGCGTGCGCGACCAGATGGTCGGTCCGTGGCAGGTGCCGGTGGCCGACTGCGCCGTCACCACGTTGAGCTTCGAAGGCTACAAGGGCGAGGCGATGGCGATGGGCGAGCGTACGCCGGTCGCCGTCATCGACGCGGCCGCGTCGGGCCGCATGGCCGTCGGCGAGGCGATCACGAACATCGCCGCCGCGCCGATCGCCGACATCTCCGCGATCAAGCTGTCCGCCAACTGGATGGCCGCGTGCGGCCAGCCGGGCCAGGACGCCGCGCTGTTCGACACGGTCAAGGCCGTGGGCATGGAATTGTGCCCGGCGCTGGGCGTCTCGATCCCGGTCGGCAAGGATTCGCTGTCGATGCGGACCACCTGGAACGAAGACGGCGAGAACAAGGCGGTCGTGTCGCCGGTGTCGCTGATCGTGTCGAGCTTCGCGCCCGTCACCGACGTCCGTAAAACCCTGACGCCGCAACTGCGCACGGACCTGGGCGACACGTCGCTGATCCTCATCGACCTGGGCCGCGGCAAGAACCGCCTGGGTGCGTCCGCGCTGGCGCAGGTGACGCAGCAGCTGGGCAACGACACGCCGGACGTCGACGACCCGGCCGACCTGAAGGCCTTCTTCGCCGCGATCCAGCAACTGAACAGCGACGGCAAGCTGCTGGCCTACCACGACCGTTCCGATGGCGGCCTGTACGCCACGCTGTGCGAGATGGCGTTCGCGGGCCGTGCCGGCGTCTCCGTCAACCTGGACATCCTGACGATGGAAGGCGAGCACGCGTCCGATCACGGCGACGCCAAGAACTGGGCGGCGCAAGTGGGCGAGCGCCGCAACGACCTTACTTTGCGTGCGCTGTTCAGCGAAGAACTCGGCGCGGTCGTGCAGGTCAGGACGGCCGAGAAGTCGGACGTGATGAACGTCCTGCGCTCGTTCGACCTGGGTGCCTGCAGCCACATCATCGGTAAAGTGAACGACCGCGGCGTCGTGGAATTCACGCGCGACACGAAGGTCATCTACAACAAGCGCCGCAGCGAACTGCACCGCCTGTGGAGCGAGACGAGCTGGCGCATCGCGCGCCTGCGCGACAACCCGGCGTGCGCGGACCAGGAATACGACCGCCTGCTGGACGAGCAGGATCCGGGCTTCACGCCGAAGCTGGTCCACGACACGACCGTCAACATCGCCGCACCGTTCATCGCGACGGGCGCCCGTCCGGCCGTGGCGATCCTGCGCGAGCAGGGTGTCAACTCGCACATCGAGACGGCATGGGCGATGCACCAGGCGGGCTTCAAGGCCGTCGACGTGCACATGAGCGACCTGATCGCGGGCCGCGCGAAGCTGGACGATTTCAAGGGCCTGATCGCCGTGGGCGGCTTCTCGTACGGCGACGTGCTGGGCGCCGGCGAAGGCTGGGCCAAGACGATCCTGTTCAACCCGGAGCTGAAGGCCGCGTTCGCGCAATTCTTCGGCCGCGCCGACACGTTCGGCCTGGGCGTCTGCAACGGCTGCCAGATGATGAGCAACCTGAAGTCCATCATCCCGGGCGCGGAAGCCTGGCCGAAGTTCACCCGCAACAAGTCGGAACAGTTCGAAGCGCGCTTCGGCATGGTCGAGGTGATGGATTCGCCGTCGATCTTCTTCCAGGATCTCGCGGGCACGCACGCGCCGCTGGCGATCGCGCACGGCGAAGGCTACGCGGACTTCTCGCAGACGGGCGACATCGGCAAGGTCGTGAAGGCGCTGCGCTACATCGACAACCGCGGTGCCGCCACCGAGGTGTATCCGTTCAACCCGAACGGCTCGCCGGAAGGCCTCACGGCCGTCACCACGCCGGACGGCCGCTTCACCGTGATGATGCCGCACGCGGAGCGCGTGGCGCGTACGGTGACCATGTCGTGGCATCCGGATGGCTGGGGCGAGGATTCGCCGTGGGCGCGCATGTTCCAGAATGCGCGGAAGTGGGTGGGCTGATCCCGGTCCATTCCAGTAACAAGCGCTGCCTCGGCAGCGCTTTTTTCATTCCGGCCGCCGTTTGTAGATGTCGGGCCGGTTGATATGCCAGAAGAGCTTCGGATTGTCGGGCGTCGAGAACCCCAGCTTCTCGTACAACCAGGGCGCGCTCGTCGTCGCCAGCAACAGCCGCCGGAAGCGCTCGACGCCGGGATAGTCCAGCATGCACTCGACCAGCCACCGTCCGAGTCCCTTGCCGCGATAGTCGTCGATGACGAACACGTCCGCCATATAGGCAAACGTCGCATGATCGGTGATGAAGCGGGCGTAGCCGATCTGCCGGCCGCCGTCGTACAGGCCGAAATTCAGGCTGTGCGCGACGGCGTTGCGCACCGTCGCCGCGTCGATGCCCGCCGCCCAGCTGGTCCGGGCGAGGTTCTGGTGAATGACGTCGAGCTGGAGCAGGTCGGCGTCGGTCGAAACGAGGTAGTTGTCTTTAGTCCAATTCATCATCGGTGCAAGCTCCGGGCCTCAGGCTGCCAGCCACGCGGCGAGCGCCAGCGCCGCCGGTACGGTCTGCACGAACAGGATGCGGCGCGACACGGTCGCCGCACCCCACACGCCCGCGACAGCCACGCACACGAGTCCGAACAGGACGAAGGCGCGCCCGACCACCGCGTCGGGATGAAGGAGTCCCACTGCGAGGCTCGCCACCAGGAAGCCGTTGTAGCACCCCTGGTTCGACATCAGCGGCGCGAGCCCCTCCACCCTGTCTTCCTTGATACCGAACACCTTCCGGCCGCGCGTGCGGAACAGGACGGTTTCGATGAGCACGATGTAGACGTGGATGGCGATGACGACGGCGGTGAGCAGGGTGGCGATCAGCAGCATGTTTATTCCGGCTAATAGAAATGTACATACTGTACAGCATCTATTGCATTTAAGTCACATCGCCATCCAGATTCCCGTCGCACCCGCAAGGACGAGGCTGGCGCCCCAGACGGCATCCAGGTTGAGCCAGGCGCGCCGCAGGAAGCGCAGGCCGACATAACGGTAGACCACCCAGGCCATGGCGACGCCGGCGACCAGGCTCGCGAGGGTGTGGACGGCGGCGACCAGCAGCGCGGTGTCCAGGTTGGCCCGGGCCAGGATGGTCATCACGGTGGCGTGGCCGGTCCCGTCGGGCGCCGGCGTGGCGCACAGGCCCAGCATGAACGGCACCAGCATCAAGCCGGCGCCGTGCGCGGTGGCCATCAGGAAGGACCACCACGCGAGCCGGGTCGGCGGAATGCGTGCGAGCAGGCGCGGATGGCGCCGGTTGGCCAGCTTGTAGGCGCCGAACGCCAACACGGTCGCGCCGGCGACGATGCGGATGGCACGGCTCCATTCCAGGTACCAGCCGAGCCAGGCGAACGGCGCGAGCGCGACGGCGATCGCCATGAAGTGGCCGCCGCCCAGCGGCAGCAGGGTGGCGAAGACGGAACGGGCGCGCCGTGCCGCCATGCCGTTCGCCACCGCCAGCGGCCACCCCATCGCCGGGTTGATGCCGTGATAGAGGCCGAGCGCGACGACCGTCAGCCAGAGCGCGGTCGTGCTCAAGCCGACGGATAGCAGAACGAATCGGTCGAACAGTCGCCGCCTTGCAGGCGGATCTGGTGCGCGGCGTAATCCGGCCCGAAGTCGACGTAGAACGACGGGTCGAGCTCGAGGCCGCCGTCCGGGCCCACGTGACACATCAGCTGGACGCCGGGCACGCCGTCCGGATAGAACTGCGCGTCCCAGCTGCTGTAGAGGGAGTTGGTGAAATAGATGCGCTTGCCGTCCCGGCTGATCTCCGTCATCTGCGGGCCGCCGGCGTAGGGGCGGCCGTTCGGGTGCTGCGTATGCCGCGCGATGCCACCGATGCGCACGCTGCCGGCCAGCGTCGGCCGCATCGGATCGGTCACGTCGTACTGGCGCAGCTCGCCGGTGCCCCAGCATGCGACGTACAGGAAGCGGTCGTCGAGCGACAGGTCGATATCCGTGACCAGGGGCGGTACCGCGCCGAAGCTTTTCAGGAGCGGGGGCAGCAGGGCCGGGTCGGCCGGCTCGGGCGGGATCGTTGCCGTCTTCCTGATCTGGAATGTGCCGTTTTCGCGGTACCAGGTCCAGATGGAACCTTCCAGGTTGGTCGTATCCACGACCACGCCCAGGAAGCCATACTCACGCGTGGGATCGTGGGCCGGACGGACTTCGAGCGCCATCTGGTGGTTGGCGCCCAGGTCGATCGTCTGGATATGCTTGCGCTCGCGCAGGTTCCAGAAATGCACCGCGTGGCCGTATTTGTTGGCCAGCAGGTCCTCGGCAACGATGCCGTTCTCGAACTGCGGCGGCAGGCCCCATTCGCTCGACACCATGTAGTCGCGCGGCAAATTCCACCAGAAATCGTAGTGCAGTCGCTGCGGTCCCCGATCGATTTCCCAGCGCCCAAGGATCTCGAAGGTCTCGCAGTCCATGATGAAGACGCCGGGCGGCCCCTGGGTGCCGTCCGGGCCGGCGGCGCCCAGCGTGCTGATGTAGATGCCTTCCGGGCCGCAGTGGACGGTGTGCGGCCGCGAGTATCCTGTCTTGCGCATCAGTTCATCCGGTTCGATCGTCTTGACCAGCGTCGGGGCGCGTGGGTCGGGCTGGGTATCCACGACGTAGATCCGGGACGAGCGGATGCCGGGAATGATGAGGTAACGGCGCTGGAGGAACGCATGGCCCGACAGCGGCGACAGCGCCGAACTGCAGGCATTCCAGCCGAAGTGGTGGAACTCGTCGCCGGCGTACGGCATGACGAGCCGGTTGATCGCCGAGCCGTACGTCGGCGATTGCGGATCGAGGTCGACGACGGCGAGGGCGTCGGGCCGCGAACGGTCCGGCGACAACAGTGCCGTGTAGCCAAGCAGTTCGGGTGCCGCTTCCATCGCCAGCCGCGCCGATGGGTGAAAGGTGGGATCGGGACGCAAGGTCTGCAGCATGATTAGCCCCCAAAATGAGTCTCGGCCGGGATGGCCGAGACATTGAAGGCTGAGCGCATGCCCGGGCGCCGTCAAGGGCGGTGATTGCGCTATTTGTCCCGGATCAGAATCAGCGCATCAGGCGGTCCAGCTCAGGCTGCATCTCGCGTTGCCAGATCTTGTAGCCTTCGGCGTTCGGGTGCAGCAGGTCCGGCATGATGTCCTTCGACAGCGTGCCGTCCTCCGCCAGGAATGCCTGGTTCATGTTGAGGAAGAACACGTGCTTGTTGTCGGCCAGTTTCGGCAGCATCGCGTTGACCTTCTCGTTCAGGACGCGCAGGGCGTCGTCCGGCTTTTCTCCGCGCGGGAAGATCGCCAGCAGCAGGATCTTCGTCTTCGGCAGGCGCTTGCGGATTTCCGCGATGTCGCGCTTGATGCCGGCATGGATCAGTTCCGGCGCTTCCTGGCGGAAGCCGGTGTTGTTGGTGCCGATCATCAGCACGGTGACCTTCGGGTCGATGCCGTCGATCTCGCCATGCTGCAGGCGCCACAGGACGTTCTCCGTGCGGTCGCCGCCATAGCCCAGGTCCAGCGCGTTGTACTTGCCGTAGAACGCTTTCCACAGTTCCGGCTGCTTCTCTTCCCAGTGGTGCGTGATGGAGTCGCCGATGAACACGAGTTCCGTGCGCTCGCCGGCGGCCTTGCGGCGCGCGATCTCGGTCAGTTTCGAGTCATGACGCTTCATCCACCAGTCGAGCGCCCACGATTCGTTCAGCGGCGACGGCGTGACGCTGACCGTGCGGTAGTCCGGGCACGTCTGGTTCGGCTTGCCCGCCATGTCGATGCGGATGTTGGCGATCTCCACGTCGCCCGCACCCGTGCCGTCCAGCGCGAACGGTTTCGTCACGGCGCTGAAATCGTCGCCCTTGCGGTAGAAGCACGACAGGGCATAGCTCCGGTGCTGCCAGCCCTTGCCCTCGGCGGCGCGCGCGGGAATCACATCGGCGACCTTGCGTTCGCAGTTCTTGCCGCAGTCGATGCGGAAGTTCAGGCCGCCCTTGGCCAGCTCGTTCACCTTCAGGTCGAACGAAATCGTGCCCCTGGCGAGGTAGGGGCGCAGGTCGAGCGGGGCGGTCTCCACGCGCACGGTCGAGAACCATGCGTCTTTCCAGGCCAGGCCGAGCGCATCGCCCGCGCCGTCCTTGCTGGTGCGGCGGGCTTCCACGATGGCGTTCTTCAGCTTCGGATCGTCGTCCATGCGGCCGGCGTCGCCGTCCAGCGGCTTTTGCACGTCGAAGTCGCCGAACATCACTTTGCCGCCGGCGAGCGGCTGGCCGACGTAGAGGGGCAGGGTGGAGGCGGCCGTCGCGGCGCCGGCGGCCAGGGCGGACAGGGTGAGAACGGCGGAATGGCGGAGTTTCATGGGCGTCTCTTTGGTTTTATGGTCGAACAAATTGGTCAAAAAAAAGCGCCCACGAGGAGCGCTTTTTTCATGCGTGACCGTCTTACTGGATCTTGGCCTTCTTCAACAGCTCTTCACGGTACGCGGCCAGCTTGCGCTGCTGCAGCGATTCCGCGACCTGCTGCTTGACTTCTTCCAGCGGCGGGAACTTGCTGGCGCGGACGTCTTCCAGCTTGATCACGTGGTAGCCGTACTGCGTCTTGACCGGGGTCTCGGTGATCTGGCCTTTTTGCAGCGAGGTCATAGCCTTCGAGAACTCAGGCACGAACGAGCCCGGGCCTGCCCAGTCCAGATCGCCGCCGTTCGCTGCCGAACCCGGGTCTTTCGACTGCTTGGCCAGGTCTTCGAACTTGGCGCCGCCCTTCAGCTTGGCGATGATCTGCTTGGCTTCGTCTTCCGTGCCGACCAGGATGTGGCGGGCGTGGTATTCCTTGTCGCCCTGCTGGGCCTTGTACTTGTCGTACTCGGCCTTGATCTCGGCATCCTTGACCGGGTTCTTCTTGATGTAATCGGCCAGCATCGCATTGATGATGATGCTCTGGCGGGCGTTGTCGATTGCGTTCTTGACGTCCGGACGGGTGCCGACGCCTTGCTTGTCGGCTTCCTGGATCAGGACTTCGCGGCCGATCAGGTCCTTCTTGATTGCCTCGCGCAGTTGCGGGGAATCGGTTGCCTTGCCTTGGGCAACGACCTGCTTGACCACCTGGTCAACCTTGGCCGCGGGGATGGGCTTGCCATTGACGGTCGCAACGTTCTGAGCGAACGACGGCAGGGCTACCATCGCGGTCATGGCTAACAACAGGCGGGCTGGCTTCACAATCATTTATTCGATCCTATCTAAAACCGGTGGTGGTGATCCGGTGGTCAACACGAAATGTCGCCGAGGCGACGAAAACCGGCGACCAAAGCCGCCGGCGCTGCAATGTTACTGCACCTTTGCCTTCTTGACCATTTCTTCCTGGTACGCGGCCAGCTTCTGCTGGGTCAGCGCTTCGGAGATCTGCGGCTTGACTTCGTCCAGGGTCGGCAGCTTGGCCGGGCGGACGTCGTCCAGCTTGATCACGTGGTAGCCGACTTGCGTCTTGACCGGGGCGTCGGTGATCGCGCCTTTCTGCAGGTTGGTGAAGCCCGCTGCGAATTCCGGCGGGAACGACGACGGGCTGGCCCAATCCAGGTCCCCGCCGTTGTTGGCGGTGCCGGTGTCTTTCGACTGCTTGGCCAGGTCTTCGAACTTGGCGCCGCCTTTCAGCTTGGCGATGGCTGCCTTCGCTTCGTCTTCGGTCGCGAACAGGATATGACGGACGTGGTATTCCTTGTCGCCGGTCTGCTTCGCGAAGCGGTCGTACTCGGCCTTCACTTCGGCGTCGGTGACCGGGTGCTTCGTGATGTAGTCGCGGGCGAGGGCGTTGATCACGATGGTCTGGCGGGCGTTCTCCAATGCCGCCTTGACTTCCGGATTCTTGTCGTAGCCTTGCTTGATCGCTTCCTGCATCATCACTTCGCGCGAGATCAGGTCCTTCTTGATGGCCTCACGCAGTTGCGGGCTGTCGGTGCCCTGGCCCTGTGCCACGACCTGCTTGACGATGGCATCGGCGCGCGACGACGGGATGGCTTTGCCGTTCACCACGGCGAGATTCTGTGCGAACGAAGGCGAGTAGGCAAACGATGCGGCGATAGCGATCAGGGCTAACAGCAGCCGTGCTGGCTTAAAAGTCATTTTGTTTCCTGTGAGGGGGTTGCTTGGACGAAGATTTGATTAGTTTTTGTAGTGCGTAGCGGATTCTCGAACAGCTTACTTACGACTCGCTTAAGTCTTCCGAAAAACACGCCGTCACGACTGCTCCGAGGGCGCGACAGCGGTAATCGCCAGGGCATGAATGTCGGTGTGCATCATACCTTGCACGGCATCATATACCAGTCGATGACGCATGACCAGTCTCAGTCCCTCGAAGCGTTCCGAAACGATTTTCACTCGGTAATGGCCCCCGCCGGAGGCTGCGCCGGGGTGCCCTGCGTGCAGGTGCGAATCGTCGCCGACCTCCAGCACGGACGGGCTCAATGCGGCGTCGAGCGACTGGCGGATGCGTTCCACGCGATCGTCCATCATGCGTCTCCCTTGCCGTGGTCCGGCTCTTCGATGTACTTCGCGAGCATCAGCGTTTGGCCGACGATGAAGGCGATGGTGAGGCCGGTCATGCCGAACATCTTGAAGCTGACCCAGGCGCCCGTATTCCCCTTGAAGACGACGAAGGCCATGACCAGGTTCAGTACGCCCACCGCCGCGAAGAAAATCATCCAGGCGTACCCGAGGCGCGCCCAGACGGGTTCCGGCAACCTGATCTGCGCTTCCATGCCCGTGCGGATCAGGTTCTTGCCGAAGCCAACCTGCGACACGAACAGCGCCAGCGCGAATACCCAGTACAGGATCGTCGGCTTCCACTTGATGAAGTTCTCGTCATGGAAATAAATCGTGGCACCGCCCATCACGCCGATGATGGCCAGCGACATCCACAGCATGCCGTCCACCTTGCGCCCGCGCGCCAGCAGGTACAGGATCTGCAGGACGGTCGCAACGATGGCGACGGCGGTGGCCAGCACGATCGGCGCCTGCTCGGCGGCGAAGTTGCCGCCCGAGATCAGGCCGCCGAGGTATTGCACGGCGAGCGCGTGCGCCGCTTCCTGGTGGCCGTCCGCGAACTTGTAGACGATGAAGAACAGGATGACCGGGAACAGGTCGAACAGGAATTTCATAAGTCTCTTTGTCCTTCAGATCGGCTCGAAGCGGAGCGCGGCCGAGTTGATGCAGTAGCGCAGGCCGGTCGGCGGCGGGCCGTCCGGGAATACGTGGCCCAGGTGGGCGTCGCAGACGGCGCAGATGATTTCCGTGCGCACCATGCCATGGCTGCGGTCGACCTTTTCGATCACGTTGTCCGGATCGAGGGCGCGGAAATAGCTGGGCCAGCCGCAGCCGGAATCGAACTTCGCGTCCGATTCGAACAGCGGCGTGTCGCAGCACACGCAGTGATAGATGCCGTGCTCATGGTGGTCCCAGTACTTGCCCGTGAACGCGCGCTCGGTCGCCGCGTGGCGGGTGACCTGGTATTCCATCGGGTCCAGCTGGGCGCGCCATTCGGCGTCGGTTTTCGTCACTTTGTCGGTCATGATCCCTCGTTCTTCATGGTATTTTCAGGAAGAGCAGCTCACCTCGAGGTGGGATGCCCAGTCCGGCGGCAGTGCCGCGTAGGCGTCGTGTTCGGGCTGTTCGTCGAACGGACGCTCGAGCACGGCCAGCAGCCTGCGCACTTCTTCGTAGTCGCCATTCTGCGCCTTCTCGATGGCCACCTGGGCCAGGTAGTTGCGCAATACATATTTGGGGTTGACGGCGTGCATCGCAAGCCGGCGCTCCGCATCGACGCTCGCTTCCTGGCGCAGCCGGGCCCGGTACGCGACGGCCCACGCGTCGAACGCGGGGCGGTCGAGGAACAGGTCGCGCAGCGGCGCGTCCGCGTCGGGCTCGTCCAGTTTGAGGTCGCCCAGGCGGCGGAAGAACAGTGTGAAGTCGACGTGGTTCGCCTGCATGAGCTTGAACATGTCGTCGGCCAGCGCGCGGTCGTTCTCTTGCGTCGATTTGAGCCCGAGCTTGGCGTGTAACAGTTCATCGAACTTTTCGCCGTAGGCGTCGACATACACCTCGAGCGCGGCCTGTGCCGCGTCCTGGTCCTCGATCAGCGGCAGCAGCGCGTTCGCCAGCGCATAGCAATTCCAGTGGCCGACGGGCACCTGGTTCGCATACGAATAGCGGCCGCCCTGGTCCGTGTGGTTGCAGATGTGGTCGACGTCGAATGCTTCCATGAAGCCGAACGGGCCATAGTCCAGCGTGATGCCCAGGATCGACATATTGTCCGTGTTCATCACGCCATGCATGAAGCCGACGGACTGCCAGTGCGCGATCATCCGTGCCGTGCGGCGCGTGACCTCCTCGAGCAGGGCAAGATAGGGGTTGGCGGCGCCCGCCAGCTCCGGGTAAAACGTCTTGATGACGTAGTCGGCCAGGGTGCGCAATTCTTCCGGCTTGTCGCGGTAGCGCCAGTGCTCGAAAGAACCGAAGCGCACGAAGGATGGCGCCATGCGGGTGACGACGGCGGCCGTCTCCATCGTTTCGCGGATCACGCCCTTGTTCGAGCCCGTCACCATCAGCGCGCGCGTCGTCGGGACGCCGAGTGCGGCCATCGCTTCCGAGCACAGGAATTCGCGGATCGACGAGCGCAGCACGGCGCGGCCGTCGCCCATGCGGGAGTACGGCGTCATGCCGGCACCCTTCAGCTGGAGTTCCATCCGGCCGTCGGGGCCGTCGATGTCGCCGAGCAGGATCGCGCGGCCGTCGCCCAGCTGGCCGGCCCAGTGGCCGAACTGGTGGCCCGAATACACGGCGGCCAGCGGCTGCGAGCGGGGCGGGACGTGGTTGCCCGTGAAAACGGCGACGAAGTCGTCGTGCGCGAGATCGGCCGCGTCGAGGCCGACAAGCCGCGCGGCCGGCGCGCTGGCCGCGACAAAATAGGGCGCGGGCAGGGGCGTCGGCATCAAGCGCGTATAGAACGCGGGCGGCAGTTCGGCAAAGGAATTGTCGAAGGGCAGATCGTCGGCGGTGCGGGTGCTGATAACGCTTCCTCGGGTCGGTTGGTTCTTCGTGCGCGGATTTTACCGCACACGCGCGGATTCTATGGGCGCAAGACGTGCGCGACCTATACGGGTTACATTCCGTAACCGTTTTGTAATGCTGGACTGCTGCGGTGCAGCATCGAAAACCGTTGACGTTAACCGCACGGTCGTTCGAAACTTGACCTTCCCGCAAGCAACCCCGAGAGACCGATGACCGATTCTCCGTTGATGGGCCGGATGATGGACCAGCCCCTGTTAATATCGAACATCATCCGGTTCGCCGCGCGGCACTACGGCGGCAGCGAGATCGTCTCGCGCCGGGTCGAGGGCGACGTGCACCGCTACACCGTGCGCGACTGCGAGGCGCGGGCGCGGCGCGTGGCCAACGTCCTGAAAACGCAGGGCGTCGCGCCGGGCGGGCGCGTCGGCACGCTGGCGTGGAACGGCTACCGGCACCTCGAGCTGTATTACGGCGTGTCCGGGTCGGGCGCCGTGCTGCACACGATCAATCCGCGCCTGCATCCCGAGCAGATCGCGTACATCGTCAACCACGCGGAAGACCAGCTGCTGTTCTTGGACCTGACATTCCTGCCGCTGGTGGCGGCGATCGCGCCGCTGTGCCGGACCGTGAAGGCGTTCGTGCTGATGAGCGACCGGGCGCACATGCCTGCCGATGCGACCATCCCGAACCTGCTGTGCTACGAAGACCTGCTTGCCGCGGCGTCCGAAGAATACGACTGGCCCGAGCTCGACGAGCGCGCGGCGGCGTCGCTGTGCTACACGTCCGGCACGACGGGCAATCCGAAGGGCGCGCTGTATTCGCACCGGTCGACCGTGCTGCATGCGTACGCGTCCGCGATGCCGAACGCGCTGAACGTGGCTGGGCGCGACGTCGTCCTCCCCGTCGTGCCGATGTTCCATGTGAATGCGTGGGGCCTGCCGTATTCCGTGCTGCTGTCCGGCGCCAAGCTCGTGCTGCCGGGCGCGGCGCTCGACGGCAAGTCGCTGTACGACTTGTTCGAGGCCGAGGGCGTCACGTTCTCGGCGGGCGTGCCGACCGTCTGGCTCGGCCTGATCAATTACGCGCTGCAGAACAAGCTGACGTTCTCGACATTCAGGCGCACGGTGATCGGCGGGGCCGCATGCCCGCCCGCGATGATGGACACCCTGATCGACCACTTCGGGATCGAGGTGATCCACGCCTGGGGCATGACGGAGATGTCGCCGCTGGGCACGACGGCCGGCCTGCTGGCGCGCCACCGCGACCTGCCCATCGCGGACCAGCGCGCCGTCCTGCGCAAGCAGGGGCACGCCATCTTCGGCGTGGACATGAAGATCGTCGACGACGACGGCAACGAACTGCCGTGGGACGGCATCACGTTCGGACACCTGCTCGTGCAAGGCCCGTGGATCATTTCCCGTTACTTTCGCGACGAAGGCGGCGACGTGCTGCAGGACGGCTGGTTCCCGACCGGCGACGTGGCGACCATCGACCCGGACGGCTACATGCAGATCACGGACCGCAGCAAGGACGTCATCAAGTCCGGCGGCGAGTGGATCGGGTCGATCGACCTCGAGAACATCGCGATGGCGCATCCGGCCGTGCTGCAGGCCGCGTGCATCGGCGTGCGCCATCCGAAGTGGGATGAGCGGCCCGTGCTGGTGGTCGTGCGCCGGCCCGAAGCCCGGCTCGCGCGGGAAGAACTGCTGCGGTTCTTCGACGGGAAGGTCGCGAAGTTCTGGATGCCGGACGACGTGCTGTTCGTCGACGCGCTGCCGACCGGGGCGACCGGGAAGATCCAGAAGAACCGCTTGCGCGAACAATTCCGGGAGTATCGCCTGCCCGGTACCGAACAATGATGAACACTTCACCATACGAGGAGAACCATGAGCGCAGACTATCAGGTCATCGATGACGTCGCCGTCATCGCGCTGAACAACCCGCCCGTCAATGGCCTCGGCCTGGCGACGCGCACCGCCGCCGTCGAAGCGCTGGACCGCGCGGCGCAGGATCCGGCCGTCAAGGCCATCGTCATCACGGGCGCCGGCAAGGCGTTCTCGGGCGGCGCCGACATCCGCGAATTCAATTCGCCCAAGGCGCTCACGGAACCGACCCTGCACACCCTGATCCGCACGGTCGAGAATTCGGAGAAGCCTGTCGTCGCCGCGATCCACACCGTGTGCATGGGTGGCGGCCTGGAGCTGGCGCTGGGTGCGAACTACCGCGTGGCGCTGCCCGGGGCGCAGATCGCGCTGCCGGAGGTGAAGCTGGGCCTGTTGCCGGGCGCCGGCGGCACGCAGCGCCTGCCGCGCGTGCTGGGCCTGGAGACGGCGCTGGACATGATCGTCACCGGTACCCCGGTGCTGTCCGAAAAGCTGGCCGGCACCCTGCTGTTCGATGAATTGCTGCCGGCCGGCTCGGACCTCGTCGCGGGCGCCGTCGCGTTCGCGCGGCGCGTGGCCGACGTGCGGCCGCTGCCGAAGGTGCGCGAACGCCGGGTCGACCACCCCGATGCGGCGGGCTTCCTGGCCGCCGCGCGGGCGCGCGTAAAAGTCGAGGCGGGGCCGTTCCCGGCGCCTGTCGAATGCGTGGAGACCGTCGCCGCGTCCGTCGAGAAGCCGTTCGAAGAGGGCCTGAAATTCGAACGGGAGCGCTTCATCCACCTCACGCAGACGACGGCATCGAAGGCGCTGCGCCACGCATTCTTCGCGGAACGCGCGGCCGGCAAGGTGCCGGACGTGCCGGGCGACACGCCCGTGCGCGACATCCGCAGTGCGGCCGTCGTGGGCGCGGGGACGATGGGCGGCGGCATCGCGATGAACTTCGCGAACGCCGGCATTCCCGTGACGATCCTCGAGACGACGCAGGAGGCGCTGGACAAGGGGCTGGCCACCATCCGCAAGAACTACGAGAACACGGTCAGGAAGGGCAAGCTGGCGGCGGACAAGGCTGAACAGCGCGTGGGTCTCATCCGCGGCACGCTGGACTATGCCGACATCGCGCAGGCCGACATCGTCATCGAAGCCGTGTTCGAGGACATGGACGTGAAGGCGTCCGTATTCCGCCGGCTGGATGCGGCGATGAAACCGGGCGCGATCCTCGCGTCGAACACGTCGACCCTGGACCTGAACCGCATCGCGGCGTTCACGTCGCGCCCGCAGGACGTCATCGGCCTGCACTTCTTCAGCCCCGCCAACGTGATGAAGCTGCTGGAAATCGTGCGCGGCGCGCAAACGGGCAAGGACGTGCTGGCGACGGCGCTGGCGCTGGCGAAGAAGATCAGGAAGACGGGCGTCGTCGCCGGGGTGTGCGACGGTTTCATCGGCAACCGCATGGTGGAACAGTACATCCGCCAGGCCGGTTTCCTGCTGGACGAGGGCGCGCTGCCGCAGCAGGTCGACCGGGCGATCGAGGCATTCGGCTTCGCCATGGGGCCGTTCCGCATGGGCGACCTGGCCGGCAACGACGTCGGCTGGTACATCCGCAAGCGCCGGGCCGTCGAGTCGCCCGACGTGAAATATTCGAGGACTGCCGACCTGCTGTGCGAACAGGGCCGCTTCGGCCAGAAGACGGGCGCGGGCTGGTACGACTACCAGGCCGGCGACCGCACGCCGCGGCCGGCGCCGTGGGTCGACGACATGATCGTGCGGCACTCGCAGGACCTGGGCATTGCGCGCCGCGCCATCTCCGACGAGGAGATCGTCGAGCGTCTCGTCTACGCGCTGGTCAACGAGGGCGCGCGGATCCTGGAAGAGGGCATCGCGCTGCGTGCGTCCGACATCGACATGGTCTACCTGTCCGGCTACGGCTTCCCGCTGTTCCGCGGCGGCCCGATGTTTTATGCGGACACGGTCGGCCTGCCGGCCGTGCTGGCCGCCGTCGAGAAGTATGCGCGCGGCTACCACGGCGAGGCGTGGACGCCGGCGCCGCTGCTCGTGCGGCTGGCGCGGGAAGGGAAGTCGTTCAACGGCTGACGCGCAGCAACGTCAGCGCCGCGCCCGCGTACCATAGCGCCTGCACGCCCGTCAGCAGCATCAGCGAATGCGGGTGCATGTGCAGGCCGCTCGCGGCCGCGAGCGCGGTGCCGGCACCCGCCGGCAGCGCCAGCGCGGCCAGCAGCCGGGTCGAGCGCGGGCTGGCCCACGACAGGCAGCACATGCTGGCGCCCATGCCGATCAGGCCCGCCTTGGTGAGCACCTGGATCGTGATGGCGATGAGCGCGAACACCGCGGCTGTCCCGTCGTGCGGCCAGCCCTGGTCGAGGGCGATCCTGGCCAGGCGCGGGGTGATGAAGCCGTCGCCCAGCATCGCGCCGCCGACGGCCGCGCAGCCCAGCGCATGGCAGGCGACGCCGAACGCGATGACGGGACGGCGCATGCCGAGCGCCATGGCCAGCGCGGTCACGCCGTACAGCAGCAAGCCGCAGGCGACGAACAGCGCGCCGTGGACCAATGCCGCGCCAGCGCGCAGGCGCACGAGCGCGACCAGCGTGTCGGCGTAGTTGGTGCCGTGCGGGACCACCGGATGATGGAAGAGGAGGGCGACCATCGCCGCGCCGGCGATCGCGAGCGCCCAGGCGGCGGGCGGGATCGAACGGTGCGGGACGGTTGGCGTGGGGTCGGCTGTTATCATGGCGGTCCTTTCTATGGAAAACCACATTGGACCAGCGGTCGCTGTGCCGTTGGCGGATGGTGCGGTCGTGCCGTCCGTTAGCGGACAAAACCCGCGCGATGTCCGCCTATGGAGATGCGATGGAAGAAGTCGTGCTGGACCGGCGCAGGCAGCGCACACGCAAGGCGGCGGTCGGGGCGTTCATCGAACTGCTGATGGCGCAGGGCTATGAAGCCGTCGCGATGACGGCGGTGGCCGAGCGCGCGGACCTCGGCCGTTCCACGCTGTACGAACATTTCCGCACGAAGGACGACCTGCTGGCGGCGTCGATGGACTGGCCGCTCAGGGTGCTGGCGGCCGACCCGCCCGATCCGGCGGCCCTGCTGGGATTCATCGAACATCTGCGCGAACGGTCCGGCGCCGTGCGCGTCCTGCTGGAACAGCCGCTGCGCTCGCGCATCGCGCGCCTGCTGGCGGCGCGCATCGCGCCCCGGTTGCGCGAGCGCGGCGTCGCGGCGCCACGCGCCGACGTGCGCGCGCTCGCCTGCGCGGAAGGCCAGTTCGCAGCGCTCGCGTCGTGGATGCAGGGCAGCGGGGTATCGGCCGCCGTGCTGGCCGAGGAGCTGGCGCGGCTGTCCGGCGCGGCGGTGGCGCCCTGATGAATGCCCCTGATGCGCTCAGGGTGCGGGCCGTGCTAGGCTGTGCCCACCATGAAGAATGCCCTCCTGATCGCGACCGCCTGCCTGCTCGGACTGTTGTCCACGACGGGGGCGTCGCTGCCGTATCCCATCCTGCCGCCGCTGTTCGTGAACGGCGCACCGGACAGCCTGACGCACTTCCTCGGCCTGCCGCCCAAGCTGCTGTTCGCGCTGGCGCTGATGGTCAACCCCATCGGCCTGCTGCTGGGTACCGCCGTGCTCGGGTCGCTGTCCGACCGCTATGGCCGGCGGCCGCTGCTGCTCGTGACGGCCGTGGGTGCCGCCGTCGGCCATGTGCTGACGGCGTGGGCGCTGGCGAGCCGCTCGTATCCGCTGTTCCTCGTTGCCCGCTTCGGCACGGGCCTGCTGGAGGGCCATAGCGCGATCGTGCGCGCGATGCTGGCGGACCGCCTGCAGGGCCCGTTGCGCAACCACGCGCTGTCGTGGCTGAACGGCGCGCTGCACCTGGGCTGGCTGGTCGGACCGTTGCTGGCCGGGTTCACGATCGCATGGGGCATCACGGTCCCGTTCTACATCGCCGCGGGCGCGCTGCTGCTGGGCGCGGTGCTCGTCGGCGTGGCGCTGGAACGCAAGCCGCGCGCGGACGGGCCGTCGTGGTGGAGCGTCGCGCGCGAGCGTCACGCGTTCAACCTGCTGCGCCACGACGGGCTGCGCGCGCTGTTCGGCGTGCAGCTCGCATACACGTGCGGGGTGACGGCGTTCTACGAGTTTTACCCGCTGTGGCTCGTCGAAGTGGGCCATTACGACACGCGCGCGATCGCCCTCGTCAACGTCGGAATGTGCGGCCTGATGACGTGTTCAGCGCTGTTCGCCGGCCGCGCCAGCCGCACGGAGCCGATGCGCCGCGCCGCATGGCTCGCCGCGTGCGTCGCGCTGGCCATCGGGTCGCTCGGCGTGGGCCATTTATGGGTGGGCCTCGTGGGCATCATGGCGTTCGGCCTGCCGCACGCGTTCTACAACGCGGTCGTACAGGCGTGGGCGGCGGACCGCTTCGGCGGCGGGCATGGGCAGGGCGCCGTCATGGGCCTGCTGTCGACGACGTTCTGCCTCGCCAACATCCTGATGGCGGCGGCGGGCGCCGTGCTGACCCTCGTCGACACGCGGCTCGTGCTGCTGGCCGGCGCCATCCTGACGGCGTGGGCGGCGAACCGGATGCGGACGTGGGGGAGCGGCGCGATGGCCGAATCGACGATCGGAGGCGTGAAATGACGGCCGCAGCGTCGCAGAATATCGATGACGACCCGGACGTCCTTGCCGGCCGCCGTGTGCAACGCGTCTTCGCCGCGCGGAAACCGGGCGGCCGTTTCCTGTTCTCCGTCGAGCACCCGATGTGCACGGCGCATCCTGCCGGTTGGGTGAAGGACGATGGCGGGAACGCGCTGCACTGGCTTGTCGATCGCTACTGCGAGCCGGGCTACGCCGTTTCTTGTCTTGATGGCCGTGCGGCCGGGAGTGCATCGTGTTGAAAAGCCTCATCGTTAGCCTGGCCTGTCTCGCGCCGATGGCCACATGGGCGGCGGGTTCCGCGTGCGACGCCCCCCTCGCTTTCCGGTGGGTGCCGGAGGATGCCGCGGCACCATCCGCGGGCAGCGTCCATGTCGTCGATGCGCGTTCGGGACATGCCCGTTCGGGACGTGCCCGTTCGGGACATGCGCGTTTGCGACGCAGGGTGCAGGTGCTCGACGGCCTGCAGAACTACCAGGGCGACGACAACGGGCTGCTGGCCCGGGACCTGAACAACGATGGCTGCCCGGATCTCATCGTGACGACCGACGTGGCGCCGATCGGCAACACGAGCAGCGCGGTCTACCTGTACGACCGGGTGCGCCGGCGTCTCGTCTTCAGCGAGGCGCTGTCGGCCATCGGCAACATCGCCGTCGACAGCCGCGATCCGAATTGTGTGACGGGCGACTGGAAAGGCGGGGCGGACAACGTCGGCGGAGAACGCCATTGCTGGCGCAAGGGCAAGCTCGTCAAGACGAACGAATACAGCGTGCGGGCCCTGTATGACACGGAGACCGGCGAGATCTCGTGTTACGAGCATGTCGAGACGACGTACGCGGGCGGCAGGAAGCGCGTGCACAAGGATTGCACGAAGACGTTCTGATGCCGCCCGGCGGTCGGCCCTAGCGCGTCTCCGGCACCAGCGCCTTCAGGATCGGCTGCACGAAGTCGTTTTTCTTGAAGTCGTACAGCACGAAGTCGCTGGAGAACTGCCAGTAGCCCCACGCGAAGCCATACTTCTCGGCCGTGCGCGCGACGGTCGACGTCCATAGCACGCGGTCTTCCATCGCGGCCTTGTCGTAGGCGCCGAATTCGCCGAGGAACACGGGCCGGCCGCTCGCATCGCTCCACGCTTTGACGGCGGCGAAATCCTGGTCGATGCGGGCGATCTCCGCCGGCTTGCCGAAGCGGATGCCCGTCGTCGAGCGGATCGGTTCATCGGCCCACGACGCGCCCTGGTGCGTGAACGGGAACGGGTCGTAGTAGTGGAACGTGGCGATGAGGTGCTTGTCGGCGGCCGGCAAGTCGAGATCCTTCAGCGTGTCGCGGCTGTTCCAGCGCACGCCGCCGATGATGACGTTGCGCGTGGGGTTCGTCTTGCGCATGATCGCCAGCACCTGCGGGAAGCTGGCGTTCCACGTGGCCGCGTCGAACTGGCCGTGCGGCTCGTTCAGCAGCTCGAAGACGACCGTGTTCGGCTCGTTGCGGTAGCGCTCCGCCAGCTGGCTCCAGACGGCTTTCAGCTTCGGCATGCAGGCGGCGACGTCCTTCGAGCAGTCGTCGAAATCGTGTTCGTCGATGATGACGTTGAGGCCGTGCTTCGTCGCCGTCGCGACGACCCAGTCGAGGCGGTTGACCCATTTCGGATCGAGGCGGTTCTGTGCGTCCAGCGCGCGGAACGCGAACAGCACGACGCGCACGGTCGAGAATCCGGCCGCCTTGATCTTCGCGAAGTGCTCCTCCTTGTAATTGCCCTGGGCGCCATCGCGCCAGAACGGATCGTAGCCGATGATGTTGACGCCGCGGCCCAGCCGCTTGACCTGGTCATGCGCCGGGATTTCCTTGAACTGCGACGTGGCCGGCGGCGGGTTGGGGGCGGGATCGTCGGCGCACGCGGCGTGCGCGACGAGGGTGAGCGTGACGGCGGCGGCAAGGCGCGGCAGCTTGAGCATGAAGAGTCTCCATCGTTATCGTTGTGTCTTCCGATGGTAGCGCTATCTCGTACGCCTGCCAAGTCCGCTCCCGAACTCGGCCGAATTCGGGGTCAGAGCACATTTTCCTGAAAATTCGGGGTCAGAGCACTTTTTAAGGCACGATCACCGAAGCAAGATTGGTGGCGAGGTTGCGAGGGACCTCATCTCGCTGTTGAGGGAACGGGTCCAGCGGAGTTGCGCATCGAGACATTGATCCGAAATGTGCTCTGACCCCGAATCTGGGCATAAATGTGCTCTGACCCCGATTCTTGTTTTTGTGACGCGCAACGAAAAAGCCGCCATCGCTGGCGGCTTTTACGGCGGGGCGACGGCGGTACGTTCAGTCGGCCGCGTAGATGTCGTTGTCCTTCGTCTCGCGCACGAACAAGGTGCCGATGACGACGGTCGCGACGGCGATCACGATCGGGTACCACAGGCCGTAATAGATGTTGCCGTTGGCCGCGACGAGGGCGAACGCGGTGGTCGGCAGCAGGCCGCCGAACCAGCCGTTGCCGATATGGTAGGGCAGCGACATCGACGTGTAGCGGATGCGGGTCGGGAACATCTCGACGAGCATCGCGGCCACGGGGCCGTAGACCATCGTCACGTACAGGACCAGGACGAACAGCAGCAGCACGATCATCGGCTTGTTGATCTGCGTGGGATCGGCCTTCGCGGGATAGCCGGCCGCCTTGATGGCGGCGCCCAGGTCCTTCTTCAGCGCAGCTTCGCGGTCCTTGCTGGCCTGGTCGAAATTCAGGCCGTCCGGGGTCATCGTCGCATTAAACGACGGGTAGACCTTGTCGCCGACCTTGACGCTGGCGATGGTGCCGGCCGGCGCGTCCTGGCGGGTGTAGCTGACGGAAGCCGCCGTCAGCTGCGCGGTGGCGATGTCGCACGACGACGGGAATTTCTTCGTGCCCGTGGCGTTGAACTGGAAGTGGCAGGAATCCGGATCGGCCACGACGACGACGGGCGAGTTGTTCAGCGCCGTTTCCAGCGCCGGGTTGCCGTAATGCGTGAGCCCCTTGAAGATCGGGAAGTACGTGAGCGCGGCGACCAGGCAGCCGGCCATGATGATCGTCTTGCGGCCGATGCGGTCGGACAGCGAGCCGAAAAAGATGAAGAACGGCGTCGCCAGCGCGAGCGCGATGGCGATCAGGATGTTGGCCGTCGCGTCGTCGATCTTCAGCGTCTTGGTGAGGAAGAACAGCGCATAGAACTGGCCCGTGTACCAGACGACGGCCTGGCCCATCACGACCCCCAGCAGGGCGAGCAGCGCGATCTTCCCGTTCTTCCAGGTGAGGAACGCTTCGCTCAGCGGCGCCTTCGACGTCCGGCCCTCGGCCTTCATGCGCGCGAACGCGGGCGACTCGTTCATCGACATGCGGATCCAGACGGACACCGCGAGCAGCAGCACGGAGACGAGGAACGGGATGCGCCAGCCCCACGCGTCGAACGCGGCCGTGTCCATGCCGGCGCGCACGCCCGTGATCACGAGCAGCGACAGGAACAGGCCGAGCGTGGCCGTCGTCTGGATCCACGACGTGAAGTAGCCGCGCCGGCCGTCGGGCGCGTGTTCGGCCACGTAGGTGGCGGCGCCGCCGTATTCGCCGCCCAGCGCGAGCCCCTGCAGGATGCGCAAGGTGACGAGGACGATGGGGGCCACGATGCCGATCGACGCGTAGCCGGGCAGGAGGCCGACGATGAACGTGGAGCCGCCCATGATCAGGATCGTGACGAGGAACGTGTACTTACGGCCGATCATGTCGCCGAGGCGCCCGAACACGAGTGCACCGAACGGCCGCACGATGAAGCCGGCCGCGAAGGCGAGCAGCGCGAAGATGAACGAGGTGGTCGGATCGCCGATGAAGAACTGCTTGGCGATCACGGTCGCCAGCGAGCCATACAGGTAAAAGTCGTACCATTCGAAGACGGTACCGAGCGAGGAGGCGAAGATGACCTTGCGCTCTTCCTTCGTGAGCCCAACGCCGGACGGCATGGATTTGCCGCCCGCGGCCATGCCGGGGTTGATTGCCATTGTGGTCTCCAGTCGTGTTTATTGTGTGCGTCGCCCGATGGCGCGGGCGACCTGCTGACTGTGCGCCGGGAAGCTTACGGCACGCTTGCTGGAAACTTACGTGGCGCTTACAGATGGGGTGTCGTCGTCGCCGGGCGCTTCATGGAGCCGTGCATACGTGTACGCCTCCGTCGACCGCTCCAGTGCGAGACCCAGCGCCGTCGCCAGCTCGCCGCGCGACATGCCCTGTTCGAGTTGCTGGACGGCGAAGCTGTTGCGCAGCGTGCGCCCGCCCGCACGCGCGACGGCGATCCCGGCCCGCTCGAACGTCGCGCGCGTCTGCCGGTAGACGGTCGCCTTGTGCAGCGGCTCGCCTTCCAGGTTCGCGGGGAAGACGAGGTCTCCGGGGATCTCGAGCTCCGCCCGCTCCTTCAGCCATGCGGTCAGTTCGGCGACGCCGGCGCGCGGCAAGGTCGTCGTGTGCTCGTAGCTCGTGCGGTGCTTCGCTTCCGGCGTGATGTTCAACGTGATGGCGCCGTCGATGTCGGGTTGGCGGCCCACTTCGTCCAAAAGCAGGCCGATGGCTTCCGCCACGCGCAGGCCGGCGAGGGCCATCACGATCTGCATCGCGCGGTCGCGCCGGCGCTTCCAGCCGGCGTGACCCTCCGTGTCTTCCGTACGGCCGGCGGGGAGGGCGGCCAGGAAGCGTTGCAGGTCGTCCGGGCTCAGCGCCGTCATCGGGGCGTCTTCCGCGAGGTGGGCCCGGTCCGTCGCGATGATGGCCTGGCGGGCCGGGTTCGGCGCGCGGCCCAGGTACTCGAAGCAGCGTTCCAGCAGGCGCAGGTAGCGGTAGGCGATCTTGCTGTTGAGGTCGCGCTGGCCATCCTTCGACAGCTCGATGAAGCGGCGCAGGTCGGCCGCGTTCACGGTCGACATGCGCAGGCCGTGTTCCAGCATCCACGTGGCGAATTTGCCGAACATGAATTTGTAGATCGCGGCGGATTCCTTCGATACGGGCAGCGGGACGTCGCGCTGGCGGCTGGACGTGAGGACGAACTCCGGCGTGACGACGAAGGCGGCGAAGGCCTCGACGGGACGCTTGTCCCAGTCGGCGAGAGAAGGTGGATGGCTCATGGCGTCATCATACTGCAACTAACCGACTTGGGGCGCCGGCAAACAGCGCGGTGGCAAGCACGACCGGAGTTTCGCCAATATACTCGGTGATCCTTATAACGACGAACACGACAAGGAACATCATGTCCGACCATCCACCCGAAGGTCTTCCAGCCTACCGTATCCTCACCGGCCCCGACGACGCCTCGTTCTGCCGCCGCGTGAGCGCCGCGCTCGAGCAGGGGTATCTGCTGTACGGCTCGCCCACCGCGACCTTCAACGGCGAATCCGTGATCGTGGCACAGGCGATCATCTGGCCGAGCAGACGGTCCTCGATCGCATAAGCACATCGGCCGCGAGGCCATCGGGCACGGCCCGATGTAATCCAGGATTATGCAACTAACCGACAAGCGACGCCCGCCCCATACAACCCCGCCACCAACACGCCAGGGCAGGCGCGCCTTATCGCTCTTATAATGAGGGCGCGGCATCCCCGTGAACGGCACGCCGCGACAGTCCAATATCGAACGCTACAAAGGAAATCCATGCTCAAGCACATCGTCATGTGGAAACTGAAAGACCACGCCGAAGGCGCCGACCGCGCCGCCAACGCCATCGAAATGAAGCGCCGCCTGGACGAATGCGCCAACATCGTCCCCGGCCAGGTCAAGTTCGAGGTCGTCATCGCCCAGCCCGGCCTGGAAGCCACGTACGACGTCGTGCTGTATTCCGAGTTCGAGGACAAGGCCGCGCTCGACGCGTACATCAAGCATCCGGTGCACCAGGCGGTGGTGCCGTTCATCGGCGCGATCCGCGAAGGGCGGCAGTGCATGGACTACGAAATCTGACGTCTGAAGGCGAAGCGGCGAGGAGGTCGCCATGTTGAATTTTGCAGGACGAGTAGCCGTCATCACCGGCGCCGGCAGCGGACTCGGGCGCGAATTCGCCAACGAGGCGGCCCGGCTGGGCATGAAGCTGGTCCTGGCCGACGCCGATGCGCAAGCACTGGAACAGGTCACCGGCGCGTTGCAGGCCGGCGGCGCCGACGTGCTGGCGATGGTGTGCGACGTACGCAAGGCTGCGCACGTGGAGGAACTGGCGGATGCCGCGATGATCCGCTACCACGGCGTGCACCTGTTGTTCAACAATGCCGGCGTCGCGACGGCGGGCCTCGTCTGGGAGCACACGGAAGCCGACTGGGACTGGGTCCTGGGCGTGAACCTGTGGGGCGTGATCCACGGCGTGCGCGTGTTCACGCCGCTGATGCTCGACGCCGCGCGCCGCGACCCCGGCTACGAAGGCCACATCGTGAACACGGCGTCGATGGCGGGCCTGCTGGTGCCGCCCGCGATGGGGCCGTACAGCGTGTCCAAGCACGCCGTCGTCGCGCTGTCCGAGACGCTGTACCACGACCTGCGCCTCGTCGATACGACGGTGAAAGCGTCCGTCCTCTGTCCGTACTTCGTGCCGACGGACATCGCGCACGCCGAGCGCCACCGTCCCGGGGAACTGCGCCACGACGCGCCGCCGACGCCCAGCCAGCAGGCGGGCCGGGCGCTGCTCGAACAGGCGGTCGCCTCCGGCACATTGACCGCCGCGGACGTGGCCCGTATCGCGTTCGACGGCATCCGCCGCGGCGATTTCTACATCGTCACGCATCCGCAGGCGCTGCAGGCCGTGGCCGAGCGCATGGACGCCATCGTGCATGGCAAACCGCCGGCCGACCCGTACGCGGCGACGCCGCAATTCACGGACCAGCTCAGGGCAGCCGTTCAGGGATCGGGGAAGTAGGGCGGCACGTTCGCCGCGATGTGCGCAAACTCCGCCGGCGACAGCGGCAGCTTCAGGAACGCGGCCCACGCTTCGCGCGGCCGCAAATTGGCGCCCTGCGCCGAGTCCGTCCCGTACAGCACGCGCCCGACGCCGACCTGGCGGATGCGTTTCGCGACCAGCGCCGCCATGTCCGGCCTGATGTCGCGGTCGACGATCGAGGCGACGTCGAACCAGAGGTTGTTCGCGTGCGGGTCATGGTTCTCGACGGCGTCCGCCAGCACGGCCATCGCGGCTTGCGCGGGCGGATCGTCGTAGCCGGGACCCGTCCCGGCGAAGTGGGCGACCTGCACGACGACGTCCGGGGCCGCGGGCAGCACCTGGTCGAGGAAGATGCGCGCCTGCGCCGCGCCGTACGGCCGCTTCCTGCCGATGTTCGCGCGCAGGTGGATGACGATGGCCATCCCGTGCCCGTTGGCGGCCGCGAACACCTGGCGCAAGCGCGCGACGTGGGCCGGATCGTCCAGTTGCACGTCCGAATTCCCGATGTGCAGCTTGATGCCGTGGTCGAGGCCCGGCGTCTGCGCGCACCGCTCGAGTTCCGCGAGCGCGTAATCCTTCAATGGATTGAAGCTGCAGAACGCGATCAGCCGGCCCGGGTAACGCGCAGCCTGGGCGGCCGTCCAGTCGTTCTCCATCCGCACCTTCGCGGCTTCATCGTCGACCTTGCGGGCCGGGCTGCCCGCCATGTACGCGATGGACAGCAGCACGGCGCGCCTGATGCCGGCCGCGTCCAGCAGGGAGACCAGCTGGTCCGCATCCAGCGGCACCAGCCCGGACGACGGGCCGAGCATGGCGATGTCGGCCGCGCTGAACACGTGCTGGTGCCAGTCCCCGGCGGGGACGACCTGGGCGCGTGCCGCGCCTGCGAACAGCAGGGCGGCAGCAAGGCAGGCGCGGATGGCATTCATCCGCATAGTGTATCAGCGGCTGGCGCAGAATCCCGCATCGTCATTGGTCCCGCCGGCAGGCAGGTCGCGGTTCCAGTCCGGCCCGGACAGGTGCATCGTCGTGCCGGTCATCGTGTACTTGCCATTCCACATACCGGAGAGCGTACCCTGGACGTTCGGCACGTCGACGGTCCAGCCGACCACCTTGACGGCGCTGTTGTTCGTGACGGCGACCTTGGCGCAGTAGCCGGTAGTCCAGTCGGCCGTGATCACGAGTGCCGCGGTGACGGCGCCGGCGGGCGGCGGCGGCGGCGGTTCGGTCGGCGTCGCCGGACGCGTCGCGCACAGGCCCACCTGCGTGGACTGGCCCGGACGCAGCTTGCGGTCATAGGCCGGACCCTGCAGGCTCAGGACGCCGTTCTCCAGCGTGTACTGGGCGTTCCACAGCGACGTGATCGAATCCTTGAACGGCAGCGTCGTGTTCCAGTATCCGGCCGTCGTGCCGACGTTCGTCACCGTGATCGTGCCGCAGTAACCGGTGCCCCAGTCGTTCGATGCGTCCAGCTGCGTCTTGAGATCCAGCGGCGGCGGGGGCGGCAGCGGGTTCGGGTACGGGCCGGGTTCGGTCGCCGTCGGGTCGAGGAAGGCCTGCTTCACCGCGGTAAGCAGCGGATTGTTGACGCCGTCCGTCGTGCCGTAGTTGATCAGCCAGATGGCGGTGCCGGCGGCGCCTTCGCCGTCCTTCGTCGATTGCGCCCATGCGCCCTTGGCGGCGATGGTCGCCGGTTCCTCATAGCTGATGTAGCCGCTGGCCCAATCCGGACGGGCGGCCGGCGTGTAGCCGCCCGGGTAGACACGGTAGCTCGTCTGCGTGGGCGCGTCCCACGCGTAGATGCCCTTGTCCAGGTACCCGTACTTATGGAGCATGGTGTAGCTCCAGCGGTAGTCGAGCACCGACCACTTGCTGAGGTCGCCGTCCGTCTCCTGGTTCGGGCCCGTGAACGGCGGCGCGTAATTCTCGCCGTAGAAGCCGATGCCCATCGCCAGCTTGGAGCGGGGCACGCCGGCGTCGACATAAGCCTGGATGGTGCCGGCGATCGAGACGGGTCGGTGCTCCGTGTGTCCCGTCAATGGCGAAAACGTGTTGCTGTACCAGCCCTGGCCGAACCAGCCGACGCCATAGCTCATGAAATTGTACTGGTCGACGAGGGTGGTCATGCGCACGTCGTGCGGCGTCACCTTGTCGATGTTCGTGTTGATGTTCCCGGCCGGGTACGTGATGATCACCGGGCTGTTCTGGTAGCGCGGGCGTGCGTTCGCTTCCTTGCGCAGGTCGATCACGAGGGCTTCCAGCAGCGCCGCTTCGTCCGGGTTCTTGCTGTCGAGGCCTTCCCAGTCGACGTCGATGCCGTCGTAGTCCTTCGCGACCATGTAGTCGACGAGGTTCTTCACGAACGTCGGCCGCACGGCCGGCGCGCTCGATGCGAGGAAGCCCGCGTTGTCGCCTTCGCCGCCCAGCATGATCAGGGCCTTGATGTTCGCCTGGTGCGCCCGTTTTACCAGGAATTCCTCGACGGTCCAGTCGTAGCCGGCACCGGGACCGACGTCGCGGTTGTCGTGCGCGTTGCCCGCGCCCAGGACGATCTCGCCCGGCTGGCCCGACTTGCCGCCGCCCGGGCCGATGCGGGCGAACACGAAGTGCGTCAGCGCCGTCATGTCGACGTGCTCGGGTTTCTGGTAGTCGGGGTTGTCCCAGAAATAGCCGCCGTAGTAGCCCGTCACCCATTTCGGTTGCGTACCCGGGGTCGCGGCGAACGACGGCAGTGCCGCCATCAGCGTCAGCCCGGCCAATACCTTGATTGCCTTGCGCATTCTCTGCTCCTTTTGTTGTTACTGTGAGGCAACAAGGTTAGCAGTGCGCTGCGGAAATTCCTGCCCCCACGGGAGGGGCAATCAACTCAAGCCGCGGCCTGGTCGCACGGTTTCAGGATGCGTTCATGCAGCTCCGGCTCGGCATCGCCGTACAGCTTGACGACGGTCGACGTGCGGGTGCCATAGCCCGGAATCTCGATGCAGACGGCGGACAGCTGGCGTTCCAGGTCGATGGGGACGCCCGTGTCGGGCAGGCGCATGTCCGGCGCACGGGTCGTATCGGCCAGCATCTCGAAATACGCTTCTTCGGGCGCGCCCTGCAGCAGGAGGCTGGCGAACGTCGCCTTGGTGCGCACGACCTTCGGCCAGGGCGCATCCAGCAAGCCGTTCGAGACGCCGTAGATGCCCGGTTCCAGCGCCTTGCCGTTGCGCGGGTCGGCGCCGGCGTGGTTCGAGAACCAGTACATGCCGTCGCGGTCGCCCAGGATCAGGTTGAAGCCGTTGTAGGCGTCGGCGCCGGGCGCGATGCGTGCGAGGTAGGCCGGCGCATCGTCGTCGCCCTTGAGGAAATCGGCGACGAGGGCGCCGCGCGTGGGCGCGTCGGTGCGCCAGTCGTTCGGGGCACGGACGTTCGTGAGCGCGGCGAATTTCGGGCCGCGCGGACCGTCCTTCGTCACGCCCATCCAGCTGCCGCCGCCACGCAGGTCGCGGCCGGCGATGATGTTGGGGGCGTCCGGCCACGGGCCGGCCGGGGTGGCGGGACGATCATAGTATTCGTCGCGGTTGGCGCAGGCGACCAGCGGCAGGCCGGGGATCACGCGCCAGGCAAAAACGATCAGGCACATGTTGGGAGATCCATGAAGATTTCGGCGCGCCGGGGGCCGTCGATGAGGGCATCGAGGCCGGCGGCGCGCGCGGCGGCATCGAGCCGGGCGGGAAAGGCGTCGTCCACGCCAGGGTAGACTTCCATCCAGGTCTGCAGGCCGTCGCGCACTTCGGGCCGGCGCTTCAGTTGCGCCGGCACGCCGACGCTGTCCTGCAGTGCGCGCACGCGCGGCGCCAGCGCGGCGGCGTCGGCCTCGCGCACCTTGTAGTAGACGTACAGGTCGATCATGGGCGTCAAACGTCAAGCGCGTCGAGCGCGTACGGCAGCGGCAGGAAATCCAGCTTCGTGCCGCCGGCCGAGCCGTGGCGCACTTCGCCTTCCAGTGCCGCGAGCTTGATCTCGACGAGCGCATCGGCCCCGCCCGCGCCGTTCGGCGCCGCGTTGACGATCATGCCCGACGGCTGGTCCGGGTCGGCGACGGAATAGACTTCGTCGCCGGGGCGCGCGGCCGCATCCGGCAGCGTGGCCAGCGCCATGCGGCGTTTCAGCTTGCCGAGGTACTGGCTGCGCGCGACGATTTCCTGGCCCGGATAGCAGCCCTTCTTGAAATTGACGCCGCCGAGCAGCTCGTAATTGACCATCTGCGGCACGAACTGTTCCTGCGTGCCGGGGCCGATCTGCGGCACGCCGGCGTGGATGGCCGCCAGTTGCCAGGCCGCGTTGCCGCCCAGCGCGAGCGATTCTCTCAGCGCGGGCAGGGCGGCGATGGCCGCATCCGCCGTCGTCAGCCACAGGTAGCGGGGTTGATTGAAAGCGTCGGCGAGACGGATCACGGTGCCGGCTGCGCCCTCGATCTTCGCGTAGGGCGCGTCGGGCAGCGTGCCGACCCGGGCGCGCAGCGCGTCGGCCGCCGCCGCGCCGCCCAGCCCGAGGACGGCCGCGTGTGCGGGTTCGTCGGTGGCGTCGCGCAGCTTCGCCTTCGCGCGCAGCACGAACATCGTCAGCCGCTTCTGCAGCGGTGCCTGGATGGCGCGCGGCAGTTGCAGGTAGATGTTGTCCGCATCGCGCCACAGCAGGAACGTGGCCTGCAGACGGCCCTTGGGCGTGCAATAACCGGCGAGGCGCGCCTCGGACGTGCCGAGGTGCTCGACGTCGTTGGTGAGCTGGTTGTGCAGGAAGCCGGCGGCGTCCTCGCCGGAGATTCCAATCAGGCCCAGGTCGGTGACGGGGGCGACGAACCCCTTCTCGAGGTCGGCGGGGGCGAGTGCGCGGCCGAAGTCTTCGGCTTGCGTGGGACTATCAGGGTGAAAACGGGCGCCCAGGGTGGCGAGGTGTTCGATCCAATGGTTCATGACACGAATTATTTCCGGTTTGGCTGTATCGGCTTTATGATTACGGCCTCATTATAAGTTCGCCTTCAAAAATGCGCCGACGACGGCAAAAAACCAGGTCCAGCATGGCATTCATAAAAAAACTCATCGTCACGGGCGTCATCGTGGCCGTCGGTGCCGGCGCCGGCTTCCAGTGGTGGAGCAAGCAGCCGATCACGCCGGGCGGCGCCGCCGTCATCCCGTTCGCCATCGCGCAGGGCAGCCACGTGGCCGGCGCCGCGCAGCAGATGGCGACGGCCGGCGTGCCCGTCAACCCGTTCCTGTTCGGGGTGCTGGCGCGGGTGACCGGCAAGGCGGGCCAGATCAAGGCGGGCAGCTACGAGCTGAAGCCGGATACGTCACCGCGCCGTCTCCTCACCCAGCTCGTGCGCGGCGAATTCGCGCAGGAATCGCTGACGATCATCGAAGGCTGGACGTTCCGCCAGATGCGCCAGGCCATCGATGCGGCGCCGAAACTGAAGCACGAGACTGCGAAACTGTCCGACCAGGAATTGCTGGCGAAGGTAGCCCCGGACTACAAGGCGCCGGAAGGCCTGTTCTTCCCCGACACGTACCTGTTCGCCAAGAACGCGAGCGACCTGTCGATCTACAGGCAGGCGCACGAGATGATGATGAAGCGCCTGAAGGCCGCGTGGGAAAAACGCGACCCGGGCCTGCCGTACACGGACCCGTACCAGGCGCTGATCATGGCCTCGCTGGTCGAAAAGGAGACGGGCCAGAAGAGCGAGCGCGCGATGATCGCGGGCGTCTTCGTGAACCGCCTGAAAGCGGGCATGCTGCTGCAGACCGACCCCACCGTCATCTACGGCATGGGCGACAAGTACGACGGCAAGATCCGCAAGAAGGACCTCGAGACGGACACCCCGTACAATACCTATACGCGCGCCGGCCTGCCGCCGACGCCGATCGCGCTGCCGGGCGTGCAATCGCTGGCCGCCGCGACGGCGCCCGCGAAGACGGAAGCCCTGTACTTCGTGTCGCGCGGCGATGGCACAAGTCACTTCTCGGTCAACCTGAATGAGCACAACAAGGCCGTGAACCAGTACCAGCGCAACCAGGCGCAGTAAATACAATGAATGCAAAGAATCAAACCGATGCCATCCGCGGGCGTTTCATCACCTTCGAAGGCATCGACGGGGCCGGCAAGTCGACGCACATCGGCTACGTCACCTCGCTGTTGAAAGGTGCGGGCAAGCGCGTCGTCTCGACGCGCGAGCCGGGCGGCACGCCGCTCGGCGAAAAGCTGCGCGACCTCGTGCTGCACGAAAAGATGCACCTCGAAACGGAAGCCCTCATCATGTTCGCCAGCCGCCGCGAACACGTCGCGCAAGTCGTCGAACCGGCGATCGTGCGCGGCGACTGGGTGCTGTCCGACCGCTTCACGGATGCCAGTTTCGCCTACCAGGGCGGCGGCCGCGGGCTCGATCGCGCCAAGCTGGAGGCACTGGAACAATGGGTGCACCCGCACCTGCAGCCGGACCTGACCCTGCTGTTCGACGTGCCGCTGGATGTCGCCAAGGCCCGCCTGTCGGCCTCGCGTACGCTCGACAAGTTCGAGATGGAACAGGCTGATTTCTTCGCGCGCGTGCGGGCCGAATACCTGCGCCGCGCCACCGAATCGCAGGGGCGCATCGTCGTCATCGATTCCACGCAGACGATCGACGAGGTGCGCGCCGCGCTGCAGGCCGCGCTGGAGACCTGGCTGTGAGCATGTACCCCTGGCAAGAAGACGCGTGGACCCGGTTGCAGGCGATGCGCGTGCGGCTGCCGCATGCGATCCTGTTCCACGGTCCGGCCGGCATCGGCAAGGCCGACTTCATCGAGGCGTTTGCCCAGGCGTTGTTGTGCGAAAACGTGAGGCCGGACGGCCACGCGTGCGGCGCGTGCGCGTCGTGCGGCTGGTTTGCCCAGGGCAACCACCCGGATTACCGCCGCGTGCGCCCGGAGGCGATGGAAGACGAAGCGCCCGCCGCCGAGGGCGACGAGGCCCCTGCCGAGGAGAAAAAAGCGAAATCGAAGACGGCGTCGAAGGAGATCAAGATCGAGCAGGTGCGCGCACTGGCCGATTTCATGAACATCTCGACGCACCGCCAGGGCCTGCGCGTCGTCGTGCTGTATCCCGCCGAGGCGCTGAACATGCCGGCGTCGAACGCATTGCTGAAGACACTCGAAGAGCCGCCGCCGGGCACCGTGTTCCTGCTGGCATCGAACGGACTGGACCGATTGCTGCCGACGATCCTGTCGCGCTGCCGCAAATTCGCGCTGCCGATGCCGGACCACGCCCAGGCATTGGCCTGGCTCGAAGCGCAGGGCGTGAACGATGCGGACGGCTGGCTGCGCGAGCAGGGCGGGGCGCCGCTCGCGGCGCTGGCCCAGGCCGAGACGGGCAGCCGTGACGAACTCGACGGCCTCCTGCAAGTGCTTGCGCAGCCGAGTGTAGATGCCGCGTTGCGCAGTGCCGACAAATTGAGCAAGGCGCCGCTCGCATCCCTCGTCGCATGGCAGCAGCGGTGGCTGTACGACGTGTTTTCGTACAAGCTGTCCGGCGTGATCCGGTATTATCCGAGGTACCAGCGGGAACTCGCGGCGCTGGCCGGAAGAGTGCACGTGGCCAACCTGATGCAGGCGATCAAGTCGACGAACGAGCGCCGTGCCGTGGCCGATCACCCCCTGTCTCCGAAATTGTTTGTCGAAGACATGTTGCTTGATTACACTGCCCGCTGCGGTTTGTGATGAAAGGAAGATGATGAGCGCAACGCCGAACGGTCCGATCAGCGGCCTGCCCGCCGATCCGAACGCGCCCCAGCCGGCGCGGCCGTCCGTATTGTCGCTCGCCATCAAGGAAAAGGCCGCCTTGTACGCGGCCTATATGCCCTTCCTGAAGAATGGCGGCATGTTCGTGCCGACCAACAAGCCGTACAAGATCGGCGACGAGATTTACCTGATCCTGTCGCTGATGGACGACCCGAACAAGTACCCGATCGCCGGCAAGGTCGCGTGGATCACGCCGGCCGGTGCGAATAACAACAAGGCGCAAGGCATCGGCGTCCACTTCCCGGCCGACGAGACCGGGCAGCGCGCCCGCCTGCGCATCGAAGAAATCCTCGGCGCCGCACTGCGGTCGTCGCGCGCCACCCATACCCTGTAATCTCAAGTTTCAACATGCCGTCCTACGTACATCGCCTCGCCCGCAGGGAAGACCTGCCCGTCATCGTCGACATCTACAACTCCACCATCGCGTCGCGCGAAGTGACGGCGGACACCGAGCCCGTCACCGTCGAGTCGCGCGAGGGCTGGTTTGACGAGCACACGCCGGAACGCCGTCCGCTGTGGGTGATCCACGACGCGGCCGATACGTCGGACAGCCCGGCCGTGATCGGCTGGTGCTCGTATTCGAATTTCTATGGCCGCCCGGCCTATTCGGGCACGGCCGAGCTGTCGATCTATATCGCGGAAGCATGGCGTGGCAAAGGTATCGGAAGCTATTGCCTGGAACAGGCGATGGCGTTCGCGCCGAATGTGAAAGTGCATACCCTGCTTGGCTTTATCTTCGGACACAATGCGCCGAGCCTTGGACTGTTCCGCAAGTATGGGTTCGATACGTGGGCGCATTTTCCGCGCGTGGCGACGCTCGATGGCATCGAGCGGGACCTGATCATTCTCGGTAAACGGGTCGGCTGACACCCAGAACCGTCGCCCCTGCGAAGGCAGGGGCCCAAGTGCGCGCAGCGTTGACGCGTATAAATTGGGCCCCCGCCTCCGCGGGAACGACGGGGGCTGCGCGCACGACACTTCTGCACCTCGCGTACAATATCGCGATGTATATCGATTCCCACTGCCACATCAATTTCCCGGAACTGGCCGCCAGGATGCCGGAGATCCTGGCCAGGATGGCCGAAAACAAGGTCTCGCACGCGCTGTGCGTGTCCGTCGACCTGCCGGACTTCCCCAGCGTGCTTGCGCTGGCCGAGCAATATCCCCACATTTATGCGTCCGTGGGCGTGCACCCCGATTACGAGGACACGCCCGAGCCCACCGTCGCCCAGCTCGTCGAACTGGCCGATCACCCGAAGGTCATCGCGATCGGCGAGACGGGGCTCGATTATTACCGCCTGGAAGGCGACCTCGAATGGCAGCGCGAGCGTTTCCGCACGCACATCCGCGCGTCGCGCGAGACGCGCAAGCCCCTGATCATCCACACGCGTTCGGCCAGCGCAGACACGATCCGCATCATGCGCGAGGAAGGCGCCGGTACCGACAAGGGCGGCGTCGCGGGCGTGATGCACTGCTTCACGGAGTCGCTGGACGTGGCCCTGGCCGCCATCGAAATGGGTTTTTATATTTCGTTCTCGGGCATCGTGACGTTCAAGAGCGCGAAGGAGTTGCAGGCCGTGGCGCAGGCGCTGCCGCTGGACCGCATCCTCATCGAGACGGATTCGCCCTACCTCGCGCCCGTGCCGTTCCGCGGCAAGATGAACGAGCCGGGCTACGTGGCGCACGTGGCGGAATACCTCGCCACGCTGAAGGACGTGCCGCTGCGCGAGATCGCCGACCGCACCACCGAGAATTTCTTCAACCTGTTCAAGGCTGCGAGGACCTGACCATGACCCTGTTCCGTTCGATCCTGCTCGCCGCCGCGCTGGCGGCGCCCGCGCTGGCCGTGGCCGACCCGACGAGCGACTTCTTCCGTGCCGTGCAGATGGACGATGCGCGCACCGTGCGTTCGCTGCTGGGCAAGGTCGATCCGAACCGGGCCAATCCCGTCGGCGGCGAGCCGCCCCTCGTGCTGGCCGTGCGCGAAGGGGCGATGCAGGTGTTCGATGCGCTGCTGCGCCACCCCGGCACGAACGTCGACGCGCCCGCGCTGAACGGCAACACGGCGTTGATGATGGCCGCGTTCAAGCACAACAAGCCGGCCGCCGAAGCGCTGATCGCGAAAGGCGCGGCCGTGAACCGTCCCGGCTGGACGCCGCTGCACTACGCGGCCGCCAGCGGCGACGACGAGATTGCGCGCCTGCTGCTCGCGCACGGCGCGCGCATCGATGCGCAATCGCCGCCGGCCAGCGGCAAGTTCACGCCGCTGATGATGGCGGCGCGCGAGGGCCACGAGGGCACGGCCGTGTTCCTGCTCGGCCAGGGCGCGGATCCCGAACTGAAGAATGGCGAAGGCCTGACGGCGGCCGAGATCGCGCGCCGGGCCGACCACGCCGCCATCGCGGCGGCGCTCGATCAACGCGTCAAGTCGGCCCGCTGAGCGAGTCGGTCTCCTTCGCCGCGCCCTTGTGGGCGCGCTTCTTCGCGTACATATGCGTGTCCGCATGCATGAGCAGGGTCTCGACCTGGTCCGCGTGATCCGGGAACACGCCGATCCCGATGCTGACCCCGATGTGCAGCGGCGCGCATGGCGTCGGCACCGGCCGCACGAGCGCGGCACGGATCTTGTCGGCGCAATGCTCGGCGTCCTCGGGTGCCTGCAGGTCTTCCAGCAGCAGCACGAATTCGTCGCCGCCGAGGCGCGCGACCGTATCCGATTCGCGCGCGCATTCCACCAGCCGGGCCGCGACCTCCCGTAGCAGGGCGTCGCCGGTCGCGTGGCCGTAGCGGTCGTTGACCTGCTTGAAATCGTCCACGTCCACGTACAGCAAGCCAAGCCGCGAATGGCAGCGCCGCGCCCGCGCGACGGCCGTGCGGATGCGGTCGAAGAACAGCCGGCGGTTCGGCAAGCCCGTCAGTTCATCGTGGCAGGCGGAGCGCATCAAATCGTCGTGCAGGCGCTTGCGCTCGAGCGCCAGGCCGACCTGGGCCGCGACGAAGTGCAGCAGGCCGCGGTCGGCCGGGGAATAGCCGCTGCCGGCGTGGTCGCGCAGCAGCAGCGCGCCGATCGTGCCCGCCGGACCACCCAGCTCGATCATGAGCCACGTGTTCAGGCGGCCGGCGGCAACGTGGCGGACGGCGTCCGGCGCGATGCTGTCCGGGGTTGTCGCCGTCGCGCGCCAGCGGGCGAGGCAGGCGCGTGACGGCAGGCGCATGTGCGGATCGTGGTCGCGCCGGTAGACGACCTTGAAACCGTGCTGCGGCGTCGGGTCGCTGACGACGACCATGCCGGGCGCGCCCGCCAGGCGGTCGAGGATGGCGTGGATCTCGCCGCACAGTCCGGCCAGGTCGCCGGCGTGGTAGACCGCTTCGGAAATCGCATACGTTGCGGCCTGGCGCCGCTCGGCGCGCTTGCGGGCGCTGATGTCGCGCGCGACGCCCAGGCGCAGGCCGTGGTCGGCGATCCAGCGGGCCGACCACATCACGTCGACGCGGCGGCCGTCCTTGTGCAGGTAACGGTTTTCGAAGCCGACGCGTTCCTGGCCCGCCTGCACGCGCGCGCTTTCCATGCACGTGATGGCGCGGTCCTCGGGCACGACAAAATCGAGCATGTACTGGCCGATCAGCTCGGTGGGACGGTAGCCGAGCATGCGTTCGCAACCGGCGCTGACGTCCACGATGATGCCGCGCCGGTCCACCAGGAAGACGACGTCCAGCAGCAGGTCGGCGATATTCGCCGACAGGGAACGGATCGAATGGACCATGGCGGCCTGCGAGCGGAAACTGCGGATGGGAAAATACTAACATTCCCACATGGAAAAAGGTCAAGGTATTTACACATCGCCGGACCGCTGTTCCATCGATCCGACAAACTGGCCGGAAAATCCCCGTCAGCTCGGCGCATCAGTTGCTTATAAGCATGGACATAATGCATGCAAGATCCCCCACATTGAGGAACCCATGCTCAACGAACGCGAAATCGAAAGCTGCTACTTGGGGCAGTTTATTCCGGTCCACTACCATCACAACATGCTGATGGACCATAACCGCATGCACAGCTTCAAGTCCGCGATCTACCACGCCGTGAAGCCGGGCATGAAGGTCCTGGAACTGGGGGGCGGCACGGGCGTCCTGTCCTACTTCGCGGCCCAGAACGCCGCACAGGTGTACTGCGTCGAGTTCAATCCCGACATGGTGCGCGAGGCGCGCCGCTTCCTCGCCATGAACCCCAACGGCCACAAGGTCGAGGTGATCCATGCCGATGCGTTCGAATACCTGCCGCCGGAGCCCGTCGATCTCGTCATCTGCGAAATGATCCACGTCGGCATGCTGCGCGAAAAGCAGGTCGAGGTGATCGAATCCTTCAAGCGCCGCTACCTGGCGCGCTTCGGCGGCCCGCTGCCGATCTTCATGCCGGAAGCCGTCATCATGGCCGCGCAGCCGCTGCAGCTGGAATACGATTTCGAGGGTTTCTATGCGCCGATCGTGCAATTCCAGCCGACCAACGTGATCTATCCGGGCACGATCGAGCTGGCGCAGCCGGGCGTGTATTCGATCATGGACTTCAGCCAGCCCGTCGGCGACGCGATCGCGTGGGAAGGCCAGTTCCGCATGGAGCAGGGCGGCCGCCTGAACGCGCTGCGCTTCATCACCAAGAACGTCCTGTCCATCATCGAGGAACGCGGCACGACGATCGACTGGCTGAACCACTACATGATGCTGCCGCTGGCGACGCCGCTGGACGTGCAGGCGGGCGACGTCGTACAGGTGAGCTTCGCCTACCGTGCCGGCGGGTCGATCCCGTCGCTGGAAGCGTCGATGCGCGCCGAGGTCGTCGAACGCGCGGGCGTGCCCGTGCAGGTCCGCGACACCGTCCTGGCCTGATTGTTTGCCACGCCGGGGACGACGTCCGCTCGTCCCCGCTTTTGCCCCGTTTATCTCCCTTCGCTGACCGTCCGTCGCAGAAACATTGCGTATTGGCGTCCATGCAACTACATTCACATCGTCGGGCCGGATCGGCCCCTGTCTTCGAAGATGGAGCTGGCGATGCTGGGTTTCCTCGTGTGGTTGGTGTTATTGTTCCTGTGCTGGCCGATCGCGCTGCTCGCGCTCGTGATGTATCCGCTCGTCTGGCTCGTGCTGCTGCCGTTCCGTCTGCTCGGCATCGGCGTCGAGGCCGTTTTCGAGCTGCTGCGCGCGATCGTCATGCTGCCGGCGCGCGTGCTGGGCGGGGGTGTGGGACGCTGAAAGTGACGTCCAGCCAGTGTGCGCCGATTAACAGACGGACACGAACCGTTCGCCTATCGTGCCCATACTGATGGCTTTCATTCGAAAGCCATGCTTTTAAAGGAAATGACTATGCGCCTGGACATCTACCGCAGAGCCGAACACGACGGCAAGTTCTCCTACCTGGCCGTCCCCGAGACCCGCAACATCCCCGAGGAAGCCACGAATACCGACTGGGAAGTCGAAGCCCGGGCTTTCGAAGTCGACGACGATGCCGGAGACCTGCCCGATTACGATATCCAGAACCTGAACGCCCAGCTGGCGGAAAAAGGCTACGCCGTCACGTCGTCGACGATGCATTGACGATGCATTGACGACGCATTGACGATGTAGCGGTAGCACGACACACCGCGGCCGTACGCCATCCATCCCGACCAGCCGGGGCGGAGGGCGTACGGCCGCGTATCGCATATGGTATCCTTGCGCCTCGTTTAGTCGGAGGCGTCATGAAGTGGTTCGTAGTCGGTTTTCTCGTGCTGTCGGTTCTGCACATCCATTTCCGCGGCAAAGTCCGCCTGCCGTTCGGCCGGCAACTGTTCGACCATTCGTCGTTCATGGCGCCGATCAACATCTTCATGCACTTGTTCTCCAAGGTGCCCAGCACGCCGTATATCCCGGTCCGTGAATTTCCCGAACTGTCGGTACTGCAGGAAAACTGGCCGACGATCCGCGAGGAAGGCCTGCGCCTCATCGAGATGAAGAAGATCAAGGCTTCCGAGCAGAACAACGACGCCGGTTTCAATTCCTTCTTCAAGACGGGCTGGAAGCGCTTCTACCTGAAGTGGTACGACG